>NZ_JBNBLH010000007.1:0-284904 GCF_049830555.1 Roseobacter sp. EG26
CTATCAGAAGGTTCTCACCGATGAGGCGGCCGCAGAAATCGGGGCTTATGGCTCGCGTCTGTGCATGCTGGAAGGCTTTGTCGGTCATGCGGAGCAGTGCAATCTGCGTGTGCGACGCTATGGCGGGGTTAATGTTCCCTATGGCACCGGCGCACCGGTGCAGGAAGCGGCGGAGTAATCCTGCATGGACGCCAATCAGCGCAACAAGGACAAGGCGCTGGCGCTTTGGACGGCGCTCGACACCGATCCTGACAGCGCGCGTGCGCTTTTGCCAGCGCTCACCCGTTGGCAAGCGCCGGAACCCATCGGGGTGCAACCCGATGCGGAGGCGGTGATTTCCCGGTTTTTCGCCCCGTTGCGCGCCGCGATCCCTGATCTGAAACGGGACGTGCATATTTTCATGGGCGGTGCCTCCGAGGCGCATGAGACCGGTGCCGAAGATGGCGCGTGGTGGGTCGCTGGCACCGGGTACTACACCGGGCGGGCAACGGCATCGGCCTTCGGTATCCCGGCAACACAGACCGATTTGCGGATCAGATGGGGTGAATTCCTGCGTTTTGACGATGCGGGCGAGATTACCCATGCGCAGACGATCTGGGATTTCGTCGACTGGTGCGACCAGATTGGCATGCCGGTGCTGCCCAAACCGCGCGGGGCATTGCATGTTTTCCCGGCGGCGACGGCCTATGACGCGGTGCTTACAGGGGCCCAAAGCGATGTCGCAACCCGCGAGACACTTGATTTCGGGCGGAATTTCATCTTTGGCGGTCTCAACCGCTACGACGAAAATGACCTTGGCAGCATGGGGATGGCCCGGTTTTTTCACCCGAATGTCAAATGGTACGGCCCCGGCGGCATCGGGGCGTGCCTGTCCTTGCGCGAGTTCGAAACCCTGCATCAAAATCCCTGGTTAATCGCCTTTCCCGACCGCAAGGTGATGCATCTGGAAAGCCTGTTTGCAGAGGATCGTCTGTTGGCCGCCTCTGGTCCCAAAGGGGTCATCGGGACGCACAGCGGGACTTATCTGGGTCATCCGGCAACGGGCAATCCCATCGAGGTTTCGGGCCTGGATTTCTGGTTGCGCACCGGTGGAAAATTCACCGAAAACTGGGTCTTTGTGGACATGGTGCATCTCTTTGCGCAGATGGGTGTCGATCTCTTTACCCGCCTCGAAAGATCCGCCGCATGACGGATTTGCCCACATACCACAAAGAGCTGATCGCCCCCTTTCGCGCTGCACTTTATGATTTTGATATCAAGGCATTGCGCAGAACGCTGCAGGATATTTCCGCGCCGGATGCAATGTTTCGCCTGTCCTTCCCATTTGAGACCATGCAGGGCGTTGACGCCTTCGTCGACACGGCCTTTGTCCCCTTGCAGCGGGCACTTCCCGACCTTGAACGGCGGGATTTCATTGTGATGGCCGGGGCCACGCCGGAGGGTCATCAATGGGTTGGCTGCGGCGGGTATTATTGCAGCACGTTTCACAGGCCCTGGCGCGACATTCCGGCGACAGGGCATATCGTCCACATGCGGTTTCACGAGTTCTTCCGCTTTGTTGAGGGGCAGCTCGTTGAAATGCAGGCGATCTGGGACATTCCCGAGGTGATGATGCAGGCAAATGCCTGGCCGATGACGCCATCGCTGGGGCGCGAATGGCATATACCTGCGCCCGCCAGTAATGATGGCATCATTTCCGGCCCGCATGATCCAGCGGCGGGTATGGCAACATGCCAGCAAATCATCGATGCGTTGAATTATCTCAAGAAACACCCTTCCGAGGGCGGGCCGGAGGTCATGGAAATGGACCGTTTCTGGCACTCCAAACTGATGTGGTACGGGCCTTCGGGCATTGGCAGTGGTCGCGGCATCGAAGGGTTTCGAAACTGGCACCAGATCCCCTTCCTCAAGGCGATGCCGGATCGGGGGCAATATGTGGACGAGATCGAATACCACTTCTTTGGGGAGGCAAATTACGCCGCTGTCACCGGCTGGCCAAACATGTATCAATCTATCACTCAAGAAGGCTGGCTAGGCATCGCGCCGACGGGGCAGAAGATTGAAATGCGTTCTCTGGATTTCTGGCGCGTGGAAAACGGGTTGATCCGTGAAAACTGGGTATTGGTTGATCTGTTGCAGATGTATGATCAGATTGGGGTCGATGTTTTTGCGCGTCTACGCGAGTTCAACAAGGCCCGCGCGGGATTTGACCCTGAAACAGGAGTGGCCCTCTGATGGATTTGCCGAGAACGCCAAAGTTTGACCTGACCGGTCAACGCGCGCTGGTGACCGGAGCGTCGTCTGGCATCGGGCTGGGCTGTGCCGCGGCCATGGCGGAAGCAGGGGCCCATGTCGTGTGCGCCGCGCGGCGGTTGGACGTGCTGCAAGCCTCGGTCGATGCTATGGCCGCGCAAGGCTGGTCCGTCGAAGCCCTGCCGCTTGATCAGACAGATGTGGCCGCTTTGCCCGCTGTCTTTGACGCGCCCTTCGACATTGTGGTCAATTCTGCCGGGCTGGCACGTCATTCACCCGCCTTGGAGACCACGCCCGATGATTTTGACGCGGTGATGAATGTCAATTTGCGGGGGGCGTATTTTCTGTCCGCCGAGGCGGCAAAAGCTCTGATGTCGGCCGGAAAACGCGGCTCGATCATCCATATTTCCAGTCAGATGGGTCATGTGGGCGGTGTGGACCGCGCGGTTTACTGCGCGTCCAAACATGCGCTGGAAGGCATGGTCAAATCGATGGCAATCGAATGGGGCAAATCAGGCATCCGGATCAATACGATCTGCCCCACGTTCATTCGCACGCCACTGTCGGCAGTGACACTCGACAACCCCGAACGCCTTGCCTGGATCATGGACAAGATCAAACTGCCCCGCGTGGGCGAGATTGAAGACATCATGGGGGCGGCCCTCTTTCTGGCCTCAGATGCCTCGGCCATGGTCACCGGCACCTCTATGATGATTGATGGCGGGTGGACAGCAGGCTGATGGGTAAAGTGACCTCTCTGGAAGTGGCCGAAAAAGCCGGCGTCAGCCGATCCGCTGTCAGCAGGGTTTTCACACCCGGTGCTTCCGTCAGCAAGGGGACCGCGGAAAAGGTGCGCAAGGCGGCGGCGCAACTGGGCTACAGGCCCAATGTGATCGCGCGCTCGCTGATCACCGGGCGCAGTCGCATCATCGGTCTGGTCGCGGCCTATCTGGAAAACCAGTTCTACCCGGAAGCGATTGAACGCTTGTCCAAAGCGTTGCAGGCCGAGGGTTACCACGTTCTGGTTTTCATGGCATCGAACGATCATGACGCCACACAATCGGTGATTGACGAGCTATTGGATTATCAGGTCGATGCGATCATCGCCGCCTCGGTGGGTCTTTCGAACGATCTGACCAAACGCTGTGAGGGCCTGGGCATTCCCATCGTTCTGTTCAACCGTCACCAATATGATGATCGCCTCACTAGTGTGACATCAGACAATTTGGCGGGGGGCCGAAAACTGGCGGATTTTCTGATTGCGGGCGGACATACCCGCATCGCGCATATCGCGGGCTGGGAGGATGCATCCACGCAAATTGACCGTGAAAAGGGGTTTGTTGCCGGTCTGGCGGCAGCAGGCATGAAGCTCTTTGCGCGCGGTGTCGGCAATTTCAACTTTGAGACCGCGCAGGCGGCGGCCCGCGAAATGTTTGCGACCGAAGACCGTCCGGACGCTGTATTTGTGGCGAATGATCACATGGCTTTTGCCGTGATGGATGTGCTGCGATACGAGTTGGGCCTGCGCATACCGCAGGATGTGTCGGTTGTGGGGTACGATGATGTGACCCTGTCGCACTGGCCCAGTTACGATCTGACAACCGTGCGCCAACCGGCCAATCGCATGGTCGCAGCAACGGTTGAGGCACTGCTCGCCCGCCTTACCGAAGCAGATGATGCGCCTCGGCGGATCGCGCTGGATGGCCCCTTGATTATCCGCGGCTCCGCCCGCAAACCTGAGGAATAAACGCTCATGAAAGGCTTCGATCCGAAGTTCAAGGACTTTCCCGATTACATCATCGGGATCACCCGGGAAATCTGGGAGGATCGCGGCATTGCGACCCTGCACCAGTATTATTCAGACGATATCGTGGTGCGCTCACCTGCTTCCGTAGTCATTGGCAATCAGAATGTGATTGGTGCGACCATGGCCACTTTGGCGGAATTTCCCGACAGAACCTTGCTGGGGGAGGATGTGATCTGGTCAGGGACACCTGAAGAGGGGATGTTATCCTCGCACCGGTTGCTGAGCACGGCAACACATGCCCATGATGGCGTTTACGGCAAGGCGACCGGCAAGAAGCTGACTTACCGCATTCTGGCGGACTGTCATGCCATCAACAACCAGATCAACGATGAATGGCTGATCCGCGATCAGGGGGCGATTGTCCGGCAACTGGGATGGGAGCCCAAGGCATATGCCGCCGATCTGATCGCGCGGGAAGGAGGGGCGGAGGCTTGCGTCAAACCGCTGAGCCCGGCAACGGATCAACCCGGGCCCTATAAGGGCCGGGGCAATGACAACCCCTGGGGTGCAAAGTACGCCGACATCCTGACGCGGATCATGGGTGCGGATATGGCAGCCGTCGGGGCCGAATATGATCGCGCCGCCCATCTGGAATACCCCGGCGGCATGACCGGACACAGCCACGGCGATGCCGATCAGTTCTGGATGGGGCTGCGCGCCTCTTTCCCTGACGCGCAGTTCCGGATTGACCATCAGATTGGCCGCGACGATGCGATGATGCCGCCGCGCGCTGCCCTGCGCTGGTCGTTGCATGGCAAACATTCAGGCTGGGGGCGGTTTGGCGCGCCCACAGGAGCCGAGGTCTATTTGCTGGGCATCAGCCACGCGGAATTCGGCCCCTGGGGGTTGCGCCGGGAATACGTCATATTCGATGAAACAACGATCTGGAAACAGATCCTGCTGCACACCGGGTGACGTGATGGAACCTTTCGGATCCCTCATGTTCACGCCTGCCGTCCAAGCGGAGCAGGAAGCGCGTGGATCACGTGACGCCAATGCGCGTATGGTGGCGCGGGGCGCCCCTGACGGGTTGGGCGACGATGAAATCGCGTTTCTGACCTCGCGCACGTCAATCTACGTTGCCACGGTTTCGGAGACAGGCTGGCCTTATGTCCAGCATCGCGGTGGGCCACGCGGATTTCTCAAGGTGCTGGATGCGCAAACCATCGGCTTTGCGGATTATCGTGGCAACAGACAATATGTGAGCACGGGCAATCTGAAAAACGACGACCGCGTGTCCCTTTTTGCCACGGATTATCCGCGAAAAACGCGCTTGAAACTGATCGGTCACGCGACCCTGGTTGATGCGACGGCCGCGCCCGACCTTGCGCAAGCACTGGCCAGCGATGAACAGGGCAAGGTCGAGCGCCTCATGACCATCAGGATTGCGGCATTCGACTGGAATTGCCCGCAATTTATCACTCCCCGATTTGATACAGCTGAGATCGCGGCGCTTGTCGCGCCCGAACTTGAACGGCTCGAATCCGAAAATGCGCGTCTTGCCAATGAGCTGGCCAGCCTGCGCGAAACCCTGAAGAAAGATAGCTGAATGACCCCCGCCGAAATGGAAACCCGCATCGTTCGCTATGGCGATCTGAAGCCCTGCAAGACCGCGTTCATTGACGCGCACACGCCCGGCAGCGACCAGAAGGAAAATTTCACCATCATCGGCGGTGGCGTCTCTGAAAGCCCTGATCAGCATGTTCACATATCAATCCCGCACGGGTTCAACATCGGTGCCGCGGGCCAGCCGCCGAAGTGTCGCAACTCCCTGCACAGCCACCGAACGGCGGAGGTGTTTTTTGTCCTCAAGGGGCGTTGGCGGTTTTTCTGGGGCCGTTGGGGCGATGCCGGCGAAGTCATTCTGGACGAAGGGGATATTTTCAACCTCCCCACGGGTATATTTCGCGGGTTTGAAAACATCGGCAATGACTACGGGATGATCATGGCCATCCTTGGCGGTGATGATGCGGGTGGTGGTGTGATCTGGGCACCGCAGGTAATCGAGGATGCTGCCGAACACGGGCTGGTTCTGTCTGAAGAAGGCAAGCTCTACGACACCAAACAGGGCCAGTCTCTGCCATCCGGTGTGAAGGCGATGCCGGTGCTTTCGGAGGCGGAACTGGCCCGCTATCCCGAATCTGCCACAGCCGATGTTATCCCCAATCATGTGGCGCGGTACTGGGACATGGTGGCCCTGGCAGACAAGACTCCGGCCCGTGTGATTGGGGCTGACGCCATGTTGCGTGATAAACCGGGGTTCGAGGTGTCACTGATGACACGCGCCTCGGCGTCGGCAGACATGCACCAGCATGATCGTGCCTCGGTCCTGATGCCGGTTACCGGCCATTGGAAGGTCGCCTGGGAAGGAGGGGCTGCAACACTGGCACCCGGCGACACAATGTCGGTTCCTGAAAACCTGATGCACAACGCGGTGCCTTCCATGACCGGTGAGGCCGCGCTTTATCACATCCTCGGCACCGATGATCCGGCTGGTCCCACATGGAGCGCGCCATGACAGTTCTCACCACACATGTCGGCAGCCTGCCGCGCACGCAGAAGGTCGTGGATTTCATTTTCGCCCGTGAACGTGAGGAACCTTATGATCCGGCGGCCTTCGATGCGGCGATGACGCAAGCGGTCTCGCAAACGGTTGCCAAACAGGTCGCAGCGGGCGTGGATATTGTCAGCGATGGCGAGACTTCAAAGATTTCCTATGCCACCTATGTCAAGGATCGCTACACAGGGTTTTCGGGCGACAGCCCGCGTAACGCACCGGCGGACCTAAAGAGATTCCCCAGCTTTCTCAAACGCTTGGCGGCAGATGGTGGCACACCGCAATACGCGCGACCCATGTGCACCGGGCAGGTCAGATCCAAGGGGCAGGGGGAGTTGCAAAAGGATATCGACAATCTGAAGGCGGCCATGTCCGAGCATGGCGCGACACATGGTTTCATGAACGCGGCCTCGCCCGGTGTCATTTCGCTTTTCCTGCAAAATGATTTTTACAAGACGCGGGAGGCCTATCTTGCGGCCCTCGCCGATGCGATGCGCGAAGAATATCAGACCATTGTTGCCGCCGGGCTCGACGTGCAGCTTGATTGCCCCGATCTGGCGCTTTCGCGACACATGCTTTTCAATGATCTGAGTGATGCGGAATTTCTCAAGATCGCCGCCGCTCATGTGGAAGCCCTGAACCACGCGTTGCAGGATGTGCCCGAGGACCGCGTGCGCATTCACATTTGCTGGGGCAATTACGAGGGTCCCCATGTCTGCGATATTGGCATGGATAAAGTCTTTGACGTGCTGATGTCCGCCAAGGCCCGCTATGTGCTCTTTGAGACTTCAAATCCGCGCCATGCGCATGAATGGACCGTGTTCCGGGATCGCAAATCGGACATTCCGGATCACAAGGTGCTGGTGCCGGGCGTTGTCGATACGACAACCAACTTTGTGGAGCACCCTGAACTTGTGGCCCAAAGGATCGAACGGTTCACGTCGATTGTGGGCGAGGATCGCGTGATTGCCGGGTCGGATTGCGGTTTTGGCACATTTGCGGGATTTGGTTCTGTCGATCCGGAGATTGCCTTTGCGAAACTCGGCGCTCTCTCGGAGGGCGCAAAACTGGCGGGGGAACGATGATGGACGACGCACTTCTGGAACTGTTGCGCCGCGTCGATACGCCCACGGTCTGCAACGCGATCGAAGTGGCCGAGGGCAAGCGCGGGTTCAATGCGTTCACCCGTGGCACCATGCTGTGTTCGGCGCCCGAAGCCCCGGCGATTGTGGGTCACGCCCGTACGGCGCGCATTCAGGCGGTCACGCCGCCACAGGAGCCGACCGAGGTCATCAAGACCCGCCGCATGGCCTACTATAAATACATGTCCGAGGGGCCACGCCCGGGCGTGGCGGTTATACAGGATATGGATGTACCGGGTGCCATCGGAGCCTATTGGGGCGAGGTTAACACCAATATTCACAAGGCTTTTGGGCTCTCGGGCGCGGTAACAGACGGTGTCATGCGTGATCTGGGTGATATGCCCGGAGGGTTTTCGGTGGTGGCCGGTTCCATCGGCCCCAGCCACGGGTTTGTACATGTGATCGACTTTGATCAGCCGGTTGATATTTTTGGCATGACGGTCACACCGGGGGCATTGGTACATGCTGACCGGCACGGTGCTGTGGTGATCCCCGAAGCGGTTGTCCCGCATCTTGGCGAGGCCATCGCAACGCTGATGCGCTCCGAAAAGATCGTCTTTGACGCGGTCAAGGGAAAGCAGATCACATTTGAAGACTTCGAAGCGGTCTGGGCGGCGTTTGAGGCGGCCCGGACCTGATCTCAGGGTTTTGGTGCCGGGGCACCGCCCTCAAAAGCATTGCCGTTCACATAGTCACAGGGCTCTTCGCGCATTTCTAAGTGCAGCCCGCTGCCGGTGTAGGGATGCGCGCGTGCCAGATCTTCGTCAACGTCAATGCCGAGGCCCGGCGCTTGCGGCGGAGTAATGAAGCCGTTCTCCACCTGGATGCTGCTCTTGATCAGCGCGTCGTGAAAGGGCGTTTCGATGGTCTCGGCCATCAGCAAATTGGGGATTGAGGCGGCCAGATGAATATTGGCGGCCCATTCGATGGGTCCGGCATAAAGATGCGGTGCCATCTGGGCGTTGTGGACTTCCGCCATGGCCGCGACCTTCTTCATCTCCCAGATGCCGCCCGCGCGCCCCAAGGCGGGTTGCAGGATCGTTGCGGCACCGGCGCGCAGCACAGCGGCAAATTCGGCCTTGGTTGTCAGTCTTTCACCGGTCGCCACGGGAATGCGCACGCTGCGGGCGACCTTGGCCATTTCCTCAACCGCATCGGGCGGCACGGGCTCTTCGAACCAGAGGGGTGAAAAGGGCTCCAGCGCTTGCCCCAGCCGGATCGCACCTGCGGTGGTGAATTGGCCATGTGTGCCGAAAAGCAGGTCAGCCCTGTCGCCGACAGCCGTTCGGATCGCTTTGCAAAAGGCGACGGATTGGGAGATATCGCTCATGGCGGGCATGTGGCCGCCCCGCAGCGTATAGGGGCCTGCCGGGTCGAATTTGACGGCTGTGTAGCCCTTGGCGAGCATGGCCGAGGCACTTTCAGCTGCCATCTCCGGGGATGTCCAGAAATCAGTCATGTCGTGTTCGGGTTGCGGGTAGAGATATGTGTAGGCGCGGATGCGGTCATTCATCAGCCCACCCAAAAGCGCCCAGACCGGTCGGTTGCGGGCTTTGCCGAGAATGTCCCAGCAGGCGATTTCCAGACCCGAAAATGCGCCCATCACCGTGAGATCGGGGCGCTGGGTGAAACCGGATGAATAGGCGCGGCGAAACATCTTTTCGATATTTTCGGGGTTTTCACCGGCCATGTGACGGGCATAGATATCCTCTATCACCGCGCGCATCGCCTCTGGTCCGACGGAGGAGGCGTAGCATTCGCCCCAGCCGACAATGCCGTCATCTGTCGTGAGTTTGACCAAAATCCAGTAGCGTCCACCCCAGCCGGGTGCAGGCGGGGCGGTGACAATAATGTCGAGATCGGCGAGTTTCATGCGCGTTTCCTTTGAGCGGGCGGTGGCCTGAAGCCCACCTTACGGGGCGGGCTCACCAGTTATCTGTCAAAGACAATGACATTGCGGCGTGCGGATCCGGATTTGGTATCAGCAATCGCCTCGTTGATCTGCTCCAGTCGCCAGCGTCCAGAGATCAACTCGTCCAGTTTCAGCCGCCCCTGCGCATATAGATCAACCATCCAGGGAATGTCGCGCTGGATCACCACGTCCCCCATTTTCGAGCCCACCATGCCTTGGCCCACAGCCGCCAGAATGACCGGCTCATAGCTCGATTGTGCACCGGAATGAGGCATGCCGACCATGATGACCTTTCCCCCCGTGCCCAGATAGCGCGGTGCCTGATCGTAGGCTGGAATGGCACCAACCGTCACAATGACGGCATCTGCGCCGCGCCCGCCCAAGGCATCAAAAGCCGCTTTCCAGGGTTTGTCCTGCGTTGCCAGCACGCCGTCAGTTGCGCCGAATTCTTTCGCAATCTCAAGCTTTTCAGCGCTCATATCTACCGCCACGATACGGCGCGCACCAGCGATGCGGGCCCCTTGAATCGCGTTGAGGCCAACGCCGCCGGCACCGATGACAACCACATCCTGCCCCGCCCGTAACTGGGCTGCATTCACCACGGCCCCAACGCCGGTAATCACACCGCAGGCAATCAGGGATGCGGCATCTTTGGGAATGTTGTCGCCGATCCGCACCACCTGGTTTTGATCCACGACGACCTTTTCAGCGAAGCCTCCAGTAGCCATCGCCTGATGCAGTTTACCGCCCTCAGCCGTCTTGATCGGTCCGTGATCGCCGTCATAAGGCGTATCACAAAGCGTTGGTTTGCCGCCCGCACAATTACCGCAGGTGCCGCAGGCGCGGATCAGGGTGACGACCACGCTGTCACCCTCCTTGAGACCGCGCACGGCATCGCCGGTTTTGCTGACAACTCCCGCCGCTTCGTGTCCGTAGACAGCCGGCAGCGAACCTCCCCAGGCCCCTTCAGCGTAGGAGATATCCGAATGGCAGATGGCTACCGCATCCAGCGTTACTTCGACTTCGCCTAATTTGGGCGGCCGCAGCTGGATATCCTCGATTTCAAGTGGGGCGCCAAAGGCCCGACAGACGGCAGCTTTTATGGTTTGCATGAGGCGGCTGACTTTCCTTTGAGCGCGGGCGCGGTTGAACATTGCGACGAACCTGCCCCTATGCCGATGCGCGTGCAAGCATCATCACGACACCAGATGTCGCTGTTATTCCGTATTCATTGCGGTCCTTTGTTTTGGCCAGAAGGTCACAAAGACGCATAATCCCAATGCGATAAGCGCCGCCGAGAGCAGGAAAGGAGCGCCGGGCAGGTAAAGCGGTGCGGTGCTTGATGTGAAACTGGCGAAGACGCTGGTCATCATCATGGGCGACAGAATCATCGCCAGTGCGCTGGCGGAGGTCAGTGCCCCTTGTAGCTCGCCCTGTGCATCCTTGCCGACGGCTTTGGACATGATCCCTTGCAGTGCCGGGGTGATGACTGCTGCCAGGGCGGCCAGCGGCGTCAGGATCAGAGCAACCGTGCCATTGGCGACAAATGCAAGCGCCATAAATGCTGCGATATCAAAGAGATGTCCGTAAAGAACGGTGCCTCTTTCGCCAAGTACACGTAAAACAAACCGGATCATGCCGCCTTGGACGATGGCCAGCATGATCCCGAAAAGCGCGAGGCTCAGGCCAATTGTGGAGGGATCCCATCCAAATCGTTCCTTGCCGAAATACGACCAGATTGCCGGGTAGACGATGAAAGCGACCTGATACAGGAAGTAGACCAGAAGCAGGGGCCGCAGGCCGGGCAGTTTACCCAACTGGCGAATGCTGCCCCATGGATTGGCGCGCGACCATCGAAAGGGGCGGCGAATCGCGTCTGTGACCGTTTCGCGCAGGATGAAGTAGCCAAAAATCGCGTTGATGGCGGCGAGTGCCGCGGCGGCGTAGAAGGGGGCTCTGGTGCCGTATTCGCCAAGTAATCCTCCCAGCAATGGTCCAAGGACAAAACCAACGCCAAAGGCGGCACCGACCAGTCCAAAATTTGCCGCGCGATCTTCGGGGCCGGAGATATCGGCCATATAGGCGTTGGCCGTTGATTGCGTGGCCGCGGTAATGCCGCCGATCACGCGCCCTAACAGTAGAATGAAAATGCTGCCCGCCACCGCCATTACCAGATAGTCAAATGTCATGACGACGAGCGAGAGCAGCAGCACAGGTCTGCGGCCAAACCGGTCCGACAAGCCGCCGATAATCGGACCAAAGACGAATTGCATCAGCGCAAAGGTGGTGGAGAGCACGCCGCCCCAAAGCGCGGCCTTGCTCAGTCCGGTACCCTGAACCTCCTGTATCAGATCCGGCATGACGGGAACGATCAGACCAATCCCCATCGCATCCAGCATGACGGTGATGAGGATGAAAAGAACCGCGGGGCGCATCACTCAGAGCGCCCGAACCCGCTCGGCGAACCGGAGCGCGTCCGCTGGTGCTTGACCAAGTTGCGCGTCGGGCTGGAAAAGAGATTTGGGCAAGTCGGGGTGCTTCGCCAGGGCAAGTTCGGCAAGCGTCTTTCCCGTGCGGGTCACTTCGGCACAAAGCGCCCTGACTTCGTTTTTTGCGGCGGGACGCGGCATTTTCGCGCATAATGCAAAACTGAGCGTTTCGGCGTGGATCAACCCAAGGCCGCTTTGCAGCGATGACGCCATGTTTTGGGCGTTGGGTTGAAGCGTACCCGATAGCGCAGATGCTTGTTGAAGTGCCGCCGCGCAGGTCAGCGCAATCTGCGGTATCACCATCCATTCAGTGAACCAGCAAGCCCCATCACGCTGAAATTGATGTGACGTGGCCTTCTGCAAACCCGCTGTCAGACCCCCCATCTGATAGGAAAGCGCTGTCAGTACGGAAGGCCCAACTGGGTTTTGTTTCTGCGGCATTGTCGAAGACGCACCGGTCTCGCCCAGGGAGACCTCTTGTAACTCTGTTGCAGCCATTCCGGTCAGGGTTTGCCCCATACTTCCCAGTTGCGCCGTGACCTGCGTCATCCAACCCGCGATTCGCAATAGCGGGCCGCGATCCGTATGCCAGGAGCGGCCCGGATCCTGCAGCCCCAGACCATCGGCAAGGGCGGTTCGGAGTGCCGGTGGACACTCACCCAAGGCAGAAGCGGTCCCAGTTGCGCCTGACAAAGAGACCCACAGGCTCTGTTTGCGCACCTCGGGCAGAGCGTCCAGCGCGTCCAGCAATGGCGCGCCCCAGGCAGCAACAACGGCGCCCCAGCTTGTAGGCGTCGCCTGCTGCCCATAGGTGCGTGCGGCCATCGGCAAGTCGGCAAAGGCTTCTGCCTGACGACCGAGGTTTTCAAGGACCCTGCGCAACTCAGCCTCGGCCAGGGTCAGTGCCTGACGTAAGCGCAGCATCAACCCGGTGTCTATGATATCCTGCGACGTTGCTCCCCAATGCAGATATCGGGCGTGTTCGGGCGCATTCATTTCCGCCTGAAAGGCCGCCACCAGCCCCGGGACGGACACGCCGTTTTCACCGGTGGCTTTCGCCAGCGCGCCTGGGTCAATTTGTATTTCGAGCGTGGCACGATGAATGGCGGCGGCACTGATCTCAGGGATCAAACCAAGCTCACCCTGCGCCTTTGCCAATGCCCCTTCAACCAACAACATCGCGCGTATGCTGGCACTGTCAGAAAAGAGCCGCCCGGTTTCGCCAGTGGGGAAAAGTTGAGAAAAGAGAGGGCTGTCAAAAACGCTTGCAGCCATGTTCAGAGAAATCCGGGCAATTGGTCGGCGACGTCAGACATGACCGACCTCTCTGAGAAATCTCGTCAGGATCGCGCCATATTCCTCGGGCTGTTCCACGCAAGGCAAATGGCCCGCCTTTCGAATGATGTGAAACTGACTCCCGGGGATCAGATCCACGGTTTCTCTCACAAGATCGGGTGGTGTGGAACCGTCTTCAGCGCCTGCAATGCCGAGCGTTGGCAGGCGAAGACTGGCTGTGGTGGTGTAGAAATCTGTCCCTGAAATGGCCGCAGAGCATCCTATGTAGCCTACGTCCTCCTGCCGCGTCAGCATGTTGCGCCAAAGCTCAAGCGCTGGCGTCGCACGGAAACTCCTGGAAAACCAGCGCTCCATCACAGCATCGGCGAGCCTTTCAATGCCGCCTTCTTCGACATCTCGAATGCGTTCTGACCAGATATCCGGCGTCCCGATTTTGGCAGCGGTATTCGACAGCACCATCGCCCGGATCACGTCCAATCGTTTGACGGCCAGCCCCTGGGCGATCATTCCACCGATGGAAAGGCCCACAAAGACGCACTCCCGGACATCAAGATGATCGAGCAGTCTTTCTGCATCGGTAACCAGCGCGCCCATGGAATAGGGGTGGGGTGGACAACTTGAAAGACCATGGCCGCGTTTGTCGTAGCGGATGATGCGAATACCTTCGGGCAAGTAGGGTAGGACCGGGTCCCACAGCCTCAGATCGGTGCCCAGCGAGTTTGCGAACACGACCGTTGCGCCATCATCTGGCCCATCCACGCGGTAGTGCAACCGCACGTCACCTAGATCGAGCATATTCATGCAGCGCTTTCCCTTTTTTGCTGCGAGGTCGGAGTGTCAAGCGCAAGCGCGCGCGCAAAGACGTCGTTGTCAACATTGCCACCCGAGATCGTGACGATAACATCATCGCCTTCGATCTCATGGCCGTGAAAAAGAGCGGCTGCCAGTGCCACCGCGCCGCCCGGTTCGGCCACGACCTTGAGCCGGTTGAACGCAAGGGCGACGGCGCGCAAGGCATCCTCTTCGCTGACGACAAGACCCGGGCCAGCCAATCGTGCCAATATCGGAAATGTCAGGACGCCCGGTTGCGGAGTGATAATCGCGTCGCACAGGCTGCCCGATTGGGTTGCGTTTCGTTCGATCCGCCCTGATCGGAGCGAGCGCGCGACATCATCGAACCCTTCCGGTTCTGCCGGACGCATGCGCAGCCCCGGAGCCTCTGCCTCAAGTGCAAGGGCAATGCCCGACGAAAAGCCACCGCCACCGCAACAGACGATAACGTCTGCCTTGGAAATGCCTTGCTCAGCGGCCTGTTGGGCAATCTCCAGCCCGGCGGTCCCTTGCCCGGCGATAACCTGCGGTTCGTCAAAGGGTCTGATCAGGGTCAGGCCACGCTGCGCTGAAAGCTTATCTCCCAAGGCATCCCGGTCCTCCCCGGCGGCCCGGTCATAGAGCACAACCTCCGCTCCTAGGGCTTTGGTATTGTCAATTTTCACGCGCGGGGCGTCTTGGGGCATGATGATGACTGCGCTGACACCATGCGCCCGGGCCGCCAGGGCCACTCCCTGCGCGTGATTGCCGCTGGAAAAGGCAATGACGCCGCGCGCGCGCGCGTCTTCGGGAAGGGCTGACACCGCAGACCACGCGCCGCGAAATTTGAAACTGCCGGTGTGCTGCAGACATTCCGCCTTTACCCAGACCCGGCGTCCAGCGATCTCGTCCAGAAAGGGGGAAGACAGCAGTGGTGTCCTGCGGGCATGCCCTTCAAGACGCTGTGCCGCTGCTCTGATCATTTCTATGTTCATGGCAATGCCTCAATCCAGGTTTGTAGTGCGGCGACGGACTCGGGTTCATCCAGAAATGGAATATGCCCTCTGCCCGGGACGGTCACACTGATCATATCAGGACGTCTGCGCCCCATTTCGAGAAACGTTTCGGCGCTCAACAGATTGGAGTTCTCCCCCCTTATACACGCCAATGGCAGCCCTTCCAAAGCATCGAAATAGGGCCAAAGGTCGGGGGCCGCCTGTGCGCCCAGTGCCTCGACCGCGTTGCGCAATTTTGGATCGTAGGTGATCTCCAACCCATCATCTGTTTCGCGAAAATGCTTGTAGGCTTCCTCAAGCCACCGGTTTTGCGGAACATCGATGAAGCCCGGCGAATTTTGCGCCAGAATATGCGCTGCGTCGGCATGGGTTTTAGCCGATGGATTGCGTCCCAAGTAGCCGGAGATGAACTTTAGTCCCTCCGCTTCGATCACCGGGCCAATGTCGTTCAGCGCCACGCCGGTTAACCGGTCCTTGGCTCCCATCGCAAGGCCCATGGCGTTCAGACCCCCGCGGGACGTTCCGATGATCGCGGTTTTTTCGACTTGCAGATGGTCCAGCAGTTCCAACGCATCGCGGCACTCAACCGGCAGAGCGTAGTTTTGCCAGTTCTGATCCCAATCGGAATATCCGCGTCCGCGGTAATCCATTTTGATCAGCCGCAGGTTTCGAAGATGTGGCGTGACATAGTCGAAATCTGCGGTTGTGCGGGTCAACCCTGCTAGGCAGAGCACCGGACGCCCTTCGCCTTCGTCAGTATAGTGAAGCCACAACCCGTCTGATGCTTTGAATCGCGCCACTAGAGACCTGCCAATCGTGGGATGCCAGAGAGGTCATCAAGGATGTGATGTGGTGTCCAGGGCAAGCGGTCCACCGGATCGCCCCCCCGATTAACCCAGGCGGTGGTAAAACCATAACCGGTCGCACAACCCGCATCCCACCCATTGGAGGAAACGAACAGAACTTCTTCTTTGGCGCAGCCAAATCGTTTTTCGACAAGGTCGTAAACCCGCCAATTGGGTTTGAAAACGCCAACCGCCTCGACCGAGAGCGTATCGTCCAGAACATCAGCAATGCCAGCGGAGGTTACGGCACCCTGCAACATATCGGGCGAGCCGTTGGACAGGATTGCTGTCTGTAATCCGCCTGCTTTCAGACTGTGCAACATGGCAGGCACTTCCGCGTAGCTTTCCAGCTCCCAGTAGAGCGCCAGCAATCTTTCGCGTAAAGCCGCATCGCCGTGCAGACCGGTCTTTTCCAGCGCCCAATCCAGCCCGTCCTGCGTGACTTTCCAGAAATCGTCATGGGCGCCCGCCACGGCGCGCAGCCATGTGTATTGTAGCTGCTTCAGGCGCCAATGTTCCGCCAGCGCGGGCCAGGTGTCTGATAGTTGCGCGAAATCGGGTTCAGCCGCTGCCTGTCTTGCCGCCGCTGCCACGTCAAACAATGTGCCGTAAGCGTCAAAAACGCAGGTCGTTACTGGCATGGTGATACCCTCTCCGGCAGTCTCTTGTCTCAGAGTGTCACGGCTCTGCCCGACCGAAAAGTCCCAAATGCAGAATTTCGGGTTTACTCGCTGGGCCAACATGGGCAATTTGTTCACATCTTCAGGAGAACCCGTGCAGACACGCGGCCTCCGCCATTCTTTCCCAGAACATGATCGGAATTTTGATGACCCAAGTTAAATCGGGAGACACCGTCGCCATTCATTACACAGGGACGTTGCTGGACGGCACCACCTTCGACAGTTCGGATGGGCGCGACCCGCTTGAATTCGTGGTCGGCTCGGGCCAGATTATTCCCGGGCTGGATGTGGCCTTGCCGGGAATGGAAGTTGGCGACAAGAAAACTGTCGATATCCCTTGTGCCGAGGCCTATGGCCCCTTGAATCCGGAGATGCGTCAGGCGGTGCCACGGGAGGGTATTCCGGCGGATATCAAGCTTGATATCGGCACGCAGTTGCAGATGCAGACACCTGACGGGCAGGCCATGGCGGTTATGATTGTGGACGTTGATGAGGCGACCGTGACGCTGGACGCAAATCATCCGCTCGCAGGCAAGGACCTCAAATTCGACATTGAGTTGATTTCCATCAGCTGATCGCGCTGTGCGGCTAGCTGTCGTCTCCCGGACGGTTGACGGGTGTGCGGGCGATTGGCAGCCCCGCGATCTTTGCGTTAAGCTCAGCCGCCTTTTGAACAGCGGCGTCTTGCAACTCACGCGCTTCGTCGGTGGGGAATTCACCCTGCATCAGGGCATTGATGATCGGTTTGGATGTCTCCAGGCCGGCTTGTAGCTTGGGTTGCAGAACCGGATCGGACCACATGGCCGCTGAAAAAGTGGCGGCAGTTACCGGCATCAACAGCCAGGCGAAGAGGCGCGCGCGGCTTGCGCGCCGGATATAGCGAGCTTGTCGCAGGGTACGGGAATCAGCACGTTGAAACATGAAATGAGCGTACAAATCGAATATGGCATCAGTGGGGCGTTATCGCCGGCCCCTTGCTTCAAATGCTAGATGTTTTCGCCCTGTGGCATGCCGAGCACGTGATAGCCACCATCAACGCGAATGATCTCGCCGGTTGTGCAGGCTCCTGCGTCGGAGGCCAGATAAACGGCCGTCCCGCCAACGGCCTCCAGGGTTGCATTGGCGCGCAAGGGTGCGTTCTGATCCGTGTGTTTGAGCGTTTTTCGCGCGCCGCCAATGGCTGCACCCGCGAGCGTTTTCATCGGCCCGGGTGAGATCGCATTGACGCGAATGCCATCGGGACCCAGATCATTGGCCAGGTATCGGGTGGTACTTTCCAACGCAGCCTTGGCCACGCCCATGACGTTGTAATTTGGCACAACCGTGTTGCTGCCCTGGTAGGTCAGCGTCAGCAAGGTGCCGCCATTCTCGACCATCAAAGGATGCGCCCGGCGCGCGACCTCGATGAAAGAATAAGCGCTGATGTCCATGGTCTGTTTGAAATTGGCGCGACTTGTGTTGAGGAACCGGCCCGTCAACTCGTTCTTGTCTGAAAAAGCGATGGCGTGCACGACAAAGTCGATTGTCGGCCAGCGCGCCCCCAGTTTCTCGAAAGCGCCGTCGAGGGAGGCGTCATCGGTCACATCGACGTCGACCATGAAATCCGAACCGACCGAAGCTGCGAGGGGCGCGAGCCGGGACCCAAAGGCGTCACCCTGATAGGTGAACGCCAGCTCTGCGCCCGCCTCGGCCATGGCTTTGGCAATGCCCCAAGCGATGGAGCGTTCATTGGCCACCCCCATGACAAGGCCGCGTTTTCCGTTCAGTAGACCAGACATATGTGCTCTCTTACCCCTGATACTTGGACAGGATCATGGACCCGTTGGTGCCACCAAAACCGAAAGAGTTGGTCATCACGGAATCGAGCCCGGCATTTTCGACAAGTGCCGTGGCAATCTCATCAGCCTGGAACGCCGGGTCCAGGGTCTCAACATTGATCGAAGGCGCGATGAAATCTTCCTTCAGCATCAGCAGGCAGTAGATCGCTTCCTGCGCGCCCGCAGCCCCCTGGCTGTGCCCGGTCATCGATTTGGTCGAACTGACAGGCGGCTGGTTCATGCCCTCAAAGGCGCGGCGCACGGCTTCGATTTCCGGCTGATCACCGGCAGGAGTGCTGGTGCCATGCGCGTTGATATAGCTGACACTGCGGCCCGCTGGTAACGTCTCAAGGGCGATCTGCATAGCGCGACCGCCGCCTTCGCCAGAGGGTGCCACCATGTCGTGGCCGTCCGATGTGGCCGCATAGCCGGTCACTTCAGCGTAGATATCTGCCCCCCGTGCAAGCGCGTGATCCAGATCTTCCAGCACGACAATCCCGCCGCCGCCGGAGATCACGAACCCGTCCCTGTTGGCGTCAAAGGCGCGGCTCGCTTTGTCCGGCGCATCGTTATACTTGCTGCTCATCGCGCCCATCGCGTCGAAAAGGCAGGAGAGCGTCCAGTCGAGCTCTTCGCCGCCACCGGCAAACATCACATCCTGCTTGCCAAGCATGATCTGTTCGGCTGCGTTGCCGATGCAGTGCAGTGAGGTCGAGCAGGCCGAAGTGATCGAATAATTGATGCCCTTGATCTTATAGGCCGTGCTGAGGTTGGCGCTGACCGTCGAGGACATGCATTTCGGCACCGCAAAAGGGCCAATACGTTTGGTTGCACCGGTATCTTTGACGACGTTGTGCGCGGTCAGCATGGCACTGGTGGAGGGACCGCCAGAGCCTGCCACCAGACCGGTGCGCGGGTGGGAAACCACCTCTTCGCCCAGCCCGGCATCCTCAATCGCCTGGGCCATTGCGATGTAGGCATAGGCAGCGCCTGGTCCCATGAACCGCAATGTGCGTTTGTCGATATGCTCTGATACGTTGATCTTGAGCGTGCCGGCGACCCGGCTGCGGAACCCATGTTCTGCCATCTCTGGGCTGGCGACGATGCCGCTCTTGCCCGCTTTGAGAGAGGCCAGAACCTCTCCGGCATTGTTCCCGATGGATGAGACGATCCCCAATCCTGTCACGACGACGCGGCGCATGGCGCTCTCCTTCATTCCTTCGATGCGTGTTCAGGCGTCAGCTTTCTGACAGCGCGACCTTCATGTCAGTCACCTGATAGATGGTTTCGCCGTCTGCTTCCACACGGCCATTGGCAACCCCCATTGTCAAGCGCCGGGTCTGTATGGCTTTCGTAAAATCAACGTAATAGGTCAGCATCTTGCGATCGGGACGGACCATACCGGTCAGTTTCACTTCACCGACCCCCAGCGCGTAGCCGCGCCCCTGCCAGCCGCGCCAGCCTAGGTTGAAACCCGTAAGCTGCCAGAGCCCATCAAGCCCCAGGCAGCCGGGCATGATCGGATTGCCCGGAAAGTGGCACTCAAAAAACCATAGATCGGGCTGGATATCGAACTCTGCGACAACATGTCCTTTGCCGTGCTCTCCGCCGTCGCCAGAGATATCGGTAATCCGATCCATCATCAGCATCGGGGGTTCGGGGAGTTGGGCGTTGCCGGGCCCGAAAAGCTCGCCGCGGGCGCATTTTAGCAGGTCATCTTTGTCGAAATTTGTCGGGTATTGGGCCATTCTGGCGCGTCTCCTGCTGGGCAAGTCTTGTTATTCAAACCCCTCTAGCACCCGGTTCGGGAACTCTGCAAGAGTAACGGACCCGCAGAGGTGTCAGGAATTCTTAAGAAAACTTCGTGACAACGGCTATTGGAAATCGCCGGAATCCGATTGAAAACACACCTGTGTATCCCTTATATAGCGAATGTAAGGACACAAGAGGCTGTCATGACGAGTGCGCAACATAACGTAGGGACATCATGGCTCGCGAAAGCGGGGCTCAGGCCAACACGGCAGAGGGTCACCCTGGCGGCGCTTCTGATCGGTGATGGGCAGCATCGGCACGTGACGGCAGAAAGCCTGTTCGAAGCTGCCAAGTCGCATGGCGAAGCGGTTTCACTGGCCACGGTCTATAATACGCTTCGAGCATTCTGTGACGTTGGTCTGATGCAGGAAGTCACGGTGGATGGATCGAAAAGCTATTTCGATACCAATACCCACGATCATCCGCATTTCTACTGGGAAGATGACGCAACCCTGACCGATGCCCCATCGGAAGAGTTGGTGATTGCGCGACTGCCCGACGCACCGGAAGGTGCCGAGATTGCATCGGTTGACGTGGTCATCCGTCTGCGCCGTAAATCCTGAATTTCAGAGAGCGGGGCGTTCTCGCCTGCTTTGTCAGTCATTCGGGCGGGGCGAACCCAGGCGTTCCGAAAGTACCCTGACATAGCGTCACAAACGGATCGAAGCCGCGATACCATTCCCGTTAAACTCCGATTTCAGGGGGGCCGAGCCCGCGCGAGGATTGGCTTTCTGTTTGGTTCCACAGAATGGCCCGGAATTCATTTTCGGGCTTATGGCCGCGTCTGACGCGTCAGAACCATTGGCCGGGTTCCATCAACCCCAGATCAAGTAATTGTCGGGAGTGCCATTCAAAGGGCGCTGAATTGTGCCATTTGAAAGTCGGAATTTCATGGGTGCTGCCCGGGTTGCTCTTGAGTGCCTTTGCGGTGCGGAACGAGCAGATCGTTGCGGTGATATTGTGATGCCAGGGGCAGGCGTATGTGTTGTATTCTTCATCCGAGAAAGTGTGATCCTCACGCAAGGCCAGTCCCGGTTTGGCTCGAAAAATAGCGATCCTGTCAATCTTGCGCCGCGCGTGGGGAATATGCTCTTCGAAGCGCCAGCGCAGCCCGCCGTAAAAGTCTAGCTGCCGGTCTTTTGGATCATAGTTACGCTGCGCATCTTTTCGCGCCAACGCATAATAACCTGAGCGGTCCAGATGCGCCCGGTCGAGTGACACCGCATCTGGATGGTGTGACAGGTCGTCTGAATAAAGGTCGATCACGTAAGTGAGCATGGCATCGCGGCGTTCTTCGGAATGAAATGCCAGCAACTCGCCGATGCTGCGTGTCTCGCAGAAGGGGAAAAACAAATATTCGGCGTTGTAGCAGTAAAACATCCACTGCCCGGCCGCCAGCGCGGCCAATCGACTGACCGCCTCTTCGACGGCGTTCTCGACCGTGGCATCGTAATCAATGCGGTGCACCAAGGTGTCCAGATCGTCGGGCAGGTCAAACATCTCAGGCATAAACGCGATCACCGTGGCAAAGCCAATCTGAAGATGATGTCGGAGCGTCGTGGCCACTTCGACATCATCTTCGACGAAGATCAGCGCAACGGGGCCCCGGGTCAGCGTGGCGGCGCCGCTTTTCTGAAAATCTTTCAGGCTGGTATAGTGCATAGAGGGCTCCGAAAGCGATCATTGCCCAGAATCAGTTAAATTGACGTGCATTGCAAGCCATTGCCTGTGCTGATAGGCACCGCGCCAACCCCTTATGATCCGGATCCGACCCATGGCAGAGCCCAAAAAGCTATTCATCAAAACATACGGCTGTCAGATGAATGTCTACGACAGTGAGCGGATGGCTGAATCCCTCGGTGGGCGGGGCTATGTGGAGACTAAAGACGCCGAAGAAGCGGATATGATCCTGCTCAACACCTGCCATATTCGCGAAAAAGCCGCCGAAAAGGTATATTCCGAACTGGGGCGGCTGAAGGCGCTGAAAACCGCCAAACCTGATCTGAAGATCGGCGTGGCAGGATGTGTGGCCCAGGCGGAGGGCGAAGAGATCATGCGCCGCCAACCGGCCGTCGATCTCGTCGTCGGGCCACAGTCCTATCATCGTTTGCCCGAAATGGAGGCGCAGGTCCGCTCTGGTGAGAAATCGCTCGATACCGATTTCCCTCAGGAGGATAAATTCGCCGCCTTGAAGAGCCGCCCCAAGGCCGCGCGGGCCCCTTCAGCGTTCTTGACCGTACAGGAGGGCTGCGACAAATTCTGCGCTTTTTGTGTGGTTCCCTACACCCGGGGTGCTGAAACCAGCCGTCCGGTGGCGCGAATTCTTGAAGAGGCTCGCGAATTAGTGGACCGGGGCGTGCGTGAAATCACCTTGCTGGGCCAGAATGTGAATGCCTTCCACGGTGCAGGAGAGGATGGTTCGGAAAAAACCCTCGCCGATCTGATCTGGAAATTGAACGAGATCAACGGGCTGGCACGCATCCGGTTTACGACATCCCACCCCAACGACATGACCGATGACCTGATCGATGCGCATGGGGCTTGTGAAAAACTCATGCCCTATCTGCATCTGCCCGTCCAATCGGGGTCGGATCGCATCCTCAAGCGCATGAACCGCAGTCACACCGCTGAAAGCTATCTGCGGGTCATTGAACGCATTCGTGCCGCGCGCCCCGACATCCTGATGTCCGGCGATTTTATCGTGGGGTTTCCGGAAGAGACCGAAGAAGATTTTCAGGCGACACTCGCGCTGATCGAAGCGGTGAAATACGGCTATGCCTATTCCTTCAAATACTCCACCCGTCCCGGCACGCCCGCTGCCGAACGGCCACAGGTGGACCCGAACGAAGCGGATGAACGGCTGCAACGCATTCAGGCGCTGATTACCGATCAGCAGCAGCAAATACAAAATGAGATGGTGGGGCGTGACTTGTCTGTCCTGGTCGAAAAAACGGGGCGCAATCCGGGGCAGATGGTGGGGAAATCCGAGTACCTGCATGCGGTGCATATCGACAACTCCGATGCGCAGATCGGTGACATCGTTCCGGTGAGAATCACTGAGGCCAAGCGAAATTCTTTGGCAGCATTGCGGCGAAAATAAGGGTTAACTTTGCACAGAATGGCAGAAATCTGCAGGCTGAGACTTCAGTAGTGCTTGAGCAGAGACAATAAATGCCTAGGCTTGCAGCAAATATCATTAGATTTTAGACATCTGGTTGTTATTTTTTTCCGCAATCCGTTCCGGTCTGCGGTGACTTGTTCGAGTGCTAAAGCGAGGTAGAGGCCTTGGGGTTTAATTTTTTCGGCATGGGGCGTCCGCTTGCCTGTTTTGTGATCAGCGGCGTGGTTGCGGTAGCTGGCAGCATAAGTGCTGCTCAGGAAAACTCGCAGGGGGGGCTGGACCGGGGCCAATATATACCCAATATCTGGGTTGATCCGGACGGTTGCGAGCATTGGGTTATGGATGATGGCGCCGAAGGTTTCATGACACCGCATGTTACGCGAGACGGCCTGCCGGTCTGCCGCGAGGGCAATGTTTGCGGCGTTTTGAACGCGGACCCGTTTTTTGCCAGCGGCAGCCCGAGCATCAGCGCCAGCGGGCGCGACAGCCTGATCGAATTTTTTGCGACAACCAAGGCGCGCTCATATGTGATCACCGGCCATACCGACAGCCAGGGGTCAGATGCAGCGAACATGCAGTTGTCTCTTGCGCGGGCCAATACCGTCGCGGGTATCGCCCGATCGCAGGGGGCGTCTATCTCTGATATCCGCGGGTATGGGGAACGTCAGCCCAAAGCATCAAATCAAACCGCATCCGGCAGAGCACAGAATCGCCGCGTTGAAATCACATGTATTCGGTAGGGAGGGCTCACAATGAAATTCTCTAAAGCAGTTTTTTTCACAGCCTTCTCTCTGGCGCTTGCCGGCTGTGGCGAATTAGGTGCCAGCAAGGGTGCGGATGATGGCTTTGACGCCAAAGATCTGTCAGAACTGAAGGCCGGTATCTGGGTGGATCCAAACGGCTGTGATCACTGGATCATCGACGACGGGCTCGAAGGTTATCTTTCCGCCCGACTGGACCGGAAAACCGGAAAACCGGTCTGCTCGGGAATCGCTGCTCCGACGCAAACGACGGGCAATTTCAAAGGCGGTGCCACAACGATTATCGGCGACATCTTCTGATTCATAGCTATCGAAAAAGCTCAGGGCGCACCGCAATGATCGGCGCGCCCTTTCTTATGCCAGTATTTGTTCCAATTTTTGTGAATTTAATGTGGTTGCGCTTGCGCTGCCGCTGTGTAATTGGCACCGTCCGAACAACCCCATGCCCGAGGATCAGCGATTGGCTGTCAGCGACCAAAGTTCCCAAGAAGCTCTGAGTGCCGCGCCCGGTGGCAAAATCGAATTTCCTGACAATCGTCTGCTCATTGATCTGTGCGGCCCCTATGATGCTCATCTGGCGCAAATCGAAAAGGCGCTGGGGGTTCAGATTGTTCGGCGCGGCAACCAGCTGAACGTCTTGGGGGAGGGGGATGTACGCAGTGACGCGCTGCGTGTCCTGCATGCGCTTTACGCGCGGCTCGAAGCGGGTCGCGTGGTCGAGCCCGCGGATGTGGACCGCGAGTTGCGCATGGGCCCGTTCGAGGAGGCGACCGGCACTCAGGACGGTGATCAGCTGGAAATGCCAATCGGCAACCGGATCGAGATACAGACCCGCAAGAAACGGGTCGAACCGCGTACCGATGCTCAAAAGGCCTATGTGCAGTCGCTGTTTGAGAACGAACTTGCCTTTGGCATTGGCCCGGCGGGGACCGGCAAAACCTATCTGGCGGTTGCTGTCGGCGTCTCCATGTTTCTTGCGGGTCAGGTCGACAAGATCATCCTATCGCGTCCTGCGGTTGAAGCCGGTGAGCGGCTGGGGTTTCTGCCCGGCGACATGAAGGACAAGGTCGACCCCTACATGCAGCCCCTTTACGATGCTTTGGGGGATTTTCTACCGGGCAAGCAACTGGCCAAACTCATCGAAGAAAAGCAGATCGAAATTGCGCCGCTGGCTTTCATGCGCGGACGGACGCTTTCGAACGCCTTTGTGGTTCTGGATGAGGCGCAAAATGCCACCTCCATGCAGATGAAGATGTTTCTGACCCGCCTCGGAGAGGGCTCGCGCATGGTGATCACCGGCGACCGGACCCAAATTGATTTGCCGCGCGGTGTGTCTTCGGGCCTTTCGGATGCTGAACGTTTGCTGAAAACGATCCCGAAGATCAGTTTCAACTATTTCACGTCGAAAGATGTTGTGCGCCACCCCTTGGTTGCGGCGATCATCGAGGCTTATGAAGCCGACACACCACCGGCGTAACGGCGTGGCTTTGAAGCGCAGGGCAAATTCATGCTTGAGGTTCTGATCGAAGCCGATGGGTGGGCGCAGGTGCCGCTGGAATCTCTCGCCGGAAGCGCCGTGACGGCAACGCTTGGCAAAGTTGGTATCGCCCCGGAAGATGCAGAAATTTCGCTGCTGGCGTGCAGCGACGCGCGCATCGCCGATCTGAATTCGGAATTTCGCGACAAAACAACCGCTACAAATGTATTGAGTTGGCCGGCTGTGGACCTCGCACCCGATGTTGACGGTGCCCGTCCCAAGGCGCCGGAACGTGATTTCGACGGGACATACGAGCTCGGTGATATCGCCATCGCCTTTGAAACCTGCCTGCGCGAAGCAGCCGAAATGCAAAAATCTATGGAAGATCACGTAACCCACCTTATCGTTCACGGCCTGTTACATCTTTTGGGATATGATCACGTCCGTGACCGCGATGCCACGCTCATGGAGGCATTGGAAACCGAAATACTTGGCAAACTGGGTCTCGATGACCCATATAGGAACTGATCGGCCCGAGAGCCGAGCCATTCTAGAACAGGACCCAATGGGCGACAACGACGGACAGTCTGAAGCAGCGCAACGCGCGCATGTCGACACTGACACCTCCCCCGAACCAGAATCTTCCAGGCAAGGCGGCTTTTTCAGTCGCGTGATCGAAGCGCTCAGCCCGAGCGAATCCGATGCAGTCATTTCTGCATCGCCCGTCGCGATGGATCGCCCGCAGACACATGGCATGATCAATCTGCGCCGCATGCGGGTTGAAGACGTCTCGATGCCCAAGGCAGACATCACCGCAATTCCCGCGACCTCATCGCTGGAAGAAGTGGTCGCGATATTCAAGGAAAGCGGGCTGACCCGTCTGCCGGTCTATGATGGCACATTGGACACGCCGATTGGGCTTTTGCACCTTAAGGACCTTGCGCTCACCCATGGGTTCAATGGCGATACCCATGATTTCGACCTGCGAGCCATGTTGCGCCCGCTGCTGTTTGTGCCCCCGTCCATGACCATAGGCGTGCTGCTGACCAAGATGCAGGCGGAGCGCCGCCACATGGCATTGGTGATTGATGAATATGGGGGCGTAGATGGTCTGGTCACCATCGAGGATTTGATCGAACAGGTCATCGGTGAGATCGAAGACGAGCACGACGTGGACGAAGGCCTCTACTGGACCGAGGAAAAACCCGGATGCTACCTCGCGCTGGCGAAGACACCGCTGGAGGATTTCGAGGCAGAAATCGGGCAATCCCTGACCGACCATGACGAAGTGGACGAAGAAGAGATTGATACACTGGGGGGCCTCGTTTTCATGTTGTCGGGCCGGGTGCCTGCGCGTGGCGAAGTGGTGCCGCACCCGGACGGTCCCGAATTTGAAGTGCTTGACGCAGATCCCCGACGGATCAAGCGCCTGCGCGTCCGCGTTGCATCGCCCGCGTCGTGACGCGCAGGGCTGTATCTCAGCCGGAAAAACCCTTGGCGTGGTTTTCGAGACTGCCCAGAATATATCGTGTTGCCGTTGCCGCCTTGCTTGGGGCAGTGGCCCCGCTGGGTCAGGCACCTTACGATCAACCGCTGGTGATGTTGTTGGTGTTCTCCCTTGCCTTTGTACTGATGCGTCGCCAGAGCCGGAGGAACGATGCGGCGCTGATTGGCTGGGCCTTTGGTGTCGGATACTTCAGCGTTGCACTGATTTGGATTATCGAACCCTTCCAGATTGACCCGGACAGGCATGCCTGGATGGCGCCTTTCGCGCTTGTTTTCATGAGTATGGGCCTAGCGCTCTTCTGGGGAGGAGCCTTCGGGTTGGCGCGGCAGCTTTCGAGCCGGACGTGGCCCCTGATCCTGACATGGACAGCCGCAGAAGCTCTGCGGGCCTATCTCTTTACCGGATTTCCCTGGGCAAGCCCTGCTCAGGCTCTGGTGGACGGAATCGCCGGTCAAAGCCTCGCTTGGGTCGGACCGCATGGCGTGACGCTTTGGCTGATGTCTCTGGCATGGGCTCTTTCGTTCCCGGCCGCGTATCGGGGACGCAAGGTTATGCGCGTGGGTCAGGCGGGTCTGCTTTGCAGTGCGATCGGCCTGTTTTACCTACCGCCATCAGCAGCGACCGCGCTCTTCACCGGGCATTGGGTACGGCTTGTTCAACCGAATGCAGCGCAGCACCTGAAGTGGCAGCCGGAGTTCGCACAGCAGTTTTTCGAATCTCAGCTCTCTTTCACCGCAGCGCCGACAACCGGAGGCACCCCGACACCCAGCCTGACGGTTTGGCCAGAGACCTCCATCCCCTGGTCGTTGGAAACGGCGGCGCCGGTTCTGTCCCAGATCGCCGCGACAGCGCAGGGTCGTTTCACCGCTTTGGGTCTTTTGCGCCGCGAGGAAACATCTGTTTTCAACAGCATGGCGGTCCTTGATGGCGACGCGCTTGAACCTCAGGTTTATGATAAGCATCATCTGGTCCCCTTTGGCGAATACATCCCCTTTGGGCGTTTTGCAGCCAAACTCGGGCTCAGCGGTCTGGCGGATACGGCGGGTACGGGTTTTGCGAGCGGAACCGGCCCCGAACTACTTGACTTCGGTCCATTGGGGCGCGGCTTGCCATTGGTTTGTTATGAGGCGGTGTTTGCCCATGATGTCAATGCAAGCCCCGACCGGCCCGATTTTCTGCTTCAAATCACGAACGACGCCTGGTTCGGTCGCAACATCGGACCTCAGCAGCATTTGGCGCAGGCCCGTATGCGCGCGATAGAGCAGGGATTGCCACTGATGCGCGCAGCCAACACGGGCATTTCGGCGATGATTGATCCCCAAGGGCGCATTATTGCGAGCTTGCCGATGGGTGTTTCGGGGTTTGTGGATGCGCCGCTTCCCAGACCCATGCCGCCAACCCTCTACAGCCGCACCGGTGATATCCCGATTGTCATATTACTCGTCATTGGGCTGGTGACCGCCAAACTCTGGCCCGGCCCGGGGGGTGTGCGCTCAATTAGAGATTGACGGTCGTATTCGGTGCACGTAAGCACGCCCGAACGTGTGGCAACGGCTTCCTGGCGCGGCACGATTTCTTTTAAATGGAGCGATACATGTCCCGAAAAAACTACATCTTTACGTCTGAATCGGTATCCGAGGGCCACCCGGACAAGGTTTGTGACCGGATTTCTGATGCAGTGTTGGATGCCTTTCTTGCAGCCGAACCGGAGGCCCGTGTCGCCGCCGAAACTTTTGCGACAACCAATCGGGTCGTCATCGGTGGTGAGGTTGGACTGTCAGATCAGGATGCGCTCAAGGAGTACATGGGCCGTATCGAAGATATCGCGCGCGCCTGCATCAAGGATATCGGGTACGAACAGGATAAATTTCACCATGCAACCTGTGAAATTACCAACCTGCTCCATGAACAATCCGCTCACATCGCTCAAGGCGTCGATGCCAGCGGCGACAAGGATGAAGGTGCCGGTGACCAGGGGATCATGTTCGGCTTTGCCACCAGGGAAACCCCTGAACTGATGCCCGCACCCATTCATTATGCGCATGCGGTCCTGCGGCGGTTGGCCGAGGTGCGCAAGAACGGGACCGAACCCACCCTGCGCCCTGACGCAAAGAGCCAGCTGTCTGTGCGATATCAAGATGGCAAGCCGGTGGGCGTAAGCTCGATCGTTTTGTCAACGCAACACGCGGATGAAAACCAGAGCTCAGATGACATTCGGGCCATTGTGGAGCCCTACATTCGTGAAGTTCTGCCAAGCGGCTGGATCACCGATGAAACCGAGTGGTGGGTGAACCCGACGGGTACTTTTGTTATTGGCGGCCCGGATGGCGATGCTGGATTGACGGGGCGAAAGATTATCGTGGACACCTATGGCGGCGCCGCGCCACACGGCGGCGGCGCGTTTTCGGGGAAAGATCCCACCAAGGTGGACCGTTCCGCAGCTTACGTCGCGCGCTATCTGGCGAAAAATGTGGTCGCCTCCGGAATGGCGGAAAAATGCACGATCCAGCTGAGTTACGCGATTGGTGTCAGTAAACCCCTTTCGATCTATTGCGATACGTTCGGAACGGGTGAAGTGGGGGATGGAGAGATCGAGCAGGCCATTGGCAAGATCATCGACCTGACCCCGCGGGGCATTCGTGAGCATTTACAGCTAAACCGACCCATCTACGCGCGGACGGCAGCTTATGGGCATTTCGGCCGGGCACCTGATGCGGACGGTGGCTTTAGTTGGGAAAAGACCGATCTGGTGGATGCTTTGAAAGCTGCAATCCAGTAGCCAACGGGCGGCTAGCAAGCAAAGGGCAAATATCACCTTGATTGCGGCGCCAGCCAGGGACCGTCAACTCTGGCGCTATCTGGATTTTCGGAATACGCCCGGGCGTTTCGCTTTGACCTTCGGGTCGGACGACTGACGCGATGCGTCTTTGTTTCCCTGAGAGGATTTTAGCCGCCGAGGCTTGATTGCATTGATATCGCCCGGAGAGGATGGCGCCGCGACAGATTCCGCGAGCGCGTCCTCTTTGGAGCCGATGTCGAGGCCCAGGGCGCTGGCGGTCGATTGACCTGCAAAAGTTTGCTGCGACAAATCCGTTCCCTGATATCGCTCAAGGTCATCGAGAAATTCCCAAAGGCGCATGCAGGATTTTTCAATCCGGCCAAAACGTTCAGCGCTTTGCTCTTCGGACAGGGACGGCGCCTCTCGCAAGTCGCGAATCTGACGCATCATGCGACTGACAACAGGTTTGATTTCATTGGCACATTCGGTAGAGAATCGCTCGAGAACCGATTCCATCTGCTGACGCTTTGCATCCTGCGTTTCAATACCAATGGATAGATGTGATTTCTGCAAGGCGTTGATCGAGGCGCGGCGGAAAGCGGCGGGGGACAGGTCATCTTTTGTTATGTAGTCACTGCATCCGCGCTTAAGAGCTTCGATCGCGACTTCATTCTGATCGTCACCCGTGATCATGATGGTCGCAGCCTGACGGTTTTTAGGATCAAGCCTCACTGCGTCCAATGCCTGGAGCCCGTTACCATCGGGAAGATTGTAGTCCAGCAGGATCAGGTCAAAGTGATCCCTTTGCAGCATCGTGCCCATTGTTTCCAGGCAATCCGCTTCCGCGACATGGGTCTCAAATTCGAGCCCGCCGATCAGACGGATCAGGCGCGCACGATCAAAGCGTTGGTCATCCACCACGAGAATGCTGGCGAACTCCGGCAGGACCGTTGCATCGGGCCGGACCTTCGCATGTATCTTTCCAATCTGGCTCAAACTGAAGCCTCCCTTTTGGGCCTGCCACCGCACGGCAGATGTCTATGCCTTCCGCCTTAATTCCGGGTAAATCAGCCCGTATTGCCTGCTGCTTGCCATTGAAAACCCGTCCCGACCGGGCTAAGGCGCGGCCATGACACACAATATTCGTCCTCGTCGCAATTTTTATGGCCGTCTCAAGGGCAAGACTTTGAAGCAGTCGCAAAAGGGGTATCTTGAAGAAGATCTCATGGCTTTGTCGCCGGGACCGGTCACCTGGGACGAGAACCCGGGGCGAACGCCTCTTGAACTCAAGGCGCGTTTTGACGGCAAACCCGTCTGGCTTGAGATTGGCTTTGGCGGTGGCGAGCACATGGTGCATCAGGCGCAGCAGAATCCAGACGTCGGGCTGATCGGTGCCGAGCCTTACATCAACGGCGTCGCCATGCTGCTGGGCAAAATCAGACGGGCAGGCACGGATAACATTGCCGTCCACGCCGGTGATGCGCGGGATCTCTTTGACGTCTTGCCCGAAAATGCGATTGACCGCGCCTTTCTGCTCTATCCGGATCCCTGGCCAAAAACCCGGCACCACCGTCGTCGCTTTGTTACGCGGGAACATCTGGAACCTTTGGCGCAGGTGATGAAGCCCGGTGCCCTTTTCCGTGTCGCCACGGATATTGAGGATTACGTGCGTCAGACCTTGGAAGAAGTGCCTCGCTATGGGTTCGAGTGGTTGGCGCAGCGACCGCAAGATTGGCGCGACCCCTGGGATGACTGGATTTCCACCCGCTATGAACAAAAGGCGCTACGCGAGGGGCGAACGCCTCACTATCTGACGTTTCAAAAGACCTGATAGCGATAACGGGTTAGGGGCTGGACCCTGACCTGCACAGCCGCTAAGCCTCTGCCAATATCAACGCAGATTTGAGACCGAACATGTCCAGCCACGGTGCGCCGATCCCGATGACTTCCCACCCTTGCGGGCCTCTTTCTGGCAACGCAGACGTGCCGGGCGATAAATCCATTTCGCACCGCTCGCTGATCCTGGGGGCGTTGAGCGTCGGCGAAACCAAAATAGCCGGGCTGCTGGAAGGGCAGGACGTTCTGGACACGGCCAAGGCCATGCGGGCATTTGGCGCGGAAGTCACCGACCATGGGGGCGGGAACTGGACGGTCAATGGCGTCGGGGTTGGTGGATTTGCGGAACCAGATCAGGTGATTGACTGCGGCAATTCCGGCACCGGGGTGCGGCTGATCATGGGCGCGATGGCGACATCCCCGATCAGCGCGACCTTCACTGGGGATGCGTCCCTGAACGGTCGGCCCATGGCCCGGGTCACCGATCCTTTGGCGCTCTTCGGCACGCAGGCCCATGGCCGTGCGGGCGGGCGTCTGCCCATGACACTGGTGGGGGCGGTCGATCCCTTGCCGGTTGAATATACGGTGCCGGTGCCCTCGGCGCAGGTCAAGTCAGCGGTGCTGCTGGCGGGGCTTAATGCGCCAGGAAAAACCGTAGTCATCGAAGCCGAAGCGACGCGCGATCATACCGAACGGATGCTTGCGGGCTTTGGCGCGGACATCACGGTTGAGCAAACAAACGCGGGCCGCGTGATCACCCTGACCGGTCAGCCGGAGCTGAAACCCCAGAAAATTGACGTTCCGCGCGATCCGTCTTCGGCGGCGTTTCCGGTCTGTGCGGCGCTGATCGTGCCGGGATCGGACGTGCTGGTGCCGGGCATTGGTCTGAATCCAACGCGCGCCGGGCTTTATGCCACGCTGCGCGACATGGGCGCCGATCTGACCTACGAGAACGAGCGCATCGAAGGCGGCGAGCCGGTGGCGGACCTGCGCGCGCGCTTCTCGCCCGACCTGAAAGGCATTGAGGTGCCGCCCGACCGGGCTGCCAGCATGATTGACGAATACCCGGTGCTGTCTGTGGTGGCCGCCTTCGCCGAAGGTCAAACTGTGATGCGCGGCGTGAAAGAGCTGCGCGTCAAGGAAAGTGACCGGATCGACGCGATGGCCGTTGGTCTGCGCGCCAATGGCGTCGCGGTGGACGAAGGGCCCGATTGGTGGACGGTCACAGGGCTTGGGCATGGCAATGTACCGGGGGGCGCTACCGCTGCAAGCCAGCTTGATCACAGGATTGCCATGTCTTTCCTGATCCTCGGCATGGCCGCGCAAAAGCCGGTGAGCGTCGATGACGGCGGGCCCATTGCCACGTCTTTCCCGATTTTCGAGCCGCTGATGACGGAGCTTGGGGCGCAGCTTGTGCGCGATGCCCAATAGTCGTTGATGGCCCGGGCGTTCACCATCGCAATTGACGGTCCGGCGGCGGCGGGCAAGGGGACCCTCTCCAAAGCCGTCGCGGCGCATTTCGGCTTCGCCCATCTGGATACGGGGCTTTTGTACCGTGCTGTCGGGGCCAAACTGCTTTTGGGCATGGATGCTGTCATGGCGGCCCGCACATTGACAACCGATGACCTTCAGGCAGAGGATTTGCGCAGCCCCGAAGTGGCCCAAGCCGCCAGCAAAGTGGCCGTGATCGCCGATGTGCGCAGCGCCTTGCTCGATTTTCAACGCAGTTTTGCAAGACGGGCAGGGGGCGCTGTTTTGGACGGCCGGGATATCGGCACGGTGATCTGCCCGAATGCGGAGGCCAAGCTCTTTGTGACCGCCAGCGCCGAAGTGCGTGCGGACAGACGGTTCGCCGAACTGGCGGCTTCCGGTTCGGCCATCAGCCGGGCGCAGGTGCTGGCCGATGTGAAAGAACGCGATGCTCGCGACCGCGACCGGGCTGAGGCCCCGCTGAAGCCCGCGGCGGACGCGATCCTTATAGACACCTCTGACATGGACATTGACACGGCTGTTGCCGAGGCGATTGCCGCGATCGAGGCCCGTCTGGCGGACTGAAAGCACAACGCTTTCCCTCAGACAGAGATGTTGCAAAGTGATCACCAAAGGGTGCTTGGCTTTTGAGGTCAGACGCCGTTAGCCTGATTGAAATCAGACGGTGAAAGGCTCAATTATGGTACGGATGCTCATGGTGCTGGCGGTTTCAGCGATGTGCAGCGCTGCAATGGCGCAGCAAACGGAAACCCCCGAGGCGGTGCCAAGCCCGGAGCCGCCCATGACAATCCAGCGGCTGGCCGAGATCATTCTCAACATCGATGAGGACGCGCAGCTGCGCGGGTCGGCTATTGAATTCACAGTTCAAGACATTCCAGTGATCGTTGTTGCTGATCCGCGTGCGGACAGGATGCGGGCGATGGTGCCTATTCGTTCTGCCGAAGGGTTGAAAGCCGAAGAGTTGATGCGCCTGATGCAGGCCAATTTCGACACCGCTCTTGATGCGCGCTATGCCGTGGCGCAGGGACGGCTTTGGGGCGTGTTCATTCACCCGCTATCGCCGTTGGGGCAGGACCAGTTCCTGTCGGCTCTGGCGCAGACGGTGAATGTCGCGCGCACTTATGGTCAGACCTATTCAGGCGGGGCGCAGGTTTTTGGCGGGGGTGACAGCAATGGCATCTTTCAGGAGTTGCTGGACGAGTTGCGCAAGGGGCAAGCCCTTTGACGGCTCCTTGCCGCCACGCGCTCCAATAGCGCGGGCAATATCCGGTTAAGACTTGCAGACAGGGGCGTTTGGGCCTATAGCGACACCCGTTGAAGCGGGGAAAACACCCGTAAGGGCGAGCAGGGTCGGATTCTCCGGCCCTGATTTTGTTTGAGACGCTTCGGCCAACTGCAATCCAAAGACCGGCGGAGACAACCGCGCGGCCAGACACAACGTACAAAGGAACACGACCTACATGGCGCAAAACGCAACTATGGAAGACTTCGAAGCCCTTCTGGAAGAAAGCTTCGAAATGGACACACCCGAAGAAGGGTCTGTTGTCAAAGGCAAAGTCATCGCAATCGAAGCGGGCCAAGCCATCATCGACGTCGGCTACAAGATGGAAGGCCGCGTTGAGCTCAAAGAATTCGCAGATCCGGGCGAAGCCCCCAAAATCGAAGTTGGCGATGAGGTTGAAGTTTTCCTCCGTCAGGTCGAAAGCTCGCGTGGCGAAGCTGTCATTTCCCGCGAAATGGCCCGCCGCGAGGAAGCCTGGGATCGTCTGGAAAAAGCATATGCTGACGAAGAGCGCGTTGAAGGCGCCATCTTCGGTCGCGTCAAAGGTGGCTTTACGGTTGATCTTGGCGGTGCTGTGGCCTTCCTGCCCGGCTCACAGGTTGACGTGCGCCCCGTGCGCGATGCCGGCCCTCTGATGGGTCTGAAACAACCGTTCCAGATTCTGAAAATGGACCGTCGCCGGGGCAACATCGTTGTGTCGCGTCGTGCGATCCTCGAAGAAAGCCGTGCCGAACAGCGCGCCGAAGTGATCGGCAACCTGACTGAAGGCCAGACGGTCGACGGTGTGGTCAAGAACATCACCGAATACGGTGCCTTCGTTGATCTGGGTGGTGTTGACGGGCTGCTGCACGTCACCGACATGGCATGGCGTCGCGTGAACCATCCTTCCGAAATCCTGACAATTGGCGAGACCATCAAGGTTCAGGTCATCAAGATCAACAAGGACACGCACCGGATTTCCCTCGGTATGAAGCAGTTGCAGGAAGATCCATGGGATCTGGTGGCCGCGAAATACCCGCTGGAATCCACGCATACCGGCCGCGTGACCAACATCACCGACTACGGTGCCTTTGTTGAGCTTGAAGCTGGTGTCGAGGGCCTCGTGCACGTCTCTGAGATGTCCTGGACCAAAAAGAACGTCCATCCGGGCAAGATCGTGTCGACCTCTCAGGAAGTCGAAGTCATGGTTCTGGAAATCGACGGTGCCAAGCGCCGCGTGTCTCTGGGCCTGAAACAGACCATGCGCAACCCGTGGGAAGTCTTTGCAGAGACACACCCCGAGGGCACAGAGGTCGAAGGCGAAGTCAAGAACATCACCGAATTCGGTCTGTTTGTTGGCCTCGACGGCGACATCGACGGCATGGTGCACCTCTCCGATCTTTCCTGGGACGAGCGGGGCGAGGATGCGATCCAGAACTACCGCAAAGGCGACATGGTGCATGCGGTTGTCTCCGAAGTGGATGTTGAGAAAGAGCGCATTTCGCTGTCCATCAAGAACGTTGGCGGTGACAAGTTCGCAGAAGCGGTGGGTGGCGTGAAGCGCGGCTCCATCGTGACCGTGACCGTAACGGCCATCGAGGATGGTGGTGTCGAAGTGGAATATGAGGGCATGAAATCCTTCATCCGCCGCTCCGACCTCAGCCGTGACCGTGCAGAGCAGCGCCCAGAGCGTTTCTCGGTTGGTGACAAGGTCGACGTGCGCATCACCAATGTGGACAACAAGACCCGTCGTCTTGGCGTCTCCATCAAGGCGCGCGAGATCGCCGAAGAGAAAGAAGCCGTGGAACAATACGGATCGTCGGATTCCGGTGCGTCCCTTGGCGATATCCTTGGCGCGGCGCTCAAAGGCGACGAATAAGTCCCCAAAGACGCTTTATGAATGACAAAAGCCCCGCATCGCGCGGGGCTTTTTTTTTATGGCCGCCGTATCGGTTCAGGCCGGACCCGGGGGCGCGGTGCCGATGGTCTCATCCAGCCAGCTGCCAAGATCTTCAGCCGACAGGATCTGTTGTGGGTGATCCATCAGGATCACGCTGAGGGGCATGCTTTCGAAGGTCGCGTCCTCGGGGTTTTGCACAATCGTTTGCCCACCCATGTCATAGACAACCTGCGCGCCGCGGGTGCCATCATTCATTGTGCCTGACAGCACGACCGCGATGGCTTTCTCCTTGTATTCCGCCGCCAGCGTCATGAACAATCCATCAATTGAGGGCCGAAAACCGGAATCGCGCACAGGCTCGGACAACCTGACCCTGCCATCGCGAAAAAAGGCGTGGGTTGCCCCGGGAACGACGTAGATTTGCCCGGTCCTGAGGGCTTCACCATCCTCAAGTCGTTTGATGGCAAGCGGGCTGCGGATTTGCAGGACTTCTGTCAGGTTGGAGGAGGGTTCGCTGTGCATGGCAATCACCACCGGCGCGCCCAGGTTCGCAGGCAGGCAGGACAGCAGGGCGCGAATGGCCTTGATCCCGCCCGCTGATGCGCCGATGGCAACGACAAAGCCCTGTTCTGTATGCGAGGTCATTTTGGGCTCCCACCGATCAATTTCAACCGTAGGGAGAAAGGTGCAGGGCTGCAAGCGGGCTGTTTCATGTTTCGGGGACCGGGGGGATGCGGCATCGACACAAGGCCCGCAAACAGACCGCCTGTCACGCCCTCCGGTGCTCCGAATCATACATGGGCGCTGCGCTGCGGCGCATGGTTTGGGGCGGTCGCGCATATGCTCGACCGCAGGTCAAGGTAAAAAACATCACAAATACAGGGTCTTCCTTGGCAAAAAACACCAATCCATGAAAAGGCTGACTTTTCGTAGGCGGGGAAACTTCCTATAGTTTTTCGAGAAAGGGCGCGTCAAAGCTGCCCGACAACCATCAGGGGGTGTCTAAATGATCCGGTCAGAACTGATCCAGAAGGTCGCCGACGAAAATCCACATCTTTATCAAAGAGACGTTGAGCGCATCGTCAACACCATCTTTGAAGAGGTGACGGGCGCGATGGCGCGCGGGGATCGGGTCGAGCTTCGCGGGTTCGGCGCATTTTCCGTCAAGAAGCGTGACGCCCGCGTCGGGCGGAACCCACGTACGGGTGAGACCGTTCACGTGGAAGAGAAACACGTTCCTTTCTTCAAGACCGGTAAACTGTTGCGTGATCGTCTGAACGGAAAATCCTGATGCGTTATATCCGCTACGCCTGTATCGCCACCTTTGCGGTGGCTTTGATATCGGTGGCTGTGGCCAACCGGCAGATGGTGTCCCTGCAACTGATCCCGTCGGAAGTGGCGGGGTGGTTCTCTTTGAATCCTGGTATTCAGTTGCCGCTCTTCATCGTGATTTTTGGCGGGATCATCGCAGGCCTGTTGGTGGGCTTTGTCTGGGAGTGGGTGCGGGAACACAATCAACGCGCCGAAGCCGCGCGGCAGGCGCGCGAGATGCGACGTCTGCAACGCGAAGTCGCCAGGCTGAAAGGCGAAAAGCACGAAGGCAAGGACGAGGTTCTGGCCCTGCTCGACGAAGCAAGCTGAACGCCCTCTCTTGATCCTGCGCCGATTGCATGATCAAACGCGGCCATGTCCAAAGCTGTCTCAGTCAAGATTTGCGGTCTTCGAACCGCCGAGGATGTCGCGGTAACCGCCGCGGCCGGAGCGGCCTGGTGCGGGTTCAATTTTTTTGCCAAATCTCCGCGCTCGGTGTCATTGGACGAAGCGCGCGCGCTGGCGCTTGAGGCACCTCTGGGCCTTGCCAAGGTGGCGCTGACCGTTGATGCGGATGATGCGTTTCTGGACGATCTGGTGGCCAAAGTGCCCTTGGATATGCTGCAGCTTCACGGCAAGGAGACGCCCGAGCGGGTCGCCCAGGTCAAGGCGCGCTATGGGCTGCCGGTGATGAAGGCGGTGGGCGTGGCCGATGCCGGCGACCTTGTCGCCATGGAGCCCTATCTGAAAGTGGCCGATCAGATTCTGGTCGACGCCAAGCCGCCCAAAGACAGTGTGCTGCCCGGTGGCAACGGTCTGCCGTTCGACTGGCGTCTGATCGCCGGACGGCGCTGGCCGATCCCCTGGATGCTGGCCGGTGGCCTGACAGCGCAGAATGTGGCACAGGCCATTGCCATGACCGGTGCCGAACAGGTGGATCTTGCTTCCGCTGTGGAAAGCGCACCGGGTGTGAAGGACCCCGACTTGATCCGTGCTTTCATGCGGGCGGTCCAGCCATGAGCATCACCTTCCGCCCCGCCATGCGCGACGAGGTTGCCGCCGTGATCGCTCTGCTTGAGGACGATGCGCTGGGGGCCACCCGTGAAGGCAGCGCGCTGGAAACATATCTGGACGCTTTTGACCGAATGACCGAGGAGGGCAACAATCACCTGATCGTCGGCTGTGATGACGGGCGTGTTGTGGCCACCTATCAACTGACCTTTATCTCCGGCCTGTCGCTGCGGGCCGCGCGTCGGGCGCAGATCGAAAGTGTCCGTGTGTCCAGCGCGTTGCGGGGTCAGGGCATCGGCCATCTGATGATCGAAGATGCGGTAGCCCGTGCGCGCGCGGCAGGGTGCAGCCTGATCCAGCTGACCATGAACAAAAGCCGCACTGATACCGCACGTTTCTACACCGACCTTGGCTTTACGCCCTCGCACATCGGGTATAAACGCAACCTCACGTAACAGGAGTGCGCGGGATGGCGAACGATCTTTTCAATTCTTTCATGACCGGCCCGGATGAGAACGGTCGTTTTGGTGATTTTGGCGGGCGCTTTGTCTCCGAGACGCTGATGCCGCTGATCCTGGAACTGGAAGCGCAATACGAAAAGGCCAAGACCGACGACAGTTTCTGGGCGGAGATGAACGACCTCTGGACTCATTACGTGGGTCGCCCCAGCCCGCTCTATTTTGCCGAACGGCTGACCGATCATCTGGGCGGTGCCAAGGTCTACATGAAGCGCGATGAACTGAACCACACAGGCGCGCATAAGATCAACAATGTGCTGGGCCAGATCATCCTCGCCCGTCGCATGGGCAAATCCCGCATCATCGCGGAAACCGGCGCGGGCCAGCACGGTGTGGCCACCGCCACCGTCTGCGCCAAATTCGGTTTGAAATGTGTGGTCTACATGGGCGCGCATGATGTTGAACGACAAGCGCCCAATGTGTTCCGCATGCGCTTGCTGGGGGCCGAAGTGGTGCCCGTAACTTCCGGCCGTGGCACGCTTAAGGACGCCATGAACGATGCGCTGCGTGACTGGGTGACCAATGTGCGCGACACCTTCTACTGCATTGGCACCGTTGCAGGGCCCCATCCATACCCGGCGATGGTCCGCGATTTTCAGGCGATCATCGGCAAGGAAGTCCGCGATCAGATGACCGCCGCCGAAGGCCGGTTGCCCGATACCGTGATCGCCGCAATCGGGGGCGGGTCCAACGCCATGGGTTTGTTCTTTCCTTTCCTCGACGACAAGGAAGTGGGCATCATCGGCGTCGAAGCGGGCGGCAAGGGCGTGAATGCCAAGATGGAGCATTGCGCGTCTCTGACCGGTGGACGCCCCGGCGTGTTGCACGGCAACCGGACCTATCTTTTGCAGGACGACGACGGTCAAATCCTGGAAGGCTTCTCGATTTCCGCGGGCCTCGATTACCCCGGCATCGGGCCGGAACACGCGTGGCTACATGAAATCGGGCGTGCGAAATATGTTTCGATCACCGATGTTGAAGCGCTTGAAGCCTTCCAATTGTCCTGCGAGCTGGAGGGTATTATCCCCGCACTGGAGCCTAGCCATGCGCTCGCCCATGTGATGAAAATCGCCCCTGATCTGCCCAAGGATCATATCATCTGCATGAACATGTGCGGGCGCGGCGACAAGGACATCTTTACGGTCGCCAAAGCGCTTGGTTTCGAGATGGGCGAATTCGCCTGATCGCTTCACTCATTTCGCGTGTTCCCAAAGGCAGCGCCGAAACGGCGCTGTCGCATGGCCGTTCTACCTGCCGCACCACGTATTCCTAGCTGGCGAGCGCCTTGGATATGGCCTCGGCCAGCTCTGCCGGGGGCGCGGGTTTTTGCAGCAATGGGGCCTGCACCTCTCCCATTTCGGTTGCGGTGAAACCGGTATACCCCGAGGTATAAAGCACAGGCACCTCAGGTCGTCTTTCGCGCAACTGCCGGGCCAATTCAAAGCCGCCGATGCTGCCGGGCATGACCACATCGGTCAACAGCAGGTCAAACTGGCTTCCCGCATCCACCAGCGTCAAGGCCTGCTCGCCGGATTGGGCCAGCAGAATCTGATATCCGAGATCTTCGAGCACATTTTGCATCATCACCAGAAGGTCCGGTTCATCCTCCACCAGCAAGATGGTCTCACCCCCACCTGGAACAGGCGCTTTGTCCTCGACGGGGGCCTCGCGCCGACCCAGATCGGTGCCACGGGGAAGGGTCAATTGAACCGTGGTCCCGACCCCCTCTTCGGAATAGAGCTTCAGATCGCCATCTGATTGACGGACAAACCCATAAACCATGGAGAGGCCCAAACCGGTGCCGGAATTGGTGTCCTTGGTGGTGAAGAAAGGATCAATCGACCGGGCCACGGTTTCCTCATCCATGCCCGGTCCGTTGTCGGTCACGGAAATCTCGGCATAGCGGTAGGATGCGCCTTTGGGCGTCGCCTCGCGAGCCCCGAACTCACCGCCATCCTGCCGCGAATCCAACTCTTTCGAGGTCGTGTGGACGGCACGCGCCTTGATATCGATTCGATTGCCGTGCCCGGATCGCAGGATCGCATCGCGGCTGTTCAGAACCAGGTTCATCATGGCCGTCTCCAGTTGCGTCTGATCACAGTAGACCTGAAGCCCGGCCGTGTCTGACGCAAAGGTGATTTCGACCTTTTCCTCGATCATCGGGCGGATCAGCTCTTCGAAATCGTTGAAAATCGCGCTGACGGGTTTTGAGTTCGCCAATCCCGGCTGGCGCTTGGCGAAGGCCAGCAGCCGCACGGTTAGGTCACGGCCCTTCGAAATCGCACCGCTGGCAACGGAAAGATACTTGGTCCGTCGCTCCGGATCGGTGGTGTTCTGTGCCAGCTCGACGGAATAGAGGAGGGCGGCCAGCAAATTGTTGAAATCATGGGCGATGCCACCGGTCAGCTGACCCAGCGCATCCAGACGGCTCTTGCGCTCAACCACCTGCCGGTTGCGCTCTTCGTTGGAGACATCATCAATCACCAGAACCACGGCGATGTCGTGCTCGCTGCTCTCCAAAAACGCACTTTCCACACGCACATAGCGCTGTTCTGCCCCCGGTTGGGGTCGGCGCAACAAATGGGTCTCGCCGCGCAGGCGGTGGCCCGACAACACACGGCGGATCGGGTCGGCGCTGGCGTCCATCGGGGTCAGGGTGTCCCCATTCAGAAACCGGATCTGGTCTGGCCAGTCAAAGGGCGTCTGATCCGAGATGCCACCCAGCATGTGGCGCGCGCGGTTGTTGACCCGGACAATGCGACCTGATTTGTCGAGTGCGACAATGCCGCTGGTGGCTGCGTTCAGGACAGTCTCCAGCTCATCGCGAATATGCGAAACCTCGGCAGCGCGCCGGGTGCGTTCGGCCTCCACCTTCGCGCGGGCCCGCAATTGCACAAACGCGATCGCGCAAAGCAACAAGAGCGTCAGCGCGCCCGCGATCCCTGCAGCCAGATTGATGCGCTGCTGCGTCCAAAATACCGGTTGGCCAAAGTAGCGGTCCCGCAAGGCGACGTAGTCATCCGAAATCAGGTAGCTGGGGATTACGGTGTTCAACCGTTCACGCACATCTCCCAACCCAAATCGCAAAGCGATGGCGCGTTGTGACCTGAGGACGGGCGGTGTGATTTCCCGGATTTGGCTTTCAAATCCTCCAGCCCTGGCGGCCAGCCGCACCCTTGAGGCCGGGTAAATGATGGCATCTGTGCGCCCGTCAAGCAAAGAGGCGATGAGATCTTCGGCATCGTCTGCCAGAACCAGGTCAAAATCGGTGCGCTCCTGGACGATATCATAGGCCAGGTTGGCTTCCTGTACCCCAACCTTCAGACCCGCGAGATCATCAAGGCCGCGGACACCCGATGCCTCATCCTGCCGCATGAAAATCGAAATCGGCGTCTTTTCAACGGCGGTCGTAAAATCCATCCGCGACTGGCGCTCGCTGTTGACCCCTTTTGGCGGGAGGATGTCATATCTGTCCGGGCCGGGACCGGCCTCCCATTCTTCCAGAGTGATTGCCTCAAACGAGAGCTGAAGGCCGGTGCTCTGCGCCAGATCGCGCAGTGTCTCGACACCAAATCCGTTGAATTCACCGGTCTCTGTGACAATCTGATACGGTGGGAAGTGATAGACACCCACTTTCAACACCTCCGGCGGTGGCGGTGGAAGGTCAATGAAATACCGCGCGCGCAAATCTGCGAGGCGGCCATCGGCCTCTATCCTTGCCAAAGCGGTTTCGATGTCTTCGAGCAGGTCGCCGCGGCTTTCGTGAAGGGCGATAAAGCGCTCGAATTGTTTAACGGGTGGCGGTAGAAATCCAATGCGGTCGTCGAGGCGGGCGAGTTTCGCGACACTGAAGACGACCGGTTCGGGAATGAGCAGAGCATCGACTTCGCGCGTCAAAAGGCTCATGATCGCGGCCTCAGGCGTGTCGAAATCTACCGGTTGGTTGCTTTCCAGAAGCCTACGTTCATGAGAGCCGACGGCAGGTGGTACGATCCCGATGCGCAGGCCCATGAGCGGACGGCTGGAAATCTCACTCGCACGTTCATTCAGGACGGACAGCCGCAGCGTCTCAGTAGCCACGCGTCCGGAAAACATGTTGGTCTCCTGCAAGGACGGCAGGCGGGCAACGCCTGCGATCATATGTGTGTCGCCGTTGATCTGCGCCTGAATGAACGCCTGACTGTCGCCGACATCGACAAAGGTGACCTCCAGGCCGATTTCCGATGCGATTTCTCTGGCAAGCTCAATCACAAAACCGGCGCGCTCCCCCTCAGTATTGATCTCGGCGAATGGGGGGATCGGAACAAAGCCAACTGCCAAAGGCGGTGGGTCGTCTTGCGCAATTGCTTGCGCAGCGGTCAGCAGCGAAAGACCAAGGGCGACCACATGGATGAAAATATGATGGCGCATCGGTGATCCAAATGAATAAATTTTTATCGAAACTACAGTCTGGAGTTGAGTTAGGAAAGGTTAATTTCTACCTGTAGTTCATTGTTCTTTGCCGGGCCATAACCTTGCGGCAATGGGGCAATCTCGAATGATTTATCGCATCTGGCAGATGATATTGGCCAGCCTTCGCGAAGGTCTCTCCGGCTGTTCCCTGCGAAGTGTCGGAAGGCCGCAGGGCCGGGCGTCAACCGGGCAAGGCGTGTTGCTGCAACACCTGCAAAGGGACAATCTCCAAAGCCCTTTTGTGGGTCGCTGTCAGATGAACCTTGGGCGCGCAGCCTTCGTCATGGGCCTGTAGAAAACGGCTGGCGCAGAGGCACCACGGGTCACCGGCCTTCAGCCCGGCAAAGCCGAACTCCGGGCGGGGCGTGCTGAGATCGTTGCCGACATATTTCGAGTAGGCCAGAAATTCCTTGGTCATTACCGCACAAACCGTGTGACTGCCCTGATCGGCCGCGCAGGTATTGCAATGCCCGTCGCGGAAAAAACCGGTGACGGGATCGGTGCCGCAAACCACCAGCGCGTCGCCCAGAACATTGATGCTTTTGTCCATTTCCATCGTGATCTCCTCAGAGGCTGTCGGCAATCGTGCGCAGGATGTCGATGTTCTGCCGTTGTATGTCCCGGTCGCGAAACTGACGGTCGGCAGCCGTCACCACAATGACGACCCCTTGCACCTCATTGATGTAGAGGTATTGACCGTAAATGCCACGTGCCATGTATTCACGCGGGCGCGCATCGCGGGGTGCCCACCAATGGTAGCCAAATCCATATTCGTCATCCGTTGTCGGGGCGCTTGGCGTGGTTGAAACGATGGCCCAGTCCCGGGGGACAATCTGCTGGCCGTTCCACTTGCCTTGCTGGGCGAACATCTGACCAAACCGTGCGTAGTCGCGCGACGTGCTGTTCAGCCCGCTGAGCACGAAGGCCACGCCCGCCCCATCCGTCAGGTAATAGGGGACGCGCTCAGGCCCGAGGGGCGCCATGATCTTGTCATTCAGCAATTCGGCGATGGGACGCCCAGTGGCTCCCCGCAGAACCATGCCAAGCACATGGGTGTCGATGGAGACATATTGCCATGTCTTTCCGGGCGGGGCGAAAGTTTTGGTAATCTGTGCGGTGAAGGCGTCCATCTCCCCACCCAGAGCCAGAACACGGCCCATTCGGTTGATGTCTGAATTCTTGTCGAAATAATCCTCGTCGAAACTGACACCTGTCGTCATCTGCAGGACATGGCGGATCGTGACGTCCTCATAAGCACTGCCTTTGAGCTGCGGCACATAGTCGATCACCCGGTCTTCCAGGGATCCAACCTGTCCCTCGGCCAGAACGATGCCCGTCAACGCAGAAAGATAACTCTTTGCCATGGACCAGCCAATGCGCAGATCATCCGGGCCGGTGCCCAGATGATAGCTTTCATGCACCAGCGCGCCGTCTTTCAGAACGACAAGAGAAGTCACGCTGCGTGCCTCGATGAAATTCTCCACGGCCTGCGGCAGCCGAGCCCTCGGTCCATCGGGCAGGGCAACGACGGGCGTGTCTGATGTGCCAATCGGCACATGCAGGAAGGCGCGGTCCATCTGGCTGAAGTTCTGGACGATCCTGTCCGGTTCGAAAAGGTTGTTCACGGCCATCAACCGGGTGATTTCTTCGCGTTTCCACAGGCCAACGACGGCCAGCGCCACAACAAGTGACGCCAGCAGCCGCCATGTCCATTTCGCTGCCCTACGCATATGCTGCCCAATCCTGCCTGCTATCCTAGGCCCAGTGAACCCAGCGCCCGTGAAAATCCGCGCGGCCAAGCTCGATTGCCTCATCTCCCGGCCAGAGCCGCAGTGTCAAGGCAGCACCGAGCGCTCCGGTGCTGTCGCCATCGTTCTCCATCGCCAGCCAGGCCAGCGGCGATTGGGCGGTCGCTTCTGCGCCCGCCTGCTCGATCAGTTCCTGGCCGCGCGACTGGGCCTCTTGCGGGAAATACTGCCAGGCCACGGTATGTTGGATAAGATGCACATGGCCATCGGGGATGGATGTCAGGCGGGTGGCGAGCCAGTCAATGGCATCACCGCGCGTCACCGGCGCATCGCAGATCGCGGCGGCGGCACGGGTCAGTTCCAGGCGATGGGGTTGATCGGGCCAGAGGTATGCACGCAGTCGCAGCAGGTCATCAGGGTCGCTTGGGTCCAAGGGGTTGAGGTCGACGCCCGCGCGCGCCGCGATGTCGGGGCGGGCGGTGGGGGGCAGGGGCCCTTGCCATTCGGGCGACAAGGTCAGGGCCGGCGTGTCGGGCGATATTTCCAGACCCGGCAGGGATAAGGCAAAGCGGTCCCACATCAGGTTAAGACCGGCGCTTGCGCCCAGTTCCGAGAGCACAAAGGGCAGATTGTAGCGCGTCGCCACCACGCCCGCTGCGGCGATGAGAGCCGCGGACCGGCGCACCTCATTTGTTTGAGGGGGGCTTTCCACCCAGTCGAGCAGAAACGCCTCATGAATGCGCATCGCCTCAACGATGCTTTCCAAAAGCTCCGCATCGGACACCTGGAAAGGTGGGTAAAGGCGCGCCAGTCCCGGGGCACGCTGCGACAAGACCAGCGCATGCAGCCCGCCGGCCATGCGCAAGGGCAAGGAGGCACCGCCCGGTCCGATATCGCCGGTAAATTGTTCGAAACGCGCAGCCAGCGCGCGCTCAACCGGCCAGTCATCTCCCAACAGGCGCAGCAACTGCCCCATGAAGGGCGAGCCGAGCTTTTCGCAGCTTCGGGCCTGGTTGTGGAATGCTTCGGTGAGGGTCACCGAAACCGTTCCATCAGCTTTTGCAACGGTGATCGGGTGTCGTTTTCCGCTTCAGGCGGTTCAGCAGATGCGGCGGCAACCGGTTTGGGGGCCTTGGTACCCGTCCCGGAACGCGGAGGCGTTGTGCGCAGAGCAACGGCATTCATGAATTTGGCCGCATCGCCGCGCACCAGCCATTCCGCGCCCTCGCTGACCCCGCGCAAAACATCCTCCAGCCAGCCGTCATCGGCTTTCGGGAAATCATGCAGCACATAGGCGGGTACCAGTTCCTTGCGACCGGGATGACCGACGCCAAGCCGCACGCGGGCATAGTCGGGACCGATATGCGCATGCAGCGACCGCAACCCGTTATGACCGGCATGACCGCCACCTACTTTGTGTTTTACCTTGCCGGGCGCCAGATCGATCTCATCATGCAGCACGATCACATCTTCCGGGTCGAGCTTATAAAACCGCAGGGCCGCCTGTACCGATTGCCCGGAATTGTTCATGAAGGTTTCAGGCTTCAGCAGGATCGCACGATCAGACCCGAAACGACCTTCGCTCAGCGCGCCCTGATGCTTGCTTTTCCAGGGACCAAACCCGTGATCCGCCGCCATGCGGTCCAGCGCCATAAAGCCAATGTTGTGCCTGTGGCGCGCATATTTCGCGCCCGGATTGCCAAGTCCTACAATCAGTTTCATGGCGCCGCTCCTTCATGATGCGGTGCAGCATAGCAGGGCGATGCACGAAACAAAATACGGGGCCGCAAAGGGCCCCGCTTTCAACATCCTCGAAAGGATATGTTTTATTCTTCAGTGGCTTCCGCTTCTGCCTCTGGTGCGTCTTCGCCCTCGGCTGCGTCACCTTCATCTTCGTCATCAGACGATGCCAGACCCGCCGGCGCGGAGAGCTGGGCAATCACGAAATCACGGTCGATGGTCGGTTTTGCGCCTTCGGGCAGGTTCACCGAAGAGATCGTGATGTTGTCACCAATCTCCATTTCGGAGATGTCGATGGTGATGTGATCAGGGATATCGCCCGCCGTCACGATCAGTTCGACCTCTGGACGGATCAGCGTCAGAACGCCACCCTTTTTCAGACCGGGTGCCACGTCTTCACCTTCCACTTCAACCGCGATGAAGAGGTTGATCTTGGTGGTGCGGCGCAGGCGCATGAAATCGATGTGCGTCGGCAGGTCCTTGACCACGTGACGCTGAACATCGCGGCAGATCACGCGCACGTCGTCGTGGCCCTCTACCTTCATGTTGAACAGGGTCGATTTAAACCGTCCTGCACGCAGTTTCTTGATCAGCACGTTGAACGGAATGTTGATCGGCAGCGGGTCAACGTCGCCACCAAATACGATCCCAGGAACCATGCCATCGCGGCGTGCCTGGCGAGCGGCGCCCTTGCCTGTCCCCGTCCGTTCCTGAGCTTCAAGATCCGGAATTGCTCCAGCCATCTTTAATCTCCAATATGTTAAGGGCGGGCCTCCTCCAAGGCTGTAGACCCGCGTGAAGCCGCGCGTATAGACCGGATTCGTCTTTAGGGAAAGCGCTTTTTACGCGGATGAGATCTGCGGGCACCGAGGGTCAGAAATGCCGTGCCTGGGTTCGGAGCACCTGTGTTCGCCGCCTCGGATCAGAAGCCTGTCGGCGGATCGGATTCCAGATACCCGTCAGCGGTCAGTATCCGATTGTAAAGCGCGAATTCGGCGGCCCGTGCCTGCCGCAATCGCTGGTAGACCGCCTCGGACAACGGGGCATTGACGGGTGGCGAGACGTTTTTCTGCTTCAACTCGATGGGCATGTCCAGTTGCGTGGACAGAAACTCCCGAAACGCGGCCTGACGCTCGTAGGCAAAAAGGTGCTGGACCAAAAGGCGCCCGGAGGGGTCGCTCAGGAAAGCAAACTGGCTGCCGACCAGGGCAAATTCACGCGGGGCCTTGGCAATGACTTCAAGCACGAATGTGTCAAAGGAGATGTTTTTAGTCGATTTCGGATGCGCCGCCTCTTCATGCCTGCTGCGGTAGCGATACCAGCTGCGCAGCTGCTCGACCGGTTCACGCATCACGGCGACGGTTCGAGGTCGGGCGTCAAAAGTATCCGCCAGAAACGGCGCGATCTTTGTCCAGTAGCGCATGGCATTGATGTGTTTGCGCCCCTTGGAAAAAGCAATTTCCGCCCGTGGTTTCAGCGCCAGTTCCACAGCCGTCGTCCCCGTTTTCGGGGTTGCCAGAAAAGTCAGTCGTTTTTCCAGAAAGATCAACATGACGCCAACCTAGCGCGGTGATTTAAGGCTGCCAACGCCCTTCGAAGTCGTCCGGTACCAGAAGATTGTGTCGGCCCAGATCGCCGACTTTGGTCTCCCCGCAAAGCGCCATGGTTGTGTCCAGCTCCTTGTGGATGACCTCCAACGCCGTTGTGACGCCCTTTTCACCCATGGCACCCAATCCGTGTATGAAGGCGCGGCCGATATAGGTGCCCCGAGCGCCCAGAGCCAGCGCTTTCAATACGTCCTGACCGGACCTAATGCCGCCATCCATATGCACTTCGATCTGATCACCCACCGCGTCCAGGATCGACGGCAGCACCCTGATCGACGACAGCGCGCCATCGAGCTGCCGACCGCCGTGGTTGGAGACGATAATGGCGTCAGCCCCGACCTTCAGGGCCATTTTCGCGTCTTCGGCGTCCAGAATGCCCTTGAGGATCACCTTGCCGCCCCATTCCTCTTTCAGCTTGGCGATTTTGTTCCAATCGAGGCTGGGGTCAAAGGATTCAGCCGCCCAGGTGCTCAGCGACGTGGGATCGGAAATTCCTTGGACATGGCCAACGATGTTGCCGAATTCCCGCCGCTTGGCGCGCAGCATTTCGAGGCCCCAGGCCCATTTCGTCGCCAGATTAGCCAGGGTTTTCAGCGTGGGTTTGGGCGGGGTGGACAGACCGTTCTTGATGTCCTTGTGCCGCTGCCCCAATATCTGAAGGTCGAGCGTGATCACCAAGGCAGAGCATTTAGCGTCCTTCGCACGCTGGATCAGCCGGCTGATGTAATCGGTGTCGCGCATCACATAGAGCTGGAACCAGAACGGCTTGCTGGTCGCTTCCGCCACGTCTTCGATTGAATTGATCGACATTGTGCTGAGCGTGAAAGGCACTCCGAATTTCTCTGCCGCGCGCGCGGCTTTCATTTCACCATCTGCGTGTTGCATGCCGGTGATGCCCACCGGGGCGAGGGCGACAGGCATCGAGACATCTTCACCGATCATCTTACCGGACGTGCTGCGCCCGGTCATGTCGACCGCCACGCGCTGACGCAGCCGGATTTTTTCAAAATCGGTCGTGTTTTCGCGGAAAGTCTGCTCTGTCCAGCTGCCCGATTCGGCGTAATCGTAGAACATGCGCGGCACCCGACGTTCGTGCAGTCGCTTTAGATCCTGAATTGTTGTGATAGGGGGCATCTCTGGCTCGCATATTGGTTAGTTTTAGTTACCAATTTGCCTTGGAAAGATCAATCTCGGAAAACAGATGTCGAAATTCCTTTTGTAGTACGATGTTGCACTATAATAGTACGATATCGTACGAAAGGAATTGCTATGACACTATCCAGACGTAAATCCATCGCTTTGATCGGCGGTGGTATTGTTCTCGCCGCCGGGAGCGGGCTCGGGTTTGAGATCACGCGAAAACCTCATGTGGCTATGGCGCCATGGGCGCAGGCAGGGTCATATGACGACCCCAGAATGCGCGCGCTCAGCTATGCCATTCTTGCGCCCAACCCGCATAATCGGCAGCCTTGGCAGGTGGATCTTTCGCAACCCGACACTGTGGTACTTTATGTCGATACATCCCGGCTGCTTCCGCATACGGATCCGTTCAATCGCCAGATCACCATTGGATTGGGCTGCTTTCTGGAGGTGATGCGTTTGGCCGCGCTCGAAGAAGGACTGCTTGTTGAAACCGACCTCTTCCCGGAGGGGGCCGACGCGATGGCACTGGACACGCGCCCGGTTGCGATTTGCCGTTTTTCCGCGACGGATGCAGCGCCTGACCCGCTTTTTGCGCAGGTTCTCCATCGTCGGACGTTGAAGGAGCTCTACGATACCAGCCGTCCGGTCTCGCGGTCGGCGCTCGGCCGAATTGCTCAGGGCGCAAGCCACGGCACGCGTGTCGGTGTGACAAATGACGCAGCACAGGTCGCCGCTTTGCGGGATCTTTCCGCCGAGGCATTTCGCATCGAGTTTCGCACCCGGCGCACTCTGAAGGAAAGCGTGGACCTCTTCCGCATCGGCCACCGGGAGGTCAATGCCAACCCCGATGGCATCGATTTCTCTGGTCCGATGTTCGAGATGCTGCGGTTGACCGGGCTTTTTTCGCGCGAAAGGGCGATGGACCCCGATGACTTCAGCTATACCTCTGCCGAGGAGATGGTGGTTGCCAACGTCATGTCGGGCATGGCGCATCTGTGGCAGGTCACCGCTACCAACACCCGGGAGGATCAGATTCGCGCGGGCCGGGATTGGGTGCGGATCAATCTGGCGGCCACTGCAGAAGGCATCGGGTTGCAGCCGCTGTCGCAGGGTCTCCAGGAATTTCCTGAAATGTCGGAAATCTATGCCACCCTGCACGAGGTTCTGGCCCCGGAGGGGGGAACCGTGCAAATGTGGTGCCGCCTGGGCTATGGACCCGAGGTGCCCGCCAGCCCACGCTGGCCATTGGAAACAAAGCTGACGAATGCCTGACAAGAAAAACGCGATCTATTTCGAAGTCTTCAATGAAATTGGGATTATTGAACAGCTTAGCAGGACCCTGCTGGAGGCGCGATTACCCAATGGGCTGATCGCGCCGCATTTTGCCGTGTTGAACCACTTGATACGCCTTGGCGACGGGCGCGCTCTGATCGATATCGCGCGCGCTTTTCAGGTGCCGAAAACGACGATGACGCACACGGTAAAGAGGCTGGAGGTTCACGGCCTGGTAGATGTGCGCCGCAACCCCGAGGACGGCAGATCAAAACTGGTCTGGCTGACAAATGCCGGTAAGGCTCTGAGATCAAAGGCGATCGACGATCTCAGGCCGGATTTCGAGAGGTTGGCGGCTGGGTTCAAGGTGGACAGACTGAAAGACGTTTTGCCCGTCTTGCAGGATCTGCGGGCTTTTCTGGACGAAGACCGCAATGGCCGGACCGCGGCGCTCTCTCAGACGGAATGAGCGCCATCTGAGAGCGATTTCACGAATGCCAATGTGTCTGCGACGCTTTCTCCCGCCGCGATCTTGCTGACAATGGCAGAGCCCACGACCACGCCGTCCGCGACCTCGGCGATGGCGCGTGATTTTTCAGGTGTATTGACCCCGAACCCCACGATGACCGGCAGGCCGCTGGCCGATTGTATGCGCGCGACTTCGGGGGCCACGTCGCCGGCTTGCGCTTCGGCAGCACCCGTGATCCCGGTGATTGACACGTAATAGACAAATCCGGAGGTGTTTTGCAGTACGCGTGGCAGACGTTTGTTATCGGTCGTCGGGGTTGCCAGCCGAATGAAATTCAGGCCCGCCGCCTGTGCCGGGATGCAGAGCTCACTGTCCTCTTCGGGCGGTAAATCGACAACAATCAGACCGTCGATCCCGGCCTCTTTGGCTTCGGCCAGAAACGCATCGACCCCGCGGCTGTAGATCGGGTTGTAGTACCCCATCAGAACGATAGGCGTGGTGTTGTCGGTTTCCCGAAACGCGCGGGCGAGGGCCAGCGTGCGTTGCAGCGTCATGCCCCCCTCCAGCGCGCGCTGGCCTGCGAGTTGAATGGTCGGCCCGTCGGCCATCGGATCGGTAAAAGGCAGACCCAACTCGATGATGTCGACACCCGCACCCGGCAACCCCCGAACGATTTCGAGCGACGTGTCGAAATCCGGGTCACCCGCCATGATGTAGGAAACAAACGCTTTCTTTCCGGCCTTGGAAAGCTCTGCAAACTTTGCGTCGATACGGGTCATTTCGGCGTGCCTTTCTTATGCTCGCCCCGCAATGCCCAAAAGTTTAGTGGAAATCAATGCATCATGGCTGTGAGCCCCGCCAAAGAATGCCGCTGCGCAAAAAAGGCGCGAAGATTGCGGAATTTCCCCTTTTTAAGGGCCCAAAAGCTCTTAGATTGAGATCATGAATTATTTGCTTGCCATTCTTTTGCCGCCTCTGTCGATCCTGCTTACCGGTCGGCCCGTCATCGCCGTTCTTGTTTTCCTGATCTGGATTCCCGCCCTGATCTTCTCGGGTGGCCTGACGCATCCGATGTTCATTCTGCTGGCATGGTTTTTGATCTTTCATGCCCGCGAAGATCGTCGCGAGCGCAGGGACTTGTCTTGATGGCCGAGACCCCCTAGGACAGCGCCAGTAAAACAAGGACGCTGACATGGGTTTCAAAATGGGTATCGTGGGTCTGCCGAATGTGGGCAAATCCACTCTTTTTAATGCGTTGACCCGAACCGCCGCAGCGCAGGCCGCAAATTTTCCCTTCTGCACAATCGAACCCAACGTTGGCGAGGTTGCGGTGCCGGACAATCGGCTGGATAAACTGGCGGCCATCGCCGGGTCCAAACAGATTATCCCGACCCGCATGACATTTGTGGATATCGCGGGGTTGGTCAAAGGCGCCTCCAAGGGGGAAGGCTTGGGAAACCAATTCCTGGCAAACATCCGCGAGGTTGACGCCATCGCGCATGTGCTGCGGTGTTTCGAAGATGGTGATGTAACCCATGTGGAAGGGCGCGTTGATCCGGTTGCCGATGCCGAGACGATCGAAACCGAATTGATGCTGGCGGATATCGAGAGCATCGAGAAGCGCTTGCAGAATATCGTGCGAAAGGTGCGCGGCGGCGACAAGGAAGCCGTACAGCAGGAACGGCTGATGCGCGCGGCTCTGGAAGCTTTGGAACAAGGCAAACCTGCGCGTGTTGTTGAGGTCGATGCTGAAGACGCAAGAGCCTGGAAACTCCTGCAATTGCTGACGACCAAACCGGTTCTTTACGTGTGTAACGTTGGCGAGGCAGAGGCAGCGACGGGCAATGAACATGCTCAAAAGGTTGCGGAAATGGCAGAGGCGGAGGGCAATTCGCATGTGATCATCTCCGCGCAGATCGAGGAAGAGATCAGCCAGTTGGAACCCGAGGAAGCTTCGCTGTTTCTTGATGAAATGGGATTGTCTGAACCGGGTCTGGATCGGCTTATCAAGGCCGGGTACACGCTGCTGCACCTGGAGACCTATTTTACCGTAGGCCCCAAGGAAGCCCGGGCATGGACTATTCGTACTGGAACAACTGCGCCCAAAGCGGCGGGGGTGATCCATGGTGATTTTGAAAAAGGCTTCATTCGTGCCGAAACTATCTCATATGACGATTTCGTTGTCTTGGGCGGGGAGCTTCCGGCCAAAGAAGCAGGTAAGATGCGTGCGGAAGGGAAATCTTATGTCGTCAAAGACGGGGATGTTCTCCATTTCCTGTTTAACACCTGAAAAGATGATAGATGAATGGAACCAATGATCGGAAAGGACCAAACGCTGAACGACCCTTCGCAGGAGGCCGCTGATAGATGGCTATTACGAGTTACGCGAACGAGGGGTCGGATGGATGGCGGCGGCCAAGTCGCAAATGCTTTGTAGCTCCGTGTGCGCATCTGGATGAATTAGAAATACCTGATGCCGCAGGTTTGTGATGGTGCCGTGTGCGATCCAGCAAAGTAAGTGTGAAGACATTGATATAGCGCTAGTCGAGGCCATGTGGCCATCAGTCCTCCGCGGATTCATCATCGCGCAAGATTCTTGAGTCCGGTGTCATCTTGCCGCAAGTTGGTCGCATTGGTTTGTAGACTTCTTGACCTGCCAGGTCGAAGTGGAAAAATCCATTTGATGGATCTCGGGATGCCCAAAGGTGATCGTCCAAATGTGGAGCTGAAGCAACTCAGAAAGTGATCTTTCGATCTTTCATCCGAGGGTTTCCCGATACGCTCCGAAGCTCAAGGCGGACAAAAAAGCTTTTGGTGGCAGTCTCTTAGGATGCCTAAGCCGCATCTTACCAGCTCGCAAAAAGTCCCCTTGGCTGGCCGCGATTTAAGCAGTTCTCTCTGAGATCTCCTGGTCGCACTCCGGCGTGGAGGCATTTTTGTCAATGATGAATCCCGCGACAAGTTGTGCCAGCGTGGTGGCTTCATTGGTTAGCGACTGGCTGGCTGCCGTTGTTTCTTCAAACATCGCAGCATTTTGCTGAGTGGAGCGATCCAGCTGTTCCACAGCGACATTTATTTCAGCGATACCACTGGATTGCTCACTGGCGGACACTGCGATTTCCGACACATTTTGGGAGACATTTGTGATGCCGGTGAGAATCGTCTCCAATGCCTTGCTTGTTTGATCGATCAAAGCGACGCCATTTCCGACGTAACCCGTGGATTCCGAGATCAGAGTGTTGATTTGCGTGGCCGCCTCCGAACAACGATGTGCCAATATGCGAACTTCTGACGCAACAACGGCAAACCCGCGACCTGCGTCTCCGGCTCGGGCGGCCTCAACGCCAGCATTCAAAGCAAGAAGGTTGGTTTGAAATGCGATGGAATCAATTACTTCCACAATCTTGGCAATCTTCGCAGAGGAGTCTTCGATTTCACTCATGGCCGAAACGGCCTCTTGCATAACATCACGGCTGGATTCGGTATCTTGCTTGACGGTCTTTACCGTTTCAGACGCTTCACTTGCACCGCGTGCCGCAGAGGTCACGCTGCTTGTCAACTCGCTGAGAGCCGCGGCCGTTTCTTCCAGCGTTGCGGCCGCGTTTTCCGTTCGGCGCGACAAATCAAGGGAAGAGGCTGCAATCTCGGAACTACCGCTATCAATCATCCCGGAGCTGCCTCCAATTTTTTGGATTAACTCTGCAAGATTGTCTATCGCGGCATTGTAGTCCTGACGCAGTGCTTCATAGGCGTCCGGAAATTCCCTTTCGATCCTGTGACTTAGATCGCCTGCAGACAAGCGTCTCAGGTTCTGCGCCAATTCTTCAACTACAGTGGCCTGCTCGTCGGCGTGGGCTTTGCGTTCGGCGTCGGCTGCGGCGCGAATCTCGTCATTACGGGCCTGTTCTTCTGCTTCCCGCTCTCTCTCCTTACGCACCCGAAGCTCTTCGGCCTCGCGTTCACGCTTTTCGGCCTCGCGTTTTTCTCTTTCAGAGGTACGCTCCTTTTCAAGCATTTCTGCCTGACGGGCTTTATCGTCCTCTTGCAATTGTATACGTTCCAGCGCGCCTTCGCGGAAGACGGTCAACGCGCGGGCCATCCGCCCGATTTCTCCCTTGTGGCCCGCAATACCGGTGATCTCTGCCAGATCTCCTTGGGCAAGTCTTTCTGTCACGCCCGTGACGCGATTCAGCGGGCGTGTGACCATGCTCCATATCAAAATAGGCGCCAGAATAACCAGAGCGATACTGGCCCAGCCAACCTGTTCCATTCGAACTCTGGCCTGTGCGACTTCTGAATTCAGGGTCTCTGCCGTTGCGTCGATTTCATTTTGTGCAGAGGCGGCGAAACTCGCGATCTCCGACCCAATTTCCTGCACGGCCTGCGTGGCGCTTTGGGCCGCGTTGACAGCCGCCTCTTGCGCGGCGAACGAGGCGGCCCGTGTTGCGGCTATGCCGGTTTCCGGATCGGCAATCGTCAGAATTTCTTCTAGTTTCGACGCCACTTCCTCCGTCGCCGAACGCATCGCATCGCTGAGCTTTGCGCCATCAACCCGCAGTTTGTCCTGCAGCATTGCCAATTCATCGGCGTTCCTGGCAAGCGCCGTCTGCATGGCTGAGGCAAAGAAGGATTTTGTGGCAGAATCAAGCGCTGCCTGCGTGCGAATGCGCGACACCTGCTCGTCCATCAACCCACGAATGGATTGTTCATTGGTTGTTTTTGCATCATCGCTGTTGATCACCAGTTGGAAATAGATATCGTCTAGTGCCGACGATAGGGCCGCGTCGATTTCCTGCCTTATAGAAAGTATCTTTTCAGGCCGCATCCGGGCACCATTCTGGGCAAAAATCTCGCGATAGGCGGGCTGGGCGGCGGTCACGATCCCTGCAAGCTCAGCCGTTGCATCGGCTTCCGAAATCACTGGCAAAATAGCATCAAGGCGATCCTGACCGGCATCCGCAAGGTCATTCAGAATGGACAGCATCGCAGGATCGCGCGTCTGCAGAACGCTCAGCGCCAGACCAGAAATCAGGTTAACTTCCGCGCGAAGCTCCAGTGTCGCCTGGTAGAGGGCGAAATCACTTTCGATGAGCTGTGTGAGCGTTTCGTCAATGCTTTCAACAGTGCTGTCGCCTCCAAGAACAAGGTCGAAATATGCGTCATCCCCGGCCTGATCCAGAATCGCACTGGCTTGGGTGGCCAACGCCAAAGCGCCCTCCACGTCCCGGGCGACCTGATCGGCGCTCGTAAAATCCCCCATGCGCGCCGTTGTCAGCGCGTTGAGGGCGGTTTCGACTTTTGTGATAAGAGGGAGAAGTCGTTCGCCTTTGCTTTCACCAAGGGCTGCGACGGCCTCGGTCAGATCGGCAATGGTCAGGCGTGTTTTTCCGGCCAGAGACCCCAGGTCTTCTGCGTCATCTGCGATCAGTACATTGGCAAGAACGCTGCGAATGCGGTCAGATGCTGCGACCACGCGCGCGCTGTTGCGCAACTCCGGCAAACGTTCCTCGGAGAGAACCACCATGTTGGCCGCAATCGTTTGGAAGACCATCCAGCCAATCACAATCGCCGTAGCCGTCATCGCCGCCAAGGCGCCAAAGATCAGCGCAAGCCGCATCAATACGGAACCAAAGAGATTAGAGACAACGGAGCCCATACCGGTGACCTTCCTGTTCATTCTGCGCGGCCTTGACCGCGAAATCTTCATCTTTTGGAGGACCCGGCCCTGAGGCCGGGTTCATTGGTCAGTTTAGCTACCAGGGTTCATGGCTTCGAAAGTTCCGTTCGACCCGATGCGGGTCAGGAAAACATCGTCTGATCCCTGATTGTCGCCGGGCCCGAAGCTCAAAATCATGCCGCCCATGTCGATGGTGCCAAGATTGTTCATGGCCGTCATGAAGGTTTCACGTGTGAGATTGGCCCCGGCCTTGCGCAGGCCTTCGATGGTCAGACGCCCGGCGATATAGCCTTCCAGAGAAACGAAACCCGGCTCGGCACCTGCATCAAGTGCCGTCAGCGCAGCCTGATATTCTGCAACGATCGGCATGCTGGTATCCCATGGCTGCGGAACAACCTGGCTGATGATGACCCCTTCGCCATCTGCACCCAATTCTGTCGCCAGTGCCTTGGAACCAACGAAAGAGATTGTCACGAATGTCGGGTCCATTTTCATTTTGCGCGACAGTTTCACGAATTCCGCCAGTGGCTTATAGGCTCCAACCATGACAATGGCCTGCGGTTTGGCCTTGCGAATGTCCAGCAGCGCGGATTTCACGGCAACCGTGTTCCGCGTATAGCTACCCTGGGCAACCAGTGACATGCCGCGTGCTTCCAGCGCCTTTTCCACGCCGGACAGGCCCACACGGCCAAATCCGTCGTCCTGGAAGAGAATGGCGATATCCGTGAGCCCCAGATCGTCAACGAGGTAATCGATCCAGGCCTGCGTTTCCGCATCATAGGTGGCGCGCAGGTTTACAACGTTCTTCAGGGCCGGATCGCGCAGGAACCCAGCACCGGTGAAGGGGGCAATCATCGGCATTCCCGCCTCTGTGGCGATCGGCTGTGTTGCCTTCGTCGTGGGGGTGCCCACGGGGCCCACAAGCGCCAGATAATCATTGCTGTCGATGGCAGCGCGTACTTCGCTGACGGACCGGTCCGGCTCATAGCCGTCGTCCATGCTGGTCAGCCCGATCGTGCGCCCGTTGATCCCACCGGCACGGTTTGCTTCTTCAAAGGCGGCCATCAGCCCCTGTCGCATACCGGTGCCCAGAGCTGCGGCTGGGCCTTCGAGGGCGGCCACTTGTGCAAATTGGATACTGTCGCTGGTGACGCCCTGTTCGGCTACCGCCGGGGCAGCAGTCAGGGCCATCGCGGCGAGGGCTGCAATGCGGGTAAATTGAATCATGATGTGAATCCTGAAGTCTGTTGACACTGTGCGACAATTAGGCGCGCAGGTTTCAACAAACGCTTAACGATGCCGCGATCTTTGCGGCGCAGAAGCTCTCAAATGCAGTTCAAATTAGGATCAAAGACGCGCGATCGTCCGGAAATGTGGCCGCCATTAACCCGTCAGGCCCTTGAAATATCCGCGCTTTTAGGCTGCGTGACCAGCCCGGAAAATGCTCTCAGCGCCCGGCAGGTTCCTGCTCAGAGGATTTGCACAAGTTGAACGCGTTCTTTGTCTCAGGACGTCAGGCTATTGCCGCGTGTTTCACTGGCCGTTCTTGATCAACCGATCCGCTTTCTTGCGCACCAGCACGGATCGCAGATCATGCATCGCAAGCAGCAGATCGTCAGTTATGTCTTCAAGCTGGGCGTCGGTGGCCCGCGATTGCGCCCATTGTGTGGTGAGATTCATATGGTCCATCGCGCGGTGGATATCGTCCATATCGCGCATCTCCAGAAGCGCCTTGCGTTCCGTCATCCAGTCGCCGATCACCGACAGATCATCGTCCGAAAGCTGACGATCCCCCTGGGGTTTGATGTCGCCATTGCGAATGTTCACAACGGCGATCTGATCCATTTCAATCCGGCGATGGCGGTTTTCGGTGTCCACGCGGAACACGGCGGCGCCGTTCTCCCGCACCCGGAAATAGTATTCAGGCAGATTGGCTGCCATCCATCTCCCCCCGTATGATCCCTGTCAGGTCAGGCCCGCACAGAATGTCTGAATACGGGTGCAAGCCTCTTTCAAGGCCTCATCTGCGGTAGCGTAGCTGACGCGGAAGTTGGGTGAAAGGCCGAAAGCGGCCCCGAAAACCACGGCCACCCCGGTTTCTTCCAGAAGGGCGGTGGCAAAGGTTTCGTCATCCTCGATCACAGTGCCGCCCGCAGAGGTCTTGCCGATGCAGCCGGCGATGGAGGGGTAGACATAGAACGCACCATCGGGAACCGGGCAGCGGATGCCCTCCGCCTCGTTCAACATCGACACCACCAGATCGCGGCGGCGGCTGAAAAGCGCGTTGTTGGGCGCGATGAAATCCTGCGTGCCGGTCAACGCCTCGACCGCGGCCCACTGGCTGACGCTGCAGGGGTTCGAGGTACTTTGTGATTGCACCTTGCGCATGGCGCCGATCAGCTTTTCGGGGCCTGCCGCATAACCAATGCGCCAGCCTGTCATCGCATAGGCTTTCGAGACACCGTTGACCGTCAGTGTGCGGTCGTAAAGCCCCGGCTCGACCTGGGCAGGCGTGCAGAACTTGAAATCATCATAAACCAGATGCTCGTACATATCGTCGGTCATCACCCAGACATGCGGGTGCCGCATCAGCACATCGGTGAGCTGTTTCAACTCGTCCCCTGTGTATCCCGCGCCCGTTGGATTGGACGGCGAATTGAAGATCAGCCATTTGGTCTTGTCGGTGATCGCCGCTTCCAGCTGATCGGCCGTCAGCTTGAACCCGGTTTGCAAAGAGGCCTCCGCAATCACCGGCGTACCACCGGCCAGCAGCACCATGTCCGGGTAGCTGACCCAATAGGGCGCTGGGATCACCACTTCATCGCCCTCGTTCAGGGTGGCCATCAGGGCGTTGTAAAGGATTTGTTTACCACCTGTGCCCACACTGACCTGCGAGGGTGTGTAGGTCAGATCATTATCGCGCTTGAGCTTGTCGCAGATTGCCTGTTTAAGCTCTGGAATTCCGTCGACGGCGGTATATTTGGTTTTTCCAGAGGCAATGGCCGCGACCGCCGCATCCTTGATGTTCTGCGGCGTGTCGAAATCCGGCTCGCCTGCGCCCAGACCAATGACGTCGCGACCTGCTGCTTTGAGTTCTGCGGCCTTGGTTGTGACAGCAATCGTGGGAGACGGTTTGACGCGGGCAAGTGTCGTAGACAGGAATTCCATTTCGGCCTCTGTTTGATAGGACTAAGGCCGACTCATAGGGGGCGCTTCGCCACCATTCAAGCGCGATCATCGCAAAGGAGATCATAGCATGCACGACATCAACGATTGGTACGGCCCTGAGACTGCAACATTCGGTGACCGCGTGGCTGCGGCGCGCGAGATGGCGGATATGACACAGGCCGAACTGGCGCGCCGTCTGGGCGTGCGCGTCGCGACCCTGCGCGCCTGGGAAGACGATTTGAGTGAACCGCGTGCCAACCGCCTGTCGATGATGGCCGGGTTGCTGAATGTCTCGATGATGTGGCTGATGAACGGGCAGGGCGAGGGCCTCGAGGCGCCCCTGGAAGAGGCCAGCCTGCCAGCCTCCGCGCATGACATTCTCAACGAGCTGCGCGACCTGCGCACTGACATGATTGCGCGCGTCGAACAGCTGGGGCGTCTGGAGAAGAAATTGCGCTCGGCTTTAAAAGAAGAGAGCCATGAACGAGCCGCGTGAGCATCGCATCAAGCGGCTGAAAATGCGGTCAATGCGGCGCGGGATCAAGGAAATGGACCTGATCCTGCACCGCTTTGCGCAGGACAATCTCGACACCATGGATGAGGCCGGTCTCGACCTCTATGATGCGATGTTGAGCGAGAATGATCACGATTTATATCAATGGGTTAGTGGGCAGAATGATGTGCCCGAAGCCTACGTTGGACTGATCTCCCGGATCATCGAACAACTGCCGGATGTCCCCGCCTGATCGGGCATCGTGCGCATTGTTTTAGCACTTTTAACGAATTATTGGCGTTTCCCGCGCAAATTCTGACCAAATTGAAGAGAGTCGGAGCGCGTAAATGAGCATACAAGATCAAATCCCAGCGGACCTGCCAAAGGCCAGCCGGACACAGGCCTTCATGACCAATTACCTTGAGGCGTTGTCGCTGGTGGAGCGTTTGCACCGGCTTTTGCTGGACGTCATCAAGGATGAATTCGAGCGGGTCGGGGTTTTGGAGATCAATGCAGTACAGGCGCTGCTGCTTTTCAACATCGGCGACAACGAGGTGACTGCCGGTGAACTGAAAAGCCGCGGGTACTATCAGGGCAGCAATGTCAGCTACAATCTCAAGAAACTGGTGGATATGGGGTACATGCACCACCAGCGTTGCGAGATTGACCGGCGGTCGGTGCGGGTGAAACTGACAGAAAAAGGTCAGAAAATCCGTGCTGTCGTGTCGGAGCTGTTTTCGCGCCACGCTGACGGTCTGGAAGACAAAGGGGTTCTGGGACCGGAGGGCATTGACGACATCACGCGGTCGCTCAAGCGGATGGAGCGGTATTGGTCCGACCAGATCCGGTACATCTACTGAAGCGCAGAAATTGCCAGACCGTCGAGCTCTCGTTTGAGTTTGGCGGTCATTGCTTCCGCATAGGCCTCAAAGCCGATGGCGGTTTGCACAAAAGCGTCCGGCCCGGTGATCACTTCGGCCCGGAAATAGGACGACAGCTCGCCGATCTCTGATTGCCGGCGGTCGCCTATCCCCGGTGCATCTGCACCAATTACCAATCCATTGATCGTAATACCTTTTGCCGCGATGTCCGCTTTGACGTCGCGCGGACGGGGCCCGAGGTTCGACTGGCCATCGCCTGAGATATCAAGAGTGCGTTTCCAGCAATTGGGCTGCGCTTCCAGAAACTCGGCACCCAGTCGCATGGCAACGCCGAGAGCGGTACCCGGTGTCGCATCGCGCCGTTCGGTCTCCGCCAGGGTTGCGCTGATGCTGGCCAGTGTTTCCGCACCGGTCACCGGGGTCCAGGGGATCAGGATGGCCTGATCGTCAGGGCCGCTCCATTCATAGATCATCAAAGACACGGGCGCGCTGGGAACAGCGAGCAGGGCAGCAACAACATCGGGATGGTTGAGCGCGGTCACAACCCCGTCAAGCTGTAGCCGGTACTCCCTGAGATCGACGGAACCGGAGACATCCAGCGCCAGCGCCAGCGCTTGCCGGCAATTGGCATGCGAGGGCTGTGCAGAGACTGCCGATACCATCCCCAGGATCATCAGGTTGCGCATGGGATTATCCTTTTGGCCGCGTGCGGGGGTTTTCGGCCCCAAGCCCGATGACAGGTGGGGTGAGTTCCCGCTCAAGCTTGCGCCGCATGGCACGCTCGTAATCTTCAAACCCTTGTGCGATTTCGATAAAGGCCCCGGGCCCATGCAGCACCTGGCTTTTGTAGAACGCGATGAGGCCGGTTTCCGCCTCATAATCGGCCCCATTGATGACGAGGCCATTCACGGTCACACCCTCAAACGGGAATTCTGCATAGGCAGAGCGGGGCCCGAAGCCTTCATTATTTTGCCCGTCGCCGGCCATATCCAGCGTCTTGTAGAGGCAGTGCGGCCCTTTTTGCAGCATCCCGGCACCATAACCCAGAGCATAGCCCATGGCTGTGGGAAAATCATTGTGGCTGCGACGGCTTGCGGCAATCGTCTCGGCCGCAAACAGCAGATGTTCGGGGGTTTTGATCAGGGTCCAGTCCAGTAGAACCTCCTGATTGTAGCGGCCGGACCACTCATAGACGGCAAGGGCCACTGGTTGTTCAAGCGCAAAGAACGCGGCACTGACCTCGGGTGCTGTCAGAGCGGCGACTAGTCCGCCCCGCTGCAACCTGTCTTCGGCAGCATCAACCGAGCTTGACACATCAAGTGCCAGCAAAAGCGCCAGACGACAGTCCGCCGCCTGCGCCGCGCTCGCAAAAAGCGACAGCCCGACGAGCCCTGCGCGGATCACCAGTGGCCTGTGTTTTCCATGCTCGACCAGGGTTCCGCCGGGGCCAACGCATCCCCTTCCTGCAGCAACTCGATCGAGACGTTATCGGGCGAGCGTACAAACGCCATATGCCCGTCACGGGGCGGGCGGTTGATCGTCACGCCATTGTCCATCAGGTGCTGGCAAAGATCGTAGATATTTCCGACCCGATACGCCAGATGCCCAAAATGACGGCTGTCACTGGGCAAACCGTCATCACCATCCCAGTTGTAGGTCAGTTCCACCGGGCATTCCGCTTGACCGGGCGGGGCCATGAACACCAGCGTGAACCGCCCGCCTTCGCTCTCGTGCCGCCGCGTCTCTTCCAGACCCAGCAGCTTGTAAAATGCGATGGACGCATCGAGGTCTTTCACCCTCACCATCGTATGCAGGTATTTCAGGCTCATCTCGCCCCTCCCGTTTTGCAAAACCATTTGCGGCAAACCTAGCATGCCCTGCCCCAGATGCCAGCGCGATCAGGCACTTGTGATGCCGCAAAAGATCATTTGCAAAATACAGCATATAGCAGTTCCGCCATGGGTCCCGCCCAGATATAGTTGTGGGCGACTCACACCCGAAAAGGACCACGCCCATGCCGCTGAGTGCCGAACAGCAAGCCGAAATCGACGAACAACGCAGCCAGCCCGGCCAGACCCTGCGCGCCGTCTCCCCGGGCATGGAACAACATCTCTACAAGGCGCAACCCGTGCTCGACCACGGTTTTGTGCGCGTCATCGACTATATGGGCGATGATGCCGCCATCTGTCAGGCCGCCCGCGTCTCTTACGGTCGCGGCACCAAATCGGTGCAGAACGATGAAGGCCTCATCCGTTATCTGATGCGTCACTGGCACTCCACGCCCTTTGAGATGTGCGAGATCAAGCTGCATGTGAAACTCCCCGTTTTCGTCGCGCGCCAGTGGATTCGTCACCGCACCGCCAACGTCAACGAATACTCCGCCCGCTACTCCATTCTGGACCGCGAATTCTATATCCCCGCGCCGGAACACATCAATGCGCAATCGGTGGTCAACAATCAGGGCCGGGGCGGCGTGCTGGAAGGGGACGAGGCCGCCCGTGTCCTCGAAATCCTCAAAGCGGACAGCCATCGCTGTTATGACAACTACGAACAGATGATCAGCCAGGACGGTCAGGATGGCCTCGCGCGTGAACTTGCCCGCATGAACCTGCCGGCCAATGTCTACACCCAATGGTACTGGAAGGTGGACCTGCACAACCTTTTCCACTTCCTGCGCTTGCGCGCTGACGCCCACGCACAATATGAAATCCGCGTCTACGCCGATGCCATCTGCGCCATGGTCGCCGACTGGGTGCCCGCCGCCTACCGCGCCTTCGAGGATTACCGTCTGGGCGGGGCCACCATGTCTGGCAAAGCGCTGGATTGCGTGCGCCGCATGCTGAAAGGCGAGGAGGTCACGCAGGAGACATCCGGGATGAGCAAGGGCGAATGGCGGGAGTTTATGGGAGTTTTGAACGACCCTGCTTAAGCTGGGTTAAAAGGCTCCGGGGGAGCGTTTCAAGTGAAAAACGGGCGCGCTGGCAGGCGTGGCCAGGCCAGAGGCGATATGGAACTATGGTATCGAAGAAGTCCGATATTTTTATTGAACTTCAAGATCTTGTTGTAGATATCGCCATTCCTCTTGCAGAAGAGATCCACTTTGAGAAACGAGATAAGTATTCCTTTGCTTTGGTGGCAACCTACTTCTCTATTTTAGAGCAGTCTTGGGTGATCCTCGCGCTGATTGATAAAGAACTGGGCCTGCATTCTCTACCCCACCTTAGGGCACAGATTGAAGGATTGGCAGAAATGAAACTGCTCTTGGGAGATGAGAGCTACCTTTTATCCTTGGAACTAAGGAACGAGCTTGCCTCAAAGCAACGGTTGATAAATGCGAAAAGGGGAAATCCTTATCTCAAACTGATTGCGGAGAAAGTCGAGATTGAAAGCGAGCTTTCTCGAATAGGTAAGCGAATTAGTGAACTCGAAAGAATGGGCGCGAAGAAGTACGAAATGAAGGAAAAACTGGATAAAGCTGATCTGAAAGATGAACGCGAAGCTTTATATGGATACCTAAGCGATTACTCTCATGGGAGTTTACGAGCACTTCTAAAAAGGCACTTGCAGGACACGGGTGATGAGGATTTTCGCGTGGTAGCGTTTCATCAGCAAGATATGTCTGAATTTGATGCAACTCTGCATACTTCAGTGGATGTCATTCTGAGAGCCTCACAACTAATACATCATAAGTTTGAGACGGGACATGAAGAGCGGTTTCTAGGTCTCATAGAGAGCCGCAGCAAGGCGTAGCTGTTACGCAGTCAAGAAGCACCTGATTGCCTAATCTCCGATTGGGCAGCGCCCGAACCGCCCCGACGGGGCGGGCGCTTCGCTTGTTTCCCGCCCCTCGGTTCGGGCGCGGCACTTCGCACAAAAGACACTGACAGTTTCGAAGCGCCTGTCACCCGGCGTGTCGCTTGCGCGACCCGCGCACGTCACTTCAAACAGTCCCCTGGACTGTTTGATCCGGCTGACGCTGAACCGCCTCTCGCCCCACGGCGGGGCGGGTCGGCCTGCGCGCTTCGCGACCGCCAAAAACTAATCAAAAATAATCCAAAGGCAGGCCGGGCTGGCGCCCGGCCCACGACTTTTCCTGAGCGCCTTCGGCGCGCCCGCTGCACCCCTCCAATCAATCCCAATCGGATCACCGAAACGGACCGTCACTCAGCCCCGTCTTGTGACGCGGGGCCCTTGAGCTTGCGAGTATTCCGACTAGGCTACCGGAATGACCGATCCGCGCAGTGCCCTGAATGACCGGCTGAAAGCCCTCGACGCCGAGGATGCTGCGGGGCTGGACGGTCAAAAAACCGTCGAACTGGATCAGCAGGCGATCGGGCGATTGTCGCGTATGGACGCGTTGCAAAATCAGGCGATGGCGCAGGCTCAGGCACGGCGTCGGCAAGCAGAGCGTCAGAAGATCGCCGCCGCCCTCGCGCGGATCACAGAGGGCGAATACGGCTATTGCACCGATTGCGGCGAGGAGATTGCACCGGCGCGTCTCGCTGCAGACCCCGCCATAGCCCGTTGTCTCGACTGCACGCGCGGCGGGTGATGCGCCAAGGGTTTGGTCATAAATCCGACTGCGCGGCAGGTTAATTCACGCTTTCGTGCGCCTTCGGTGCACAGGCTGTGCACGCCCTGTGTACGGAAATCACAGGGACATTCGCCCTTGTTTTCCGGCGTTTTTGATCCGTCCTGGAGCGGCTCGGGAATTTCTGCACCGAACCGTTGCGCGGGCGCTGCGTAAAGGATTTGACAGTTACAAACCCGGTTGCACACTGCGCCCATGTTTGATCTCTCAAATCCACCGGCTGATTTCGTCGACAACCCCTTTCCCTACTATGATGCCTTGTTGCGCGAAGCCCCGGTTTGCCCGCAGCCGGACGGGTCCTACCTGCTGTCACGCCATGCGGATTTAAGTGCGATCTACCGAGACGTAAGCCGTTTTAAATCAGATAAAAAAGCGACCTTTGCGCCGAAGTTCGGCGAAGGGACGCCGCTCTTTGAACACCATACCACAAGCCTCGTTTTCAACGACCCGCCCTTGCATACGCGGGTGCGCCGGATCATGACCTCAGCGCTGACACCAAGGGCCTTGAAGCGGATGGAGCCGGGCCTGATCGAGACCGTTGATGCGTTGCTGGATGCCATGCCGGAAGAGGCTGATCTTATTGAGGATTTCGCCGCCGCCATCCCCATCCAGGTCATTGGCAACCTGCTTGATATCCCTCAGGACGAACGTGCTCCGCTGCGGGATTGGTCACTTGCCATTCTGGGCGCATTGGAGCCGACCCTGGATGCGGGACAACTGGCGCGCGGGCATCAGGCCGTCACAGAATTTAAGGCCTATTTGCAGGATTTGATCGCCCGCAGGCGGGCCCGACCGGGTGATCCTGAAACGGATGTTCTGACCCGTCTGATCCGGGGGGATGAGACGGGGCAACTGTCAGAGATCGAGCTCATGCAGAACTGCATTTTCATCCTGAATGCGGGGCATGAGACGACCACCAATCTGATCGGCAGCGGATTGGCTCTGCTTCATGATCATCCTGATGAATGCGCGAAACTCCTTTGCGATAAGGCACTTATCGACAAAACCGTCGAAGAGATCTTGCGGTTTCGGTCACCCAACCAGTTTGGAAACCGTGAGACCTGCGTGGATGTTGTCATTGGTGGTCATGCCATTCCCAAAGGAAGCAACCTGCATCTTTGCATAGGGGCGGCGAATCGGGACGAATCCGTCTTTGCGAACCCAACGGCGTTCGAGATTGATCGGCACCCCAATAAGCATCTTGCCTTCGCCGGAGGACCGCATGTCTGCGTTGGATTGACCCTCGCACGCATGGAAGGGCGCATCGCATTGGAGCGGTTTCTGGGACGCTATCCGGACTATGAAATTATGGGCAGAAAGCTGGGCCGCCGCATCAGATTCAGGGGCTATGCCTCACTCACGGCGCGCATCCCGCGGTGAAATGAAACATGGCTATGGAGGGGGTAACTGCCCCGAAATTCCTTGGATGCTGGCAAGCTCAGAGGCGCCAGGGACAGCGCATTGATCACGAGCGGCTACCAACGCTTCATGCTTCTTACTATCTTTGCTGGGGGCAATGCGAGTGGGGGCTACCGGTACCAATAAAGGCCAACCTAGACCAGCGTTCGGCCGTTAAATCTTGCATTGAAGCGGGGCGAAATACTCTGGTCGCAAACTCTCCGCAATGCACCATACGGCCGATCCGTGACCGCCCGCAACTCAATCTACGTCATTTGGATGGTGTCAGAGCAACTTCAGATCGCTCGCCATTTGGCGACCGTCGCGTCCCTCGGATAATTCAAAGCTGACCTTTTGATCATCCGCCAATCCAGTCAGACCAGACCTTTCAACCGCCGAGATGTGCACAAACACATCCGAGCCGCCGCCCTCGGGGGCGATGAAGCCATAGCCTTTTGTGGTATTAAACCATTTCACGGTGCCATTTGGCATTCGTCCCGTGCCTCCTTTTGTATTACTTACCGCCTCAGCGCTTCCGAGACAGCTTGTTCACACGACAGAAATAATCCTTCTGATGCCCTGCCGCCCTTTAAGAGATTGATCAATCGATGTAAAAATCAAGCAAAACAGAACAAATCGCGCTCAAATTGGCGTTGATAAGCATAAAAATGGGCAAATCATGCAAATATACGGTCTGAAGAACTGTGACACATGTCGTAAAGCGATGAAGGCGCTGCCGCAGGCAGTTTTGGTGGATGTCAGGGCAGATGGCATGTCCGCTGAATTGACCAAGCGTGCCTTGGTAAAGTTTGGAGATGCCTTGATCAACATGCGTTCGACTACCTGGCGCGGCCTGGATGAGACCGAGCGGGCGCGGGATCCGTTGGATCTGCTGAAGTCTCACCCGGCTTTGATGAAGCGACCGCTCATCGTGGATGGTGAAAATATTTATCTGGGATGGACGCCATCAGTACAGGCTGAACTAGGTGTGATGTGACGGCATGGCGGGTCTTGAGCGGCGCAGAGCCGTGTCAAGTGACAGCGGGCCTGCCCCTTTGATGACCAATACCAACAGGAGAAATACCCAGAAGCTTCGTTGATCCATTATCGCGCTGTCTGCAAAGCGGTCGAACCATGCGCCATAGGTTTCTTTGTGTTCCAACCCACCATGCCCATATAGATCGGTTGCCGACTGAATACCTACAAATGCGATCATGCATAGCGCCGAAACGCGTGTGAACAATCCGATGACGATCAGGGCAGGGAGGATGAATTCGGCCCAGGTCCCGAGAACAGTGACGGCCCAATGCCAAAAGGAAAGTTGGGATGTGTCGTAGGTGACGGCTTCCATTGCTTTGGGGAAAATCTGAGCGTAGGCGCCCACCGAGGGTTGGAAAAGGCCCGCAAACCCTTCGCCCAGTTTCGTCAACCCAGACACCCAGAAATACATCAGCAGCGTCCCAGCGAATACAACGCGCGCCATCGTCGGGATCAACCAGTCTAGACGGGACAGACGATCCGTTACCCAATGATAGAAAGAGATCATTCAGCGGTCCTTTTTCTCGTAATCTGCCAGAATGCCCGATTGCAGCGCAAAAGTCAGTGTCCGCGCAAGGTCAAAATCGGGGGCCCGTTTCAAGGTTTGCTCATGGGCCTCACCAAAGGTCTTGCCAGCCGCGATCCGCTCAAACCAGTCAGCAGCGCCGATTGGCAAAACATGCGGTTGCGGGTCGAAGTCCGGGCGCACGATCATGACATCCTGTGCGATTGCGCGCGGCTTTGAACCATCCTGCCCCATATTCATGCGCCATATATCGAATAATGGCCAGGGTGAGCGTAGCAATATGCTCGACGGGCTGAGCGAGAACCGCCGGGTCAATACCTGATCGGGCGCACCCTGGAAGACGGCAGGGTCCACCGCTAAGCTGTCGGCAGCGTGATAGGAGCGCCGCATCGCAAGATCGAGTTTTGCACAATCAGGCAGATATCCCACATGTGCCAACGGTTTGAAATCACGCAGAAAAGCCGGGAAATCTTCGCCGTAAAACATCATGAGCGGGGATGTAGGAGGATGCTCAGCCACGTAGAGCCGCGCGGTTCTTTCGAAGGTATTTGAACCAAGCAACTTTAGCACCAACGGGAACGCTTCTTGCAGCGCCCGGATCAGGGAGACAGTCACGTTGTTTCTGTAAACGGAAAAGCGGCGCCCAGCGTGCCTTCCAGCCCCATCGGTGAGATTAGACGGGATATCACTCTCTGGATCCAGCAGCGCGACGGTGAACTCAGCCTGAGAAAAGGTCATGCGGTCATCGCGAGTGCTTGTGCTGCGCGTCTTGCTTCCTCGCGGAGCGTTGGCCAATCGGGCACGTCATTGTCCCACTCCACCAGCACCGGTTTTTTCCCGGTCTTCAGCAAAACCTGATCCAGCAGGTGCCAAACCGCATCTCGCACAGGCTTGCCATGACTGTCGATGAGCAGAGGCGCCCCGTGATCGTCGAAGTCCTCGTCGTGCCCGCCGACATGGATTTCACCAACTGCATGAAGCGGGAAACTCTCGATGTAGTTTTGCGCGGACAGGCCGAGATTGGTCGCCGAAACAAACACATTGTTCACGTCCAGCAGCAAGCCACATCCTGTCCGTTTCACAAGCTCGCGGAGGAAGTCGGTTTCTGACCAGATGCTCTCTTCAAAGGCCAGGTAACTCGATGGGTTCTCAAGCAACATCTGGCGGCCGATAACGGCCTGTACCTGATCAATATGATCGGCAACCCGGCAGAGCGTTTCATCGGTATATGGGAGGGGTAGCAGATCATTAAGAAACTCGGCGCCATGGGTGGACCACGCCAGATGTTCGGAAAAACTTGCTGGTTTGGACCAATTGATGAGGTGCTTCAACCGCGCCAGATGTTCGGGATCAAGAGGCGCTTGCCCGCCAATGCTGAGACCCACGCCGTGCACAGACAGGGAGAATTGTTCCGAGAGTGCACGAATTTGCGCAAGGGGCCGACCGCCGTCCCCCATATAGTTTTCAGCATGAATTTCGATCCACTCGACGGGGCCGGGCTCCGCGCGCAGATCGTAAAAATGCTGAGGCTTATAGCCGACGCCGGGGGCGGCTGGCAGACCATCCATGCGCGGGGAACTGTCTAGCATTCTGGCCCTCCAATCGCTGTCATTTCCCAGTGCCGGCGCGTTTTCTGGAATCAGTGCAATCGCTACCGCTTCCGACAGCTTGTTGTCTTAGGCTGGCAGGTCGCGGCTGAGTTCCTCCAACGACCCCTCACGAGGTGTGCCGTCCGCCATATTGGGCAGTTCGATATCTGCGCAGGTGCCCGCGTCAACCAAGGTCCAGGCGTTGCCTTGGTAATCAACGACGGATGTGCCTGCGCAGGTCGTTCCCGGTCCGGCAGCGCAATCATTGGCACCGGCCAAAGAGATTCCGTAGCATTTTTCCTTGGCGGCGCCCTGTGCGGTTGTCACCTGCGATACCATTGCGGCTGCGACAGCTCCTGCGATCGCGACGGTTTTCATCGTGTTCGACATGATTTCATTCCCTTGTTACAGACCATTACGGTCAGATATAGAGCAAAAATAGGGTTTGCACATCTGACATGCCACTCACGAGGCTGTGTGTCACACAGCTGTTAAGAACGCATGCACGTCAGCAATGATATCGCCCATATTTCCTCGGAATTGTAACAAAAACAATGCCTCGGCGATGCCTGGCCGCATGGCTCCTTGCGAATTGTTACAGCATGTCAGGCGGTGTTGCCTCGATAGAGAGGGTGTTCGTGATGGCATCCAACGGCTGAACGCCGGTTTGTTTCTCACCAAGTCGGCGAACGGTCACTGAGCGTTCTTCAACCTCGCGCGCGCCTACAGCGAGGATGACCGGCACCTTGCCTACGGAGTGTTCGCGGACCTTGTAGTTGATCTTTTCGTTGCGGATGTCGGCTTCGGCGCGAACGCCGCCAGCGCGGAGAGCATCGACTACTTCATGCACGTAGTCATCGGCATCCGAGATGATCGAGGCCACAACAACCTGACGCGGGGCCAGCCAGAAGGGCAGTTTGCCCGCCGAATTCTCGATCAGGATACCGATGAAGCGCTCAAACGATCCCAGACAGGCACGGTGCAGCATATAGGGGCGATGTTTCGCGCCATCCTCACCGATAAAGGTGGCACCGAGCCGTTCGGGCAGGTTTGGATCCACCTGGAAGGTGCCACATTGCCACTCGCGGCCGATGGCGTCGGTCAGCTTGAAATCGAGCTTGGGTCCGTAAAACGCGCCTTCTCCGGCGTCCAGCGTGTAGGGGTGGCCGGTCGCCTTGATGGCGTTTTCCAGCGCCGCCTCGACGTGATCCCAGCTTTCCTCGGAGCCCACACGTTTTTCGGGGCGCGTGGCGAACATGATCTCGAAACTCTCGAACCCGAGGTCTTTGTAGACCGAGGATAGATAATTGATGAACGCCGCGCACTCGGCCTCAATCTGGTCTTCCCGGCAGAAGATATGACCATCGTCTTGGGTAAAGCCGCGCACCCGCATGATGCCGTGCAGCGCGCCTGAGGGTTCATAGCGGTTGCACGAGCCAAACTCGGCCATGCGCAGGGGCAGGTCGCGATAGGATTTCAGGCCCTGGTTGAAAATCTGCACATGGCAGGGGCAATTCATCGGTTTCAGCGCGTTGATCGCTTTTTCGCGGGCGTGTTCCTCATCCACCTCGACGATGAACATATGTTCCTGATATTTGTCCCAGTGACCGGAGGCCTCCCAAAGCTTACGGTCCACGACCTGCGGGGTGTTCACCTCTTGATAACCCGCGGCACGTTGCTTGCGGCGCATATAGTCTTGCAAGGTGGTGTAGATCGACCAGCCATTTGCATGCCAGAAAACCTGACCTGGCGCTTCCTCCTGCATGTGAAAGAGGTTCATCTCGCGGCCCAATTTGCGGTGGTCGCGCTTGGCGGCCTCTTCAAGCATGTTGAGATGCGCGCGCAGTTTTTCCTTGCCGGTGAAGGCCACGCCGTAGATGCGTTGCAGCATCGCGCGGTCGCTGTCCCCGCGCCAATAGGCGCCCGCAATGGACATCAGTTTGAACGCATCCCCGGGGACTTGCCCGGTGTGCTGCAAATGGGGACCCCGGCAGAGATCCTGCCATTCCCCGTGCCAGTACATTCGCAAGGGTTCGTCGCCTGGAATGGCCTCGATCAGCTCGACCTTATAGGGCTCGCCGTTGTTCTCATAATGCTTGATCGCGCGGTCCCGGTCCCAGATCTCGGTGCGGACGGGATCACGTTTGTTGATGATTTCCTTCATCTTTTTCTCGATGAGGCCGAGGTCTTCCGGTGTGAAAGGCTCTGCACGGTCAAAATCATAGTACCAGCCGTCCTTGATCACCGGACCGATGGTGACCTTGGTGTCGGGCCAGATTTCCTGAACCGCGCGTGCCATGATGTGTGCCAGATCGTGGCGGACCAATTCGTTGGCCTGTTCATCGTCGGCCATGGTATGAATGGCAATGCTGGCGTCTGCGTCGATCGGCCATGCCAGATCGTAATGTGCGCCATTGACGGTCGCACTGATTGCCTTTTTGCGCAGGGACGTAGAGATGCTTGCTGCGACATCGCCAGCGGTTACCCCGGCGTTAAATTCGCGGGCGTTGCCGTCAGGAAAGGTGAGAGAGATTATACTATCTTTTGGGGCCATCTTGGGCGCTCCTCGTCGGTTTGGCGCCTACGAGACGCCCGGTTGCGGGTTGTTGGCGATCTAATGACGGGTGCGGCCAATGCAGTCAAGCGGGCATTGCTGCCGGTATACCGAAGAATACGTTGACCGCGACATTTTATGTGTTAAATCCGACATATGCCATGTCGCCAACAACCATTGGGGGAAGAGAATGCCGAGCTATAACCGGACCTTCGAGCTAAGTATCCATGACGTCGACCTGATCGAGGAAGCGCTGCGTGCCCGCGGTCGCGAATTGTGCAAAATGCGCCGGGCCCTTTCCGATGAAAACCCAGCAGATTTGCAATCCATCAATGTGATCGAGGCGGATCAGCGCGAAAACGAAGAATTGTTGGGCCGTCTGCACAATCAAAAGATTTTCTACCGTCCGGGGGCCGCGCCCTACGTTGGCGGGTGATGCTTTGACTGACGTGAAAGCGCCTGCGGCGATCGCCTCTTAGGCCGCCGCACAGCAACACACCCGCCCGGCAGCGCCTAAGCTTCCTCTGGCTGCGGTGAGAATTTGACAGCCTGTCCGGTTTCCAGCCAGGTTTTAAGACCTGCCAGAGTGCGATGCCACCCGTCCGCTACACCTTCCTGACCTGCGGGAATATCATAGTGCTCCAGGGTCAGCAGGCAGTTTTCCCCTTGTGGTTCAATGATGTAGACAAAACGCGAGGCTTCAAGGGGCACATCCGGCCCTGCCCAATGTGGCTCGAACGTGCTTTCTATCCGCGTTTTGGGTGTCAACTTGGTTTCCGTGCAGATCAACATCAGGTTTTCGTCGGGCATTCTGAAAATCAGAGCATTGCCCTCACGCGTACAGGTGCCTGAGACGAAATTGTAGGCAGCATTGGCGTCAGGGTCCGACAGCGCATGCCACAGTGCATCCTGAGTACAGTGAATAAAGGTTTGCATCATGAAATCGGGTTTGGTCATCTTCGGTGTTCCTTCAAGTTGAGATTTGAGATTAAGCACCGCTCGCGCCGCTGGTTGCTGGAGCAATGGCTCCACCCAGCGATCTATGGCTTCCTGTAGCGGAAGCGCGTTGAGATAGTGGTATTTGAACCGGCCTTTTTTGTGGGTCACGATCAGCTTCGCGTCTTCCAAAACGCCCAGATGTTTCATCACTCCAAAACGCGTCATGTCGAGCTGACCCTGCAAATCAAGCAGGCTTTGCCCGGGTTTCGCGCGCAGGCGGTCGAGCAGCGTGCGCCGGGTCGGGTCGGCAAGAGCTTTGAAAATCGAATCCATGAGCAATCAATACGTGATTATATAGTAACGTGACAATATGGTAACGTAATAATTTCCCAATACGAGGGATTGCGGGGTGCATCTTCTTGGGCGCATGATCTGTTAAAAGGGAAACGCCGAATGACCGAACCACGATATCTCGACACTGCTGACGAGCGCCGGCTGGCCTATCACCTGACGGAGGGAAAGGGCCCCTGGATCATTTTTCTGGGTGGTCTCAAATCCGACATGGAGGGCACCAAGGCGTTGCATCTGGAGGCTTGGGCGCGCGCCAAAGGCCGTGCTTTTTTACGGTTTGACTATTCCGGTCACGGGCAGTCGTCTCGCCGCTTCGAGGAGGGCTCGATCGGCGATTGGGCGGAGGACACCGCCGCAATCATCGACGCGCTGACCGAAGGGCCCATACTCCCCGTGGGCTCCTCCATGGGTGGATGGCAGGCATTGCTGCTCGCAAAACGAATGCCTGACCGGATCGCTGGTATGGTCACCATCGCTGCCGCACCCGATTTTACAGAAGACGGCTATTGGGCGTCATTTTCGGAGGCGCAAAAACAGCAACTCACAAGGGAAGGGCGGGTGGAAATCCCCTCGGATTATATGGAACCCTATATCATCACCAGCCGGATGATCGAAGACGGTCGGGAACAGCTTGTATTGCGGTCAAATCTGGATTTGCCGTTTCCCGTCAGATGCCTGCAAGGCACGGCGGATACCGCAGTCAGCACGGAAACTGCCCTGCGCCTGTTGCAGCATGCAACTTGCCCGGACATGCGTCTGATGTTGGTGAAGGATGCAGATCATCGGTTTTCGGACGGCCCCTGTTTAGCTCTGATCGAAGAGGCTGTTGGGGATTTATTGGCAATCAAGGCATAGGAGTGCTGCATGGAACAACGGATCAGCCTCATTACGTTAGGCGCAAAAGACATGGATGCGTTGTCTCAATTCTACGATGCGCTGGGCTGGCAGCGAACGCCCTCGCCGGATGGCGTGATTGCCTATGATCTTATTGGCCAGACCCTCGGGCTCTACCCGTTGGATAAATTGGCGGAAGAAACCGGATTGCCTTTGTCAGACCTTGGATATGGAGCCTGCAGCTTTGCGCATAACCTGCGATCCAAGGAAGAGGTCGCACCGCTGCTGGAAAGGGCGGAGGCTGCCGGCGCGCGAATCCTGAAGCCCGCACAGGACGTGTTTTGGGGTGGGCATCACGGGTATTTCGCAGATCCCGAAGGTCATATCTGGGAAATCGCCCATAATCCTTTTTCGCCTCTCCGCGCGGATGGCGCATTTCGCTGGCTTGGCTACGAGGAGACCTGATGCGCAGCCCCAAATCCATGTGGAGTATGGAGACGCTGGGCCGGGTACGCCTTTCTCGCTATTTTTACATGCGTGATTTTCTCTACTCCGAAATCAGCAATATGCATGGCGTCCCGAACGTGCCACCTAACCCTGATTTGGCCATTGAAAACGGCCGAAAGCTCTGCGTTCAGTTACTTGATCCGTTGGAGGAGACATTTGGCAGGCTGGCAATCCGCTCAGGATACAGGTCCCCCCAGCTGAACGGATACGGGAATGCTAACAAGCTCAATTGCGCGGCGAATGACAACCCAATCGAGTGCCATATCTGGGACCGCGGCGATGGCGAGGAGGCGATTGCAGGAACGTCGCTTGCTGTTCCCTGGTTTACGGATCAATACGAACAGGGACGGGACTGGCGCGACCTCGCGTGGTGGGTACACGATCATCTACCTTACTCCGAAATGTGGTTTTTCCCGAAACTCGCCGCTTTCAATCTGGTTTGGCGACCGGTGCCACAACGCACGATTTCGAGCTATATCGCCCCAAGAGGAATGCTGCTGCGAAAGGGCGACACACCTGGAGAATCGCAAGAAAAACGCCGCGCACGCTACGCTGATTTCCCACAATTCAGAGGTGTAAATTTCCCGCAAAACTAGATTATATTGTGGTCCTCTATATAGATTTCCGCAATATGTTGATTATTCGTTGACCGCAGATTGGGTTTCGGCAAGGTGTCCTCCGGCACCATCGTTGGGGGATGAGTGATGCGCGGTCTGATGTCTTTTTTGCTTGCCAGTTGCTTTGCTTGGCCGATCGGCGTTTTTGCGGAAACTTGCGGCGGCAGCTATCTTGTCGCGCCCGGCGATAATTTGTCTTCGATCGCTTTGCGGACCTACAAGGACGCTGGCAAATGGACCTCGATCCACACTGCCAATCTGGATGTCATCGGCGAAGACCCTGACCGAATATTGATCGGAACAGAATTGAGATTGGGGTGCGTCAATGGTCTGCCCAAAGCCGGGCCTGCGCCAGCATCCGCAATCTCTGCCTTTCATGAGCGTGCCGATCCCGAAACAAAGCAACCGCGGCTTGGCCCAGCGGGTGTAGGGCCAGCGCGCCGAGGGATATCGCCGCTGAGAGTTGTGACCGGGGACGGGCAGGAGCCTTTTTCTGATCAATCCCTCTCAGGCGGGGGGATGCTCGCAGAGGTCATGACAGCGGCGATCTCCGCAGGCTTCGATGAGCGGCCTTATGAAATATTCAGGATAAATGACTGGGGATCTCACCTGGACCCCTTGCTTAGCAAGCAACTGATGGATGTGTCGTTTCCCTGGCCCAAGCCCGATTGTCGTGGTTCATCAGGAGGTCAGTACTGCGAAGGTCTGGTGTATTCAGAGCCGATGTTTGAGCTTCTGATGCAAGTGTTTGTGCGACGCTCGGACCCGGTGTCGCTCGTCAATTTACCGAGCTCGCGCAAAGCGCTTGTGTGTCGACCGGCTGGGCGCATGACCTTTATGTTGGATCAGGGTGGCAGAAACTGGTTGCGTGACAAAGAAATCGAATTGGTGCAGGCACCTTCCGTTGCAGGTTGCTTTGATCTTTTGATGAAGGCAGAGGTGGATTTCGTGGTCGCGAATGAGTTTACGGGGCGCGAAGTGCTGCGCCGCAGGAGCTTCAAAGACGAGATTGCGGCTGTCGCCAATGCACCGTTGGGCATCGTGACACTGCATGCGGTAGCGTCAAATGAGAACCCGCAAGCCAAGCGAACTATTCGCTTTCTCAACAAAGGGTTGCAGCACCTGCGCCGTTCAGGGGAGTATCAGGAGATCGTTGATCGCCATCTGGCGCAGGTCTGGGCAGGGCTATGACCATGAAAGGCCTCCTCAGAGCCGCCGCGATCGGTCTTTTGGTCGTTGGATCGGTAAAGACCGCAGCGGCGGATGTGACAATCCTGACGATGTCGGGTCGCCCCCCATTCGCGGATGCGGATTGGCCTCAAAAGGGCATGTTCACCGAATTGGTCACCGCCGCGCTGACCGTTGGCCCGGATCCTGAACCGTTCCATATCGATTGGCATGGCGATCCGACAGGCGGATTTCGATCAGTTAAGGAGAAGACCCATGATCTGGGTTATCCTGTCCCGCGCCCGCTGTGCGAGCTATCTCGCGATAAAGGAGGTCCGTGCGTCGCGTTCCACTTTTCCGACCCCGTCATGGAACTGGTGAATTTGGTTTTTGTGCGAGCGGACAATGATTTCGAGTTCAATTCGGACGCGGATTTAGAAGGCAGGTCTTTGTGTCGCCCAAAGGGTTTCTACATCGATGATCTGGACCGTCCCGGTCGTGAATGGCTTACCCGCGGTGTGGTGACGCTGGTGCAGCCAGAAATGCCTAGGGATTGTTTCAAGATGTTGGTGGCGGGAGAAGTTGACCTGGTGTCGGTCAACGAATTTCTGGGGGTGCAGCAATTGTTTGATGCCCAATTGACTGAGATGGTTCTGCCATTGCCGAGACCGCTTTCCACCCAATCTTGGCACGTCGTCGTTTCAAAAACCCATTCGCGGGCAACCACGTTGCTCTATCGGTTCAACGCCGGGTTGGCCAAGCTCAAACAAACTGACGCCTATGCGGAGATAATCTCGCGGCACCTGACGATCTATTGGGATCGCCTCAAAGGTTAATCTGCGCAGAACGCGCGTCCGACAGACCTTGTGATTGCGCGCATAGCGGGTAATGTTCCGGATAAATTCGCGATTTGGGAACGAGCAAGGCATGGGTCTCCGCCAACGAACAATTGGGTGCAACCATGCCTGAACCATTGGTGTTGTTGCCCGGGATGATGTGTGACGCCCGGCTTTTTGGCCCTCAGATCGCCGAACTATCCTCAGACGTCGCAGTTATGACCGCACCGATCACCCAGGGAGAGCGGATCGAGGAAATTGCGTCGGGGCTGCTGGACCAATTGCCCGCCCGTTTTGCGCTTGCGGGGCTTAGCATGGGCGGTATCGTCGCGATGGAGATATTACGGCGCGCGCCTGACCGTGTATCGCGAATTGCCCTGCTGGATACGAACCCCCTTGCCGAAACACCGCAGATCGCGGCCGCTCGCGAACCGCAGATCGTGGCCGCCAGAACCGGGCGCATGTTAGATGTCATGCGTGAGGAGATGAAGCCGAACTACTTGGCACCGGGGCCGCATCAGACCGCCGTGCTCGATCTGGTTATGGACATGGCAGAGACTTTAGGCCCGGAAGTCTTCGTTCGACAATCGCGGGCGTTGCAGAGGCGGCGGGATCAGCAAAGCACGCTGCGCAAGTGTAAAATTCCGACACTTATTCTCTGTGGCGCGCATGATGCTCTCTGCCCGGTCAAACGCCATGAATTCATGGCTGAGCTGATTCCGTACGCGACATTGCGTATTCTGGCGGATTCAGGGCATTTGCCGACACTTGAGCAACCGCAGGAGACCACGAAGGCGATCCGTGACTGGATGGCGCTACCGCTGGTCTTACGGTAGCCGACTTACGCCGCGGCGTTCTTATTTGCAGGTTTTCTGGGCTTGCGAGAAGGCTTGCCGCTGTTGGCGTCGATGAAATCCAGCACCAGGGGCCGGATATTGCGCCGCCAGCTCTTACCAGCAAATATGCCGTAGTGCCCGGCCCCGACTTCAACGTGGCTGGCTTTTTTGTTGTCTGGCAGCCCCGTGCAGAGATCCAAAGCCGCAATGCACTGACCGGGGGCAGAAATATCGTCTTTCGAGCCTTCGACGGTTTTGACCGCGACGGTTGTGATCTTGCCGATATCGACCATCTTGCCGCCAACCGAGAACGCGTTCTTGGCAATCTCGCCATTTTTGAAAATGCGCTCGACTGTGCTGAGATAAAATTCCGCGGTCATATCCATCACCGCAAGATATTCGTCATAAAACTTATTGTGCTTGTCGTGATCGCCAGCCTCACCACGTGCCACGCGACCGATTTGATCGGTAAAGGCCTTGGCATGCGTTTCCGCATTCATTGAAATGAAGGACGATAGTTGCAACAGACCCGGGTAAACCATACGCCCGACGCCGGGATACTTGAACCCCACGCGCTGGATCATCAGTTCTTCCAGCTGACCCATCGTAACCCGGTGACCAAAATCCGTCACATCGGTTGGTGTGGCGTTGGGGTCAATCGGACCGCCGATCAGTGTCAGGCTACGAGGCTGGGCTTTGGGGTCTTCTTCAGCCAGATAAGCGGTTGCGGCCAATGTCAGTGGCGCAGGCTGGCATACGGCGATCACATGAGTGTCGGGTCCCAGCTCACGCATGAAATCAACCAGGTAAAGCGTGTAGTCTTCGATATCGAACTTGCCTGCACTGACCGGAATGTCGCGGGCATTGTGCCAATCGGTGATATAGATGTCAGCATCCGGCAAAAGGCTGATCACGGTCGACCGCAGTAGGGTCGCATAGTGCCCGGACATTGGCGCCACCAGCAAGACCTTGCGATTTGGCACCTCTCGCCCCGGCACGACAAAATGCAGCAAATCACCAAAATCCCGTTCAATCACGATTTCGGTGCTGACAACGTGATCTTGCCCGTCGCTTGATGGTACAGCCGGAATATTCCAGTCGGGCTTTACAATCATGCGCTGAAAGGTTCGCTCGGTGACTTCACCCCAGGCGCGCATCCACGCAAATCCGGGATTTGGAATCATGGAGAAAGCCGGATATGCTCCCATTGCGAGCGCTGTCGCGCCGAGCCATTGGTTCGTGTTGCGAACAGTCTCCATCAGGTCGTATGTAGCCATATAGCGCATAGGGGTCTCCTTGTTACAATCCGGGCGCACCGGTACATGCAGTCGCTCGGCCCCCTGAAGCTAACGACATTATGCTGCAACTGCGAACATACGAGGGAAAGGTTAACATGACAACACATTCTGACGGTGACGTGATCCCTTCCGGCGAGACGCTGGAAAGAATGACGGAAAATCTCAAAAAAGTTGAGGAACTGTCGGCACGTTTGCAGCGGGTTTTGACCCATCGTCAAACACATAACGCGGCCCTGGATGGACCGAATCAGGAGTTGTTCGGACGTGCGGCGCAAGCCTATTGGACGGAGGTGGTGAATAATCCGGCCAAGGTTTTTGAGCACCAGATGTCCTATTGGTCCGATACGATGAAGCAGTTTGTGCAAGCGCAGCAAGAATTGTCCAAGGGTAATCTCAGCGCGCCTGAAGACCCGGGCCCGAAGGATCGCCGCTTTGCCAACCCTCTTTGGGACACGCACCCCTATTTCAACTATATCAAGAAGCAATATCTTATTAATGCGGAAGCCCTGCAGACTGCCGTCGATGATGTGACGGAACTTGATCCGGCTGAAAAAAACCGCCTGACCTATTTCTCCCGTCAGATCGTTGACATGATGTCGCCGACGAATTTCCTGGCGACCAACCCGGATGCATTGGAAAAAGCGATTGAGACTGAAGGCCAAAGCCTTGTTCAGGGGTTGGAGAACCTGATCAATGATCTGGAGGCCAACAAGGGCGAGTTGGTCGTGAAACTGGCCGACGAATCCGCCTTTGAGTTGGGTCGCAACATCGCGACGACACCCGGCAAGGTGGTTTTCCGCAACCGCATGATGGAGCTTATCCAGTACGCGCCCAGCACCGAAGAAGTTCACAAGACGCCCTTGGTGATCTTTCCGCCCTGGATCAACAAATACTACATTCTCGATCTCAAGGCGCAGAACAGTCTGGTGAAATGGCTCGCAGATCAGGGGTACACCGTCTTCATGGTCTCCTGGGTGAACCCGGACCCGACCTACCGGGATATCGGGATGGAGGACTACATCGAAGACGGCTATTTGAGAGCCATCGACGAGATCAAACAGATCACGGGCGAAAAGCAGGTTAATGCCGTCGGCTATTGCATCGCCGGCACGACATTGTCGCTTACCCTTTCGCTCATGAAACAGCGCGGCGACAAATCTGTGAAATCGGCGACGCTTTTCACGGCGCTGACAGATTTTTCGGATCAGGGGGAATTCGCACCTTTCCTAACCAACGATTTCATCGACGGGATCGAAGCGGAAATTGATGACAAGGGGGTTCTGCCCTCGGTGATCATGGCGCGGACGTTTTCGTTCCTGCGGTCAAACGATCTGATCTATGGGCCCGCGATCAAAAGCTACATGATGGGGGAGACGCCACCCGCTTTCGATCTGCTCTATTGGAATGGCGACGGCGCCAACCTTCCGGGCAAGATGTCGAAGCAATATTTGCGCGGTCTTTGTCAGCGCGATGAGCTTGCGCGAGGGGGGTTCGAATTGCTGGGCCATAAACTCAAGCTATCAGATATTGAAATTCCCCTTTGTGCGATCGCCTGCGAGACCGATCACATAGCTGCCTGGAAAGACAGCTATCGCGGTGTCCAGCAGATGGGCTCTAAGGACAAGACATTTATTGTCACGCAATCGGGACATATCGCCGGTATCGTGAATCCACCGACGCGCAACAAATACGGACACTATACCAATCCTGATCTGAGCCTAGATCATGCGGATTGGCTGGAGGATGCGGATTTCACCGAAGGGTCTTGGTGGCCCCGGTGGGAAACATGGTTGAAAAAGCGGTCCGGCAAGATGATTCCCGCACGTATTCCGGGAGATTCGAGCCATCCAGTGCTTTGTGATGCACCGGGTACCTATGTTGCGAAGAAGGCAACACTCTGAAAAATAACAACTTTAAGTCACTGGAAAAATAATGCTGCAGTGCAGAAAAAACACTTGAAATGCCGCGCTGCAGCATCTATATCCTTTTGCAGACGCAGAAAGACGGGATGTTCCCGCAAGCGACAAAAGGATTTTCGAAATGACAAAGACACCTGACCTGACCGCCGTATTCAAAGACGTCATGGGCGCATTCCCAGTTGACACAGCTGCTTTTGAAGATGCTTTCAAAACATCTGCGACACTGAACGAAAAACTGTCCGGCGTTGCGCTGACAGCTGCTGAGAAATCCACAGCGATCTCCAGCAAATGGACACAAGAAACTCTGGCCAAACTGGCCGAGATGTCCAAAGCGAAAAAAGAGCCGGTTGACTATGCAAAAGCGATGACCGATTTCGCTTCCGCATATTCCGAAACAGCCGCTGAGCACATGGCAGCTTTCGCAGAAGTAGCGAAAAAAGCGCAAATGGACACAGTTGAGCTGATGATGGCTGCTGGCAAAGACATGAGCGAAGACGCAACTGCTGCTGTCAAAAAAGCGACAACCGAAGCGACTGCTGCTGTCAAAAAAGCTGCAACAGCCAAGTAAGGCGATTTGAGTTTCGCGCTCAATTCCTCCCTGATGAGCGCAAACCAGAAGGGCGGGCTTCCTCAAGCCCGCCCTTTCTTTTTGGAAAACTGTGTCCTAAGCTGCACTGCAGCGCGGGATGAGGGAGAATTCGTGTGGCTACCAAAGACAAACCATTGCTCATCAAGCGATATGCGAGCAGGCGTCTCTACAACACGGAAACCAGCGACTACGTGACACTGGAAGACATCGCCAGCCTGATCCGCGAGGGTCGGGAGGTACAGATTGTCGATCTGAAATCCGGTGATGATCTGACACGGCAGTACTTACTTCAAATCATTGCGGAACACGAAAGCCGTGGCGAAAATGTTCTGCCAGTGGACGTATTGAACGACCTGGTGCGCAGCTACATGACACCGGGTGCCAGCGTAGTGCCGCAGTTCCTGCAAGCTTCTTTTGAGATGCTGCGCGATGGCCAGTCCCAGATGATGGACAAGATGAATGCGATGAATCCCATGGCAAAGATGCCGGGGTTCGAGCTGATGCAGGCGCAGCAGCAGGCCTTCATGAAAGCGATGACCGGTGGATTGGGCAATGCGGCTGGCTGGAGCGCACCTGAAGAGGAGAGTGCGGCGGCTGATGGCGAGAGTGGTGAAGACCTCGATGCGATCAAAAAGCAGCTGGCCGAGCTACAGGACAAATTATCGAAGCTGAAATAGCGTCTACGCGACTTCTGATTTCGGGATTTTTGTCGCACGATCGATCGACGATAAAAGCACCTCGGTGACAGCATCAAGCTCGTGCCATTTCAAGCGCACGGGCAATCGCACGTCACAGGCCCGCATCAGCATCGCACGCGTTTGCGGCAATTCCGGCAAATCTTTGATGAATTGCCAGTTCCAGAACGCCCGCGCATTATCGGTGCTTTGCCCAAAGACTTGAACCTTGACGCCAGCGGCATCCGCCGCTTCCACGAATTTGGCAATGGCAGTATCGTCAATATCCACAAGATTGAACTGGATGCTGTCCGGCGCGCGTTCTTCACCCTCCAATGGGTCTGGAACCTCGATGTAGTTTGACTGATTCAATCGGGCTGCCACGTAATCATGGTTGCGCCTGCCATCCCGGACACGCCGCGGCAGCTCATCGAGTTGCGGACGAATAAGCGCTGCGGACAGGTTATTCAGACGCAGATTATAGAGAGGCAGTTTGTTTTGGTGGCGCGCGAAAGCTCCTAACAGGACCGGGTGCTTTTTCCAGTTATGCTCATAGGCGCCCGACATGATGATTGTACGCGCGACCAAATCCGCATCATCGGTGATCAGAATGCCGCCTTCGCCTGCGTTGATCATCTTGTAGGACTGAAAGGAAAAGCACCCGATTTTTCCAAGCGTGCCGATGATACGGCCCCGCCAGATTGTGCCGAGGGAATGGGCCGCGTCTTCGATCACGGGGACATCGGCGGCATCGCACAGGGTCATGATCGCATCCATATCTGACGTGTGCCCGCGCATATGGCTGATGATCACAGCAGAAATCCCCGATTTCAGTTTCTGCGAAAAATCGTCCAGATCGATACGGTAGTTGTCCTTCACTTCGCAAAGAACCGGCACGCAATCTGCGTGCACAACAGAGGAGGGCACCGCAGCGAAAGTGAACCCCGGGATCAGGACACGTGCCGCGCGTGGCAGATCAAGCGCTTTGAGCGACAAAAACAGAGCTGCGGAACATGACGAAACCGCCAGAGCATATTTGCTGCCCATCCTTTGCGCGAACTCCGCTTCGAGCAGCGAGACCGGGGCATCTGAGGCGGCGGTATAGCGAAAAAGATCACCGGTTTGCAGCAAGCGGTCGATTTCTGTGCGCGCGGATTCAGGAATGGGTTCCGCAGTGTGCATGTCCGGAAGGTTCATATTTGAATTTCCTTAATGGGAGTTTTGGAAATTCTAAATCAATGGCTGCGCCTATCCAAGTAAATCTTTCGTAACAGCGAGAATTCACAGACCAAGCCGATCCCGCAGAGCGTACCAACTCATGGCCAGCACCAGCAGAGGCGTGCGCAAAGCACCACCGCCGGGGAATGCGGGTGTGGGAATAGCGGCCATGGTGTCAAAGCCATCTGTCTCGCCGATCACGGCGCTGGCCATCAACTGACCGGCATGGGTGGCGGTGCCGACGCCGTGGCCTGAATAGCCTGACGCGGACAGAACGTTGGGACCAACCCGCGCCAGATAGGGAAAGCGTTTCATCGTGATGCCGAGGGTGCCACCCCAAGCATAGTCGATTTTGACGTCCTTCAGGTGCGGGAAAACGATCCCCATCGGCTTGCGCACCACCGATGCGATGTCCGACGGGAAGCGATAGCCATAACTTTCACCGCCGCCAAAGAGCAGACGTTTGTCATGCGAGAGCCTGAAGTAATTGACGACAAATCGGCTGTCGGCCACGGCAACATCACGCGTCAGAACCTCGCTGGCACGCGCGCCCAAAGGTTCCGTTGCCACGATGAAATTGTTGATGGGCATCACGCGCGCGGAGACGGAAGGTGCCAGCGAAGACAAATAACCGTTGCAGGCAAGGATCACATGATCGGCCACTACCCGGCCTGCGTCGGTGCGCAATGTGGCGGGTGTTCCGTGATCCAGATGATGCACGCAGGAGCGTTCAAATATCTGGACGCCCGCGGATTTTGCCGCGCGCGCAAGGCCCAAAGCATAGGCCAGGGGGTGCAGATGTGCTGCACCCATATCGAGCAGGCCGCCTTTGTAATCCGGGGAGGGGCACAGCGCGTGGCACGCATCAGCGGTCAACGTCTCTATCTGGTCGTACCCATAGTGATCCTGCAAATGGGCGGCATAGTCGTGCAGGTGCGCCACATCCGCCTTGGTCGAACCGGTCCAGGCCACGCCGGGTTTCAGGTGACAGTCGATCGCATGCTCCGCGATCAGCGATTTCACAAGCGCTTTGGCATCTTCGCCGAGATCCCAGAGCGCGCGTGCAGGTTCTTTTCCAACCATGGTTTCAAGCGCTTGCTGGTCGACGCGCTGACCGCTGCCCAACTGGCCACCGTTGCGCCCCGAGGCGCCGAAGCCCACACGGTGCGCCTCCAACACCACAACGCGCCGACCCGCCTGCGCCAAATGCAAAGCCGCCGACAGCCCGGTATAGCCCGCGCCGACAATGCAGACATCTGCCGTGATCTCGCCTTTCAGGCTGTCAAAGGGCGGCAATGACGGCGTGCTGGCGGCATACCAACTGGGCGGATAGTGCCCGGTTTTGTCATTGGCAAAGAGCAGGTTCATTGCAAATACGCCTTTTCGGGTCACATACCGCAGCGTCCGGGATTACACATTCAGCAACAGATGCTCACGCTCCCAGGGCGAAATGACTTGCAGGAACTCATCATATTCCGCGCGTTTCACAATGGAATAGACGCGGGCGAATTCGGGCCCGAGCACCTCGTGCAAATCGGTTGCCTGCTCGAAAAGATCCAGAGCCGAGCCCAGAACACGCGGGATATCACCGTCACCGTCATAAGCGTCGCCCTTGAATTCGGCGGCCGGGTTTTCACCTTTTGTCAGCCCCAGATATCCGCAGGCCAGACTTGCCGCGATGCCGAGGTAGGGGTTGCAATCCATGCCTGCCAGACGGTTTTCTACACGTCTGGCCGATGGGCCGGAAAGCGGAATGCGAATGCCGGTGGTGCGGTTGTCGCGTCCCCATTCGAGGTTAATGGGCGCCGCATGATCTTTGACGTATCGACGATAGCTGTTCACGTAAGGTGCAATAACAGCCAGTGCGGCGGGCATGTGGTTTTGCAGCCCGGCAATGAAATGCTGAAATGCATCCGTTTCACCGGCATCCTCGTCGGAAAAGATGTTCGCGCCGGTCTCGGTGTCGAGCACTGAATGGTGAATGTGCATCGCACTTCCGGGCTCGTCAGCAATCGGCTTGGCCATGAAAGTAGCAAAACAGTCGTGGCGCAGGGCGGCTTCGCGGATCAGCCGTTTGAAATAAAAAACCTCGTCTGCAAGCCTGACCGGGTCACCATGGCGCAGGTTGATCTCCAACTGGCCGGCACCGCCTTCCTGTGTGATGCCGTCAATCTCGAACCCCTGGGCTTCGGCAAAATCATAGATGTCGTCGATCACGGGACCAAATTCATCCACCGCCGTCATCGAATAGGCCTGACGCGCCGCGGCAGGGCGTCCGGACCGGCCCATCATGGGTTTGATGTCATGCGCCGGGTCAAGGTTGCGCGCGACCAGAAAGAATTCCATTTCAGGGGCCACCACAGGCTCCCATCCTTTGTCGCGATAGAGCTGGCACACACGTTTCAAAACATTGCGCGGGCTAAACGGCACCGGCACATCGGTGCGGTCGTAAGCGTCATGGATGACCTGCAATGTCCAATCGCCGGTCCAGGGCGCAGCGGTGGCCGTGCTCATATCCGGCTTGAGGATCATGTCCTTTTCGATGAAGCCGTCCTCGCCTGCGGCCTCGCCCCAGTCGCCGGTGATGGTCTGGTAGAAAATACTGTCGGGCAGATGGAAATAATCCTGCCGCGCGAATTTGGACGCAGGCACCGCCTTGCCACGCGCAATGCCGGGCAGATCAGAGATGATGCATTCCACTTCGTCCAGCCGCCGCCCCTCAAGATAAAGCTGCGCGGCAGCGGGCAGGTTTTGCGTCCAATCGGCCATCAAGCCCTCTCTTTCTTGAAAAATGCCGCCATCTTTTGGGCGACCAGATCGCTATCTGTTGGGTGCGCCAAGAGGTCTGTGGCACTGGCCAGAAGGGTGTCCGGCACGAGACCTTTTCCGCGCGTCTGGATCAGCCCGTCGATAAAGTCTGCGCCATATTCCGGATGCGGCTGGATCGTCCAGATGCGATCGCCGTAGAGCAGGCCTGCATGTTCACAAAAATCGCTGTGCGCAATCGTCTGGGCGGCTGCGGGTTTTTCGACAACCTGATCCTGATGCCAGGCGTTGATGGCAATGGATTTGCCATCCATCTGGTATTCCGTGCGCCCTATCGACCATCCGCCCGAGAACTTCTCAACCCGCCCGCCCATGGCCTGCGCGATGATCTGATGGCCGAAACACACGCCGATCATCGGGCGATTGGCGGCGTAAGCCTCGCGAATGAATTCCTCCAGCGGCGGTATCCAGTCGTGATCTTCATAAGCGCCGTGTTTCGAGCCGGTAATCAGCCAACCGTCCGCATCCGTCACACTGTCCGGGAAGATGCCGTCCACAACGGGCCAGCCCTGAAAGGTGAAACCGTGGCCTTGCAGCAGACGTTCAAAATACTGGTCATAGGTACCGCCCTGCATCAGCTCATCGGGCGGATGGCCTGTTATCAGAATGCCGATTTTCATGGCTACACCGTGTCCAGATAAATGGTGACCTGTTCGCTCGGGCTAAGCTCCTGCATGTAATGCACCTCCTGCCGCTTGGTCAGCACAAGATTGCGGATCAGGTCACGCGGGAAAATCCGCGCAATCTCCGGGCTGGCTTCAAAGGCGTCGATGGCGGATGTCCAATCACCGGGTATCTGCGGCAAATCCGCCGCATAGGCGTTACCGGTGATCGGTTCCGGCGGCTCCTGCGCATCCTCGATCCCGTTGATAGCAGCCCCCAGAACTGCCGCCAGCATCAGATATGGGTTCACGTCGCCCCCGGCCACACGGTGTTCGATCCGGCGTGCGGCGGGGCTGCCCGACGGGATGCGGATCGCGGATGTGCGATTTTCATAGGCCCAGCTTACTCCGGTGGGCGCATGGCTGCCGGGCACCATCCGGTCAAAACTATTGGCATGCGGGGCAAAAATCAGCGCAGAACCGGGCATGGCCTTCAGACAGCCCGCCACCGCATGGCGCAGCATATCCGTGCCTTCCTCGCCGCCGTTATCGAACACGTTGTTGCCTTCCGCGTCGATCACCGAAAAATGCATGTGCAGGCCGGAACCAGAATAATCCTCATAAGGCTTGGCCATGAAGCTTGCCGCAAATCCATGTTTGCGGGCCATGCCCTTGACCAGCATTTTGAAGAGCCAGGCGTCGTCAGCGGCGCGCAGCGCATCATCGCAATGCATCAGGTTGATCTCGAACTGACCAAGGCCCGCTTCGGAGATCGCCGTATCCGCAGGAATGTCCATTTCTTCACAGGCATCATAGAGATCGGTGAAAAACGTGTCGAATTGATCGAGCGCGCGCAGCGACAGGATTTCACCGGCGACGCGGCGTTTTCCGGAACGGGGCGAGGGGGGAACCTGCAGATTGCGCCCGGAATCGTCGATCAGGAAAAATTCCAATTCCACTGCACAAACAGGGGTCAGCCCGCGCGCCTTGTACCGCTCCAACACAGCACGCAGGGCATGGCGCGGATCACCCTCATAGGGGCGGCCGTCTTCGTGAAACATCCAGATCGGTAACAGCGCTGTGGGCGCGTCAAGCCAGGGCATCGGCATAAAGCCGCGTTCCGTGGGTTTGAGCACGCCATCCCTGTCGCCGCTTTCAAACACCAGTGGGCTGTCGTCGATGTCTTCGCCCCAGATGTCCAGATTGAGCACGGACATGGGAAAACGCGTCCCGTCTTCGACGGCCTTATCCGCAAACCGCGACGGGATACGCTTGCCGCGTGCCTGTCCATTCAGATCGGATGCGGCCACACGAATGGTGCGGACCTGAGGGTTCTTGCGGAGCCAGTTCTTCATAGTTCACCAAGCAGGTGGGCTGGCAAAAAGGCGCGTGTGCCTGACCCATGGCCAGCGCCACGGATAATTTGATCAAATTATGGATACTACCGGATCAGGTTCGGGCGCAACCTCATTTTGCGCCGCATGTTTTGCGGCAGATGCCGGTTGAGCCGTGTGTTGATCAGACCGAAGAGGCCCACCACCACGAGGGTCAGCAAGATGAAATAGCCTGCAAGGATCGGGTAGGGCACGAAGGGGTTGAACGTCTTGTCGGCAAAATAATTCGCGTAATAGAGCGCGTCGCCCCGTTGTTGCCACGCGGGAAACCCGGAGAAAAACACCAGCGCTGTGGCGTGAAACAGGAAAATGGCCTCGTTGGTGTAGGCCGGCCAGGCGAGCCGCAGCATGGTTGGCCAGATCACCCGTTTGAAACGCGGCCAGCCGGACATGCCGTATGCATCTGCGGCTTCGGTGTCACCTTTGGGGATCGACAAAAGCGCACCGTAGAAGATTTCTGCGGAATAGGCGGCGGTGTTCAAAAACAGAACGATCAACGCGCCCAGCCAGGCGGCGGTGAAAGGGTCAAAAATCGGATAGACCGATTTCAGGTTCAAAAACAGGAAGTAACCAAAGAAAAACTGGATAAAGAGCGGCGAGCCGCGGAAGATAAAGATGAACCATTGCGCGGGTTTTCGGAAAAGCGCGCGTTTTGACGCCTTGCCCATCGCCAGTGCGGTTGCGAAGAAAAATCCCAAACACAGCGCCAGAACGCCGAAGTAGATGTTCCAGATCATCCCTGACCCGATCAGGGTGAATTGCTGACACAGGGTGAAATCTTCGCGCGGGAGTAGGCGCTCACCATATCCGATGGAGCGCAGTCCATAATCCTGAATGGTTTGCCAGCAACTCATGCGGCGGCCTTTCGCTGGGCTTCACCACCGGCGGTCGCTTGTCCCCGGGTGAGCCGTGCCATCAGTTTTTCCAGAGCCACTTCCGAGATGCGGGTGAAGATCAGATAAAAGACGAGCAGCGCCAGAAAATACCACATGCGCCAGTCCCCATGGGGATAGTCGGTGAAGCGCGGTGTTTTGGTGCCGCCAAGCTCTCGCGCCCAGTAGACGATGTCTTCGACACCCAAAAGAAATAGCAAAGGTGTGGCTTTGATCAAAACCATCCAGAGATTGGACAGCCCGGGCAGGGCATAGACCCACATCTGGGGCACCAGCACGCGCCAGAACGTCTGGCGTTGGGTCATCCCGTAGGCTTCCGCCGTCTCCAGTTGCGCACGCGGGACCGCCCGCATCGCCCCGAACAGCACGTTGGCGGCAAAAGCGCCAAAAACGATGGCAAAGGTCAGGACGGCCAGCGAAAACCCGTAGGTCTCATGCACCCATTGCGGGGCATTGCCCAGCGGCATCTTGGCTGCCTGACAGACGACGAAATCATTGCCCTGCCGGATCGGTTCGGACCAGTCCGGGCAAAGCGCTTTGTGCCGCAGATATTCAATGGCCTGATCCAGCGCGATGACAAAAAACAAAAAGAAGGCGATGTCAGGGACACCGCGCACAATGGCAATGTAAGTTTTGCCAAACCAGCGCAGCGGTGCCACGTGAGATCGGGCAGCGGAGGCACCACCAAATCCAAAAAGCAGGGCGACGGGCGCGGTAATGGCAAGCAACAGCAGCACTGTGAAGACGGACGTATAGATCGCCATGTGCTTGCCCGTGGTCAGGTAACACGCTGTCCACCGCCAATCTGTCAGGACGCTTGGGTCTGTACAAAAACTAAAAATAATGGCCTCGCGGGGCTAATGGGGGCGGCTTGCGACCGCCCCTACGATCACATCAGAACTGTGCGAGTTCCGGCAACCATTTGCCGATCAATTCGTTTAGCGATCCATCTTCTTTCATGGAAATGATTGCGGCGTTGAATTTCTCTTTCAGCTCCGTGTCGCTTTCACGAATACCCAAGCCGATGCCGCCGCCAATCATGACGTCTTTTTCGAGCATCATCAGATCGGCGTCCGCGTTTGCGATTTCCAGAAGGAAGGATTTGTCGGCAAGCACCGCGTCCGCTTCGCCGTTCTTGACCGCGGCAACCGTTTCTTCGGGTGTCGCGAATTCCACCAGCGTTGCCGAAGACGCTGCAATATGGCTGGCCTGAATTGTATTGGCCTGCGCCGCGATGACACCGTTGTCTACATCCGCGTCAGCAGAGGTCGCGAGATACCCGGAAGGGTCCGGCAGGGTGTATTGCTCTGAGAAATCAATAACTTCGTCGCGCTCATCGGTCACGGACATGCCCGCGATGATCACGTCGTAGTTGCCGGAGACGAGATTGGGGATGATGCTGTCCCACTCGTTGGTGACCCACTCGCAGGTCAGTTCCGCGCGTTTGCACAGCTCGTCGCCCAATTCACGCTCAAAGCCGTCAACCTCGCCGGCATCGTTGATGAAGTTATAGGGAGGGTAGGCGCCCTCCGTGCCCATGCGGATCGTTTTGGCGTGACCGTCGGCCATCGCCATACCAGCGGTCAGCGCAAAGGCTGCTGTGGTGAGGATAATGGATTTCATTTTTTGATACTCCCATTTGGTTTTTGATTTTTGGGTTTACGCTGCGTGGGTTGCCGAGAGGAACCCCCGCAATCGTTCTGATTTGGGCGCGCCGAAAAGCGTCTCGGGTGAGCCCTGTTCTTCGATCAGGCCTTGATGCAGAAAGACCACGTGGTCGGACACATCAGCGGCCAGCTTCATATCGTGCGTCACGATGATCATCGTGCGACCCTCGCCCGCCAGGTCTTTGATAACCTTGACAACTTCCTGCTCCAGTTCCGGGTCCAGCGCCGAGGTGGGCTCGTCGAACAAAAGCGCCTCGGGTTCCATGCACAGACCGCGGGCGATGGCGGCACGTTGTTGTTGTCCGCCGGACAATTGGGCGGGGTAAACTTCACACTTGTCGCCGATACCAACTTTATCCAGATAGCCACGCGCAGCTTTCTCGACATCCGCGCGGTCACGTTTCAGCACGGTGAGGGGGGCTTCCATCACGTTTTGCAGAATGGACATATGCGCCCAAAGATTGAATTGCTGAAAGACCATCGAGAGGTTGGTCCTGATGCGCAGGACCTGCTCCGCGTCGGCTGGTCGCCGGTTATGACCGTCGCCGTGCCAGGCAACCGGTTCGCCTTTGAAAAGGATTTCACCCTGTTGGCTATCCTCAAGGAGATTGCAACACCGCAGCAATGTGGATTTACCGGAGCCCGAAGATCCGATAAGCGAAATCACGTGGCCTTTTAGCGCGGTAACGCTGACACCCTTTAGCACTTCCAACTGGCCGTAAGCCTTGTGCAGGTTTTTGATCTCGATAACCGGAGGTTGAGTGCTCAAGGCGCGTATCTCTTTGTTGATTCAAGGCGGTATAAGGGGTCAATTTTGTATGTTTTGCAACGCGGAATGCTGCAAAAGACCAATTCCTTTTGGAAAGAGCGCGGAATCTGACGCCCTCGGGTTGAATTTATGCAGGCGGCAACGGTTCCGCGAGGTATTCAGAGGCAGGAATCCGGACGATCCCTTTGAGAAGCAACCTGGCTCTGTCCCGCGCTGAAAGAGCATCAATCGCTGCCTTGATGATCGGGAAGAGGTGATCTGCGTCCCTTCCCAGCGACGTGATATACGGGAGGCCCGGCGTCGGGCGGGTGGACAGAAGGACACGCAACCGCCGGGGCAAAGGATGTTCGCGTTTGATCAGCGACCAGGTCACAGCATCCAGTGCGGCAATATCGGCGCGCCCATCAGCGACCGCTTGGGCAGAAAGAAAATGGCCGCCGGTATCCAGCACATTATCGGCAAAGCTGAAACCGATACCCTGTTCTGCAAGATGCCCTTCGATGGCCGCCCATCCTGACTGGGAGCGTACGTCGTTGCGCGCCAGGGTGGTGCCAGCGAAATCTTGCAGGGTGCGGCGCGGGTCGTTCGCGCGGATCACGACATATGATTTGTAATATCCAGGCGGGCACCCGCGAACACCGTAATCGGGCGTGCCGACCAGCGACACCTTGTCATGCAAGACGCTTCGGAAGGGGAGGCTGCAAGTTTGTGACAGAATGAGATTTGGGTTTTCCCAAGTGTCATGCGGATCTGAGGCGCGGTCGAGTGCCTCGGGGCCTTCACCAAGCGTTTCTCTGATCAACGCCCAGAACCTGTCGTTTGCCGCCCGTGTTGTGGGCGTGTCGTACATCGGCAGGCTGGCCGTCATGAAGTGCCGTCGATGGCCTGCCTTGCGAGGGCGGAATCGCGATCACTGACGCCAAGAAAGTTGGTCACCATACGCACCAGTGCGTCTTCTTCCTGCGCACGCGTGCCATCGGCCAAAACAACCTGCCAAAGCGCCTGCACAACGGCACGACGGTCCTCATAGGGCACCGCTTCCTTGATCGCGCGGGTGAAGCGCACCGTGTCAGGGGCTTCCGCTTCCAGGGCCTCGGCCTCTGCGCGCAAAGCGCTGGTCGCCCCTGGCCCCAGACCATAGCGATGTGCGTTGATCAGGTCGATACGCTCCTTTTCACGCAGGCTGTAGTCGTTATCGGAGCGCGCAATGCGCACCAACAATGCAGTGAGGGCAAGGCGGGCATCCTCATCGGGAAGCTCGGTCGGGTCCGGCTGGGTCAAGCGTCTTAGAAAATCTGCAAACATGACGGCGATATAGTTGGATTTGGTGCCGCTGCCAATATCACTTTCGCTCTAGTGCGTTTTGGCGGGCAGCAACGATATCGGCATCGGTCAACCCCAATGCTGTTTCAATGGCCAGTAGCTGCAGTTCTTCGCCTTCGTCGCGTTCACCATCGGCTAAGGCGACGGACCACATGGCATCCGCGAGCGCCCTGCGGTCGCTGTAGGCGACCTCATCGCGCAGAATTTGGGCGAACTCCGGCGTACCCGGCGCATGACGTTCAAGGGCCTCGCAGGTCGCGCGCAACTTGGCGGCTTCCAGTGGTTTCAGGTCAAAAGTCGCGGCCAGTATCTTGTCGATTTGACCGACTTCGGAGGCCTGATAGTTCTTGTCTGCAAGGGCAACGCGCACAAGCAGCGCACCAAGAGCCAGTTGCGCATTCGGTTGCGGCAGGGGTTTTGGATCGGGTTTTCTGCGGGGGAAGAGACGTTCAAACATGTGGGCTTAACTAAGTTCCCGGTTTTTTCCGAAGCGGAGGTTATCGAGGGCAAGCCCCTGTGGATCGGTATTGGTGATTACGACACCGGCGATATCGGCCTCCCCGGTGGACCGGATGAAGCCAAAGGCATGTTCCCCGGCAGGCGGCAGATCCATGGTCATGATCACTGTCCCGTCGCGCCGCAGGAAAACGGCCCGGGCCTGACCTGCTTCGCCACCGCGTAGTTGGAACGAGAGTGCCGATTGATCGTCATCAAACAAAAAAGAAATCGCGCCTTCGCCTTGTGCATGCCGTTTGGGGTAACCAGCGACGCCATAGCCGTTCAAAACATTGTTCCCCTGCAAAAAGACCACGGAAAGGTTCTCACCAGCGGCACCTGGCATCACGGTCAGGGGGGGCAGCGCTCTTCCTTCGATCTGATCGTGATCGCCGTCGGGTTCAATTTTTTGCCCGGCAAAACGTTCGCCAAAAATAGCGCCTTCCAGCACCAGTAAATCTGAAACGAGATGTCCGGGGCCCCGGCTCGAATGGGTGTCATCGAAAGTGATGATACGCGTCAGTTGCAGCTCTTCGGGATCGACCAGACAAATTGCGGCGCCGCAGGCAAATGCGGCGCGGCCAAAGGTCAGTAGGATGAACGCCAAGGCAATTCGCATAAGCACATGTTGGCACGCAAATTGATTTCTGCCTAGTCGCGAGTGCCCTTTCGGTCTCGGCTATTGCGGAAGTGATTGAAAGCGAGCCGACAGGCGTCCGGCCTCAACCTCCATGCCATAGGGAGGGTTGATGATGAACATGCCGGAACCGATCATTCGGTGACCGGGTCGCGCAGGCGCGAATGTAACTTCATGTCGAAGGGCTTTTGGATACGACTTCTGTAGGTCGTCGATCATTCCTCGGTGGGCATCGGAGTTCAGGAGGGGGTACCACAGACAGATGATGCCGACGTTCCAGGCGCGTGTGATACGTTTGATATGGCCCGGGATGTCCGTGTAGTCCCCTTTGATTTCATAGCTCGGATCTATCAGTAAAAGCCCCCGCCGCGGCATCGGTGGACACAGCGAATGCGCCAGTTCAAAACCGTCCATGCGATAGCATTTTGCAGAATAGGCGGAGAGAGCGAAGTCGAGCGCGGCATTTTCAGCAGGATGCAGCTCTGCCAGATGTATCTTGTCTTCCGGGCGCAGCAACTGGGCGGCGATCAGCGGAGACCCGGGGTAGCTTTGCGGCCCGTGCACCCGCCGTGTCCGCAAAAGCACCTCCCTCAAGGGGTGATCCGATGCAAACCAGTCTGCCGTCTGTGCGATGCCCTGCTGCGCTTCGCCGGTTTTCAACGCCGCCGGGTCATCCAGATCGTAAAGGGCGCGACCGGCATGTGTTTCGATATACGTGAGTGGTTTGTCCTTGCGTGTCAGATACTTGAGCATCCATGCCAGCAAGCCGTGTTTGTGCACGTCTGCGAGGTTTCCGGCGTGGTAGATGTGTTGATAGCTCAGCATGCGCCCGTGTCTACCGGAACGTCAAAAAGGTGCAACGGATATTGTATTTTTGCGTGACCCGTCTGAATGACCCTGAAAATTGCGAGGTCTCTCGCGATTAGGACAAGGTTCAGACCAGCCGGCTTATGTCTTTAGCCGCCCGAACAAAATCCTTGAACAGGGGATGGGGATCAAACGGTTTCGATTTGAGTTCAGGGTGGAACTGCACACCAATAAACCAGGGATGATCCGGCCATTCGACAATTTCGGGCAGCTTGCCGTCAGGGGACATGCCAGAAAAACAAAGCCCTGCCTTTTCCAGCTGATCCCGGTACTTGATATCGACCTCGTAGCGATGGCGATGGCGTTCATCGATGGCCAGCGACCCGTAAACTTCTGCCACGCGCGTGCCTTCTTTCAAAACGGCGTCATAAGCGCCCAGGCGCATGGTGCCGCCTTTGTCGTCACCCACTTTGCGTGACACTTTTGCATTGCCCTGAACCCATTCCTTGAGGTGGTAAACAACTGGTTCAAAGCGCTTTTTCCCGGCCTCATGGTCAAACTCTTCCGACCCCGCGGTCTTGATATCAGCCACATTTCGTGCCGCTTCGATCACCGCCATTTGCATGCCCAGACAAATGCCAAGATAGGGTACCTTGCGTGTCCGGGCGAATTCGGCAGCCTTGATCTTGCCTTCGGTTCCGCGTTCGCCAAACCCGCCGGGTACAAGGATCGCGTGGAACCCTTCCAAGTGCGGCGCCACGTCATCGGCCTGATCGAAAACCTCCGCATCGACCCATTCGACCCGCACCTTGACCCGGTTGGCCATCCCGCCATGTGTCAGCGCTTCGGCGATGGATTTATAGGCGTCTTCCAGTTGCGTGTATTTGCCGACGATGGCGATTTTCACCTCACCTTCTGGATTGTGCACGCGGTCGGACACATCGCGCCAAACGGTCAGGTCCGGTTTTGGTGCCGGAGAGATATTGAAAGCGTCCAGAACGGCCTGATCAAGGCCCTGTTCATGATAAGCCAGCGGCGCATCGTAGATGGTCTTGAGATCATAGGCCGCGACAACCGCCTCTTTGCGCACGTTGCAAAAGAGCGCGATCTTCTCGCGTTCCTTCTCCGGGATCGGGTGTTCGGACCGGCACACCAGAATGTCCGGCGCTATCCCGATGCTTTGCAGTTCCTTGACAGAGTGTTGCGTGGGTTTCGTTTTCAATTCGCCGGAGGCCGCCAGATAGGGCAGCAGTGTCAAATGCATGAAGATGCACTGCCCGCGGGGCTTGTCATGCGCGAATTGGCGGATGGCTTCAAAGAACGGCAGGCCTTCGATATCGCCGACCGTGCCGCCGATCTCGCAAAGCATGAAATCCACCTCATCTCCACCAACGTCCAGAAACGCTTTGATCTCATTTGTCACATGCGGGATGACCTGAATGGTTTTGCCCAGATAATCGCCGCGACGTTCTTTTTCGAGGACAGTTGAGTACACACGGCCTGAGGAGACGGAATCGCTATTGCGGGCTGCCACGCCGGTGAAGCGTTCATAGTGACCAAGATCAAGATCGGTCTCCGCCCCGTCGTCCGTCACAAAAACCTCGCCATGCTCGAAAGGTGACATGGTGCCTGGATCGACGTTCAGATAGGGATCGAGCTTGCGCAGGCGGACGGAAAATCCACGGGCTTGCAACAAGGCGCCCAAAGCCGCAGAGGACAGGCCCTTCCCCAATGACGACACAACACCGCCGGTGATGAAGATATAACGTGCCATGGTCTGATGTGCTCCCGTGCATCTAGGCGGAGTGTGGAAAAGCCGTCCAAAATCACTGCGAAAAACGCAGGTCCACGGGACTTAAGGCTAACAGGATTCGGGGTGCAAAGGCAAGGCTTACCGCAACATGATGTTGCGAAAATTCTTACATCCGCAAGGGGTTGTAGTCAGGATTTAATCTGCCAGTGGTACCAGGGGAACGTCGCTGTCAGGGGAAGGCGGCAAGAGCGTGTCACCGTCAGGTGCTGCTGGCGTAGCGGTCTCATTCAGTGCAGGCGGGGTCACGCCGAGCCGGTCAACAACTGAAGACCCGGAGGCATTTTCCGCCGCAAAAATGGTCAAAGTGATCGAGGTGCCAATAAACGCAATCGCCAGAAGCCATGTGAGTTTGCCCAGAGCGGTTGCGGCTGCGCGCCCGGACATGGCGCCACCGCCACCACCGCCCATTCCAAGACCGCCGCCTTCGGAGCGCTGCATCAAGACGACAGCGATCAGGCTCAGCGCCAGAATGAGATGGACGATCAGGATGACGTTTTCCATTAAGGACCTACGGGTTTGAATTGGCTCTGGGGGTATCTAGGCAAGTTTGCTCCGGCTCGCAAGGGAGGATTACCTCGAATTCGCTCGCTTTGCACGGGTCAAGACCGCCGCCTGCGTATCATCCGGGCGACGGTCTGTCGAAGCTACTCTCTCTCGCGCGCAGACTAAGAGGGTTATCCTGGAATTGAGGCGCTGAAGACTCACTTCATGTTCCGACTCATAACACGTTTTGCGGGAAAAATCGCGGTAAAAAACCGGGCTGTGGATAACTCAGGCTGAGAACTGCTGGACAACCGGGAACCTGCATACCAAAACTATCCCATGCCTCATGACCATTCTGACCACCCGCATAGTTTGCTCCCCCCTGATCCGGCGCTTCGCGTCAAAGCACTGGAGACCATACTGACGCGCAAAGGGTTGATTGACCCCGCAGCGCTCGACGCGATTATCGATACCTATGAAAACAAGATCGGCCCGCGAAATGGGGCGCATGTTGTGGCGCGGGCCTGGCTGGACGCGGATTTCAAAACGGCGTTACTCAAGGATGCGACGCCCGTTGTTGCTGAGCTTGGATATTATGGTCGGCAAGGCGAACATATGGTTGCTGTCGAGAATACCGATGCGGTTCATAACCTGGTCGTTTGCACTTTGTGCAGTTGCTATCCGTGGCCGCTGCTCGGCATTCCCCCAACCTGGTACAAATCGGACGCCTATCGGGCACGGGTCGTGCGGGAACCGCGCGCTGTTTTGTCGGATTTTGGGGTCACATTGTCTGAAAACACAGCCGTTCGTGTCTGGGATTCGACCGCCGAAGTTCGTTATCTTGTGATCCCGCAACGCCCGGCAGGCAGCGAGGGGCTTGATGAAAGCGGCCTCATGGCCTTGATCACGCGCGACAGTATGATCGGCACGGGACTGGCGGTGAGTCCATGAGCCGCCCACATGACATGGGGGGGCGTTATGGCGACGGGCCAGTTGTCCCGGAGCCCGAAAGCGATATCTTTCACGAGGAATGGCACAAGCGCGCGCTGGCCGTGACGCTTGCAGCCGGGGCTCATGGTGCGTGGAATATCGATGTGTCCCGCCACGCCCGCGAAAGGCTTGCGCCGACAGATTACGCACGCTTTTCCTATTACGAAAAATGGATGGCGGGATTGGCAGATCTGCTGGTCGCCAAGGCATTGGTCAGCGTAGAGGAACTGGCGGGAAGCGACCCGGTGCCAAGTCCAAAGGCGGGCACGACGCTGAAGGTCGAGAATGTCTCGGCGGTGCTGGCAAAAGGCGGACCGGCTGATCGCCCCAGTGACATCGCTCCGACATTCAATCCGGGGGATGCGGTGAAAACCCGCCGTTTGGCCGCAAATATTCTGGTTGATGGCGGGCACACACGATTGCCTGCATATGCCGCCGGTGCGACCGGTCGAATTCTACGTTACCATGGCACTCATATTCTGCCGGATAGCTCTGCCCATGGTTTGGGTGAAGCACCGGAGCCGCTTTATGCGGTGGTTTTTCCGGCATCGGAGCTTTGGGCACATCCTGAAAATCCTGCGGATGAAGTGGTTTTGGATTTGTGGCAAAGCTATCTGGCTCCGGCATGATGCAGCCGCAGCCCAAATTCTCAGAGCCCTGGCATGCACAGGTTTTCGCGCTGACGGTGCATTTGAACGAGGCAGGACATTTCGACTGGCCCGACTGGGCAACCCGGTTCGGAGCCACGCTGAAACAGCACGGGCTGGCCAGGGAGCTCGATGGCGGTGATGATTACTTCGCGGCCTGGCTGGAAACCCTCGAACATTTCCTCGCCAGCATGGGCATGGCCGAAACCCAAGATGTTTTGATGACAAAGCAAGCCTGGGAAGAGGCTTATCTGTCTACGCCCCATGGCGCGCCCGTTCAGCTGCCGGACTAAACCTTGGGCCGCGATGTCAGGCCAGCTTTGTTCATAAACCGCCGCCAGACGCCTTTGCGTGGCAAACGCGGGGTCCATCGTTTTGGTTTGCCGGCCAGCCGGTCAAATTCGTGCATGTCGATGACGCGCTCAGCGCAACCGCAACCTTCGCCAAGACCCACCTTGGCATAGTAGAACTTCTGAAAGTCTTCCGGGCGTTTTGGTTTTCGCGACATAACACATCCAATTTCTATGAGTTTAGCACAATGCGCGGACGTCAACCAGAACATGGCGCCGGATAGTGGCCGCCACTAGTCGTCGATATCATCCACATCGGATTGACCGGATACTGCGCGCCGCACGTGGCTCCAGCTCAATCCGATACCCAACACAAAAGAGAGGGTGATAAGACCAAGCCAAACATTCAGGCTTTTGTTGTCCAGACGCAATACGCCAAAATCGTAGAGCACCCAGATCAATGCGCCAACAATCGCCAGAACCAAGACCATGCCACCCGCCCCGATGGAGCGCAAAGTAGCACGAAGGTAGATGATGTACCCGACGCAGAGGATCAGCGCGAGCAACACGGCGATTGACAGGTTCATCGACCCGTAATCCCGGACCCAGTTTACGTAGTTGTACTGGGTTGGGTTAAAAGTCAAAGCCAGTAACGTGAAGGCGAAAAACCACCTCGTCAGAAATCCCATCGCTACGCTCTCCGCTCGTTCACCCGCAACGCAGGAAAATATCCGGAGTTGCGGAGGAATGTCTATGGGCGGCGGGCAAGCTTCATTGTTCAAGGCGCGCATTTTCCGGTTTCGCCTTTGCAATGTCGCCGCTATACCAGCGCGGGTTTGAGGCACATCAAAAAGGACCAGCCATGGCAAATGTTGTCGTTGTCGGCGCTCAGTGGGGCGATGAAGGAAAAGGCAAGATCGTGGACTGGCTCTCGGAGCGGGCAGATGTGATCGCCCGTTTTCAGGGGGGGCACAATGCGGGTCACACGCTGGTCATCGACGGTGAGGTTTTCAAACTGAGTTTGCTGCCTTCCGGTATTGTGCGCGGCGGAAAACTCAGCGTCATCGGCAACGGGGTAGTGCTGGACCCTTGGCATTTGGACAGTGAGATCAAAGGTTTGCGTAATCAGGGTGTGGAAATCACGCCGGATACGCTGATGATCGCTGAAAACACGCCGCTGATCCTGCCCATCCATGGAGAGCTGGACCGGGCCCGTGAAGCGCAGAATTCGGTGGCCAAAATTGGCACGACCGGCCGGGGAATTGGCCCTGCCTACGAAGATAAGGTGGGGCGCAGATCCGTGCGTGTTGCCGATTTGGCGGATGAGGCAACGCTTGAGCTGCGGGTTGACCGCGCGTTGGTGCACCATGATGCGCTGCGCCGGGGGTTGGGGCTTGAACCGGTGGACCGGGCTGCATTGCTTGAAGAACTGCGCGCCATTGCGCATGTCGTTCTGGAGTATGCGGCACCTGTCTGGAAGGTCCTGAATGAGAAGAGAAAAGCAGGAAAACGCATCCTGTTTGAAGGTGCTCAGGGGGCGCTGCTGGATATTGATTTTGGCACTTACCCCTTTGTAACCTCGTCCAATGTGATCGCAGGGCAAGCCGCAACCGGCACGGGCATTGGCCCCGGCTCGATCGACTTTGTGCTCGGCATCGTAAAAGCTTACACGACCCGTGTGGGCGAGGGGCCGTTTCCAGCCGAACTTGATGACGCGGACGGTCAACGACTGGGGGAACGAGGTCACGAATTCGGGACTGTGACCGGCCGCAAGCGCCGCTGTGGTTGGTTCGACGCCGTTCTCGTGCGTCAGACATGTGCGACTTCGGGCGTGAACGGAATTGCTTTTACCAAGCTTGACGTGCTCGATGGATTTGACACGTTGAAAATCTGCGTTGGTTACGAACTGGATGGCAAACGCGTGGATTATTTGCCCATAGCTGCCGACCATCAGGCCCGTTGCACGCCCATTTACGAAGAAATGCCGGGATGGCACGAATCCACCGAAGGTGCGCGCAGCTGGGCTGATCTTCCGGCAAATGCGATCAAATACGTGCGTCGCGTCGAGGAGTTGATCGACTGCCCGGTCGCGCTACTCTCAACTTCGCCCGAGCGCGAGGATACAATTCTTGTGACGGATCCGTTCGCCGATTGAGAAGGTCAGAATGACTGTCAGCTACAAAGCCCGTCGACGCCTAGCCCTGCTGATTCTGTTGGTTGGATTGCCTGTCTATATTGTCGCGTCGGTCACGGTCGTGAATTGGTTGGACCGGCCATCGATCCTCGTCGAGCTCATTGTCTATGTTGCGCTGGGCATCATCTGGGCGCTGCCTTTCAAGTTCATTTTTAAAGGGATCGGGCAATTTGATCCCGATAAAACGGACTAACAATTGACATGAAAAAGGCGGGCTTCGATGCCCGCCTGTTCAACCCGCTGCCGGGATATTAGCTCGCGGCGCGTTCATCGGGCCTAAAGCCAATTGCCTCGGATGCTGCAAAGCGGCCGCCCTTGATCTTTTCGATCTTGCCTGACCGCAGCAGCTGTCCAAAGGAACGAAGGCCATCTTCACGCGTGAATTCACCGCAATCTGCCTGGCGTACACGCGTCATCAATTGCGGGCGAGAAAACTGCTCCCGGCCTTCCACAAATGACAGGTATGCAGCGGCGGCCTCCAGCAATTCTGGCAACTTTGTCGCTCCGACTTCCTGCGCGAATTCGGCAAACCCGGTGTCGCCTTCCATATCGAGATCCGAATCGAGCGTCGCTTCAACTCTGCGGGGCATGACCGGACCATTGTCGCGGAGCGCTTCTGCATCGATGCGTTGTTCTGCAACGAGTTTCAGCGGCGCCGGGCGCGCATCGGACGGGCGCTCCGTGCGGCTGCCCGATGCAACCGGGCGCCGCGGCCGAACAACTTCAGCAAGATCGTTGCGATATTCCTTGGTTGTCTCTTCCTCTGTTTCTTGCCGGCCCATCGACTTGTCGGCAAATCGGGCGGCGACGGCTGCGCGCAGATGCGCAAACGCGCTGCGCCGTGTCGCACCCTCGGGTTCTTCCATTTGCTGATCCGCTTCGGCCATAAGGCGCGACAGATCTTCGCTGCTGCCCTCGTCAATGCTTGGCAGGTTATCGCGCGCCGTGGCATTTTCAGGCGTGTCTTCCTCCAAATCCCCAGTCACGGCGCTCAGTTCACGCTGCAGGTCAGCTTCCTCTTCCGGTGACAGGATCGCCTCATCTTCTGTATCAAACTCTTCAAGATCACCGGATTCGAGCGCGGCCTCGAGATCGGCGCGATTGACCTTCAGAACGCGGCCGTGAACCTTCTGCATCTCTTCGGTGTCTTCCGCATGGTCCTGTAAGCTTTGCGCGGCCTCTTCCACTGCCATGACATCTTCATCAAGCGTATCGGCGTCAAACAGGTTACCAACCTCTTCATCGATGTCAGCAGGCTCGTCATCCGCGTCCAGCAGGTTCTCGGAATCCACCTCTTCGGGCTCGTATGTGTTTGCCTCAATACGGCTCAGGATGTTGGAGAGCTCGTCGTCCTCTTCATCCACGGCGTTCTCCGCCGCGGTCGCGATCTGGTCATCGAGGTCCAGCGCCTCTTCGATTTCCTGAGCAGCGTCACTAAGTGTGGCGTCGGTCGGCGTCTCTTCTGACTCGTGGTTCTCGGCGTATCCGATTGCCTCCTCGAAGGGCATATCCAGGAAATCAACGGCGGTGGTGTCTGCATCACCTGCTGCCTCATCCTCGTCATATTCTGCGCTCGCCGCGGTATCATCCTGCTGCGAAACCACTTCGCGAATGCGTTGAAGCTTGGCTGCGATGCTTTCTGCCGCCGCTTTGGGGGCATCTACGGGTTCAGCAAATGCAGGGGTCGCATCGAAGCTGTCCGGTACCTCAACAACATCCTCTTCGATCTCGGTCTCGACTTCTTCGAAGCTTGGGCTGTCAGCAAAAAATGCCTCGGCACTCAACGCCGTATCCTGAGCGACAACACCCTCAGCGAGATCGTCATGCGACACGTCATTGTCTTCGGCCCAATCTTCTTCGGCAAGGGTTGGCGCCTCGGGTGAAATCGCCTCTTCTGCGGAGAGGGTTTCATCTTCTTCCTGCTGCGAGCTTACGTCTTGCGTGTCATCTGCCACAGGCTCGGCCAGTTCGGCCTCTTCGGCAGATTCTGACGGTTCGGGCTGTTCTTCTTGAGCGACCGGTTCGTCGCTTTCAATCATGGGGTGCTGCTCTTGAGTCGGTTCGTCGGCCGGAGTTTCCGCCTCCAGCATTTCCTGGGTTTCGGGCTCCGCAGGACGCGCCTCTTCAGCGATCGTTTCCGCCGCCAGTTCATCTTCTTGCGTCTGAACTGGCTCAGATATCTGTTCTGGTTCCGGCTGCTCTGGCGCGGCGGCCACCGCGGCAGTAGCAGCGGGCGCGGGTTGTGGTTCCTGTGTCGGTTTGGTGTCCACGGCGACGGCTTCATCATGCGCTTTCAACATGATGCGGCCATCATGTTCACGCGCCTCAACCCGGCGGGCAACTTCCCGCTCGGCGATCCTTGCCAACATCTCAGCATCGGGCTGAGGAGGCTCTGCACCAAAATATCTGTCGTCTGAAGCTAAATCGCGAAAATACTCTGCAATGGCTTTCATTGTGTCGAAAGAGTCGTCAAAACCCTCCAGAGTGCAGGAAAAGGTTCCATAGGAGACTGTCAGGATCTTGTTGTTATTCATCATCGGATGCTCGTCCTCTGCGTGATTTCAACAAACTGTTTACCATACGTGGAAAGTCCAAAGCGGCGCGAATCTGTGCTCATTACGGTATCATTTCATGGCAACAATGTGTTCTGTTTCCAAAAAGGACATTAAACTTAGGTGAATAATAAAATTATACACAAATTGGAGCCAATTACTTTAGTTGGAGGTGGGGCCGTTGGAAAAGACGATTTGCAACTGGCTCTGGACATCGCGCCGACATGTGTTGCGGCGGACAGCGGTGCAGATGTCGCCCTTGCGGCCGGGGTGGAGCTCTCTGCGGTAATCGGCGACATGGATTCGATTTCGGAAGCAGCGCGCAGGCGCATCCCGTCTTCGAAGTTTCACCGGATACCCGAACAGATGAGCACGGATTTTGACAAGGCGCTTCGTCATATTGAAACGCCGCTGGTTCTGGCGGTGGGTTTCATGGGTCGCCGGGTTGACCATCAATTGGCGTCATTACACACACTAGTGATGCGGCCAGACAGGCCGTGTTTGATACTCAGCGACCGGGATGTGATCTTTTTGTGTCCACGGGTCTTTAAATTGGACGTATCGGCGGGAACACGGGTGTCCCTGTTTCCCATGGGTGAAGTTCACGGACGATCTGAGGGGCTGGAATGGCCGATAGACGGGCTGACATTTTCGCCAACCGGCACGTCAGGTACTTCCAACAGGGCGACTGGAGATTTGGTCCTGGAGGTCGACGCCCCGTCACTTCTATGTATTTTGCCGCGAGAGCTTATTCGGCCGGTTGCACAGAAACTCGTTGCGCTGCCAGAGCACGCGCGCTGGCCCGCTCGCGCAGAACGATATAAAGACCCGCCGCCATCGTTATGAAAATGCCAATCGAGGCAAGAGTGTTGGGCAAGTCTCCAAAAACGATAAAACCGATCACGGTGGCAAACGGAATCTCCAGATACTGCATCGGGGCCACCGTGGCGGAGGGCGCGTATCGCAATGACCACGTCATCAGCAGATGGGCGGCGGTGCCCAGAATCCCGATGCTGATCAACAGCGTCCAGTCAAAACTGCTGACCTGCACCAGTTGCAGTTGCCCGTAAGATGACCCCTGAAACAGAAACAGGATGGGCAGCATGACGATCACGGCCATTGTGCCGCTGATCGCCTGCAAACTGATGGGGTCGGTCTCCTTGGCGATCTGGCGCGTCACAAGCATGAACAACGCGAAGTTTGCCGCCACCGCCAGCGGCAGGAGGGCGGGCCAGCCCACGGCGGTAAAGCTGGGCTGAACAACAAAGAGCGTACCGATAAATCCGATGATGCAGGCGATCAACCGGCGCGGCCCGACTTCTTCGTGCAAAGCATATTTGCCGAGCAACAACATCATAAAGGGCATGACAAAGGCAATGGCGATGGCATCTGCCAGCGGCAGGAACTTCAACGCGGTTACCATCGCGCCAATGCCAAATATATGCAAAACCGTTCGAATCAGGGTCAGCGTGAAAACACGGCGTGACATGCGCCAGGCGCGGTGTGTGATCCAGACCATCGGGATCAATATGACGGCCTGAATGGCGAATCGCACCAGAACCAATTGCCCGACGGGAACGGTCTCGCCCAGAATCTTGGCAATTGCGTCACCAACGGGTGCAATGACGCAAAATCCAAGCATCAGCATGATGCCAAGGAGGGGACGGTCTACGGCCATTGGCCGAACTTAAATGGGCCACTCAATCAATGCAAGAACAGCTTCGGAGAGGACTCAACTTTTAGCAGTTTGGCACATTTACGGCCAATCCCCCCAAAGAGGTCTCCTTGTATTTCTCTGACATATCGGCACCGGTCTGACGCATTGTCTCAATACAGGCGTCAAGTGGCACAAGATGTGTCCCGTCGCCGCGCAAGGCGAGCGAGGCTGCGGAAACCGCCTTGATTGCCCCCAGGCCGTTGCGTTCGATGCATGGCACTTGCACCAGTCCTTTGACCGGGTCACATGTCATGCCCAAATGGTGTTCCAGGGCAATTTCCGCTGCGTTCTCCACTTGTTCGGGCGTGCCCCCCATCACCGCGCAAAGCCCGGCGGCCGACATCGCAGAGGCGGATCCGACCTCGGCCTGACAGCCGGCTTCGGCACCGGATATGGAAGCATTGAATTTCACCAGTCCACCGATTGCGGCGGCCGTCAGCAGAAATTCTTCGACATGGGCTTCGGATGCACCCGGCACATGATCCAGATAGTAACGAAGGGTCGCGGGCAAAACACCCGCCGCGCCGTTTGTGGGCGCGGTTACAACCTGACCTCCGGCCGCATTTTCTTCGTTTACAGCCATCGCATAGACACTCATCCAATCGTTGATCGTGTGCGGCGCCGTCAGGTTCATCCCGCGCTCTTCCAACAGCTTGTCGTAGATGCCCTTGGCGCGGCGCTTGACGGACAGTCCGCCCGGGAGAATGCCATCTGTGGTCAGTCCCCGGTTGATGCAATCATTCATAACCTGCCAAAGACGTTTGGTCCCGGATTTGAGGTTTTCCACACCACCGCGCGCGGCTTCATTCGACCGCTTCATTTCTGCAATGGAGCGCCCCGAAGCCGCCGACATTTCAAGCATTTGCGCAGCAGACTTAAAAGGAAAGGGAATGGGCGGGCCTTCTTCGGTGTCCTTGCCGTCGGCCAGCTCGGCCTCGGTCATCACAAAGCCCCCGCCAATCGAGTAATAGGTTTCACGCAGGGTTACGTCGCCTTGCGCATCCGTCGCCATCAGCATCATGCCGTTGGCATGGCCTTCCAACACGGTGTCAAAATCAAAGAGCAAGTCGCGATCAGGATCAAAGGACAGCTCGGGTAATCCCTCAGGGCGAATTTTTCCGCTGGCCTTGATTTCGGCGAGCATTTTTTCCGCTTTTTCCGCGTCATAGGTATCGGGGACGAAACCGGCCAATCCGAGAATGGTTGCGCGATCCGTCGCGTGGCCGACACCGGTAAATGCAAGCGAACCATGCAGGGAGGCGCGCAGTCCATGAAATGCAAAGGGTGAGGCGCGCATCTCGTCAAGAAAGCGCGCGGCGGCAACCATCGGTCCCATTGTATGAGAGGACGACGGGCCAATGCCCACTTTGAACATGTCGAAAACAGAGAGGAACATCAGGTGGCACTTCCTTCAGGTGGACAAGGGGCGCGGGGCGCTGTGAATGGTCGGGGGCCCAACCCTTCGGCGGTCTGGGCGGTGACGACACTTTTGCGTGTCTCAAGTCGTTCTGCCATGCGGTGTAATGCGGGCAGTGAGGAAAGGTCAAACCAGGTCTTGTCCGATGCGGCGGGATAAAGCTGAATCCAGCGTAACATCGGGGCCAGATAGAGATTTAGCAGAAGCGGCACATCGGTTTGACGCCAATGCGCGTCAAGCGTGCCGAGATGTCGCAAAATATCAGCGCGTGCATGGTTTTGCAAAAGCAACTGATGGTCAGGATTCGGGCCGATGTATTTTTCGGGGTAAAACAATGTCCTCAGCGCGGGGTGCAGCGTGTTTGATAAAAAGAACAGCCACTTTAGCAATTCGGCGCGATTTACTGCGTTTGCCGCAGGTGCCAAGCCGCCATGCTGATCGGCCAACCAGAGCAGGATGGCAGCGGTTTCGAATATCGGACCCTGCGGGGTTTCAAGAACGGGGATCAGGCCATTGGGATTCAAATCCAGATAGTCCGGTGATCGTTGAGCCTGAAGTTGGCGATCAACCAGTGCGGCGCGGTAATTCAGGCGCAATTCTTCCAAGGCAAGCCGAACACCCAAAGAGGCATTGTCGGGCGCATAGTGCAATATGTAACAGACATTGGTCATGCTGAGTGTGCTATGCTGATTCCCCGTGACATGTTGCGGGAAATGCGACGTTTTTATATGGGTTTTGCGCAGCAATCCGGTTCAGGCAACGCACCCGCAGCTGTCAGGCTGCTTAGTTGAAGTGAAATCAGCCCTCGCACCCGCCTGCGAGGTTTCCTATAAGGCAGGCAAACGCTGTCCAAGGAACCTGCCGATGACCTCAGAACTTTCACCCATCGACAAAGCCAAGTTCGTCTCCGCCAAACGCGCGGCGCAATTTGTGGAAAGCGGCATGCGAGTTGGATTGGGGACAGGTTCTACAGCCGCATGGCTGGTGCGGTGTCTGGGCGAAATGGTTCGGGACAACGGGCTGCGTATCAAGGGGGTGCCGACGTCAACGCGCACGGCGACCCTGGCGCGGGAGGTTGGCATCGAAGTGGTCTCTTTGGATGAAGCCAAATGGCTGGACATCACCATAGACGGCGCCGATGAATTCGACGGTCAGCTCAACCTGATCAAGGGTGGCGGCGGTGCATTGCTTCAGGAAAAGATCGTGGCGACCGCTTCTGACCAGATGATTGTGATTGCCGATGTCGGCAAGGAAGTTGAGACACTTGGTGCGTTCCCCTTGCCGGTGGAGGTGATCCCCTTTGGCTGGCAAACCACGCAGGCACTGGTTGAGGAAACGCTTGTTTCGATGGATGTGCTGGGCCGCGACAGTACCCTGCGCATGAACGGAGAGGTGCCTTTCATCACGGACGAGGGCAACCACATCATTGATCTGCACGTCAAACGTATCGGCAACGCCCGGCAACTGGCGCTGGTGCTGAACCAGATGCCGGGTGTGGTTGAAAACGGTCTCTTCATTGACATCTGCGACCGGGTTGTTGTGGGCTATGGCGACGGCAAGGTTGAAGTGCGTGACATCAATGAAGGCACCATCGCAACCGAACGGCTGGACTTCGTCGAAAGCGATAATCTTTTTGCGGATTTGACAGATTGACGGAAACGCCACGCGCCCCGCCGGGCGGAAGGTGGTAAATGCAATGCCCGCGCATATATAGACGACACAACTAATCTGAATACTTCGAAAGGCCGCCCCCATGAGTGATTTTGACTACGATCTCTTTGTGATTGGCGGCGGTTCCGGAGGGGTGCGCGCCGCTCGGGTTGCCGCCGGCGAGGTCGGTGCGAAAGTCGGGCTTGCCGAAGATGATCGCTATGGCGGAACCTGCGTGATCCGCGGATGCGTGCCAAAGAAACTCATGGTTTTTGCAAGCGAATACGCGGATGTTGTCGAAGACGCGCAATCCTACGGGTGGAGCCTCAAACAGGGGCCATTTGACTGGCCGTCTTTCCGCAAACGCCTGGGTGATGAACTGGACCGGCTGGAACAGGTCTATCGCAACCTTCTCAAGGGCTCCGGGGTTGATACCTTCGATGCCCGCGCCTCGGTTTCCGGCCCACATGAAATCACCCTGTCGACCGGCGAAAAGAAAACCGCGAAACATATTCTCGTGGCGACCGGCGGGCACCCTGTGCGCCCGCAGATGCCGAATGCGCATCTGGGGATTGTCTCTGACGATATTTTCCACCTCGAGAAAATGCCGAAATCACTGCTTATCGTGGGCGGCGGCTATATTGCTTGTGAGTTTGCCGGCATCATGAACGGTCTGGGCGTCAAGGTGACCCAATACTATCGTGGGGCGCAAATTCTGCGGGGGTTCGATGAAGAGGCACGCGGGTTGGTTGCCGAATCCATGCGCGAGCGCGGCATCAATCTGCATGTGGGTACCAATATTCTCGAAATGGCACCTGCCAGCGCAGACCGCAGTTCAGGCGAAACCGGCGCTATGGGCGGAACTGCCCAGGAACGCGTCGAAATGGCGCAGATGCGCAAGGGCGATGAGGCGGCGGATGGTCCGATTTGGGTCAAATCGACGACCGGTGCGGAAGGCGAGTTCGACATGGTGCTTTTCGCCACAGGCAGAGACCCGAATACCCACGACATGGGATTGGAAGAGGTGGGTGTGAAGCTCGGCCGCCGGGGCGAGATCGTGGTCGATGAATACAGCCAGACCTCTGTGCCATCGATCTATGCGATCGGGGATGTGACCAACCGCGTGAACCTGACACCTGTGGCCATCCGCGAAGGCATGGCGTTTGTGGAGACCGTTTTCAAGGGTGTGCCGACGCCCGTGGATCACGATCTGATCCCGTCAGCAATCTTTACCCAACCGGAAATGGGGACTGTCGGCCTCAGCGAAGAGGATGCGCGCGACCGTGAACCGGTGGAGGTTTACTGCACGTCGTTCCGGCCGATGCAAACCGCCTTTGCCGGACGCCCTGATCGGGTATTGATGAAGCTGGTGGTTTCCACGGCGACACGAAAGGTCCTTGGGTGTCATATCGTAGCACCCGGTGCGGGCGAGATGATACAGATGGCCGGCGTTGCGATCAAAATGGGCGCCACCAAGGAAGATTTCGATCGGACAGTTGCGGTCCACCCCACAATGTCCGAAGAGATGGTGACAATGCGAACACCGATGCGGACGGCTTGAATTCCGCACAACCTAGCGTACCTATGACTGGAATTAATCGCATCTCTGAGCGATTTAGGAGGGAAAGAGACTGAATGGCTGGCAATAATGGCGGCCCCTGGGGGGGCGGCGGCGGAAATTCCGATGACGACAGACCCGGCGGCGGAAACCGCGGCAATAATGGCGGAGGTCCTCGGGGCCCTCGCGGTGATGGGGGGCAAATCCCGGAAATTGACGAGCTGGTCAAGAAAGGTCAGGAGCGTCTGCGGGTCCTGATGGGCGGCAAGGGCGGCGGCCCCGGTGGCGGCGGTGGTCGCGGGGGAAGTGGAAATGGCCCGGCCTTTACCCGTGGAACAATCGGGCTCGGTGTTCTGGGTGCACTCATCCTTTGGGGGATGGCAAGCTTTTATACCGTGGCACCGGAAGAGCAGTCGGTTGAGCTCTTTCTTGGCGAATACTATGCCACAGGAAACTCGGGTCTGAATTTCGCCCCATGGCCGCTGGTCACAGCCGAAGTCTTGCCGGTTACTCGAGAACAGACCGAAGATATCGGGGAGCGGACAGACAGCGGGTTGATGCTGACCACTGACGAGAACATCATCGACATCGATTTCCAGGTTGTCTGGAACATCAACGATCCCGCGAAGTATCTATTCAATCTGGCAGAGGCGCGCGAGACCATTCGTGCGGTGTCGGAATCTGCGATGCGCGAAGTGATTGCACGCAACGAGCTTGCTCCGATTCTCAACCGGGACCGGCAGGTCATTGCCGATGAGGCGCAGCAGCTCATTCAGGGCACACTCAATGCCTACGACAGCGGCGTGAACATCGTGCGGCTCAACCTCGACAAGGCGGACCCGCCGCGAGAGGTGATTGACAGTTTCCGTGAGGTCCAGGCGGCAGAGCAACAACGTGACCGGCTGGAACGTCAGGCCGATGCCTATGCCAACCAGGTGACAGCGGGTGCGCGCGGTGAAGCGGCAAGCCAGTTGGAACAGGCCGAAGCCTACCGGGCGCAACAGGTGAACGAGGCAACGGGTGAAGCCGCGCGGTTTGCCTCCGTACTGGAAGAATATCTGAAGGCACCCGACGTCACGCGCAAGCGGCTTTATCTGGAAACGATGGAGAAAGTCTTCGGCGATGTGGACAAGATCATCTTGGAAAGCGATCTGGGTGGCTCGGGTGGACAAGGTGTCGTGCCTTACCTGCCTCTCAATGAATTGCGCCGCGGCGCTGCAGGAGGGTCAAACTGATGCGTGCTGGTAAATTCCTGATACCCATTGTCGTTGTTGCAGCTGTCGGAGTTTTAAGCTCGGTCTTTATCGTGGACGAGCGGGAAAAAGCGCTTGTGCTACAATTTGGTCAGATCAAGTCGGTCAAGGAAAATCCGGGATTAGCCTTTAAAATCCCGTTGATTCAAGAAGTCGTACGCTATGACGACCGTATTCTGTCGCTGGATACTGAAGTGACCGAAGTAACGCCATCCGACGACCGTCGTCTGGTTGTCGATGCCTTCGCGCGCTATCGTATCTCCGATGTAACCCAGTTCCGCCAGGCGGTTGGCGTTGGCGGATTGCGGGCTGCTGAAGACCGGCTCGAGGGTATCCTGAACCCAACCATCCGGGCCGTTCTGGGTTCTGACGGTGTGACGTCCAATACGATCCTTTCGGCGGATCGGGCTGAATTGATGGCACGGATCACGGCACAAGCGCGGCAGCGGGCTTTGCCTCTGGGTCTCGAAGTTGTGGACGTACGTCTTAAACAGACTAACCTGCCTGAACAAAACCTTGATGCGACGTTTGCGCGGATGCGGGCGGAACGCGAACGCGAGGCGGCTGATGAGATCGCGCGCGGTGAAGAGGCAGCACAACGTGTCCGCGCCCTGGCGGATCGTACGGTGGTGGAACTGACTTCTGATGCGACCCGGGAGGCGGATATCATTCGCGGGCAGGCAGATGCTGAGCGGAACGCAATTTTTGCGGAGGCCTTTGGCGCGGATCCGGAATTCTTCGAATTCTACCGGTCGCTGACGGCCTATGAACGCGCGCTGAAAGGCACCAACTCAACAATGGTCCTGTCGCCCGACTCGGAGTTCTTCAACTATCTTCGGTCGGACCAGGGTTCCCGTTCAGAAGAGGGCGAGCGGTGAGCACGCTGCTGCTGGCGCTTGGGCTGGTAATGATTGTGGAGGGGCTGGCCTATGCGCTGGCCCCTTCGCTTATTGAACGTATGCTGGAAGCTTTGCGGAGTTTGCCAGAGGCGGCCGTGCGCCAGATCGGGATGCTGATCATCGTCACCGGATTGATCCTTGTCTGGTTCGCCTGGCGGCTTGGCGCCGGTTTTATGTGATGGCATTGCGACAAATGTTCACAAATTTACTAAAATAAGCCGCATCTTCACGGTTTGGTAACAGACTGTTGAAACTGTGGCAGAGTGATACATCTTTAATGTTGCACGGTGGCCACCCTAAATGCAGTCTGTGAGCAATCGCACCTCAGCCCTGCGTAGAACGGCCAGAAGGTCCATAAAACTCGACACCAGGAGACGACGCATGCAGCCCAAGGCAGTATCCATGTCAAAACAATTTTCCATCACCCTTCAGATGCGGTTGATGCTTTTGGCCCTGCTGACACTGGCGTTTTTGTTGGTTCAGCCCATAAGCGCACTCGCCCAACAATCCAGCCTCGCACCGCTCGCAGAGAAGATAAGCCCCTCGGTGGTCAATATCACCACGTCAACGGTTGTCGCCGGGCGCACGGGTCCACAGGGCATCGTTCCGGAGGGATCGCCATTTGAAGATTTCTTCCGCGAATTTCAGGATCGTAACAATGGCGACGGGGATCGTCCGCGGCGGTCATCGGCCCTGGGCTCCGGCTTTGTGATCTCCGAAGATGGCTATGTGGTGACGAACAATCACGTGATCGATGGTGCGGATGAAATCCTGATAGAATTTTTCAATGGCGAAGAGCTGAAAGCCGAAGTGATCGGCACTGATCCCAACACCGATATAGCGCTGCTGAAGGTTGAAGCGGATGAACCGCTGCCCTTCGTCAAGTTTGCCGACAGTGATCTGTCTCGCGTTGGCGATTGGGTTGTCGCGATGGGCAACCCCCTTGGTCAGGGATTTTCGGTGAGCGCCGGGATCGTCTCTGCGCGCAATCGGGCACTCAGCGGCACATATGACGACTACATTCAGACCGATGCGGCGATCAACCGCGGCAATTCCGGCGGCCCGCTGTTTAACATGGACGGCGAAGTTATAGGCGTGAATACGGCCATTCTTTCCCCCAACGGCGGCTCCATCGGCATCGGTTTTTCGATGGCATCGAATGTCGTTACGAGGGTCGTTGATCAACTGAAGGAATTCGGCGAAACCCGCCGTGGCTGGCTCGGTGTCCGCATTCAAGATGTGACCGAGGATGTTGCCGAAGCCATGGGGTTGGCATCGGCCTCTGGTGCGTTGGTAACGGACGTGCCCGAGGGGCCTGCGAAAGAGGCTGGAATGGAAGCCGGGGATGTGATCATCAGCTTTGCAGGCAAGGATGTTGCAGATACCCGTGGGCTTGTGCGTACCGTGGGCAACAGCCCGGTGGGCGAAACGGTCCGGGTGGTGGTGATGCGCGACGGTGCCTCCATGACACTCAAGGTCACATTGGGCCGCCGCGAAGAAGCTGAAGGCGCCGTGCCCGCAGTGGCAGCCGGTCCGGATGTGGAAAAAGATCCGGTCACAAAATCACTTCTCGGTCTGACGCTGACCGCGCTGACGGATGAGCTTCGTCAGGAACTTGGCGCGGATGCGGATATGCTGGGGCTTGCTGTCATGGAAGTCGATGAAGCATCTGAGGCCTTTGAGAAAGGCCTGCGGGCAGGCGACATCATCACCGAGGCCGGTCAGCAGAAGGTGACAAGCATTTCCGATCTTGAAAAGCGCGTAGAGGCCGCCAAGGAAGCTGGACGAAAATCACTCTTGCTGCTGGTGCGTCGCGCCGGTGATCCACGTTTCGTGGCGTTGTCATTGGCCGATAAATAGGCAGACGATCTTGGCTAAGGGCGCTCTTTGGGGCGCCCTTGTCTGTTGTGGTAAGGATGTTGGGATCAGCTGGGCCCGCGCTGACGCCCGCAGGGAAGATCAAGACAGGTCGTGTCTCTGTTTCCATAACTCCCGATGAAACTGTCTTGTGCCAAACAGCGCAAGGGTCGGCAGTATTGGGGCAGGTCGTGCGTTGCGGTGGCAGACATTATCGGTGCGCCTAAATTCGGAAAATCTTGAAAATCCGCAAGTCAGGAAGATTGTGCCTCGCAAAAGGGGCTGGTGCGTCTTATATCGCCTCGGTAGACAGGCTCAGACAGATCAGCAAGGGAAAGACGAACGTGGCAAAGATCACCTATATCGAACACGGCGGCAAGGAACATATTGTCGATGTTGCAAATGGCCTTACCGTCATGGAAGGCGCGCGTGACAACAATATTCCGGGCATCGAAGCCGATTGCGGTGGGGCTTGCGCCTGTTCCACATGCCACGTCTATGTCGATCCATCCTGGACGGAGAAACTTCCCGCGAAAGAAGACATGGAAGAAGATATGTTGGATTTTGCATATGAACCTGACCCGGCGCGGTCTCGCCTGACCTGCCAGATCAAGGTAACGGAAGCGCTGGATGGTCTGATCGTTCAGATGCCGGAAAAACAAATCTGATGCTTATGGGCGCGCGGCGTCTTCTGTCGCGCGTTTGGCATAGTTCGGCGCGCCGCGCACTTCTGGCCTTATGCTTGTTGCACGGGTCACTGGCGGCAGCCGAAACGATCATTGATGCCGGTTATGCCATGGCCACAACCCGTTATCCTCATGGTGTTTTGGGGGACAACATTGAACACGCATCGTTGGTAATCACACTGGGGTCAGGTCAGACACGTGAGTTTATCTTGTCGGATGACCTGGTTTTTGAAGATACCGAACCCCGGCTGGTTGATCTGGATGACGACGGCCTGCCCGAAGTGATTACCGTTGAGAGCAGCCAGACATTGGGTGCGCGATTGGCCGTTTATGGGTCCGCGGGCCGTATTGCCACGACGCCTCATATCGGGACGCGGTTCCGCTGGCTTGCTCCTGTCGGAGCCTTTGATCTGGATGGCGACGGACATATGGAAATTGCCTTTGTCGACAGGCCACATCTGGCCAAAACGTTGAGAGTTTATCGTTTTAAGGATGGCGGGCTCGTCCCTGTGGCGCAGATGCCCGGAGTAACCAACCACCGCATTGGCGAGCGCGATATTGCGGGCGGCATACGTGATTGCGATGGCAAACCTGAAATGATCCTGGCCTCGGCCGATTGGGCGCATCTGGTCGCGGTGACCTTCGAAAACGGATCGCTGGTGCAAAGACAGATCGGCACGAAGACGCGCAGGGAGGCGTTCAACCGGGCGTTAGAATGCGTACCCTGACGCCCATTGGCTGGGGCGGCTCCTAAAGCGCGCGCCAGCCGATATCTCGGCGGCAGAAACCTTCCGGCCAATCAATCTGATCCACCATCTGGTAGGCGTTGCGTTGTGCTTCTGTGAGCGAGCCGGCACGGGCTGTGACGGCCAGAACCCGCCCGCCCTGCGCGGTGAAGTTCCCCGCCGTCCGACCCGTACCTGCATGAAATACCATGTGGCTGCTGTCTTCGGGCAGCGCGTCCATTCCTGAGATGACAGATCCCTTTTCGTAAGCGCCCGGATATCCCTGCGCGGCCAGCACAACGGTCAGGGCGTGATCGGCAGCCCAGTTTACCTTCATTTCTCGCAGGCGACCTTCGGCGCAGCCATGCATCAGGTCCAATGCCTGCGCGCCAAGACGCATCATCAGTACCTGACATTCCGGATCGCCAAAACGGACATTATATTCCACCAGGCGCGGTGCACCCTCTTCGATCATCAGGCCGACGAAAAGGACACCTTGGTAGGGCGTGCCCTGCTGCGCCATTTGCGCCATTGTCGGTTTGACGATGCGGTCCAGGGCCACATCTATCACCGCTTGCGTCATCACGGGAGCGGGAGAGTAGGCCCCCATGCCACCGGTATTCGGGCCTGTGTCGCCTTCGCCCACGCGTTTATGATCCTGCGCGGTGCCAATGGGTAGAACGGTTTCACCGTCACAGAGCACAAAAAAGGACGCTTCCTCGCCGGTCATGAATTCCTCGATGACAACTTCTGCGCCAGCCGCACCAAAGGCGCCGGAGAACATGTCATCTACCGCTGACAGAGCCTGCTCGACCGTTTCTGCAATAATGACACCTTTTCCGGCAGCAAGCCCGTCGGCCTTGATGACGATGGGTGCACCCTGCTGCTGGACATAAGCCCTTGCCGAGGCCGCATCAGTAAAGTGACCGTAAGCTGCTGTGGGCGCACCCGCGGCGTCACATATCTGTTTGGTGAAAGCCTTTGAGGCTTCGAGTTGCGCGGCCGCAGCGCTTGGCCCGAAGACAAGAATACCAGCGGCGCGCAAACGATCGGACACACCGGACGCCAGCGGTGCTTCGGGTCCTATGATCACGAAATCAATGGCGTTTTCTTCGGCAAATGTGACCACCGCTCCGCCGTCCTCGATGTTGAGGCTGGCGCAATCCGCAATCTCCGCAATCCCGGCATTGCCCGGTGCGACAATCAACCGGTCACATTTGGGGTTCTGCAAGGCCGCCCATGCAAGGCTGTGTTCACGTCCGCCGCTGCCAAGGATGAGAATGTTCATGGTTGTGCTCCTGATCTGCTTGGCCTTGCCTTCGCCGCGTTCTAAGCTGGCACCCGCTGCGATACAACACCAGAGGCCCCATGGACCTGATCGATTCCCCGGAAGAAGGGCTCAACAGCCCCGAATTTACCGTTACCGAACTCTCGGGCGCGATCAAACGGGTGATCGAGGGCGAGTTTGGTCATGTCCGGATCAAAGGAGAGGTGGGGCGGGTATCACGCCCGCGATCCGGTCACATCTACCTCGATCTTAAGGACGACCGCGCGGTCATTTCAGGTGTGATCTGGAAAGGTGTAGCCGCGCGTCTGCAAACCCAGCCTGAGGAAGGCATGGAGGTGGTCGCCACGGGGCGCGTGACCACCTTTGGCGGGCAGTCGAAGTATCAGATCGTCATCGATGATATAAAACCCGCCGGGTTGGGTGCGTTGATGGCGCTTTTGGAAAAACGCAAGAAGATGCTGGAGGCAGAGGGGTTATTTGATCCTGCGCGCAAACGGCCGTTGCCCTATCTGCCGGACGTGATCGGCGTTGTGACCTCACCGTCGGGGGCCGTGATCCGCGATATCCTACACCGTTTGCGGGACCGCTTTCCGCGTAAGGTTCTGATCTGGCCTGTGGCCGTTCAGGGGGAGAAATGCGCGCCGGAAGTGACGCGCGCCATCGAAGGGTTCAATGCAATGACGCCGGGAGGTGCTTTGCCGCGACCGGATCTGCTGATCGTGGCCCGCGGTGGCGGATCGGTTGAGGACCTGTGGGGCTTTAATGAGGAGAGCATGGCGCGGGCGGCTGCGGCCTCGGAGATTCCCCTTATCTCTGCGGTTGGGCATGAGACGGACACAACCCTGATTGATTTTGTTTCCGACAAACGTGCGCCCACACCCACGGCAGCGGCAGAGTTGGCGGTGCCTGTGCGGCACGAGCTGATGACCTGGCTGGACGGTCAGGATGCCCGCATGCGGCAGGCCCTAAGCCATGGCCTGACCCGCCGCGACCAGCGATTGCGGGATGTTGCGCGGGCGCTGCCACGGGCGGAAACGCTTCTCGACGGGCCACGTCAAAGGCTGGATTTGATGAGCGCGCGGTTGGGTCCGGCGTTGATCGGTGGTGTGCAACGTCGCAAGGTGAGGTTGGCAGATATGAGCGGCAGCCTGCGGCCTTCGACATTGCGCCGGACAGTGCAGGTTGAAGCGCGGCGCCTGCGTGACGTTGCCGCCCGCTTGAGCCCTGCGCTGTTACGGAGCTTTGCGGTCAAAGAAGATCGGATGACCGCGCTGTCGCGGCGATTCCGGCCTGCCGCGTTGCAGCAGGACAGAGATCGCAAGACGCGGGAGTTCGGGGCCTTGTGCAAGCGTCTGTCGGATACCGGAAAACGCGATTTCGCGCGTTGGAAAGGGCGCATTGATACATTGGAGCGTCTGCGGCTGACGCTCGGCTATGAAGCAACGCTTGAGAGAGGTTTTGCCGTTGTGCGAAACGGCGATGACATCGTGACGGATTGCAAGACGGCGAAATCGGCGGACACGCTTGAGATTCAATTCGCAGATGGCCGGGTCAGGGTTGGTGGAAAACCCGTGACGCGAAAGCACCCGACTGCGCCGTCCGGGCAAGGTTCGCTGTTCTAGACGGGCGTCACACGCCGGTGTTGGGGGCAAGGCAGATCATTTCTGCGCCCACGTCATCGGCCTCGTAAAGCTCGGTTGCACCGGGGGTGTTCTGGAAACGCGCGGTCAGGCCGGTGCCATTGTCATGGAAAGTCCAGCACTGCGGGTTCGGGTTGTCTTCGTAGACAAAGCAGATCTGGTCCGCACTTTCGTACCATTCGCCTTCCTTGCACTCTCCGTCCAGAAATGACCACCTCACACGCCGGTTGTCCATGTAGACCTCGGCCCCGTAGGGTGCGCCATTTTGGCCGTAATAAAGGGTTTTTCCGCGCGTGTAGCGGTCAAACTCCTGTGCGGTCATGGCGTCCCTGGCCAGCGTCGGCGTGGCGGTCATAAAGGCTGCCGCCGCAAGAAGTGACATGTATTGAGTTACAGGTTTCATGAGATCATTGTGACAGAACGTTGGCAGTGCCGCCAGTGTCCGGCGCGGGCGGCGGCATGACGTTGCCGTGATCCCCTTGTGGACAGTAGTGCTGTACCCTCGGATCCATGATCTGCCGCCACAAGGGCGGGATCAAAGCGACCGCACCCATGACCGGGACCGAGCGCGGCAGGGTCGGCATCGTCGTTGTATCATGGCGCAATTCCGAAAACGGTCGGCCGGGATTGACGTGGTGATCTGAGTGCAACGGCGCGTTCAGCATCAAGGCGGCGGAATATGCCTGTGGCGCATTCCAACTGTGTTGCGGTCCCATACGTTCAAGGTTGCCATCTTTCGAGAGCCGCCGTCTCAGGCCGTAATGTTGCAGATAGTCTGACAGCATCAGCTGCATCTGGGCATGAAGCGACAATGCGATCAGAACCAAAACACCCAGGCTTCCTGAGAGCAAAAAGGCAACACCGATAGAGGCGAACGCGCCTACGATATAAATCAGATAGGGGTGTGTCCTCCTGTGTTTATACCCTTGATTGCGTTTGTTTTCAGCATGCAGGCCCGATTTGAACTCACCCACAAGCACGCGCAGAAAGTAGCGCCAGAAACCTTCCCCTAGTGGGGCGGAATTGGGGTCTTTGGCGGTCCCTGCGTGGACGTGGTGCACCAGAAGATGTGCGGATACATGCTGACCATTGAGTATCGAGCAATAGATCGCCGTCCCCAACAAGCGGCTGAGGCGATCACGCCGGTGAATGAGTTCATGCGCACAGGCGTTTGAGACCTGCCCGATGAAGAGCCCGGCACCAAGCAGAAGGGCGATGATCTGCCCCGGTGTGCCACCTTCGGCTCTTCCAACGCTCCAGACTGTCAACGGCAGGATCAGGAAATGAGCCAGAATGATCACGCGCGGCAGCCAGTTCTTTAGCTGTGTCGTGGCGGCAGCGGCAATGGGGCTGCGGTCCATGGCCAGTACCAGAACGGTAATGCTGAAAAGAGCCAGGTAGCTCCAGACGCCTCCGACCAGCGCTGCAAAAAACAGGCATATCGCCGGGGTCAGGCTTGCGGAGGCAAAGAGGAGGCAGGCGAGGCGTGCGTTCATGGTTCTGGTTTTATATCTTTTTTCGCGCGGTCTCCAACCCACTGCAAAGGCTGCTCTGAGTGCCGGAAGTTTCTGATCAGACACAGAGTGTCGTTTCTGGCCCTACCGGGCGGCGGGTTTGACGGTATCTTGCGCGGAACCGGGCTGATAATGTCCGCGACATGTAAAGACTGGCTTAAGATCCTGTGCTTGAAGCACAGGCGCGGAGAACAAAGAATGGCACTGGATACGTCCGACAAAAACCCCCGCAAGGGGGTCTGGAAATCAGGCAAAGGCAAAGGGCGTCACCACACGAAGGGCCGGCAACTGCAGGACGATGCCTGGGATGACGTGAAATCACTTCTGGGAAATGCGCCGCGCCGTGCCGATTTGCTGATCGAACATCTGCACAAGATCCAGGATCACTTTGGCCATTTGTCCGCCGCCAATTTGCGCGCGCTGGCCGAAGAAATGCGCATGTCGATGGCAGAAATCTATGAGGTTGCAACCTTCTACGCGCATTTCGATGTGGTCAAAGAGGGGGAGACACCGCCGCCTGCGCTGACCATTCGGGTTTGCGATTCGCTGTCGTGCGAACTGGCAGGCGCGCAGGCGTTGAAAACCGCGCTTGAGGATGGGCTTGACCCGGCTGAGGTCCGTGTTTTGCGCGCACCCTGCATGGGCCGCTGCGACACGGCCCCCGTATTGGAACTTGGTCACGCTCATATCGACCATGCGACACCTGAAAAGGTCAATGCGGCGATTGCGGCAAAGGAGACCCATGCGCATATCCCCGACTATCAGGATTATGCCGCCTATGTTGCTGAAGGTGGCTATGCGGTGCTGAAATCCCTTCGGGACGGCGGCAACTGGGAAGCGGTTCAGGACAAGGTGCTGGCCTCTGGTTTGCGCGGCCTGGGCGGGGCGGGGTTCCCGTCGGGCAAGAAATGGGGATTCGTACGCGCCAACGATGGTCCGCGTTATCTGGCCGTCAATGGTGACGAAGGCGAACCGGGCACCTTCAAGGACCGCTATTATCTGGAACGGGTGCCGCATCTCTTCCTTGAAGGCATGTTGATCGCTGCCTGGGCGGTCGAGGCGGAGACGGCGTTTATCTACATGCGTGATGAATACCCGGCGGTGCTGGAAATCCTGCGGCGTGAGATCAAGGCGTTGGAAGACGCAGGCATCGTTGACGCAGGCTATATCGATCTGCGCCGTGGCGCGGGGGCGTATATTTGCGGTGAAGAATCCGCGATGATCGAAAGCATTGAGGGCAAGCGCGGCATGCCGCGGCACCGCCCGCCTTTCGTGGCGCAGGTGGGTATCTTTGGTCAGCCGACGCTGGTTCATAACGTCGAGACATTGCATTGGGTGGCGCGCATTTGCCGCGAAGGGCCGGAGGTGCTGTCTGCGACGGAATTGAATGGCCGCAAGGGTCTGCGCAGCTATTCGGTCTCGGGGCGCGTGGCGGCCCCCGGCGTCTATTTGTTGCCCGCAGGTTCAACGATCACCGACATCATCGCGGCGGCAGGGGGCATGGCCGAGGGCCACAGCTTCAAAGCCTATCAGCCGGGCGGGCCGTCCTCGGGATTGCTGCCTGCGTCGATCCACGACGTGCCGTTGGATTTTGACACATTACAACCCTTGGGTTCGTTTATTGGCTCGGCGGCTGTGGTGGTCCTTTCCGATCAGGATTCGGCAAAGGCGGCGGCGCTGAACATGTTGCGCTTTTTTGAGGACGAAAGCTGCGGGCAATGTACGCCCTGCCGCGTCGGCTGTGAAAAAGCGGTGAAGCTGATGCAGAAAGACAGCTGGGATCAAGGCCTGCTGGAAGAACTCAGCACCGCGATGGTCGATGCTTCCATCTGCGGGTTGGGGCAGGCGGCCCCGAACCCGATCCGATTGGTGATGAAGCATTTCCCGGACGAAATCTGACATCGGGCACAATCAGGCTCCGGCCCTTTTCCTTCTGACAAAATCCCCTTAGATGGGTGCGATGTGAGAAGTGGGGCCGCAGATGGCGTTTTTCAAAAAACTCAAGGACAGGCTGTTCAAATCCTCGTCACGGATTGACGAGGGTCTGGAGGCGATTGTCGAAGAGGGCGGCATCGAGGAAACGGTTGCCCTGCCGCCGGTTGCAGACGCGCCGAGCGATGGATCGGACGTAGCATCCGAGACGGTTGAGACAGAAATTGATGGATCCGGGGGGCTTGACGCGCCAAAGGATGTCGTGTCGACCTTTCCAGAGCCAGAGCCAGAGCCAGAGCCAGAGCCAGAGCCAGAGCCAGAGCCAGAGCCAGAGCCAGAGCCAGAGCCAGAGCCAGAGCCAGAGCCAGAGCCAGAGCCAGAGCCAGAGCCAGAGCCAGAGCCAGTTTCCCTGCCGCGCACTCCGGCCCCTGTTGCCGAAGCTTTGAATGAGCCGCAGGCGGAAACACCCGCCGAAAAGCCGGGTATCCTTGGCCGGTTGCTGGGGCGTTCTGCGGCCAAAACCGTGGTCCGGCGGACGCTGGACGACGATATGCTGGAACAACTCGAAGAGTTGCTGATCACGGCGGATATGGGCGTGGATACGGCCCTGCGCGTGGTGGCGAACATGGCCGAAGGACGTTTGGGGCGTAAACTGTCCGTGCAGGAAATCAAGGAATTGATGTCGGCGGAAATTGCCCGGATCATGGACCCTGTGGCCAAGCCTTTGCCGCTTTATCCGCGCACCCCACAGGTGGTTTTGGTGGTGGGCGTCAATGGCTCTGGCAAGACCACAACCATCGGCAAACTGGCCAGCCAGTTCCGTGCAGCGGGCAAGAAGGTGGTGATTGCGGCGGGCGACACCTTCCGTGCAGCCGCCGTTGAGCAGTTGCAGGTCTGGGGTGACCGCGCCGGTGTGCCGGTTCTGACCGCTCCGGAAGGGTCTGATCCTGCCAGCCTTGCCTTTGATGCGATGACGCAGGCACAGGCGGACGGGGCCGATCTTTTGCTGATCGACACAGCGGGCCGGTTGCAAAACCGCAGCGATCTGATGGAGGAGTTGGCCAAAATCGTGCGCGTGATCCGCAAAAAGGACGAAACCGCCCCGCATAACACGCTGCTGGTGCTTGATGCGACCACCGGCCAGAACGCACTCAATCAGGTCAAGGTATTCCGGGATATCTCTGATGTTTCCGGCCTTGTCATGACCAAGCTCGACGGGACCGCAAAAGGGGGTGTGCTTGTGGCGCTTGCGGATGAGTTCGGGCTGCCCATTCATGCAATTGGCGTGGGCGAACAGATCGACGATCTCGATGCTTTTGATCCTGAGGAGTTCGCAGACGCCCTGATGGGCCTTGAGCGCGCATGAAGCACCCCAACAGGTCCGTCTCTGCCGTTTTGGTGCGCGGGTAACGCATGACCGAATGGCTGATCTCCATCGAAGGTACGGATGCAGGCCATCAACTGGCCCTTGTGCTGGCACTGATGGCGGCCTTTCTTCACGCGGTCTTTGGCGCGCTGCAAAAAGGGCGTTTCGATCCTTGGCTTACCAGGGGGGCGATTGATTTTTGCTACATGGCCATGGCCGCACCTTTCGCTCTATTTGTGGTGCCCTGGCCCGAGCCGCATATGTGGCCGATCTTTGCGGCCGTGTGGATCATCCATGTGTTTTACAAGCTCTTGCAGGCCTGGACCTACACCAAGGGGGCCTACACCGTGGTCTATCCGGTGGTGCGTGGCACCGGACCGCTGTTCACGGTATTTGGCGCCTATCTGATCTTTGGGGAAACCTTTTCGATCACGCAGTGGCTGGGTGTTGCGGTTCTGCTGGCAGGCATCTTCGGGCTGGCGATCTACAATATGATCTTTCTGGTCTCTGAGCGGGACACCCTGAATGCAGCTCTTGGACTGGCGGTGCTTACCGGTCTTTTTGTGGCACTTTACACAACCTATGACGCTTACGGCATCCGCGCGACGGCCGATCCTTTCACCTTTCTGGCCTGGTTCTTCATGATTGATGGCTTTGTCATGCCCTTCGTCGCAGGCGCGCGCTGGCTGCGCATGTCCGGACGGCCGGATTTGGGGCCATTGATGCGGCGCGGGTTGCTGGGCGGGTTGATCGCACCGCTGAGCTTTGGCGCGGTGATGATGGCCACGCGGCTCGACAAAGTGGGCGAGGCCGCCGTTCTGCGCGAAACCTCCACGGTTTTTGCCGCCATCATCGGTTGGGTCTTCCTGAAGGAAACCGTGGGGCCGCGACGTATTGCGCTGATGGCATTGATTGCGCTGGGCGCTGTGATAGTTGAGATGGGTGGATAAGGAAGCCGGAATGTCAGACGAAAAATCGATCAACCCGATCACCAAACAGGTCCTCGAACTGGGGCCCACCGTGCTGTTTTTCCTGATCTATCTGAAGATCAAGGAAGACACCTTCGTGATCGCGGGGATCGAATACAGCGGTTTCATCATTGCCGCGCTGGTCTTTGTGCCGATCCTGCTTTTTGCCATGGGGGTTCTGTGGCACCTGACCGGCAAACTCAGCCGCATGCAGGTTTTTACGGCCTTCATGGTTATATTCTTTGGCGGGCTGACCGCCTGGTTCAACGATGAGCGTTTCTTTAAAATGAAGACAACCATCGTCTACGGGCTTTTTGCGGCCCTTTTGGGCATCGGGTTGCTGCGCGGCCAGTCCTATCTGGCCTATGTCATGAATGAAATGATGCCGATGAAAGACGAAGGATGGATGATCCTGACGAGACGCCTGTGCGCGGCTTTTGCCTTGCTGGCCATCGCAAATGAGGTCGTCTGGCGCACCATGTCGACGGACGCATGGGTCAAGATCGAAACCTTCGGATTTCCCGTCGCGTTGATGGCGTTTCTGATGTGGCAGTTTACCGCCCTGCAAAGCTATCTGATCACCGATGAAACTGAAGGCGACGCCTAACCTTGACGCACCGAGGGCAACGCCTCGATCATTGGTTTGGGGATATGGTCAACGCGCACGGAATCCTTGCCCATTGAATGCGCCACCTTATGAGCCAGATCGGCCGAAATCGCTGCTTCCAACGCGAGTTTGAACCGCGTGCTGCGCGCGCATTTGCGCCGCAGGTCGCTAAAGTTCCACTCCAGCACTTCGGCACCTTCTTCGAGCCACGTTGACGCGGAACTGGGCGCGCCAACCAAAAAGGCAACCTCGCCCAGAAACAGCTTCGGCGCCAGCACGAAGGCCTGATCGCTTTTGCGCACCAAGGTGGAGCCGCTGATCACGAAATAGAGCTTGTCACCGGCCTCGCCTTCGGTTGTCACCTGTTTGTCGGCCTCGACAGCGTAGCGTTTGGCCAGTTTCATCAATGCCCGGAAATCACCCGGTGGCAACGGCGGAAAATCACCATAGATATCGGCATGAGCGCGTGGGATTGCAAAACGGGATTTGCGCGCCAGAAGGCTGGTCAGGCCGATTATATTGGCCATGCCGATCAGGAAACTGACGTAGATCGCCTCCCACAGGGGGGTGTCCGCGACCGTGAAATAGTAAAGCAGGTAAACGCCGGTGCCGGACAAGATGAGAAGACGTAGCACGACCTGGTGAATGATCACCAACCCCAGAATGTAGAAAGCCCCCGCCAGATAGACCAGCAATCCGGGTGAATACACAAAATCAGTCATAAAGAAAAATCACAGCAACCCAGAACATTCGCAAAGTTTGCGCAACTATAAACCCATTTTGCAAAGAAATTCATTAATTTATGCGCTTTTCTGCGCTTGAAAGATGGCTGGCTCTAACCAAATTCCGGCTTTTTGCAAAGCCCTGACGGAACCGGGGGCCTTCAACGTTTGAAAAGTTGGCTTTGTGCGTCCTTGTCCTGACGGAAATCGGCACGTTTCTCGGCAAAAAGGGCGCGACCTGCCTGCACGCCCGCGCGTACACCCATCATGTCCAGCCACCGCGCCATATGGGGTTTGTCCTCCAGCGTCTGTTGCTGGCCTTCCCACAGTGACGCCCATCCCCAGATCGACATGTCTGCAATGCTATAAAAATCGCCGGCAACATATTCGTTGTCTGCCAATCTTCTATCCAGAACGCCATAAAGCCTTGCTGTTTCAGCGCGGTAGCGGTCTTTGGCGTAGGGGATGTCGTTTGGCGGGTCCATCATCGGCGCGTATTTCAGGAAATGATGCGCTTGCCCGGCCATAGGGCCAAGCCCGCCCATTTGCCACATCAACCACTCGGATACTGCGATCTTTTCACGTGGCGTCTGACCTCCGAACTTGCCCGTTTTTTCAGCCAGATATTGCAGGATCGCACCTGATTCAAAGATCGAAACCGGCTCGCCACCAGGGCCATCATGATCGACGATTGCGGGCATGCGATTGTTGGGCGCGATTTTCAGGAATTCCGGCGCGAATTGGTCACCTGCGCCGATGTTGATCAAATGGGTTTCATAAGGCAGGGCCATTTCTTCGAGGGCGATGGAAATCTTCCAGCCGTTTGGCGTTGGCCAGTAGTAAAGATCAATAGGCGTGCTCATTGTGTTTTCCCTGCGCTGATGACGGGGCCATGATGCGATTTTTCAACCGCAGGGCAAGGGGCAGGGCAGGCAAAGTAACAGCCGGGGCCGCGGCGGCAGACCAAGCTGATGCAGGCCGCTTAAATCGCGACCAACGCGGCGCGGTGGTGTTCGGCAGCATGCGCCCCAATGCGCGCGGATCCACTGCGTCGGAATCCCGCAGAAGCCTGGCATAAAGCGCCATGGCCCCCGGGCGAAGATATGTCGACCAATGGCACACACGACGCTCTGGCGGCGCGACGGGCAGATCAAGCTTTTGAAGAACAGTGAGTGTTTCGGGGCAGTCGAGCTGCACCGTTGTCACATTGGGAAGGTCAATTCCCTGTCCGATCGCTGTGTCGCGTGGTACTGGCGGTGTCACCATTCTCTCAAAAGCCATATCGAAGAGATCGTTTTCGCGACTGGTCACATTGAGGACCTCGGTCGTCAATCCGGCGGGTGTGCGCAGCATCGCCCGCGCGCGGCTCGAAAAACTCGCCCCCGTCAGCAGCACCATCCTGTTCAGCTGATGTGGCGCAAGATGCGGCAAAGCGGAAAGGGCGATTTCAGACCCAAGCGAATGCGCGATGACATGAACGGGTCTCTCTGGCGCGCGGCGCCGCAAAACAGTGATCACTTTGGCGAGACGTTCGCCAAGTTTGGATGCGCGCGCGTGCGCTTGCCACAAGGAGCCACGTGGGCGATCCCCAGACCTTCGGCCGGGTTTTCGCGGCCAAAGCCCAGATTCTGTGGCCAGTTTCCTGAATCTGATCTGAAGATTTTTTCGTGAGGACAATGGTTTGCGTCGCCGGGCGCATATTTGTAGCCGTGCACCATGATGATGACTGGCCCTGCGGTGATCGGCTGCGTCTCAAGCGCGGTTTCCGCCACGCCGGGCCGATCGTGCAGCTGCAACCCCTGAGGTGTCGCATTCACCCTGAGCAATGGCATTCTCTGCCCTCTCTACAACATATTGTGGCTGATCTTTGCATCATGCATACGACGCGGGCATGAAATTACTGTTACACCACCGTGACGGTGTTGACGCGCAACACCCTTTGTCTTAACGGAAAGCCTGTGGCGATTTGTTACCGGATTGCGGGCCACTCTAAACATTCCGCTAAAAGGTCACCGATGAGGAAACCCCGTCGCGTTGGCCGCGTCTGGGGTTTTTTTGTGCCCGCAAGGGGTGAAGGAAGAAGAGAATGACACGCGAATTAAAACCAAGCACTGTGGCTGTTCATGCAGGCACCCGGCGCAGCCAATACGGCGAAGTGTCCGAGGCGATTTATCTCACACAAGGGTTTGTCTACGACACCGCCGAAGACGCCGAAGCGCGTTTTATCGAGTCCGGGCCGGATGAATTCATCTATGCGCGCTATGGCAACCCGACGGTGGCCATGTTCGAAGAACGGATTGCGGCGCTCGAAGGGGCCGAGGATGCCTTTGCAACAGCATCGGGTATGGCTGCGGTTTCCGGTGCGCTGACATCTATGTTGAAAGCAGGCGATCACGTGGTTTCTTCGCGGGCGCTTTTTGGCTCCTGCCTCTACGTGCTCGAAGACGTTCTGATGCGGTTCGGCGTAGAAGTCACCTTTGTCGACGGGGCAGATCTGTCAGCTTGGAAAGAGGCCATCCGCGACGATACGACTGCGGTGTTCTTCGAATCCATTTCCAACCCGACCCTTCAGGTTGTGGATATTGCCTCTGTCGCTGAACTTGCCCACGCTAAGGGCGCCACTGTTGTGGTGGACAATGTGTTCTCGACCCCGGTCTGGTCTGACGCCGTCAAACAGGGGGCCGATGTCGTGGTTTATTCCGCAACAAAACACATAGATGGGCAAGGCCGCGCCCTTGGTGGCGTCATTCTGGGCAGCCGTGACTATATTCGTAAGACGGTTGAGCCCTACATGAAACACACTGGCGGTTCGATGAGCCCGTTCACCGCCTGGGTCATGCTAAAAGGGCTGGAAACGATGAACCTGCGGGTGCGCGCCCAGACATCCAACGCCACCGCGATTGCTAAAGCGCTACAAGGGCATGAAAAACTGCAACAGGTCATCTACCCCGGCCATGCCAGCCACGCGCAGCATGATCTCGTCAAGCGCCAGATGGAGCAGGGCGGAACTGTACTGTCTCTTGATATCCGGGGCGGCAAGCCCGCCGCATTCCGCTTTTTGAATGCCATCGAAGTGGGGATCATCTCGAACAACCTCGGTGACGCCAAGACGATCATGACGCACCCGGCAACAACCACGCATCAGAGGTTGTCAGAGGAGCAACGCTCGTCCCTGGGCATCACCGACGGTCTTGTGCGCATCAGTGTCGGGATCGAAGATACCGAGGACCTTGTGACAGATATTCTGACAGCCCTGGCCGCGGTTTGACGGTTTTGATGCAGGGCGCTGAATTTTCCCCTTGTCAGGGATTTCATGCCATTGATGTCGGGGAATACTGATCTCATCGACGCGATCTGACGTATTTGTGAGGAGAGTTGGCTGTACCGGAACAAAGCCCTATCTAGAGAGCAGACGACGTCATGAGGGACATAGCGATGAACATCCACACACCCGTACTTGATGCCACACCAGATCGCGAAGAGGCTGAGGCCGCTCTTGCGCTCCTGCGAAATTGGGCGAAAGGCGCGACCACCACTGAAATTCTGGAACTTGATCCGTCCGTCGCCCGGTTGGTTCCAGGGTCAGATGCGGTGGACTACCCCGCTTTTTCACGCGAATATCCCGACGGCTTTGCAACGGATGAAGGGTATAAATCGACTTTGCCGGACCTTCAGAACGGGCCTTCGAGCCTGATCCGGGGGGCAAAGCAGCAAATCCAGCATGTCGGCATATCCAATTTTCGACTGCCCATTCGTTTTCGGACACGCGACAATGGCGATCTGACGCTTGAAGCTTCGGTGACCGGTTCGGTTAGCCTGGAGGCTGACAAGAAGGGCATCAACATGTCCCGGATCATGCGGTCTTTCTACAAACATGCTGAGCAGACCTTCAGTTTCGAAGTGATCGAAGCCGCATTGGACGACTACATCACCGACCTGGAGAGTTTTGACGCCCGTATCCAGATGCGTTTCAGCTTTCCCATGAAAGTCGACAGTCTGCGGTCCGGGCTGGCCGGGTATCAGTACTATGATATCGCTCTGGAACTGGTCGAACAGGCCGGGGTGCGCAAGAAAATCATGCACCTCGATTATGTCTACTCGTCAACCTGCCCCTGCTCTTTGGAGTTATCCGAACATGCCCGCGCAACGCGCGGACAACTGGCGACGCCACATTCGCAACGTTCTGTGGCACGGGTGTCGGTGGAAATTGACGAGAAGGCCGGGTGCTTGTGGTTCGAGGACCTTATCGAAGCCTGCCGCATTGCCGTTCCGACCGAGACGCAGGTGATGGTCAAGCGCGAGGATGAACAGGCGTTTGCAGAGCTGAACGCGGCCAATCCGATTTTTGTGGAAGACGCCGCCCGTCTGTTTTGTGAGCAGCTGCATTCAGATGTGCGTATTGGTGATTTCCGCGTGATAGCGAGCCATCAGGAGAGCCTTCACAGCCACGATGCGGTCAGCATCCTGGTTGAAGGTGACACTTTTGCGGCCGAAAGCCTGGACCCCAAGCTCTTCAACACGCTGTTCCACGTAGGCTAAGGCCAATTCAGCAGATTGTTGTCCGATCTCACCCGGTTGTGCCCGCTACGCCGCGGCGCAGCGTCAGGGGATAGCGGCTATGCAATAACGACAATTCTCATTACCACTCAGATGCTTATATCTCTTGCAGTAGTAATAATTGCGAAATGAGAAGGACAGGCTATGGCTTATCATGTGGCTCACCAAATTCCCGGATCGGAAGTGTTGCAGAGCTTTTGGGCAAGCGTCACCAAGATTTTTTCCGGGATCGGCAGCAGCCTGATGCTGGCTGCCAGCGCAAACCGCCGCATGGTGATTGTGGAACGGTTGCAGGAAAAATCGGATGCAGAACTTGCAGCCATCGGAATACGGCGCGAAGACATCGTTCGTCATGTCTTTTCGGACATCCTCTACGTCTGATCTGAGCGTTTTCTGAGACCCATCTTTCAGGCGCTTGACACTGGCCATCGGGCCAGCCAACCCTGCGCTCATGTTAGACCTGCGCCCCGTCGGATACGTAATTGGCTTGCTGGTGGCCGTGCTTGGCACCGCCATGCTCTTGCCAATGCTGATTGATCTGGCTGAAGGGCGGGAGCACTGGCCGGTCTTTTTCCAATCCTCGTTGATCACGGTTCTGGCCGGCGGGCTGATCTCTCTGGCCTGCGCCAATGGGGTAAAGGAAGGGCTGACCATTCAGCAGACCTTCCTTCTGACCACGGGCGTTTGGGTAGCTTTGCCTCTTTTTGGCGCGTTGCCGTTCGTTCTGGGCGAAACCGATGCACGCTTTGTTGATGCGTTTTTCGAAGCCATGTCGGGTCTGACCACGACCGGTTCCACTGTGCTTTCCGGTTTACAGGATCTGCCAAAGGGTCTGTTACTGTGGCGCGGGATTTTGCAATGGCTGGGCGGCATCGGCATCATTGTTGTTGCCATGGTTTTCCTGCCCGAATTGCGCGTCGGCGGGATGCAGATTTTCAAATCTGAATCCTTCGATACCATGGGTAAAATTCTTCCGCGCGCCGGTCAGATTGCGAGCCAAATTTCCAGCATTTACCTGGCGCTGACCATGGCATGCGCGCTCAGCTATCTGGCTCTGGGCATGAACGCCTTTGACGCCACGGTGCATGCGCTGACCACGATTTCGACCGGGGGGTTCGCAAACTACGACGAATCCTTCGGCGCGTTTTCTGGTAACAAGGAGTATGCTGCGGCCTTCTTCATGGTTGTCGCGTCCCTGCCGTTTGTCCGCTATGTGCAGATGATCAACGGGCACGCCTCACCGCTGTGGCGTGACAGTCAGGTGCGGGCCTTTATCGCGACACTCCTGGTTTTGGTCGTTGCCATGACGTTTGTCCTGTCGCGGGTGTCACCGGATCAATGGGGGCAATCCTTCCGCGAGGCTCTTTTCAATGTAACCTCTATCATGACCGGAACCGGTTATGCCTCCGCCAATTATATGACCTGGGGGTCGTTGCTGATTTCGATGTTCTTTTTCATCGGTCTGATTGGCGGGTGCGCGGGATCGACAACCTGTTCGATCAAGATATTCCGTTACCAGCTGCTGTTTGCCTCCATCAAGATGCAGTTGCGAAAGATCCGCTCACCCAACGGTGTGTTTCTTGTCCGCTACGAAAGACGTGCTGTCGGCGACGATGTTCTGAGTTCGGTCATTTCGTTTTTCATGTTTTTCACCGTGACCCTCGGTTTGCTTGCCGTCGCTCTGAGCCTGACCGGCCTTGATTTCATCACCTCGCTGTCGGGGGCAGCGACCGCCCTTTCAAATGTGGGCCCCGGATTGGGTCCCGAGATTGGTCCTGCCGGGAACTTTGCCGGGCTGAACGATACCGCCAAATGGCTCTTGACCGCAGGAATGCTGCTTGGCCGGCTCGAATTGCTGGCCGTTTACGCCATCCTGACCGTTAAATTCTGGAGAAACTGATATGCAAAAACCGCTAGGTGCCCAAATTTCGCACATGCTGAAAGATCGCGGTGTTGATGTGATCTTTGGCATTCCAGGGGTGCATAATCAGGAAATGTACCGCGGCATCGAAGAGGCGGGGATTACCCATGTGCTGGCGCGCCACGAACAAGGGGCGGGCTTCATGGCAGATGGATATGCGCGTGCCACCGGCAAGCCGGGGGTGGCTTATGTGATCACCGGACCCGGTCTTTGCAACATCATGACGCCTATGGGGCAGGCCTATTCGGATTCGGTTCCCATGCTGGTGATCTCAAGCTGTCTTGATGAAACGGCGGCCCGTAAAGGCCAGTTGCACCAGATGAAGGACCAGCGTGCTGCGGCGGAAACTGTTTGCGACTGGTCCGAGGAAGCCAGGACCGCCGAGGCGGCCTACGCCCTGCTAGACAGGGCCATGCTTGAATTTGACACCCGGCGACCTCGACCCAAGCATATTCAGGTGCCGATTGCGGTGCTTGAAGCGCAGGCGGATGATGCGCCGCGAGCAGTTGACCAATCTCCTACCCCCGGGATTGACGCAGCAAGTACAGAGCAAATCGCGCGTGAATTGCGTGAAGCGCGCTATCCGATCGTTGTGTTTGGCGGAGGGGTCGCGACCGGTAGAATGACCGCCAGTATTGAGCGCCTGCTTGAACGGTTCAGGCCTGCCACCTTCACCACCTATGCCGGACGCGGTGTCGTGCCGGTCGCATACGAGCTGAATTTTGGCAGCAATCTGGCGCGACCGTCCTCGGCGGATATCTTTGCCAAGGCCGATTACGTTCTGACCGTCGGCACCAGCCTTGCGGAAACTGACCTCTGGCGTCAGGAACTGGGGCACCACTGCAATTGGGCACAAATCAATATTGACCCGGCCGACATGGTGACCGGCCCTGGACGATCTGTGAACATTGTGGCCGACGGTGCAGAGGTGCTTTCGCTGATCTGCGCAGGTCAGACGGGCGAAGGGAATGCACGCTGGTCGGCAAACGATGTAGCCAACCTGCGCGCGCGTTGGCGGGATGAAACAGATGCCGAGCGCCCGGGCATTGTGCCAATCTGTGATGCTTTGCGGGACGTGGTGCCCGCCGACACGATGATCTATTCGGACATGACACAATTCGCTTACGTAGCCAAAGAGGTCTGGGACATGGACCGTCCCGGCCATTGGCATCACCCCTACGGTTTCGGGACGCTGGGATATGCGACACCAGCGGCCATCGGGGGCGCAGTGGCGCGCCGTGGCAAACCCACCATGGCGATCATCGGGGATTACGGATTTCACTACACCATGCAGGAATTGGGGGTTGCCGTGGAGTTGGGCCTGAGTCTGCCGATCATCCTGTGGGACAACGGCAAGCTTAAGGAGATCGAAGACAGCATGGTGCGCGGGCAAATCGCCCCCAATGCAGTCGTTGCCCGGAACCCGGATTTTTGCAAACTTGCCGAAGCCTTCGGTGCCGGATCAGTCGCCCCAAAAACGCTTCCCGAACTGCAGGACGCGGTCAGGGCGGCGTTTGAGAATGAAGGTCCGACGTTGATTTACATCACGCCGGACCTGACTCGTTAACGCGGTTTCACTGGTAATCTGAATAGGCGCGTTGGATCAGGCGCGTTTGGCACTTGGCATGGGCCGTGTTGACGATCAGGTACCATACCGTCTCGCCCGGCCGTCCAGCGCGGGAATATTGGCAGTTGTCAGGGGACGTCCACCACTGACCGCGGAAATCCGCAGGTGGCATCATGGAGGAAGTGTATTCCACCAAGGTGACATTTGATGAGCCGGTCTGATTACGATCAGCCGACGCGGGCAGCATGAGCACCAGGCCAAAAGCCAGTGCCACCATATATTTGAGCATTTCTCCACTCCATCATCGTACCGAAGTACGGCGCACCCCCACGCAAGCAGACCATGGCGTACAGGGGTTAATCCTCCGCAAACGGATGACAGTCAGAGACCCCAATTTTAGGGCAGATTTGAGACGATTTTGTGCTTATTCCCAGCAACTCACGAGCACGGTCATGCCTAGGGCACGGGTCGTAATGTCTTCGGGTGGCAAAGCCGGAGCGGCTTCTGCATTACCCGGTGTAAGGCCTGCGCTCCGCATCGCTTCTGCAATCGCTGCCGCTGCGAGGGCGAAGGTGACATCCTTTGGCAACTGCCGGTTTCCTTCACCGCGTGGCAGCAACATGCCAAACACATTTCCACTGGCGTCAAAAACCGGCCCGCCCGCGTCGCCGGGCAGAGTATTGAGCGCCAATCGCGTCAAGTCTTCTTCGCCGCGCAATCCGCGGAGATCCGACAGAGTGCCGAAGGTCATGGTGGGGGCTTCAAGAACGCCTTCATATGAATACCCGGCGACGGCAATGTCAGACTGCAAACGGGGGGGCACGGGGCTGAACTCTGCGACCTGTGGTGGCGCCAAGGTTTCGGCAGGGCTGAGGATCGCCAAGCCACGGTCCAGATCCAGTGTTTCAAGTCTGGCATCAATTTCATCATCCAGCGTGATGCGTGTGCAGCTCTGAACGGCATCCGAGGTGGTGATCACCGATCCGCGTCCATCTACAAAGAAACCAGATCGCGAAACCTTGGGTTTGCGAATTTGCAACCCAGCCACCAGATCAATCTGTTGTGTGCTTGCATCCCCGGCCGCCGCATCCAGAACCCCATCCAGCCGGGTAAAGCTGGCCTCCATCTCGGAGATCAGCCGTGTCCTGCGCTCTTCGTCCCCTGCGGGCCAGATCAGCGTGAAACCCTTGATCTGTCCTGCGGCCAGCCGCACCCGCGTTTCGCTCACGATAGAGGCGTTTCGTCCTACCAGCTCAAAACTATCGCGCGTCTGGCGCCGTTCTCCCTCAAGCGGGACAATCTCAAGGGTCTGCATGATCTGATAAAGACCCGCCAGCGTGTTGGCATCACCCTCCTGGCTGATCAGCAGCACCTTGGCGGCACTTCCGTCGGTGGCATTGAAGTGGGCAAAGGGCGGTTCATATCGCTCGAATGCGACCACACCGGTGGGGATCATGATTTCGATACCGGTTCTGGTATCGGTGACGCGCCGCAACTCCAGCCCCTCAAGGACTGCATTGTATTGGCCGATCAGGACTTCTCGTTGCAACGTGGTCAGGATACCTGTTGGTTCAAATCCGTTGGCCTGCTGCCACGCGGACATGGAGGCGCGCGTCCCGCGGCCAAACGCACCATCAATCGTCGAGCTGTAGAAACCCGCCCATTGCAGCGCCGTTTGCAAACCGCGCCGCTCTTCAGCGCTTAGCCTGCGTTCGCTTCGTCTTGCCTCGGCCGGCGTCTCGTCAACCTCCCTATTGGCAATTTCGGGTGTTTGGACCGGATCATTGGCAATTTGCGGCTCTGACGGTGTCGGGGTTTCCTGCTGGTCTTCGATCACCTGCGGGGTTTGCGTGTTTGCCCCCAGCACGTCTTGTCCCTGCGGGAAGAATTGCTCGCCCAGCGTTGCGCTGAAGGTGATGTAGCTGTCGCGCGGGATCAAACCATCAGCGCGGTAAACTTGCAGAACCTGCTCTGCGTCCTGTGCTGCGTATGGCCCCAGAACGATGCCATGCCAGCCGCCGCCCAGTCTGAACCCACTCACATCCTCCAATTCACGCGCATAAACCTGCGCGCGCGCCAGCCCGTCCCGCAGGTTGGGATGCGCTTCGATCTGTATCCACACCACCTGTTGAGAGGTCTGCGCCTGAAGGCCTTGTCCGATGGCTGCAAAAAGAACCAAAAAACCTACAAATAACCGCTTCATTCCAATGCATACCTCTGGCCGTTCAAAATCCGGCACAGATAAACAGGAATTGGGCCGTTTGGCCATATGACATTGGCCTGAATTATCCTGTTGCCTGCAATTGACGCCCCATTCACACACACGTAGGAAAGGCGCGCAAGTTCATCCCGAGGCAACGCCCCCATGTCCGATAATATCCAGGCCCCCAAGTCCTTTCAGGAGATCATTCTGCGTCTGCAAAATTATTGGGCGGGGAAGGGCTGTGCGATATTGCAGCCCTACGACATGGAAGTGGGGGCGGGCACGTTTCACCCCGCCACAACCCTGCGCAGTCTTGGCACGCAGCCCTGGGCCGCGGCCTATGTGCAACCGTCCCGCCGTCCAACCGATGGCCGCTATGGTGAAAACCCCAACCGGTTGCAGCACTACTATCAGTACCAGGTGCTGATCAAACCCAGCCCGCCCGATCTGCAGGAGCTTTATCTTGGGTCTCTTGCTGCCATCGGTGTCGATATGGCGCTGCATGACATTCGGTTTGTGGAAGACGATTGGGAAAGCCCGACACTTGGTGCCTGGGGGCTCGGTTGGGAGGTCTGGTGTGACGGCATGGAAGTCAGCCAGTTCACCTATTTCCAGCAGGTGGGTGGGCACGACTGCCACCCTGTGTCGGGCGAACTGACCTACGGGCTTGAACGGCTGGCGATGTATATTTTAGGCGTCGATCACGTCATGGACATGCCTTTCAATGATCCGCAAACCCCTATCGCGCTGAGCTATGGGGATATCTTCAAGCAGACCGAAGAAGAATATGCCCGCTGGAACTTTGATACCGCCGACACCGCCGTCCTGTTTCGCCATTTTGAGGAGGCCGAGGCCCATTGCCGCGAAATTCTGGGCGCGGCGCATGACGATCCCAAGACCGGCAAGCGGATTATCATGGCCCATCCGGCCTATGATCAATGCATCAAGGCCAGCCACATCTTTAACCTGCTGGATGCGCGCGGCGTCATTTCCGTGACCGAACGTCAGGCCTATATCGGACGGGTACGCGCCCTGGCCAAAGCCTGTGCCGATGCCTTTGTGCAGACACGGGCGGGAGGCTGGCAGCCAGAGAGTGCTGCATGAGCGGAAAAATCGTCGGGATTGCCATCATGATCTCTGCTCTGATCGCGGGCGTGTCGCTTTATTATTTGCAGGTTTACGGCTTTTACGAGGAAGTCTCTGCCGAGACACAAGAAATTCGCCTGATGTCTCTCACCTCCAACGCGCCGGTGGCCATTCTGGCGGAGGGGATCGAAGCCATTGACGCGCAAAGCTCACCTATCCGGTTCCGTGCCTGTTTTATCACATCCTCAAGCCTCGCGATGCTGACCGAAACCTACGTGGGTCTGGAGAATGCCATTCCGCGCAATGCCCCTGAATGGTTCGACTGTTTTGATGCCGCTGGCATCGCCGCCGAGCTACAGGCCGGGACGGCACTGGCCTTCCTTGGCGAAAAGAACGTGGCCTTTGGCGTTGACCGGATTGTGGCGATCACTGAGGACGGGCGCGGATACGCCTGGCATGAGCTTAATGATTGCGGCGAAAAGGCCTATGACGGAACGATTGTGGGCGAAGAATGCCCAAGACTGGATGAAAACTGATGCCTGATCTGCTGATTGAACTCTTTTCCGAGGAAATCCCCGCGCGCATGCAGAAACGCGCAGGCGAAGATCTCAAGAAGCTCGTCACCAATGGGATGGTTGACGCAGGTCTTACCTATGTGTCGGCGGCGGCGTTTTCGACACCGCGCCGCCTGACATTGACAGTGGATGGCCTTTTGGCCGCAAGTCCAACAACGATCGAGGAACGCAAGGGCCCCCGCGCCGATGCTCCTGAAAAGGCCATCGAGGGGTTCTTGCGCGGTGCTGGTCTGACCCGCGACCAGTTGGATGAGCGCGACACCCCCAAGGGGTCTGTTCTGTTCGCCCGCATCGAAAAGCCGGGTCGCCCGGCTGCGGACATCATTGGCGAGGTACTGGAACACGCAATCCGGAATTTCCCCTGGCCGAAGTCCATGCGGTGGGGGGCGGGATCGCTGCGCTGGGTCCGGCCATTGCATGCCATTCTGTGCCTTCTGAGCGATGAGGCTGGTGCGCAGGTTGTTCCGTTGGATGTCGACGGGATCACGTCGTCCGACAAGACAGCAGGCCACCGTTTCATGTCGCCTGACCGGTTTTCGGTGACCTCTTTCGACGACTACGCAGCCAAGCTCAAACGCGCCCATGTGGTGCTTGATCCTCAGGAGCGTGCGGACACGATCTGGCACGACGCGACCAACATGGCCTTCGCCAACGGGTTGGAGGTGGTCGAGGACAAGGGGTTGCTGGCAGAGATCGCCGGTCTGGTGGAATGGCCGGTGGTTCTGATGGGCCGGATCGGCGATGATTTTCTGGAATTGCCGCCGGAGGTGCTGCAAACCTCGATGAAGGAGCACCAGAAGTTCCTGTCTGTGCGCAATCCCAAATCGGGTCGGATCGAGCGGTTCATCACGGTCGCCAATCGCGAGACGGCGGACAATGGGGCCACAATCCTTGCTGGCAACGAAAAGGTTCTCTCCGCGCGTCTGGCGGATGCGAAATTCTTCTGGGACAACGATCTGCGCATCGCCCAAAGCGACATGGGGGTCTGGCTGAAAGCGTTGGAGAATGTGACCTTCCATAACAAGCTCGGTACGCAGGCAGAACTGGTTTCGCGCATGGCCAGCCTTGCCCGCGAAATTGCCCCGTTGGTCGGGGCGGACCCGGATGAAGCCGAAGAAGCGGCACGTCTGGCAAAAGCCGATCTCAGTTCCGAAATGGTCTATGAATTCCCTGAATTGCAGGGGTTGATGGGCCGCTACTACATCAAGGCGTCGGGTCGTTCAGAGGCCATCGCTGCCGCAGCGCAGGAACATTACGCCCCGCTTGGCCCGTCCGACGATGTGCCCACCGCACCAGTATCAGTTGCCGTGGCTTTGGCCGAAAAGATCGACAAGCTGACGGGCTTCTGGGCGATCGACGAGAAGCCCACGGGGAGCAAGGACCCCTTTGCCCTTCGGCGGGCGGCGCTGGGGGTTATTCGAATTGTTCTTGAAAATAACCTAAGATTGCCGTTGGACCGCACCTTGTTCAATGGCTTTGCAATGATCTTTTTTCATAGTCAGGCGAATGCACGAGCTTGCAGGACAGATGACGCAGATAGGTTGTTACAGATTGCGGAAGAGTATCGCATCATTGGGAACTTCGATGCGAAACAGTTTGCGGCAGCAATTGAGATGGAAGGCTCAGAATTTTGGGAGGGTTTTGGAGACGTTGTTCTGGATGAGCAAGGTTACCAAAAACACCTGCGCACTTTCCTCCACGACCGCCTCAAAGTCTACCTGCGCGATCAGGGCATTCGCCATGACGTCATCGACGCCTGTATCGCCATGGAGGGCAATGACGATCTGGCGCTGCTGGTCAAACGTGCGCGCGCCCTGTCGGACGTGCTGAAAACCGACGATGGGGAAAACCTGCTGCAAGCTTTCAAACGCGCCAACAACATTCTGACGCAGGCCGAGGCGGCGGATGGGGTCGAATATTCCTACGGGCCGGACGTGAAATTTGCGCAGACCGATGAGGAACGCGCGCTTTTTGATGCGCTGGACGCGGCAGAGGCAAAGATTGATCCGGCCATGAAATCGCAGGATTTCACGACTGCTATGTCGGCCATGGCAGCATTGCGCGGACCCCTGGATGCTTTCTTTACGGCCGTTCAGGTGAACGCAGAGAATGCCACCGTGAGGCGCAATCGGTTAAATCTGCTGAGCCGTATCACCCGCCTTTGCACATCCGTTGCCGATTTGACTCGCATCGAAGGGTAATCCACCGGTCTCGTTTTTGCTTGGGCAGAGGCTTGCCAGCCCCATTTTACTGCCTATGCTGCACCTCAACAGAAAGGTGCCGCAGTGCAGAATAATCCGCATACCACACTTGTGACCGCTCAAGCGCCCATTGCCGCCGAAACCCACGGGGGGCGGGCCAAATGCCTGCAAAGGCTTGTGCGTCTTGATCTGCCGGTGCCGCGCACGGTCGCGCTGTCCTTTGAAGCGGTGAAGCGTATTGCCAAAGGTGAGCTGCCGGACACCACCGCCATCGTGTCTCAGTTTCCCAAAGGCACCTTGCTATGTGTGCGCCCCTCTTCTGAAGATCCCGACTGGGGCGGGCCCGGTGCCGTTCTCAACATCGGCATGAATGACAAGCGGTTGGCAACACTTTCTGACCGGTTGGGTCAGGATGCTGCCTATGCGGTCAACACCCGGTTTGTGCAGTCCTATGCGGTCGATGTCGCGCGGCTCGACCCTGACATGTTTGATGATGTCGACGGGGAAGGGCGCGAAGGCCTGACGGAATCGCTGCGGGCCTATGAAGGTGAAATGGAAGAGCCTTTTCCCGAAGATCCCGCTGAACAACTGGCTGCCGTTCTGAAATCAATGGCCCGCGCCTGGGATGGCACCTCTGCGCGTCTGCTGCGACAAGCCAAGGGCGCGCCGGTGGATGCGGGTCTTGGGCTGGTTGTGCAGGAAATGGCGCTGGGGCTGGGTCATGGCGAATCCGGATCCGGTGTGTTGCAACTGGTCAGCAGCGATACCGGTTTGCCGCAGATCACCGGCCGGTACCTCAGCCAAAGCCAGGGACGTGATGCGCTTGAAGGGGACGCCGCTGCTCTTTATCTCAGTCGCGATCCAAGGGGGCCTTCACTTGAGGAACTGGCCCCTGAGGCCTTTGATGCGCTCAAGACCCATGCAGCCCTGATGCGGGTCAAACTGCGTGAGGAAATGCAGGTCGAGTTTGCCATTGAAAATGGTGCGCTGTTCATTCTCGACGGCGTCCGCGTTGCGCGTTCAAGCCAGGCCGCGGTTCGGATTGCGGTGCAACTCGCGGAAGACAAGATTATTTCGCGCGCGGAAGCGCTGATGCGTGTGCAGCCCCGAACTCTGTCGGAGCTCTTGCACCGGCAGGTCGATCCCGGTGCCGAGCGCAATGTGATCGGTTATGGTATCGCGGCCAGTCCGGGTGCGGCCACGGGTCAGATTGTCTTCACCGCCACCGAAGCACAGGCCAGTGCCGCGCGGGGTGAGCCTTGTATTCTGGTTCGGCGTGAAACCTCTCCGGAGGATATTCGCGGTATGCACGCCGCCCATGCGGTTCTGACGGAACGCGGTGGCATCACCAGCCATGCCGCTGTGATCGGCCGCGGTATCGGGTTGCCCTGCGTGGTCGGCGCATCGAACATGCGTTTCATTGGCAGCAAGAAACAACTGGTGACCAAGGACGGTAAAGTCTTCAACGCAGGGGAAGTCATTACGGTCGATGGCACAAGCGGCGAGGTTCTGGCCGGTGCTCCCAAGATGCGCGAGGCGGCTTTGGACGAGAGTTTCCAGAAGCTCATGGAATGGTCGAGTGATTTTTGCGACATCGGCATCCGCGCGAACGCGGATACGCCTGCGGATGCGCAAACGGCCCGGAACTTCAACGCGCAGGGCATCGGGCTGTGCCGGACCGAACACATGTTCTTTGAACCGGGCCGACTGACTGTCATGCGCGAAATGATCTTTGCGGAAACGTCGCAGGATCGCCGGGCGGTGCTTGAACGGTTGCTGCCCATGCAGCAGGCGGATTTTATCCAGCTTTTTGACATCATGAAGGGGCAACCGGTTTGTATCCGGCTCTTTGATCCGCCGTTACATGAATTCCTGCCCAACGATCGCGCGGGTCAGAGAGAACTGGCCGATGCGCTGGATCTGCCCTTGTCGGATGTGACGCGCCGCATCGACGCGATGTCCGAGTATAATCCGATGTTGGGTCTGCGCGGCGTGCGGTTGGGCGTGACCGTTCCGGAAATCTATGAAATGCAGGCGCGCGCGATTTTCGAGGCAACAATCGAGGTCAATGCCAAAGGTGCTGCTGTCGTTCCGGAGATCATGATTCCATTGGTGTCGGCAAAGCGCGAAGTGGAACTGGTCAAAAGTTCAATCGATGCGGTCGCCGCTGCTGTGCGCACGGAAAAGGAAGCGCAATTCGACTACCGGTTGGGGGTCATGGTGGAGACACCGCGCGCGGCACTGCGTACGGCCGAGATTGCACCCAATTGCGCGTTCCTGAGTTTTGGGACCAATGATTTGACGCAAATGGCATATGGGCTCTCGCGAGATGATGCGGGCCGTTTCATGTCCGATTACGTACAGCAAGGTGTGTTTCCGGAAGACCCTTTCCACGTGCTCGATACCGACGGTGTCGGTGAATTGCTCAAACTTGGGGCAGAAAGAGGGCGGGGGGCCCATGAGGGCATCACCTTGTCGATCTGTGGTGAACATGGCGGTAACCCCGAATCAATTGCCTTTTGCAGAGATGCAGGATTTGATTATGTTTCCTGTTCTCCCTTCCGAGTTCCGGTGGCGCGACTAGCTGCCGCACAGCTTGCGATCGGAGGCAATATATCGTAGTTTACCGCATCGCACCCACAACATATTGTGGTTTCTAGCGCTGCGTGTTGAGCGATTGCACGCCGAGATTAACCATCTCGACGGCCGTAAACTTTACGTCAACTTTTTATCTCGGTAGAGGAACGCCATTGAAACGTCTTGGGGGACGCCGTCGTGCGTATTGTCTGCAAAACGATTTTGTCGTTTTCTTTAGGGTTGCTTCTGGGCTTTTTTGTGGCCGAGCCGGGCCTTGCCCGTCAGGGTGACCGTACTGAAAAGAATGTATCCAGAGATCTGGAAGCCATCACCGTGCGCCGCATGCAGGAGACCGCTCTTGCAGGCAAAGAGGACAAAGAGATTGAATTCTCGCGGGCCTGGCTGGACGCTCAACCCAAAGCAAAGGGTGGAGATGAGTTGCGCTGCCTTGCCGAAGCGCTTTATTTCGAAGCCCGAGGTGAAACAGTCAAAGGCCAATTCGCTGTGGCTGAGGTTATCCTGAATCGGGTGAAGTCTGAACGTTTTCCGGGCTCGGCCTGTGGCGTTATCAATCAGGGAACAGGCAAGAAGTATCAGTGCCAGTTCACCTATACCTGTGATGGTCACAAAGAGGTTATTGCCGAACCGCGCGCCTATGATCGCGTGTCAAAGGTCGCACTTTTTGCGTTGAACGGTGAAGCGCCGGACCTGACCGAAGGGGCCACGCATTATCATACGACTGCCGTGAAACCCCGGTGGAGCCGCGTTTACACCAAAACCGCTGCAATCGGTGATCACATCTTTTATCGCCATACATGGCGTACTGCCAGCAACTGACGCTTTCGGCCCTTGGCGCGGCGTTCTGAAGACTGTTAAAGGGCGGTCACCCTCTAAAATGGGGACTGCTCAGCTTAACGGAAGGTACGCTCATGAGTTCCGAAATCAGACTTGCCTTTGCGCATCCCTCCGAAAGATCAGAGGCAACTGCCGGGTCTGAGCCGCGTGATCGGATTTCGCTACGCGATCATATCGTCGAAATCGAGATCGGGGCCTTCCAGGCTGAACGGGGGGTTACCCAGAGGATATGTTTCAACGTCGTCGTTGAAGTGCAGCCCCTGACGGGTCCCATTGACGATGATGTGGACCGTATCCTGAGCTACGACAAGGTGACCGAAGCCATCGCTTTTGAGCTGGCGGACGAGCGGCTGAACCTGCTGGAGACTTTGGCGGAACGCGTTGCGGAACGCATATTGCTGGAACCGCAAGCTATGCGCGCCTTCGTGCGCATCGAAAAACTGGATCGGGGGCCGGGCGCTTTGGGCGTGGAGATCGTACGCGGCAGGGGACAGGCCACGCCGCAACGCCCAAGCGAAGAACCTGTGCTGCAACCCGAATTGGTTTACCTGAGCAATGATGCGATTTCTTCACCGCATCTCAAAGGCTGGATTGATCAACTTGAATCCCGCGACCGCCCTGTGATCTTTTGTGTCGGGGCCTCCGACACGCCGGCGCCGCAAACCTCTCACCGCATGGCCCAACGGCGCATTGACCTTCTGGCGATTGAACAGAATGCCTGGGTACTTGCGTCAAAAGATGACCGCTGCGTGGTTGTTGATACCAGAACCGAACTAGATTGGGCGATGAAAAACGGGCAGACCTGCGTTTGGGCTCCGTCCAAGATCGTCCTCGACGCTGTGGATGGTCCTTCCGCGCAACCCAGCGACGCGATCGCTCTGGCGGCATGGTTTGCCGCGACTTTTGATGCGGGTGAAATGCTGGTGATCGGTGCGGATTTGCCAAAAGCCGCTTCGGTGCCCCTGAGGACCATTTCCGCTGATAGCGCAAAGCTCTGACACATGCCTGAATATATACGCCCCATTGTGCAATGGGATGTTGCACGACCTGCGGATGCGCAGATGCTTGCGGGCGGGCGCGGCTGGTTCACGCAGGTGGAAGTTCTGTCGCGCAGCGCGGACCCCTCGATTGTCGCGGCATCCGAAGTGAGCGAAGAGGCGTTGGCCGCCTTGGTTGAAACGCGCCCGCCCATTGCCGGCATGACGATGGATCGCCCCCGTATCATGGGAATTCTGAACACAACGCCGGACAGTTTTTCCGATGGCGGCAAACATAATTCGGCGGAAAAAGCTCTGCAGGGCGCATTGCGGATGTCGGACGCGGATATCCTCGACATTGGCGGAGAATCAACGCGTCCCGGCGCGGCTTTCGTTCCCGCAGAAGAAGAAATCCTGCGGACGGTCCCGGTTATCAAGGCGTTGCGGGCCGCAGGTCTCGGTCAGCCGATCTCGATAGATACGCGCAAGGCGGCGGTGGCAGATGCAGCGTTGCGCGCGGGTGCCAGTCTGGTGAACGACGTTTCGGGTTTCACATTTGACAGCGATCTTGCCCCTCTTTGCGCGCGGCGCGCGGCACCCGTGTGCGTGATGCATGCGCAGGGTGATCCCAAGACAATGCAGAGCGCTCCGCAGTATGAGGATGTATTGCTGGATGTGTATGATTTCCTGGCGGATCAAATCGCCATGCTGGTCGACGCTGGCGTCCCCAGATCGCAAATCGTCGCTGACCCGGGCATCGGATTCGGAAAAACCCAGTCGCATAATCTGGCGCTATTGGCACGGCTTTCTCTTTTTCACGGGCTGGGGGTGCCCATTCTGTTAGGGGCCTCCCGCAAAAAATTCATTGGCACCATCGGCCATCAGGAGCTTGCTGAAAAGCGTATGCCCGGATCCATAGCCGTGGCGCTCGCGGCATTGAAACATGGGACACAAATTGTGCGCGTTCATGACGTCCCCGAGACCGCTCAGGCCATTGCGCTTTGGCAGGCTGCCGTGGCAGGTTGCGCGGATGGATAAACTCTTTGGTACAGACGGCGTGCGCGGCACCGCCAACACACACCCGATGACAGCTGAAATGGCCCTGCGGATTGGCGCCGCGGTAGGCCGATATTTCAGTCAGGATGGCACAGGGGTGCGCCGTGTCGTGATTGGCAAGGATACGCGTCTGTCCGGTTATATGTTCGAAAATGCTCTCACGGCGGGCCTGACGTCCACCGGGATGAATGTGCTTCTTCTGGGGCCGGTTCCCACACCTGCTGTGGGCCTTTTGACACGCTCGATGCGCGCCGACCTTGGGGTGATGATCTCTGCCAGTCACAACCCGGCCGTCGACAACGGTATCAAGTTCTTTGGACCGGATGGCTTCAAGCTGTCGGATCAGATGGAAGCGGATATCGAGGCTCTGATCGCTGAAGGGGTTGCCCCGGTCGAGGCCCAGAAAATCGGACGTGCCAAGCGTATTGATGATGGCCGTTTCCGTTATATCGAGCGGGTCAAGTCATCGTTTCCGCGCCAGATGCGGCTGGACGGTCTGAAGGTGGTGGTGGATTGCGCCAATGGTGCCGCCTATCGTGTTGCACCAGAAGCGCTTTGGGAGCTTGGGGCTACCGTCATTCCGGTCGGCGTCAGCCCGACAGGGCACAACATCAACGAAGGCTGCGGGTCCACAAATCCGCAATTGGCGGCCGAAACCGTTGTCGCGCATGGGGCGGATGTCGGGATATGTCTGGACGGTGATGCCGACCGGGTGATCTTGCTGGACGAGAACGGCACCGTCGGTGACGGCGATCAGTTCATGGCGCTGATGGCGGCGCGGTGGGCGGCGGAGGGACGTCTTGCCAACAATGCACTTGTTGCCACTGTCATGTCCAATCTTGGCCTTGAGCATTTTCTGGCCGACAAGGGGTTGCGGCTTGAACGCACGTCAGTCGGCGACCGATATGTCGTTGAGCGCATGCGCTCAGGAGGGTTCAATCTTGGCGGCGAGCAATCGGGGCATATTGTCATGTCGGACTATGCCACCACGGGTGACGGTTTGATGGCCGGTCTGCAGTTTCTTGCTGAAATGGTGCGGTCTCAGTCGCCAGCGAGCGCCCTGCTGCACAACTTTGAACCGGTTCCTCAACTCCTGAAGAACGTACGTTTTGCAGCGGGGCAGACGCCTCTTGAGGATGGGGGCGTCAAACGTGCCATTGAGCAGGCCGAAACAGATCTCGCGGGTCGCGGGCGTTTGTTGATCCGGAAATCCGGTACAGAACCGTTGGTCAGGGTGATGGCTGAGCACGAGGATGCCCACCTGATGGAGCGTGCGGTCGATAGCGTTGTCGAGGCGGTCGCCGTTGCCGTTGGCGGGTGACCCTAGCTGCCGCCAAACAGGCGGCGCAACGCGCCATACTGACTAAGCCCCACGCCGCTGAGGATCAGGATCATCGCCCACAGCAGAGAGGGCGGTAGGGGTTCGCTGAGTAAAACGGAACCCAGAACGACCGACCAGATCGGGACCTGGTAATTGGTCAGGGACATGAATACCGGACCGGCGGTCCGTACCACCAACACCCGCAGCAGGTTTGCGGCGGCAGTTGGAATGAGACCGAGGAGGATGACCACGATGATGGTCTTGGTCCCCGGCAGGGGGGGAAATCCTTCCACCAACAGGGCCAGCGGTACCACAAGGACCGCACCGATCAGCAGCAGAACGGTTGACAGCCCGATCGTATCGACCGCAGGCAGTTTGCGCATCAGAACCGAGGATACCGCGTAACAGCATGCCGCAGCGATGCAGGCCAATCTTCCCGCGGGCTCCATCGTGGTTCCCGTCGTTTCGAAAGCCTGTGCACCGATCAGAACGCAGACGCCAATGAAACCGATGATGAAGCCAAGGCCCTTGCGCAGGGTCAATTGCTCGCCCGGCACCAGAAAATGGGCCATCGGAAGGACAATCAAGGCGACTGCGGCCATGGAGACGCCAGCAAATCCGGATGTCACGAATTGCTGTCCCCAGGCCAATAGCATGAAAGGAACAGCGGAGCTAAGCGCCCCAATCCATAGGATTGCATTCCAGGTGCCGCGATGCGTTGGCGCGTCAAAGAGCCGGAACCCGCGTGCTGCCCAGATCGCCGTCATCAGAAGGGCAGCAAAGCCGATACGCCCCGCCGCCAGCCAGAAAGGTGTCAGCCCTTCAAGCGCGATCTCGGTGACCAGAAATGTACCACCCCAGGTGAACCCCAAGATACCGACCATAAGCCAGCTTTTGACTGTGATATCAGGGGTTTCGGTCATAAGCGCTTTCCACATGAAACGGGGCGGATATCGCCCGCCCCGTTCAACCTAGTTCGTTTGGATCTTCAGATGGTTCGATCCGTGTCGAAGGATCAGTTTTTGGCCTTGTCGACCATTTTGCCTGCGGAAATCCAGGGCATCATGCCGCGCAGGGTTTCGCCTGTGGCCTCGATCTGATGTTCATCGTTGATGCGCCGTGTGCCTTTGAAGAAGGGCTGACCCACGGCGTTCTCCTGCATGAAGTCACGCACGAATTTGCCGGTCTGGATGTCCGTCAGGATCGCTTTCATCCGCGCCTTGGTCTCGTCATAGGGCAGCACACGCGGGCCGGAGACATATTCGCCATACTCAGCCGTATTGGAAATCGAATAGTTCATGTTGGCGATGCCGCCTTCATAGATCAGATCGACGATCAGTTTGACTTCGTGCAAGCATTCGAAATAGGCCATTTCCGGCGCGTAGCCTGCTTCGACCAATGTCTCGAAGCCCATGCGGATCAGTTCTACCAGCCCGCCGCAGAGAACAGCCTGTTCCCCAAAGAGGTCGGTTTCGCATTCTTCGCGGAAATTGGTCTCGATGATGCCGGAGCGCCCCCCGCCAATCGCAGAGCAGTAAGACAGGCCGATTTCCAGCGCCCTACCGGAGCTGTCCTTGTCCACAGCCACAAGGCAAGGTACGCCGCCGCCTTTTGTGTATTCGCCGCGCACGGTGTGGCCCGGACCCTTGGGGGCCATCATCACAACGTCGATACCTTCTTTAGGCTCAATGAGGCCAAAATGCACGTTCAGACCGTGCGCGAATGCGATGGCGGCACCCTCACGAATGTTGTCATGCACGTATTTCTTATAGGTTTCGGCCTGAAGTTCATCGGGCATGGTGAACATGATCAGATCAGCCCAGGCAGCCGCTTCGGCGATGCCCATGACCGTCAGGCCTTCGCCTTCGGCCTTTGCCGCGGAAGGTGACCCTTCGCGCAGCGCGACGACGAGGTTTTTCGCGCCGGAATCGCGAAGGTTCAGCGCATGGGCGTGGCCTTGGCTGCCGTAGCCCAGAATGGCCACTTTCATGTCTTTGATCAGGTTTACATCGCAATCGCGATCATAATAAACACGCATCTTGGCGGTCCTTTGGTTGATTGAATTCTGGCGTCACAGTAACCAATTCGAAGCTGATTTCCATTGTCTTCCTGCTACAAAGCTGGCATATTTTCGATGGTTTCATTCGTCCGATGTGAAAATAACGAGAAAATCATGCTTGATAGTATAGATCGACAGCTGCTGCGACACTGGCAGTCCGATCCCAGTTTGAGTCCCGCGGATTTGGCAGAACGTAGCGCCCTGACGACCGGAAAGGCTGCGCGCCGCATCGCGCGCATGCAGGAAGCGGGGATCATCGAAGGGATCGGTGCTGTGATTGACTGGGCGGCGCTTGGCTATTCCGTCGAAGTTTCGCTGCGGGTGACGCTGGACAAGACGCAGGCCCGCGCCTTTGACGACTTTATCGAAGCCGCTCGCGACGTGCCGGAGGTGACCGAAATCCAGACATTCCTTGGCAGGGTCGACGTAAGGCTCAGCATCATCGCCCGCGACATGGTGCATTATCAGGAGATCTACAGACGCCGGGTGCTGACGCTGCCGCATATCGCGGACATCGAAGCCCTGATGCAAATCGCCCAGATCAAGGCAGAGGAGACGCTGCCCATATGATCGATCTGGATGATCTGGACCGGGCCTTGTTACGTGCGCTGGCGCGGGATGCCGCCCAAAGTGCGGGCGCCTTGGGGCGCGGCCTTGGTTTGTCACAACCTGCGACCTGGCGGCGCATCCGAAAGCTGGAGAGCGCAGGCATTCTCAAAGGGCGCAAGCTGCGATTGAACGCAGAAGCCTTGGGTTTCGGCGTGACGGTTTTTCTGGGCGTGAAACTCGCCACCAAGGGGCGCGTCAGCCTTGAGGATTTCGAACGCGCCGTCAGTGCGATCCCGGAGGTCCAACGGGTCGAGCACGTATTGGGGCTTTATGACTACCGATTGCGCGTGGTCGCGCGGGATCTGCCGGATTTCGAGCGCGTATTGCGTCGGCGGATCATGACATTGCCGGGCGTCGGTGAAGTGGAGGCCAATGTCCTGTTGAGCGAGGAGCGACGCCCCGGTCCCATTGGGTAAGGTCGGCGTCGTGGGTTTCCGATAGGCTCATTGAGCCGAATTTTGCGCGTTTTGTATACCCAAGTAGGCTTTGCCAAGGCGGCCATGACAGGCTACGTCTGGCGAAAGCTCAGGGAGAAATGATCATGCCAGCACTGCTCGACACCGTTGACCCAACAGGTTTGGAAGAATTCTCGGTCGTTTTTACCGACCGATCTCTGAATTCGATGAGCGCCGCCTTCCAGCAGGTGATGAATGATCTCTCTGCCATGTTGAAGGATGTATATACCGCTGATGCCGTTGCGATCATTCCAGGCGGTGGTACCTACGGAATGGAAGCTGTTGCACGACAGTTTGCGCGCGGTGCGGAGGTTCTGGTTGTCCGTAACGGGTGGTTTTCCTACCGGTGGAGTCAGATTTTCGAAACAGGCGGGCTGACTGGTAACACCACGGTGCTCAAGGCGCGGCAGGCAGCAAATGCATCCCCGTCGCCCTTCGCACCGGCACCCATTGACGAGGTGGTCGCCACCATCGCCGAGCAGAAACCGGATGTGGTCTTCGCCCCGCACGTAGAGACAAGCGCGGGCGTTATTCTGCCCGATGCGTATATCGCCGCAATGGCAAAGGCCGCGCATGATGTGGGGGCGCTGATGGTGCTGGACTGCATCGCGTCGGGGTGTGTTTGGGTCGATATGCGCGCATTGGGGGTCGATGTGCTGATTTCCGCGCCGCAAAAAGGCTGGTCGGCATCTCCCTCGGCGGGTCTGGTGATGATGTCCGAGCGGGCCGAGGCACGCCTTGCCGAAACCCAATCGGACAGTTTCGCCATTGATCTGGGCAAGTGGTACAGCATCATGAAAGCCTATGAAAACGGGGGGCACGCCTATCATGCGACCATGCCCACGGATGCGTTGCGGGCGTTTCGTGACACGATGATAGAAACGCGCGACTACGGGTTCGAGCGCCTCAAGGAAGCGCAATGGAAACTAGGTGATTCCGTTCGGGCAATGCTGGCGTCAAAAGGGGTGATGTCGGTTGCGGCAGATGGTTTCGGTGCACCCGGTGTTGTGGTCAGCTACACGGCGGACCCGGATATCCAGAACGGCAAGAAATTTGCCGCCGAAGGGATGCAGATCGCCGCAGGTGTCCCGTTGCAATGCGATGAACCTGCGGATTTCCGGACCTTCCGGCTGGGGCTTTTCGGTCTCGACAAGCTTTATGACGTGGATGGCACCCTGGGGCGGTTGCAACGGGTGATTGATCAGGTCCTGTAGCGCGCCCCGGGCGTTACCTCACACCCAACCCCATCTGCATCAGTGTCTTGCGGACGGCGGGCAGCGCGTAAAGCGCGTTCAGCCCCGCCGCCCTCATATCGCGCAGCATCGGGCTTTTGGCCTGGCTGGCGCGGTTGAGCGCGTCAATGCCCTGAACCCGCAAGGAAATATCACCGTAGCGGGCTTTGTGATAGGCATCGAGCATGGGTTGATCACCCAGCCCGTCTGGCCGCTCTTGCGCCAGCGCCAGAAGCGTCGATGTATCGGCAAGGCTCATGTTCAGCCCCTGAGCACCGATCGGGGGCACCACGTGAGCGGCCTCCGCGACAAGGGCCAGCCGTTCTGATGTCAGACGCTGGGCCTTTTGACTGATGATCGGCCAGATTGACCGGTTTGAGGCAAGTCTCAGCTGACCAAACAGATTTGCACTGCGTTCCGTCATGGCCGCTTCAAAGGCGGTCACGTCCATATCATACCGTGTCTGGGACAAGGTGCCATCGTCCATCCAGACGACAGCGGAGCAGGGTGCCCCTTCGCGATCGGGCAGCGGCACCAGCGTAAAGGGACCGCCTGTGCGATGTATCTCGGTGGAGACACTCTCGTGCGGCACGGGGTGGGTCACAGCGAAAGCCAGTGCTTTTTGTCCATAACGTTTGGTTTGCACCTCGATGCCGGCGGCGTGTCGCATCGGCGAGCCCCGCCCGTCCGCCGCGATGACCAATCTGGTACGTATCTTGCGCCCATCGCTCAGGCCGACGCGGGCCTCGCCTTCGCGGGTGAACAGGCTTGTGGTTCGGATGCCGGGAAGGAAGGTCACGTTTTGCAGCTCCCCGAGACGATCGACCATCTCGCGCCGCAAGAGCCAGTTCGGGAAATTCCACCCGAACGGCAACTCAGAGACATCAGCGGCATTGAAATCTTTGGTGAGCCGCGGTTCAGGTTTTTCGCCTCCCGCATCCACGATACGCATCACCTGAAGGGGCGAGGCGTGCGGTTCGAGACGCTCCCAAAGGCCCGCGGCTTGCAGCACACGGCGCGCGGGTTGCAGCATCGCCGTCGTCCGCATGTCGGCCCCGTCAGCATCCCGGTTGGTGATTGGCGGGCTTGGGTCGACGCAGATCACTTCGAAACCTGCGCTGCCGAAGGCCGCCGCGGCTGTCAAGCCGGCAATGCCGCCACCCGAAATTAAGATATCACAATGCGCTGTGGGCATTGGGCCTCCTGTTGGCGCAGGGCGGTGCAAATACAGCCGCGCAAATCCTTTAGATCACTAGCCTTTTGTAATCAGGAGAAGAAGCACAAATATGACAGGCACCAGTGCCAGCGCTGGCAGATAGAGCCCCGGCAATCCGAAGGTCAGTGCCGAGCACATCCAGAGGCTGAGAAATCCGATCAACGCAAACCAGAAATTGTTCTTGTCCCCAAACATCACGTCTCGGGCCACCCAACCAATGACAGGTATGCGGAAAATGAACCGTTGCCAGAAAGGCAAGGTGGGTATTGCTGATGCGGCGGCCATGGGGTCTCCCCTTTTTCCTCTGATCCCTTTTAGATAGGGGCTGAAAGCGAACGGCCCATTGGCCTGATTGTCGCAGGGTCAGAGCAGTCGACCGAGAAATCCGTTCAGATCATCGGTATGAAAGTGGATATGTTCCCCCTGGCCCCGGGTTTCTGCGACATGCACGGTGCGCATTCCCATTTGGTGCGGCACCTTGAGATTTCGAGCGTCATCTTCGAACATCGCCGCCGTGCGGGCGTTCAGACCATCCTTGCGGAAGACCGTTTCAAAGGCTGCGTGATCGGGTTTTGGCAGATAGTCTGCGTGCTCGACGCCGTAGATGGCATCAAATGCACCATCGAGGCCGCGTGCGGCCAGAACACGTTCTGCATAAGGGGCGCAACCATTGGTATAGACAATGCGCCGACCCGGCAGAGCGCCGATTTTTGCTGCGAGTTCCGGATCGGCCTCAAGGCTATCCATGGGAATGTCGTGCACATCCGTCAGGTAGGGGCCGGGGTCCACATCGTGCTCACGCATCAACCCGGCCAGTGTCGTGCCGTGCTCGGCCCAATAGTGTTTGCGCAATCTGTCGGCTTCCGGGCGCGCGACACCAAGCGCATCCATGACGTAGGCGGTCATGCGCACTTCGATCAGATCGAAGAGACGTGCGGAAGGCGGATAGAGCGTATGATCGAGGTCAAAGACCCATGTGCTCACGTTTGAAAAGGCGTGCTTTGGCATGGTTTGTTCCTAAGAGCCAACGCGTTGCCATACAAGCCCCCGGGGTTGCGCCGGTGGTCGTAGCCTCGTTAGAGTGACGAATGTTCTCAGGAGAGTGATCCCAATGGGCTTGCAGAAGACACAGCAGACCGATGCCTATTCGTTGATCCTGGAAGCCATCGATCAGGGCGTTTATCGGCCTGGCGATCGCCTCGTCGAAAGCGAGCTGGCAGAGCGGTTCGGCGTTTCACGCACCCCGATCCGCGAAGCATTGCAACGGTTGGAGACGCAGTCCTTGTTGGCCCGTGACGGGCGCAGCCTGATTGTCGCATCGCTCGATCATAACCAGATGGCGGAGCTTTATGTGGTGCGCCGCGAGCTCGAAGGATTGGCCGCGCGATTGGCCGCTCAACACGCAACCGAAGAGGAAGTTCGTATTCTGCGGGAAATGGTTGAGGCCGACAACGCACTTGTCGACAATCCGGTAGCTTTGGCGCGTGCGAACCGGCGGTTCCACACCCAGATTCATCTCGCGTCGCATAACCGATATCTTGTGCAACAACTTGATCTGGTGCATCGGACGATGGCGTTGATGGCGACCACATCTCTGGCAGCGCAAGGGCGCGGAGAGATCGCGCAGACCGAACATGACGCGATCATTCGCGCGATCGAAGCGAAAGACGCTGACGCGGCTGCCGAGGCTCTGCGGGATCATATCTCGGTCGCTTTCATGACCCGGCTCAAACAGGATGCGGCACGAAGGCAGGATGAGGCCTGACGCGCAGCGCTGTCGCCGGACCGAACCGCAATCGGTTCTGCGCGGCTGAGAAAATTTATCGAGGGTCGGTCTGGCGAGAGACGCCATGCTGGGTCTTGTCCCAAAAGAATGGCGATTTCACGATTTCCCAAAGAGCTTTGTAGCTGGCCAGAGCACCAAGCGTGAAATAAAACATCATCGTGGGCACATAGGCCAGAAGGTGCCTGTGGGCGCGGCCGGATACCGCGGCCATGCCCATGGTCAGGCTGAGAATTTCGGAAAAGATGAAAAACCCGGCCAGCACCCAGACAACCTGCGCCCCCAATGTGACTTCAACCGGATGCGTAAAACCGGCAATTGTCAGCCAGAACGACCACAGGAGCGGCGCGGCGGCGAATTGTGAAAATGTGGCGAGAAAAATGGTTTGCAGGCCCAGAAAACGCTTCAATCCGACATCTCGAAGCAATTGGGCCGGGTCGCGCATGTGGACAAAATAGGTGATCAGGAACCCCTTCAACCAGCGAGAACGCTGACGCACCCAGGGCCAGGCGCGGCTTGTCGCTTCTTCATGGGTGACCGTGGGCAACAATTCCGTGATATATCCGTGCCGGGCCAGTCTGACGCCGAGATCGGCGTCTTCTGTCACGTTATGCGCATCCCATCCGCCAAGTTTTTCAAGCGCGTCGCGCCGAAAGAACAGCGTTGTACCGCCCAAGGGTAGGATCAGTCCAAGCTTGGCAATCCCCGGCAAGATCATACGCCACCAGGTGGCATATTCGATGGTAAAGCAACGCGATAGCCAATTCGTACGCGAGTTGTAGTAGTCCAGAACGCCTTGCAGGCAAACGACATTTTCGGGCGCCTCATTGAAGCGGCTTACAACCCGCTCGATCTGGTCGGCTTCGGGCCAATCCTCTGCGTCCCAAACGCCGACAATGCTGCCGCGGCAGAAATCGAGCGCGTAATTCAGTGCGCGTGGTTTTGTTGTCAACTCGCCTGCGCTGGGCACCTCGATGGCGCTCATCCAGTCGGGCAGGTCGGTATCTGTGATGGTCCGGCGCGTCACAGCGTCATTCTCTTCCAGTACCAGGACCACGTTCAACAGGGATTTGGGGTAGGTCAGCTTGCTCAGCCGCGCGATCAGCTGCTCTGCAATTTCCTTTTCCTTGAGCAATGGCACAAGGATCGAGACGCGCGGCAGGCGGAACTTGGCGGCGCTCAGATCATAGTTGACCCTGGGTCGCGAGGGCTCTTGCGTCAGCTGCGCGACAAAGGCCGCGCCTTTCATAACAGTCGTCATGGCGAGCGTGAGCACGGCCCAAAGTACTCCGAGCGTAATAGTCCAGGCCGGGGCGAAGAGGAGAGAGAGGATCAGGAAGCCACAGATTGCGCTTGCCCAAAAGGTGCGATGCTGCGTGCGTGTCCCCCAGGTGCGGCAGCTTTCGACATCGGGAACGCGGACCTCGGCCTTGCGCGCCAGCTCGGCACCATAAAGGCGGCTCAGGTGCGATTGGATTTGCAGTTCGTCGACGATCACGGGGAACAGTGACAACCCGCGCCGTTTCATGGTTTGACAGAGTGCTGCGAAGTCTGCGGGGCTGCTGGTGGCGACGAGAATTCGCAACCCGTCCCGTTTCCAAGGCACAACCCCGTGGCGCAGGCAGACTTCGGCGGGCAGGCAGGCGGCCATCTTGGGCTCGGGCGGTTCAAGGTCCAGATCGGCCCCGCGCGCATGACATTGCGCCGCCAGTGCACCAAGCACATCGCGCTTGGCAAGCAGTCCTTCGGACACCATGATTTCACCCAGCGGCGCATCAATATGGCCTTGGATTTTGAGCGCGTGGTCAAGATCGGAATCCGCGATCTTGCCGCGTTCCACCAGCATGCGACCAATCGGTTCATATTTGATTGCAGGCGCTGACAGATCCGGTTCCGGTACCGGGTCGGACACAACCAGCCGCAGGGTGTTCATTTTGAAATGCCTTGCATGATCTCAACGCAGGGCAAGCTGTCAGAACAGGGTTAATGTTTTGTTAAATTAACACTTTTCAACCCGAAGGCGCATTGCGCGATTCAGGCGACCCGTTCTGCCATCGCCCTGGCAAAGCGTTCAAACAGGTAATAACTGTCCTGTGGGCCGGGGCTGGCCTCCGGGTGGTGCTGCACGGACCAGACAGGTCGCCCCTCCATGCGAATGCCGCAGTTTGAACCGTCGAAAAGCGATGTATGGGTCTCGACCACACCTCCGGGCAGGGTCTGGGCATCGACGGCAAAACCATGATTCATCGAGGTGATTTCCACCTTGCCGGTGTCATGATCTTTCACCGGGTGATTGGCCCCGTGATGACCATGGTTCATCTTGATTGTTTGTGCCCCCAAGGCAAGCGCCAACATCTGGTGACCAAGGCAAATACCAAATACCGGCAATTCCGTCTCATTCAGAACCTGCTGGATCATGGGCACCGCATAAGCACCAGTCGCGGCCGGGTCTCCTGGGCCATTTGACAAAAAGACCCCATCAGGATCATGGGCCATGACATCGTCGTAGGTCGCCGTGGCAGGCAAAACTGTCACATCGCATCCGGCGCTGGCAAGGCACCGCAGGATGTTGCGCTTTGCGCCATAGTCAATTGCGACAACCTTATGTTTCGGCGCAGTCTGCGGCGCGTAACCATCAGGCCAAGCCCATCGCATTTCATTCCAGCGATAGGACTGCGCACAGGTAACTTCCTTTGCCAGATCAAGGCCTTCCAGGCCACTGAACTTCCGCGCGGATGCCAAAAGCGCTTCCACGTCAAAAACACCTTCAGGATTGTGGGAAAGCGCCACATGCGGGGCCCCGGATTGCCGGATCGCACGGGTCAGCCGCCGGGTATCGACACCGCCAAGGGCGATGCGATCGCGGGCGCGAAGCCAGGCATCCAGATGTTGGACCGACCGCCAGTTCGAGGGATCGGTCGGCATCCATTTGACGATCATGCCTTCGGCGACCGGATCGGCTGTTTCATCATCCTCAGGGTTCACACCCACATTGCCAACATGCGGAAATGTGAAGGTCACGATCTGACCCGCGTAAGATGGGTCGGTCATGATTTCCTGATAACCGGTCATGGCGGTATTGAAACACAGTTCAGCCACTGTCTGACCCGTTGCCCCGAAACCGATGCCATAGAAGATCGTGCCATCAGCGAGCGCCAGACAAGCGGTTGGGCGGTCGGACGCAGGAGGCTGCATGGGCGATCCTTTCGGGCAAGCTGGCGGCAGTGAAATCTGGCGATACCTAGACCCGGTGTGGCCAAGGGTCAAGGCCGATTCAGGCGTAATATCCTGGGCCCGTGTTCAGATGTTACCGGAGCCGTGTTGCGGAGCCGCGTGGCATTGGATAAGGTCCAAGGCCTGAACATCTGCCGATCGGGTTTCTTCCGGGTTGGTTGTCTCAAATAAGGATACATAGCAATGGAATTGCGCGCCAGGGTCTCCGCCGCACTCAAGCAGGCGATGAAGGATAAGGCAGCGGATCGGCTGTCGACACTGCGTTTGATCAACGCCGCGATCAAGGACAAGGACATTGCAGCCCGTGCTGAGGGTCAGGAGGACGGTGTCGGGGATGGTGAGGTTCTTGCCATTCTTGGCAAAATGTCCAAGCAACGGGTGGAAAGTGCGCGGGCCTATGAAGAGGGCGGGCGGCTCGATCTTGCCGAACGCGAGACCGCGGAGATCAAGGTGATCGAGGAGTTCCTGCCGCGACAGCTTTCGAGCGACGAAGCCGAGAAAGCCGTTTCCGATGCTGTCGCAGAATTGGGTGCAGAAAGCATCCGGGACATGGGTAAAGTGATGGCCTTGCTCAAATCCAAATACACGGGCCAGATGGATTTTGGCAGTGTCGGACCCAAGGTCAAAGACCGGTTGAGCTGACGGCGGGCAGTTTTGCCGAAACATGGGGGCATCGCGATGAGCACGGGCGCCCCTTTTCCTGATACCAATCTTTGGGGTATTCATGCGCCGGTGATTGCCCTTGCGGGCGGCCACAGAAACACGGTGTTGCGAACTGAGCCGGGATGGTCGCCAGCCGTGGTTTTCAAGTCAACGCGACGCTCTCTTGAGGCGTTATCGTGGTTGGCGGCCCCGCAGGCTGCGGCCCGCAAAGCTGGTTTTTTCGTTCCCGAACTGCTGCTCAGTGAGCGTGGACAGGTGATGGAACATGGCTGGACCTGTGAGCCATTTGTCGAGGGAAGCCCATTTTCACGATCGGACATGCCTGAGATAGCCGCGATGCTCGCACGGTTTCACAGCGAGGCGGCCAATATAGCGCAACGGCCCGGCTTTGCGTCTTCCCGGGAATTGCTCAAGCGCGACAAGGGCGGCGATGTCGATCTTTCCCTGATGCCAGACGCGCTTGTGCGCAGATGCAGGTCCGCCTGGGCTGCAGTCGAAAATGACTCTGTCGGCGTGATCCACGCAGACCTGTCCCCGAGCAACTTGATGCATTTGCCAACCGGTCAGCCCGTGCTGCTGGATTGGGATGAGACGCGTGTCGACAATCGAATATTCGATTCAGTGCAGGTCGCGACAGGTCCGATTGCGCAGGATGTCCAACAGGCAACCTGCGCTTGGGAAATCACCTGCTCCTGGCACCTTGAACCCGAACGTGCTCGGCGTCTGGCGGCACGTTGCTTTCCTTGAAAACGCATCATCTCCGCCAGGCGATCTGAAGCTCGTCATAAAGTGAAATGCGTTCTTCCTCGCTGAGAAAGGCGCCAATTTCGACCTCACGCCCCTTACCCTTCAGCGTGACATATTGCGGGACGGGGCCATCGGATTCGTATTTTGTAATGGTGGTCCAATAGCGGTTACAATCCCACTCTCTGATGTCTCCGGACGGTTCTTTGCGCACCAGGTGCGCATCTTCCTTGTCGAGCGTCAGAACCTCGGTAATCTGACGGGCACGGCGGTTGCGTTGCAATGCATGATAAACCGCCCAGACGGCCCCCAGCAAAAACGGCAGCAGGCCCCAGAGAATAGGGGAGCCCAAAAGCGGCAGGGCGGGAATGAGAATCAGAGTGAAGGTCGTCAGAACAAACGCCGCCATTCCGCGCAGGGGAAGCGAATTATGCGGCCAGAGCTCAAGCCGCTGAGGGCAATCACCGGGTTCAGAGGTCCATTGATAGGGCATGCGTCCGTGCTTCGTTGTTCTGCGCAATGGTATCCAGCCGTCATGAGCGGCGCAATGCGGCATCCCGCCGGGGGAAACCACAACATGGTGATCCCGGGTGCCGCCATTCCCGCTCAGAGATCCTGCGTGGACACAGTGTCGTGTTTTTGCGTCGCTTCCCAAGTCGCCACAAGTGCCTCGCTTTGGCCAATGAAATCAGCATCAAGAAACTTGCAGATCTCCACCCGATCCAGCCTGAAATGGCGAAGGTCTCTGCGCAATTCGCACCAGGCGACCAGCATGGCGGTATCAACATAATAGATCAGGATCAGCGGCCAGACGATGCGTTGGCTCAAGTGATCATGCACGTCCTTATAGTGCAGCGCGATCTTGTTCTCCGAGCGAATAGCGGCGCGGAGCGCGGCCATATCGACAGCAGGCGTTTCGCCCACGCCCCATGAAGAGGTGACAAGCCGCGACGTTCCGGGTGAGGCCTCAACCAGTTTCCGCGAGGCACGCCTTGCTGCCCGCCAGAGCCCGAGATCTCCGGTCCTGGCCACCAGACTGAGGCCAACAGCCACAGCGTCTGCCTCATCAACGTCGAAATTTATCGGCGGCAAATCGTAGCCCTTGCGCATCACGTACCCAATACCGGGCTCCCCGGCGATCGGAATCTGCATGGATTGTAGTGTCGCGATATCGCGGTAGATGGTGCGTTTGGACACCTCCAACTGATCCGCCAGTTCCTGGGCGCGCAGCGGGCGCGATGCCTGGCGCAGCAATTGAATGACTTCAAAAAATCTGGATGTTTTTCCCAAGAGATGGCCTCTGCATTTTTTCGGCGTCTACCACATCATTACTGACACATAGATGGCAGCAGTGATCAAGTAATGCGCTCCTGAAGAAATGCCGAGGAGCGCTCCGATGATCAGACTGACAGCTACCACACGAACAACCGGGGTGTTTCTCGTGGTTGCATCGGCATTTGTATTCAGTTCTGCGGGAATTTTCACCAATGCCGTCGATACGCAAGCCTGGGACATCATATTTTGGCGTGGCATTGCGGCGGCTGTCTTCACGCTTTTCTACATCGGGGCACGGGGAAGGTTGGGCAGTGAGTTCGGCGCATTTGGAAGGCCGGCGCTGCTGGTGACGGTCCTGATGGCGGCAGGTACTGCGGCATTTATACCCGCCTTCAAGCTCAGCAGCGTGGCAAACGTGGCGTTGATCTATGCGGCGGCCCCCTTTTTTGCCGCCGGGCTTTCGTGGTTGGTCATTCGCGAAGCCCCTACACGACAGGTCGTCACGGCCAGTCTGTGCGCCTTCTTCGGCGTCCTCGTGATTGTCTCGGGCTCATTGGGCAACGCGCGGTTGCTTGGCGATGGGTTGGCGCTTTTCATGACGTTGATGATGGCCGGAACCATGGTGGTGTATCGCGTTCACCCGGAGACAACCGCTGCATTGCCCGCCGCCCTGTCTTCCGTGATCCTGCTGCCAGCAGCAATCGTCTTTGGTCAGCCGTTTGAAGTACCAACCGCGGAACTGCCCCATCTGATCCTTTTTGGTCTGGTCTTTGCCGTGGCCTCGGTCACCCTTTCAGAAGGCGCACGCCGCCTGCCATCTGCGGAAACGGCTCTGCTATCCGCCCTTGAGGTGCCTCTGGCGCCGGTCCTCGCGTGGTTCATTCTGGTTGAGATCCCAACGCTGCGGGTGGTCATCGGTGGCGCCATCGTTTTTCTAGCCGTCCTGTGGTCACAAACCCGCAATAGCTGAAGCCGAAAACAATCCGTCAGGAACGTTTGGGTTGGGATCACTCGCCACAACCAGACGATATTCATCCACGCTACTCAAACAAAAAGGCCCCGGAAATCTCCGAGGCCTTTCTATATTTCTGGCGATCTTTAGTGGGCGTGCTTGTTGTCCCACTCTTCCTGCTTTGGCAGGATTTCGAACGTGTGCTCTGGTGGCGGGCTGGGCAGCGTCCATTCCAGCGTGTCCGCATATTCGTTCCAGGGGTTGTTCTCGGTCACTTTCTTGCCAGAGCGCAGCGTCCAGGCGATGACACCGAAAAAGAAGAGGAACGATGCAAAGCTGAGGAACGCGCCCCAGGATGACCAGGCATTCCAGTAGGCGAAAGCTTCCGGGTAGTCGATGTAGCGACGTGGCATACCCTGACGGCCCAGGAAGTGCTGCGGGAAGAAGGTCAGGTTTGCGCCGATGAACATGGTCCAGAAGTGCAGTTTGCCGGCCCATTCGGGGTACATCCGGCCTGACATCTTGGGCAGGTAGAAATAGATACCTGCGAAGATGGCGAAAACAGCGCCCAGCGACATCACATAGTGGAAGTGCGCCACAACGTAATAGGTGTCGTGGTAGTAGCGGTCCACAGCGGCTTGGCTGAGCACGATGCCCGTCACACCACCTACGGTGAAGAGAAACAGGAACCCCTGCGCCCAGAGCATCGGCGTTTTGAATTCCACCGATCCGCCCCACATGGTGGCGATCCAGCTAAAGACCTTCACGCCCGTGGGCACCGCGATGACCATGGTGGCCAGCATGAAGTAGGCCTGCTGGTTGAGGGACATGCCGACGGTGTACATGTGGTGCGCCCAGACGACAAAACCCAGCGCGCCGATGGCGATGATCGCCCAGACCATCGGCAGGTAGCCAAAGATCGGTTTGCGCGCGAAGGTCGCAATCACATGGGAGATGATGCCAAAGCCGGGTAGGATGATGATATAAACCTCCGGGTGTCCGAAGAACCACAGAATGTGCTGGTAGAGCACCGGATCACCACCGCCGGCAGGGTCGAAGAAAGTGAAGCCGAAGTTGCGATCCATGAGCAGCATGGTGATGGCGCCCGCCAGAACAGGCAGGGACAGTAGAATCAGCCAGCTTGTCACAAAGATCGACCAGCTGAACAGCGGCACCTTGAAGAGCGTCATGCCCGGGGCACGCATGTTCAGGAAGGTCGTGATCATGTTGATTGCACCGAGGATCGAGGAGGCACCGGAGACGTGAACCGCGAAGATTGCGAGGTCCATGGAGAACCCGCCTTCGTTCGTGGACAGCGGCGGGTAGAGCACCCAACCGACGCCGGAGCCTGCCTGATCATTGCCGCCGGGGCTGAGCACAGAGCAGACCGCGAGAGTGGTACCCGCGACATAGAGCCAGAAGCTGAGGTTGTTCATTCTGGGGAACGCCATGTCGGGCGCGCCGATTTGCAAGGGCATGAAATAATTGCCAAATCCGCCGAAAAGGGCCGGGATCACAACAAAGAACATCATCAGGATGCCGTGACCGGTGATCAGCACGTTCCACAAATGACCGTTGGGGGTACAGGCCGCATCACTGGCAAAGAAACGCGCGCCTTCCATGCACATGTACTGGACACCCGGGTCCATCAGTTCCAACCGCATGTAGACGGTGAAGGCCACCGAGATGAAGCCAACGAAGGCGGACACGATCAGGTAGAGAATACCGATGTCTTTGTGGTTTGTGGACATGAACCAGCGTTGGAAGAAGCTGCGTTCGTCATGGTGGTCGTGGCCGTGGATGGCTGCGTCTGCCATGCTCTTGCCTCCTGAATAGATTTAGAGTGTGAGTGCAAAGCCGTTCACGGACCCCGCACCAGAGTCTCGTTGGTTTTAGAGGGAGTTGGCGTAAGGGGCAATGATCGTAATTGACGCAGCACAAGTTATTTTTTGCCCCCTTCGGTCGGCGGGATTGTCGCAGAGGTCAGCGACGTGGTTGCCGTTGGAGTCTCCGGTTGTTTACGGCTGATTAAACTTCCTGCGCGATCCTCTGATCTGGTGGAAGGCTCTGACCAGTACCGCGTCAGCGAGGAGACAAGACGAAATGCATACGGCTTCGCATCAACTTGTTGATAATAATACGCCTTTGGTGGATTCAAGTTGCATTGAGTTTTGGAACAAGATGTCTGACCTGATGCCGGGCGTCATCTACATTTTTAATCATGAAACGATGTCGAACGAGTATTCCAACCGCTCTATTGGAGAGATTCTGGGGTACTCGCCTGAAGAAGTAATTCAAATGGGAGACAACCTCTTCACCGTTCTGGTCCATCCCGAAGATCTGGGAAAGCTCTACGCGCATCTGTCCGACCTGGCCAAGCTTGCCCCCGGCGCTGTTGCGAATTTCGAGTATCGAGTGATGGCCAGCGACGGAAGTGAGCGCTGGTTGCGCAGTGTGGATTCGGTATTTGAAACTGCAAGTGACGGATCAATGGTGCGCCATGTGGGCATCGCGCTGGATGTCACCGCTCAAAAGCAGGCGGAGTTTGCCTTGCTGGAGATCAACCAGCAACTCGAAGCACGGGTCAAAGCGCGGACAGCAGATCTGGAGATGTTGAATTCCGAGCTGGGCACCTGCATGGCGCAGCGATCTGCTGAACTGAACGAAGTCAATCAGGACCTCAAAGACCTGACCTATGTGGCGACGCATGACCTTAAGGGACCCATCAATAACCTCAGCAGTCTGACCCATATGCTCAGCGACGCTGAAAACCTCTTGCCGCCAGAACATGTGGAAACTCTGGCATGGATGAAAGATGTCTGCCATCAGGCCAGCGATAAGCTGGACGCCCTGATTTGCGTGGCACAGGCCCATTCCGGCGCATTGGAGCAATTCACGGATGTCGATATCGATGCTGCTACCGAGACGGCTCTTGTAAATCTGCATTTTCAGACCAGCAAGGCACGCGCGATCGTGTCTACGGATTTTCAGGCGCATTCGGCGTGGTTCTTGCGCCGCGAAATGGAACATCTGCTACAGTCGGTGATTGGCAACGCGATCAAGTATCAGCAACCTGGCAGGCGGCCACGCATCAATATCAAATCTCGGAAGAAACCGGGGCACGTAGAAATATCCGTTGTCGACAATGGCAGCGGGTTGGACTTACCAAAGGATGAGCCGAAGGTCTTCGGGTTGTTCAAACGCGCCCATACCGAACCCGAAGGATCGGGCGTTTCATTATACGCGATCCGCCGAACGCTCGATCGCGTTGGCGGCAAGATCAACGTCACCAGTGAGCTCGGAAAGGGAAGCTGTTTTTCCATTTGCTTGAAAGACAGACCAGCAACGGCATGAATACAAAAACGCAAAAACTCAAACGGGTCCTCCTGGTCGATGATGACAAGGTGACCAACCTGATGCACGGCAGGATGATCAAACGTACTGGCCTCGTCGAGCAGATTGACGTGGCGACAGATGGTGTCGCGGCGCTGGAGTATCTGGATGACGTCGCTGCAAAGGGGGATGACTTGCCCGAGCTTATCCTGCTGGACATCAACATGCCACGGATGGGCGGGTTCGAATTCCTGGAGCAATACGCACAATTGCCGGATCACATCCGGTCTGCAAAGACCGTAATCATCATGTTGTCGACCTCAGCGCTGCGCACGGATCATGAGCGGGCGGTCAATGATCCAAATGTGCACCGTTTCATTTGCAAGCCCGCAAGTTCCGAAGACTTTCAGAACTTCGTGCAGGAATATCAGGATGTTATATCATCCAATTGATGTTTTGCTGAAATAGCACTGCGCGCTGGCGCTTCTCCAAATACATCCGAGAAGCTCCGGTGCAGGGCAACGTCGATTTCCGCGAACCCGACAGGCAGGCCTAAATCGACCAGACTTGTCACGCCGTGGTCACTGATTCCACACGGAACGATACCCTCAAAATGCGTCAGATCGGGTTCGACGTTGATGGAAAGCCCATGAAAGCTGGTCCATTTCCGCAGTCGAATTCCTATGGCGGCGATCTTGTCCTCTGCGGCGCGCCCGTCCGGCATTGCAGGCTTATTGCGCCGTTCCACCCACACACCGACGCGGCCCTCACGAATTTCCCCTCGGACATTGAACTGATCCAGCGTGGCGATTACCCAGGCTTCCAGTTGTTGCACAAACCGGCGCACGTCTCGTCCCCGCTCCCCCACGTTCAACAAAACGTAGACCACGCGCTGCCCCGGGCCGTGATAGGTATACTGGCCGCCGCGGCGCGTGCGGTGGACAGGGAAGCGGCCCGGATCGACCAGATCTCTTTCTTTAGCGCTCGTCCCGGCAGTGTAGAGAGGGGGGTGTTCTACCAGCCAGATGCATTCTGATGCTCGACCCGCGGCTATGGCGTTGGCGCGTGTTTCCATCCAGTCCTCAGCCTGCCGGTAGTCGGTCAACCCTTCTGAGACGATCCATTCAATCACTTTGCAGGCTTTCCCTTCCAAACTCTCCTGACATCCTCAGGCCGCTTTCGCGTCTTTGAGCATTTTGCGCAATATGTCTTTGTAGGCGTTTTCTCCCTGCGCACCCGTCAACAGATATTTTCCCCCAAAGATCATGGAGGGGACACCAGATATGCCGCGCGATGTCCAGAAATGCTGTTTGGCACGGACGGCCTCTGCATTTTCGCCAGATTGCAGAACTGCTTTTGCCGCTTCCGCATCCAACCCGGTTGAATGGGCAATCTGAGCGAGGGTATCGGGGTCCGAAACATCCCGACCGTCGGTGAAATACGCGCAAAACAATGCCATCTTCAAAGGATGCTGCATTCCATGAGTTTCGGCCCAATCCAGCAACTGATGCGCCAGAAACGTATTCAAGATGCGGCTTTCGTCGGTGAAGTTGAATGGGATGCCAAGTTCGGCGCCCAGATCCTTTAGTCTGTTTCTGTTTTCAAGGCTTTGTTGCGGCGTTGCACCGTATTTCTCCGCCATATGGTCAGATAGTTTTTGACCGCCAGCGGGCATATCGGGGTTCAGTTCAAAGGGATGCCAGCGAACCCGTGCAGTCTGTTCCATTGCTGCAAGCGCGTTTTCGAGCTGTCTGAATCCGACAATGCACCACGGGCACATGACATCTGACACAATGTCGACCTGAATGGTGTCATTCTGAGCAGTTGGTTGCGACATTGATGGTTCCAGTGCGATTTCCTGCTTCAAAAATCAGGCCTGCACAGCTAAAAAACAAGGGAAAAACCGGCAATTGCTTGCGCACTCGGGCTTCGGTCGAATCGGAACCTGTGATAGCGTCATCGCATATGTTGATTTCATTGGAGATTTTTTCATGTTTACCAAACGATTGACCGTCGCAGCATTGGCTGCATCCGTGGCAATGATGCCTGCCGCGCGGGTTGGCGCCGATGCAGGTGACTTCATCGCGGGTGCTTTGATTGGCGGTGTCGTGGGTCATGCGGTGACCAAGAATAACCAGAAAAGAAAGCAGACGCGCACTTACAGGTCGGGCATTCCGTCGACCCATGAGGGTCGTCAAATTCAGTCTTCGCTGAACTACTTCGGGTTCAACGCGGGGCGTGTGGATGGCCAACTGGGACGTCAGTCACGCAATGCCGTCGCTTCCTATCAGGCCTACATGGGGTACCCGGCAACCGGGCAACTCAGCGCGTTCGAGCAGGATTTGCTGATCACCTCTTATAACCGTGCACAGGCTGGTGGGTATCAGACCACGCAGCTTATTGCGGCTAATCCAGAAGGCCCGCGCGGTCTGTTGAAAACTTATCGCGCGGAATTGGCGGGCCAACAGGCGCCTCAGGCACCCGTTGTCGTGGCAGCACCCCAGCCTCAGGTCGTGGCACCTCAACCCCAGGCTGTTGTTGCGGCCCCAACGGTGACAGCCGCCGTTCAGGAACCTCAGGGCACGGCGCTTCCGAACTTCTTTGAGGGAGGTGCCCCCGAAGCGTCCCTGGCGTCGCATTGTAATACCGTATCGCTACTGACCAGTACCAATGGGTATACAACTGCGGCTTCCATGACTGACCCGACAGCAGCATTGAATGAACAGTTCTGCCTTGCGCGCACCTACGCTATTGCAAATAGTGAGGAACTGATAAGCAAAGTTGGCGGGCTGACCCCGCAGCAAATTGCGACGCAATGCGAAGGGTTTGGTCCGGTTGTCCAGCCCTACGTGGAAGGTCTGGCGCTTAAACCGCGTGATGTTGTCTCCCAGGAGGTTTCCGGTTTTGTCTTGACGTCAGGAACGTCGGCTCAGCAATTGGCGGGTACCGCCAAGATATGCATGGGTGTTGGTTATCGCACCGACAATATGACCGTTGCTTTGGGATCGGCGTTGATCCTCTATTCACTGGGCGAGACAGTCTATGGCGAGTTGATGGGCCATCACCTGGCGCTTGGCTTTGGCACACAGAAAAACGTCAATGCAGCTGGACCGTGGTACGAAGCAGCACTTGCAGCGACGGATGCGGGTGCCGACGCTGTTTTTGTTCCGGGTCAGCCTGAGCGGACGGATATCTTGCGCAAAGCCTCGCTGCAATTGGCGGGCAAGCCACCTGCGCAAGCGGGCGTCATGCCGGTCTTTTCCGTTACGGAATAGGCCTAAAGCACCTTTGTTGCTGTTGAATATTTCTTGTCGCCCCGATGAATATGTTTCGTCGGGGCGTTTTCGTGCGAATGGCTCTTCACAAGGCGGCATTGTCAGGCTAAAGACTGCTCACCTTCTAAAGCGTGCGGATGTGGCGGAATGGTAGACGCGCAGCGTTGAGGTCGCTGTGGGGTAACACCCGTGGAAGTTCGAGTCTTCTCATCCGCACCAGATTTTCCAATATCACTATTACTTATCAATAATTTATTGGATTTCGATTGAGTTTCAATCCACCTTTATTTCCACTATCATTCGATGGAATTTTAGCCTTCTGAGTTGCTTGGGTTCGGGCGTCGAGTTTCAGCTTGATTGGCGGATACTTTACATTCCGGCTTAGATTGACAAAGCACTGCTCCGTTCGGCCAGACAATTGGACAATACCTGACAAAGCCTCACCTCCAGAAATGGCCTGACTGCGAAAGTCGCTCAGGCCAAACTTGATGCAGAACGTCGCATTCACCTTAAGAAGCGTTTGGCCCGGTCAAATTAGATTTTTTTGCAGCAGGCGTAATTGACCAAGGCCCGCTGTGAGTCCAAATTGCTTCTTTTCTTCGTCGTAGCGTAAGTCTGCTTCGTAAAGGAGGGCGAGTAATGAAGATCATGTGTTTGAACGGTTGGGGCGGCAAACTGCACGAAGAGCTTCTGCCTTACCTTGAGATTACGGCCCCCGAAATTCTGTGCCTTCAGGAGGTCGTGAATAGCCCCGAGACCGAGAAAGATTGGCTGACCTATCGCGACGGCAATCACATACTTCCGCAAAGGGCGAACTTCTTTCGGGATGTGCGGCGTGCATTACCAGAACACGTAGCAGTTTTTTGCCCGGCAGCGCAGGGTGTTTTATGGGACGAGGCACGATCCGTCCCGTCACAATGGGGCCTCGCGACTTTCGTGCATCGTTCTTTGCCCATTGTCGGACAGGTCCAGGCTTTTGTGCACAAAGATTTCTCGCCGGTCGGATACGGAGAACATCCAAGGTCGCGCAGCGCTCACGGCTTTCGTGTTTTTGACTATAGCGCGAACCGACCCGTGAGCGTGACCCACATGCATGGACTGCGGGATCTGAATGGCAAGATGGACACGCCAGAGCGTTTGGCTCAGGCACAAAAGTTGCTGAATCTGTCACGTCAGGTGTCCGAACCGGATGACCTGAAGGTGATCTGTGGTGACTTCAATGTTGAGCCGGATAGTCAAACGCTCTCGATCCTTTCCCAAGTTGGCATGTCTGAGCTGGTGACCGGGCGAGGCTTCAACGGCACTCGAAACTCCCACTACAAAAAAACGGGGCGGTACGCCGACTATATGCTCATCAATCGAGAGCAGGAGGTGACGAGTTTCGATGTAATCTACAACCCCGAGGTCTCGGATCACTGCCCTCTGATGTTGGAACTGTAGCCAACAGGCCAAAAGCCGACGTTGGCCCGACCGCAGTGAATTCACATTGTCCGCGTTACCGACATCAACAACGGGCCCAAAGTGCGGGTGCTGCGGGATAATTGATGTCGGTTTCCCACTCTCGAGGCACTTTGCAGGGGAGATTTTTGACAACGCCTCTATAGCCACTACAATAGTTTATGGTTCGCTACTTCTGTGCCGCAGAATGTAATGATTTTTCATCGAGATGGCTGAGCATTAATCCGGTTCCTTCTCGTTTGCTCAACACGCGATAAACAGGTGGGTCGGTTGCCGTAACGTGTAGGTAGGGATGATCAGAGGGAACAATCATCTTCTGCATCCACTTGTCCTGAAACGATTTCTTGAGCTCGATGTTTCGGTCGAGTAAGCGGTCAAGCAACGCGGGAACCGTTGTCTGTTCATCATCGGTAGATACAAACGCTCCTTCAAAATCTGCATTGAGCACATTATCAGCCCCTTTAAAACTCGCGTCGTTAAGGACGGTGTAATCAAATCTTACCCTACCCCCAGATTGCCAATCCGCCGATATACAAACATTAGGATGGGACGTCGCTATGGCCGCGCACTTGGTTCTCGTAATGTCAACACCTTGGTGTTTCGTCTTCTGTCTCAGCTGTTCCATCTACCAATCAGTTCGAGCGAGATTGCAGGTACAACACTGCTGTCACAGCGGCCTAATCTTATGGCCACTGGCACTCGCACGTCCAGCACAGAGGCCAGCGGTTTCGAGGGGACCAAACCAAAGTTTGGAGCACGCTGGATTTAGAAGCCGCGTTTCGGGAGACATTAGAGAATTTCCAGTTCCCTGAGTTCCTCTTCATAGACGTAGTCGAAGTGATCTTGATCCAAGCCAAACCGTTCTCTGAACTTTGCCAGCGCTTCTGCTGGTGGGGTATTGGATTGCAAACCCGGCGGGGAGTTCAGGACCTTCAGACAATCGTTCTCCGAAACATTGAGGACGTCTTGTAAAAAGTCAGGAAGGAAGTGGGTAAGTTCCTCTGAATTCCAAACGTATAGTTCATTGCCGTCAAAGACTCCCGACAAGACCACATCTATCAGTGGGCGCCACGTCGCGGACATTGCGCGTTCGGAATTTGAGGCAACGTATTTTTGATGGTGAAACAAGTAAGAAAGGTGATCTGTCAGGAACAGGTGGAAACACACTTTGTGCTCAACAAAGATGTGTTGAAGTTGTTTGAGCTTGTAGGCCAGTTGCAAACCTTTGCCGATGCAATTCAAAGGAATACCGGGAAAGATCATCCGTGGTCTTGAAAGCAACAGATTGTGGCCGGCCATCTGTCTAGGAAATTGGGTGACCGGGATGGAGGCATTGTCTACTGCGTCGCGCAGTTCCCGGCGATAAATCTGTGCTGTGACATATCTTACATCAGTGTTTTGCGCGTTCAGTATATTCTGTGTGAAAAGGTTTTCGAAAAGGTCCTCGACAACGCTGTCAATGCCGAGGTGCACGTGCAGCTCACGACGGTCCGGTGGCATCAAGACTGCCCCATTTGTTGAGCAGCCAGTTTGCAGGCGGCGAAAATTTCGAATTCGTTGGCCCAGAACCGCCTCAGACTTTCACTGGCGCGCTCACTGAAGCTGCAGGTTGGATTGGGGGCGTGGTTCCTGTCTGCCAATGATCCGGAAGCGGAAGAGAGGCCCAAAGCGCTCATGATCTTGTCGAGATTTGCGTCTATCTTTTCGGTCTCGCAACACATCAGGATGTTGTTCGCCTCCAGTTCATATCGAAGGGCGTCTGGAGAGTGAAGAAAGTGGGAATAATTGTGTTTGAGATGAAATATGGATGACATGGCAAATCTGGCAGCGGACTTCAGGTGCTCGTCGCTCGCATAGAGGGCTTCGGCAAGCGCAACCGGTGTTTTGAAAAAAGAAAACGCGACGGCTTCTGCCGTGGTCCAAGTCACATCGTAAGTCGGGCGCCCCTGACGAAGGCGGGCATTAAATCCAGATATGAACCGGTCTTGCGGATCACGGAAGAAAAACACCAGTTTTCTCTTTCTTCCGAACTTTTTTATGGTGCTGATCAAAGTATCGCCGTGACTGCCCAGTGTTAGATTTTCAGGCGCATCCGATGCTGCCGCGGCGAGCGATTTCAAGAAGGTTCCCCCGGTTTTCCCTATATGCAAGAAAACCGTTTGATCTGCGGTTTTAGGGGCGTGCGAGGATGACCATGTTGCTTCAACGGAACGCTGACGGATGGGGTTCTCCCGGGTTTCCAGAAGTGCCGATCCGAGTTTTGCCCATAATTTTTCCAGGTCGGATTGATAGCTGGCATACATCATATCTCTTTGCTCAGCGGAGAAAATCTGGGTGTCCCATGTATCGCCCAACCGCGATAAAGCGTCAAAATCGCGTCTTTCCAATAAGACCGACACGATTTCATCTTCAGCAGGGCGCATATTCTGGGGGCGTCGGTTCAGCTTGGTTTCATTCCAATCCGGCCAACCGGATGCGATTTTCAGAAACCTTTTGGGATTATCCTTCAGGTGGTCGAATTCTCTCACGACAAGTTTGGCCTTTGGAAAAACCGGCGCGATATCGTCAATAACATCCGTCCATGTTCGCGACGCCTGACAAAGGGCGCCAAGTTTCGTTTTACTCGGGAACGGCATGTCGCTTCTTGAAAGTGAAAACAGGATGGCCGAGGTCCAAAAGTCACCCAGTTCCCTGATGGACAACATGACAACATCCGGTTGGAAGATCGTGCTTAACCTTTCCAGATTACTTTTTGCATTTGGATAGAGCGTGCCTGTCTGAATGTTGTGTTCCATCGTGCCCAACAGGTTTTCTTCGCTGATGACGAGTTTCCCTGTGGGCGAGGGGGATCGCCGTTCCAACGTCAGGGCGACGGCCTGTGGAATGGAGTTTGTTCGGCTTTCGGGCGGGCACAGAAATTCGATCTCATTTGAGTTCAGGGTGCCGGCGTTCTCGTGCAGAAACCTCTGGAGCGAAGTTGTGCCCGTTCGGTGTGCGCCAATGTGCAGAATTGACCTAGCCATCGTGCCACTCGCCCTCCCTTTTCCGATCCTTTGTACAAAGCGCGGCGACAAGCGAAAGCGGCCTGATGCAAAAAAATCGGACTGTAGTGTTTTCGCAGTGATTCATGGGAGTTGGTTGTTGATGGCTAATTGGAACGTAGAACGCCCGGAAGGCTCGCTTTCACGTTAGCACGAATGCGATGTCAGCGTCTTTCATTGGAAAATAATCGGGTTCAATCGGATCATGAGTCCAGAAGTCGTTTGTTATTCCTTGTCATTGGGTTGTTGAGAGGACGGAGGGGCATTTGTGTATTCCCGCCTCTGCGGTGACGACAGCTGATCTATGTAGTCCGTTCGCCTGACCGCCCATTGCCCGTGTTGGTCGGCATGAACGAGATCGAAATTTGCCGATTTGCAAAACTCGCGTACCGCAAGATAGACCTCCGAGATTTCTCCTTCATCGCTCAGCCACATATCGTCCCCCATGATCGTGCCGTTGGGCAATAAGCATCGTTCGATTTCACGCAGGTCCTCGATGACGGCCTGAAAGCTATGATTGGCGTCCAGATAGGCCCAGCCCAAAAATGGTTTTTCATGCGTTTGCAGCCAGTGGGCGCCAAAGTCTTCAATCACGATGCATCGCGAGTCGGCAGTCTCGGCGCGCCAGACTGCCGCTTCCTTTGCGGCTTGGGTGCTCAAAGATATCTGTGCGGTGTAACTCCCCCAATTGGGAAAATGAGACCCATGCAGCTTCGCCCATGGATCGACGAGGTAGATGCATTCGGAAGGGATTTCCTCTGCAAGCACATCCGCGAACAGGCCGGTGAACACACCGATTTCAGCCCCTATTGAATGTTTTGGCGCATGTCGCAGGACGGCCTTGCGAACGCCGAGACGATGCCGCCCGTGCCTTTCGACCGTCCTCAGTTCCGGGTATTTATCATATAGCGCTTGCATGCGGCCCAAACTCTGTGTCGTTGCTGTCGCGTCCAGCAGGTGTCCAATTGATAGAAGAGAATTCTGGCGCTAAATCAAGGCGGTTGACCGAGGACATCAGATTGTTCATCTGCAAGCGCGCCTTTGCAAGCCGGTTTACGTCGTCCGTGTCGGCTTCTCTGATGTCACAAAAGCTTTGTTCCACGGGCTCAACAATTATGACTTTTGCTGCGGGGGTGCAGGGATCGTAGGATTGAAGAGTGGGCGTCATACCGGCGCTGCACAACTGTCTCTATGAAATGCGGCGGGGCTATCTAAACTGGCGTCAATCTCTCTGACCGCCGAAGATCTGCTTCATGACAACAGCGTCACGCCTGGGATTTCCTTGATCATGTCAATGTCTTCCGCATAGCTTTCGGAAATCTCGTCAACGGTTTCCTGTGACCATTGCGGCAAATCGATTTCTTCTTCGACCACTTCCTCAGAGTGGAAGTAATGCAGGAAGAGTGAACGGACCTGGGCCCGCTGCATATCCGAAAGCTCGGGGCGCTGCGCCAGATAGCTTTCCAGTCGCTTGAAACCAATCTCGGACATGGCTCTGCGAATGATGTCAAGTTCTCCCTTGAACCGGAATGAAGACCCAAGGCCTGACACTTTGCCCAGCACATTTGGCCAGATAACCGGCGTATCTTCATTGCACCAGACCACAACCTCGCAATCAGGGTTGTGGGTTCGAATGTCCGAGATGACATCTGACCAACGCAGGGAAAGCAGGTTTGAACCAGACAGGAAAGCATCCCAGGATTTCTGGGATTGTGCCTCAAAAACCGCCGGGATCAATGTGGCCGGGTTTCGCAACGCCAGAAAAAACACGCATTTGTTGTCTGGAAACAGGCTTTTCAATTCGGCGGTGTTTCTACCGGCGTTCTTATAAAGGCGGCCACCATTCAGCATCCATGCGGGGACGCCTAAATAATTCGAATTCGCCAAAATGAGGCGTGATACCGGTCGTTCCTTAACGATGCTGGCAAGCAAATTATCCCGGTCCTCGTCAGAGATTGAGCCCTCTGCCTGTTTTCCAAGAATTTGGGTCACGGCCTTGTTGTAGGTGCCCGGGCGCCGGATCATGACACCTTGCTCCAACAGGGCTTGAGCGTCTTTTCGCAAAGACCACGTCAGCTGGCCATCATCTGTTTGCGGCGCGCCTATATATAGTGCGATTTCGATATCGCGTAAGTTGGCGCTGGTCGGTTTCCTGGCCATTCCCGTACTCTGTCAATGACATGAATGCGCCCGCGATATGTATGAACCCCGCGCAATCGCCTCATGCTGCCTCAATTCGTGCCAACATTTTTTGGAAGTAAGGATCATCCCGCTGGCGTAACACATATTGGCAGGTAATTTTGGCAAGATTGGGGTGGCCGCGATCTAAAGCAAGATTTGCCAGTTCACGTTGGAAGCGTGGAAACGTATGGCGCTTGCGCAAAAGACGGTGAAACTGCGGGCGTGTCAGTTCGCCAGAGATGGCGTCGGTGGAAATGCGTGGCAGAATGCCCATCTGCGACAGCGAGGAGCCCAAACGGTGTCCCAGTAAAGGGCACCGCCAGAAGGTGACATTGTCTGCCGTAAAACGGCGGGCGTGGGACGCGTCGGCGGTGATATAGGGGTCGAACATGATATGGACGTCCCGGGCGCTTTGGCTGGAGAGAGCTGCATCCCCGAAATCGCCCGAGAAATCTCTGCCCCAGGCCTTCTGGTATCGCATTTCCCAAGGGACGAGGGACTTGTCGAGCGTGGACTGCGGGCTGATTGCAAATACGGTCGCGCCGGGGGCTGCCGCCGCAAAAGCGGCGGCTGCATAGCCGCCCATCGAGGCACCATAAAACACCACCCGTGCGAAGTCTGAGAAAAACCCGCTCTCTCGGAGTTCCAGAAATTTTTGGATTACTTCCACGTCGCGAAACCACGTCCAGCCATTGGCCATGACCCCCAGCATCGACCAGCCATTGGCTTCGATGAAATCATACCCCCAGGGTCGCCGCTCTTCGCGTTTGGTCATCGCGATATCGAGATTGTCAAAAGTGACGACCAGCGTATCGCCGCGCGGCACATAAAGAAACGAATGCTCGCCCAGGTCAGAATAAAAACCGTCCGGACCAGCGAGGCCTTTTGCCAACCGCGACCAGGTCTCGGCGGGGCGTTCCATTTGCTGTGGTTCAACCGACAGGATGGCCAATCCGTTGCGATCCGCATCCGGTGAAAGAAGCGTATTGCAGCTGCCATAGGTGTTGAGAAACGGGTAGCTGCCGGAGCCTTTACGAATTTCAACGATAACACGGCTCAACGGATGCAGCGCCGCATCAAGGACGGGTTTGAGATTGCGAATTCGGCTTCTGGCGCCGAACCCATCCAAAGAGGCTAGAACATCGTATTGTTTGAGAGCTGCGGGCTCTTGGACAATCCGAACAGCGGTCATTACCACGCCCGCTTTTTGAAGTGTCTCCAGGTACTCTTCAAGGTGATCGACGGGCGCATGTGAAAACGCACCACGGTCGTTCAGGCAGATGACATCGATCGTGCTGCCGTAACGCTGATGCAGTGCAATGACCAGTTCAACAGATCGCGCATTGATGTCTGCAACATGTCCGACGTCATCGAGATCCAGCGCCGCAAGGACCGATTTGATATCCAGGAGGTTACCCGGCATGCTGCTTCAGCTGCCATCTCGGAATGCGGCGGAACAGGACCGAGCCGCCGCTGCTAACCTGTTGATCATAGGCAAATCCATTGTCCGACAAAGCGTCGAAACACTGCTTGATCCCGATCCGTTTGATTTTCCGGGTATGAACTTCCAGATAAACCTTGTCGATTCCCGTGAGGTCAACCGGTGAAAAGAGATCTCGCTCACCGCCCTCGATATCGACAATCAGCGTATTGGCCTGGAAATCCTGAATCAGCCTGGACAGGTGAATGCCCGGCACGTCGATAGATTTTTGATAAGGGCTGTCGCTATCCATCGAGGAAGACCAGAATTGCTCACGCACGAAGAAGGGGACTGGTCCTGCCTGTCCGGCGTCGTTGAGAGCGATGCAGTTGCGGACCTGCGCTGTTGAGAGCCCGTTCAATTTGTGCACATCCGAGATGAAATCGCAAAGCGCGGGATCGGCCTCGACACACAGGATGTTCTGGACACCGAGATTAACCGACAGGAAGGAGGAGATGAAACCAATACCTGCGCCCAACTCGATGACCCGGTCGTCGCTCTTTATGAACTTTGGCGTGCCGGACACTTCATCAAGTTCATATCGGTTCTTTCGAATGGAGCGTTCAATCTTCGGTGTGATAACGCCCTTGTCGAGTGGAATTTTGACCCCGTGGGTCTCTAGGATTTCGGTCAAGGGGTCTGTCCAGTGCGGGTAATGACGGTGGAATATTTGCTGTGTTTTGCCAAAACCTCAACCGCGCCAAAGGATTTCATGGCACCTATGCCTCCCGACCCCTTGCGGATGTCCAGAACGATCGCGCCGCCCTCGCTGATTTGGTCGCTGAACAGGGTTTCATAGGTTTTTACGGGATAGTGAAATCCACAAGATGCAAGGCTCAGTACCAGATCGAAATCGCCCAGGTCATCCGTATCTTCTTTCTTGGGGTTTACCGTGGTGATCTTTTGGTCAGGAACACCGTTCGCTTGCAGAAAGGCACGCGCTGTCGCGAGATCGGCATATCCAGCAGCCTTACTGCGTAGCCCGAACCGGCGTCCTTCACCTTCCTCGATATCGATGAGAACCAGATCACAACCGAAAGTGCGGTACAGTACCAGCCCCGCAAAGGCATAGCCGCAGCCGATATCGGCGATACGGTGAGGCAGCCGTTCATCAAGTGATGGCATGAAAAGATTACATTCGCGTGCGGCAATACCCACGGCGTCACGCAGTATACGTTCCCGATCAGCCTGTGCCTGTTCGAGCAGGGGGGCATCATCCCCTTCAAGCCAGCGGGTTATCGTCTGGTTTGAATTTGCAAGTTCAGATCGTTGCAGCAGAATGTTCGCAACATCGTGGGTACCGAACATGGAAAAATCCAGGGCGTTCGGATCGATCGGCACGGTAGCGGTCTTGCTCTGTGGGGCGGGGGCAAAGAGATGCTGCGTCTTTACAGGATCAATCTCATGTTTTTGCAGCAACTCATGTACCAAACAGCCCGGGGTTGGGACACCTCCGTATTTTGCCGCTACGTTGCGAAATCGGCGGCCCCAAAAATGGATTGATAATGTATCCGCTTTCAAAAAACCGCGCGCCTTGTTCAGGCGATTTGGGATCAGAACCGTGCCCGCCTGTTTGAACGGAACGGGGTAGATGACGTGACCGGGTTGTGAATGTCTGACCTCTCCGGTCTCCCGTAGGAACCAGGTCAGCGCGTCTGGTCCCCAGACCCCCCAAGGCAACAAAGAGACATGTACGCCCTGTCCCTTGTTCTTTCGATCCTGTAGGTCCGCCTGCTTTTCGGGGCTGTACCAGGGGGGGATCGGGAATTCATCATCAGTGAACCGCAACATCGCTGCCAAGGTTTGGGAGGATTTGGGCAACCTTAGAACACCATTGTTCACAATGGGTTTGTCATCAGAAATCCAGCCATGAAAATGATTTCCTTCGACAACCCACGGCTGGCAACAGAATGCATCGGTGTCGGCCCAGATGAAATCCGTCTTTTGCATCATGTGCAGCCGAAAGACATCTGCGTGGTATGCGGGGCTGCCGGTTTTTTTGTGACGCAGGATGCGATCTGCGGGCAAAATCTCATTTGCATCCGCAATCCTGGCGCCATCGGGGACACCTTCGACGTCATCATAGGTAAACAGCACCACGTCATGGCCATGATCCAGAAAGGATTTCAGGCAAAGCTGTTCCAGCCAGCTTAGCTCTTTCCCGACCCAGAGTGTTCCGATCGTTGGAAGTGACATGGCCGCTCGCTCTCAGACCCAATATACAACAGCTATTCAGCTGAATTTTTTTTGTTTTACTTTGCTGGCAGACCCAGACTCTGTCAATGCGGGGTCTCGGTTCTCCTCCGTTGCATCCACATTGTTTCAGTGAGTGGTTTTGCCTTTTTCGACGCTGAACCAGAAGTCGTCACCGGGGTTTTTCTGTGCAATTTCATCCGGAATGACACCGGGGCCGTTCAGAAACACATTCGCACCGAAATGCGCGTGCATGCGCGACAGATGCTTCAACTTGGTTCCTGTAAGCTCCTGAAAAAGAGATAGGAATTCTGGTTGTTTCTTCAACTCTTCAATTTTCTCTCGGTGTTTGTTGACGGAATACGCATGAGCGGCGGCAATCTCGGGATCCTTCAGAAGCTTTGACATTTCCGCTTTCAGCGCAGGGATCATGCGCTGGATGGAACGCTCTTCTTCGGCGTTGTTGTTCATTCTGAACCAGTAAGAAAGCCCCTGATCGCGATCAACATGATTTACGCGGCCCCGATCCCGCTTCACCAGAAAACTCTCTGCGCTGCGCACCGCGTAATGGTTGAGTTGAACCAGATCATAGCCAAAAGTGTCCATAGATGACCGCCAGCCGTTGCGAAACATGTCTCGCGGCATGGGGGTGCCGGAGCCGTTGACCCAGCTGATTTCTTCCCAAAGTTGAGGCTTTAGGCCCTTAGGTCTGTGCACGCCCAGTTTCTTAAATATCCCATCGTTGCGAAACAGCGTCTTGAAACCCCACGCTTGGTGCGGCTTGCGGGTGAGCTCATGGGCGCACCGGACAAATTCACCGATGATTGGCGTGTCGGCATATTCGCATACGTCGCTGTTGCCAAATAGTCGCCAGGTCATTGAAATCATGTTGGCATCGCCAATCGCATCGAAGAGATCTGGCAACCGGCCGGCGCCGCATTTGATGTTGATGAATTCATCAACGTCCATGCACACCACCCAGTCGGCGTTGCGGATAATCGGTTCATCATCCGCAGCTCGAAGGGCTGCGTGCTGCGGTTTCAGATCCGTCGTCTTGAAGGGGTTTTCCCGATGCTGCACGAAGCCTTTTGTTTCGAGCAATTGCAGCAGAGTGTCAGTGCCGTCTGTACAATCGTTTGTGTAGACCAGAAAATCATCCACTCCGATCATCCGGTGATAGGCCAGCCATTCGATGATGAAGGGCCCTTCATTTTTCATGGTCGTGACAATGGTTGTCTTTGGCGCTTTATTTTTCCGGTCGGTGGGCCGCTCTTCGGGAATACGTACCGGATTTGCCTTGAAATAGTTCTGAACCAGGTCAATCAGTTCAGGGGATTCGATCAGGCTGGTTTTTGGGACTATTTTTGAAATTGACGCCGAGGGATGACGCAATGCCATGCACCGGTAAAAGCGCCTGCGCGCCTTGGTGTCCGGTTCGACACCAACCACCCTGATCAGACGCCAGATGCAATCACCGGGTGCTTTGTTCGGTGCAAGGCACCAGCGTCGCCGAATTTCGGTCGTGTCAAATTGTGTACAGATGTGATCCGCAAACCTGGGTTGCGCCCCCTTCCGTACCCGCCAGGGATATGCCTGGACGCCTTCAAGGGGGATACAGCCGCTCGGCGCTTCAACAGCGCTGTCAAAAATAGATTTTCCACCTTCCCGAGCCAGAAGGTCGAAAAGGTCGATGTTCGCAACGGCGCGCGCGCGCGACAAAAAACGCGCCCTGATGATCTCGTAAATCAGGTATTCGCCGAGAGGCGCACGCCACGGGTCTTCCGGGGGGATTTCCATCCGATCTTTGCCGGGTGCCCTGGGGGCGTTGAACGGGTGTGCTTCCGCAGGCAGGCCCGCCTTGCCCAAGGGAACGCTGCAATGAAGAATGACAAGTCGCTTCAGTCCGGCAATTTTATGAGCTTTTTTGTTTAGACTCCGAACAAACCCCCGGTTATCTTTCGATGGGTTTTGGTCGAGAATAACGGCCCCGTCCATGCCATGTTGTGAAACATGATAGCGGAGCCAATCGGCCGCGGCCTCGACGGTTTCCCCATTCCGGACCGCAACCACAACGTTCAGATCGGCAAATAGTGCTCCTTCACCCTGGTGAAGCGTGATGTCGTGGTTTTGGCCACGGACCTCAAGTGTCGTGGTTTCTTGCAGCGGGTCGATCTCGATGTCGAGAACCGGTGCGCCACCGTAGTTGCGCAATATCCAGTTCTTGTCTGTTGATGAGGGCGAAATCCCTTCAGGCGCCGTGCCGGTTTCAAAGAGAATCCGCGCATAGCGCTGGTCTCCTCTGGTGATCTTTACGGCCTCAAGTATCTTTGCCCCCTCGATTTCGACGGCGTTCAGTTCCCGTTCGAGAACCCTGTCATTGTTTTCTTCAGTGGTGCGTCTCGACATTCAAAATGTTCACAACTGTTGATTTCAGGGCCTGTTTTCGAAGGTTGGCAGCTTGTTTGCCGCTTTGCTAGACCACTTTCCGGAGTCCCTGAAGATTTTTGTCGATCATTGACCTGAGGACGCAGGTGCGCCGCACCTCGGGCCTCGATCGTTGGTGTCAGTCGGATGAATGGCAGGATTGGAAAGCCGAATGTTAAGGGCTCTGTAAGACCTGACTTGTAAGCAATGAGCATCCAAGACGGCACGCATTAGCCGCCGCTCCCGTAGGTGCCGTCCATTTACACATAAGAGGACTCTTCGATGTCGCTTCTGAGCCGCTCCGGAAATCTGCAAAACGCTGTTAACAGCCTGTTCGCTAAATGTGTTCTTATGGTGGTGGTCTGCGTGATTTCAGTGGTAGCGTCGGTTTCCTTCATAGAAAGTCGCATGACAAAGGAGCTGACCAGCAATACGCTTGGTGTTCGTGCTGGCGAAGTCACTGGGTTGATGGCCATGCAACTGGGCGGAGCCATCAAGTTTGGCAATGCTGTCGCGGTGGAAAGCCTCGTTAGCGGCGTGCTGGATGCTGCGCAGCCCGACGCGGTAGGAGGTCTGGTTGTTCGGTACAACGGTGCTGTGCTCTTTAGTCGGGAATCCGCGGAATTTTCAGTTGAGAGGGCTCAGGCGCTGGCCCAAACCGCCCTTGAAACAGAGGAGGCAACCCTTTCCGAAGATGGGTTGATGACAGCGTATCCGGTTGTGTTTGGTGATGCCAACGAGATCGCGGGAGTGGTTGTCACGGGATGGACCAAAACGCACCAACTGGCGCATTTGGCTGAAATGGAAAGGAAGGCTTTGGGTGCGGGCTTTGTCGTAATGCTGGTGGCGGTTGCGCTGTCGGCCTACTTCCTGCGCAGCCAGATTTCGCAACCGCTTGTGCGCATTAAAGGCTCGATGGGGGCCATCGCCGACGCACAATATGATACGGAAGTTCCCTTCACCGGTCGCGGCGATGAGGTTGGTCAGATGGCGCGGAGCTTGGACATGTTTCGGGAAACGCTGTCGCTTGCCAAAGAGGCCGAGCGCGAAAGTGCGTTTAAAAGTGCGGCATTTGTCGGATCTGCTGCACCCATGATGATGGTGGATGAAACACTCTCCATTCTGTTTATCAATCCGGCGTGCCAGTCATTGTGCGACACATTGTCGGAAGATCTCAAGAAGGGTTGGCCGGATTTGGAAAACGGGAATGTTCTTGGGGCCAATATTTCCAATTTTGATGAATTGCAGGTTTTGGCCGACAGAATAAAGAGCGAGGGCTTCGATATTCTTCCGGTTTCCCACATTGCCAAAATTGGCGGTGCGCTTGTCGAAATCAATATCAACGCGGCACTGAATGAAACGGGCGCGACAATCGGGGCCGTCATAGAATGGGCGGATCAGTCGGAGGCGGCTCGCAATGCAGCGGTGTTGAAAACCATTGATGAAAATCAGTTGCGCATTGAATTCGATGCGGATGGCAAATTGGTTGGTGCCAATGGGAACGTGGAAGCCATTCTGGGACTTCAGACTGGTGAGTATTCGACAATCAATTTGCGTGATCTCTTCATGGGTGTTGCGGATGGTTCCCAAAATGCCTCCGATCTTTGTTCGGAAGTATTGAGTGGCGCACCCGTTTTTGGTCGATTTGATGTAAAAGACGCTTCTGGAGAAAGTGATTTGGTTGTAGAAGGTAGCTTCTCCGCTGTCATGACTCCGGGTGGCCAGGTGGAAAGTGCAATATTCCTCGGCACGGATGTGACGAAAATCGCAGAATCCGAGGAAATGGCGGAAGCGGAAAAAGCGCGTGTGGCCGAGGAGCAGCAAAGTGTTGTGAGTGCGCTTGGAATTGGTCTGCAAAGTTTGTCGGAGGGGGATTTGACAAGCGAGATTACGTCAGTATTTCCAGAAGATTACGAAAAACTCCGCGCAGATTTCAATGCCGCAGTCGCTGCATTGAAAGAGGCGGTGGCCGCAGTCATGCAGAATTCGGATGCCATCCGAAATGAGACCAGTGAAATTACTTCGGCAGCAGACGATCTGTCCAGACGGACAGAAAAACAGGCTGCAACTCTTGAAGAAACCGCAGCAGCACTGGATGAATTGACAAGCTCCGTCAGATCCGCAGCTGAAGGTGCGGACGAAGCATCCTCAATGTCAGCAGATGCACAGTCGAATGCTGAGAAAGGCGGCGAGGTCGCAAGACAAGCTGTCGATGCAATGGACGAGATCAAAACCTCGTCCCAGGAGATTTCGAAGATTACGACGGTTATCGACGATATCGCATTCCAGACCAACCTTTTGGCATTGAACGCTGGTGTCGAAGCAGCGCGTGCCGGGGAGGCCGGGCGCGGCTTTGCGGTCGTGGCCACGGAAGTGCGCGCTTTGGCACAGCGGTCATCTGATGCTGCACGAGAGATCAATGCACTCATTTCAAGTTCGGGAGATCAGGTTGAGAAGGGTGTTGATTTGGTTGACAAAACAGGCGCAGCCTTAGCTTCGATCGTGACATCGGTATCAGAAATTTCTAAGCGGGTTTCTAACATTGCTGCGTCCGCGCGCGAGCAATCAGCGGGTTTGAACGAAATCAACACCGCAGTAAATGAATTGGACCATGTCACCCAGCAAAACGCGGCAATGTTTGAAGAAACAACGGCGGCAAGTCATGCGCTGACCTCTGAAGCCGATGCGCTGGCAGCGGCAGTCGCCCGGTTCCGTTTGGACCTCTCACAGGTGGTTAGTGCCGCCCCCTCTTCCCCTGAGCGCGGAGAAGTAGAAACCCCCGAAAAAACAAGTACGCCAGAGGGCTTGGTCGTCGGGAACGTTGCCTTGAAGGCTGACGAAAATATCGACTTGGATACCGGTTGGGAGGAATTTTAAAAGCGCTTGCAGAAGTTCGCGGCGCTAAGGATTCCTCGTTCCCGAAAATTTACGCTGCCAGTCTTCGCGTTGCTCATCAGTGATTTTTGCAAACAGAACTTCCGGGGTTTGGAATGAATGACCACTCGAAAGGCGCTGCAAAAACTCTGCTATATCCTCCGGCCAAGAAGTCTTTTCGACATTGAGGCTGGCGAGAACGCGGTCTGTGGTGTCCGGAAGATAAGGTTCAGATAGCACCGCATAGAGATGGGCCAAATTCAAACCCAATCTGGTTTGCATTGCGGCGCGCTCCGGATTTGTCTTGAAGGTGGTCCAAGGAGCGACGGTCTGAAGATATTCGTTTCCACATGCCCAAATCGCTCGAAGTTCCTGAGCGGATTTTCGCACTTCCATTTTCTCCATGTGCCGGGCGTATCGGTCGACGCGCTCGGAAAGATCGTCAATCAGATTTGTCTCTATCTCCCCATAGGCCCCGCCCTGAGGTACTTCTTCGCCGAATTTTGAACGGCAGAACTTTGTGATCCTGCTGACAAAATTGCCAAGAACATCGGCGAGATCTTTATTGACGGAGGATTGAAAAATTTCCCAAGTGAATTCTGAATCGCTACTTTCTGGGGCATGGCTGAGCAACCACCAACGCCAGTAATCAGCCGGAAGCAATTCAAGAGCCTGATCCATGAATACACCGCGGCCCTGCGATGTTGAAAACTGACCCCCATCATAGTTCAGATAGTTGAAGGATTTGAGGTGGTCGACCATCTTCCAATTCTCACCAGATCCAATCAAGGTCGCCGGAAAGCTCAATGTATGAAAAGGAACGTTATCTTTACCCATAAATTGTGTGTAGCGGACATCTTCAGCACCTTTGTCGGTTCTCCACCAGCGCTGCCATTCGGCGTCTGTCAACCCATTTGCTGCAGCCCATTCGCTGGCGCAAGCGATGTATTCGATGGGAGCATCAAACCACACATAGAACACCTTGCCTTCCATGCCTGGCCAAGGTTGGGTTCCTCTTTGCACTGGAATACCCCAATCCAGATCACGAGTGATACCGCGGTCTCGCAGCCCGTCGCCATCATGCAGCCACTTTTTGGCAATTGAAGTCGTAAGGATTGGCCATTCCGTCTTGGAATCGATCCAAGCGTCCAGTTCGTCCTTCAACTCCGATTGTCGCAAATAAAGATGTTTTGTTTCCCGCACTTCCAGATCTGTAGATCCCGAAACCGCAGATCGTGCATCAATCAGGTCGGTTGGATCAAGCTGCTTGGTGCAGTTTTCGCACTGGTCGCCGCGTGCTTTATCATACCCACAATTCGGGCAAGTGCCTTCTATGTAGCGATCTGGTAAAAACCGACCGTCCGTGATCGAGTAGACCTGTTTTTCGCTTACCTCACCGATCAACCCGGCATCGGCGAGCCGTCCTGCGAAATGCTGTGTCAGAGCATGGTTTTGTGGGCTGGAGGATCGCCCAAAATGGTCAAATGACAGGCGAAAGCCTTCGGCGATTCTGGCCTGAACTGCATGCATTTCAGCGCAATACTCTGCGACAGGTTTAGCGGCTTTGGCCGCGGCGAGTTCAGCGGGCGTTCCGTGCTCGTCTGTCGCACACAAAAAGAGCACTTCGTGCCCGCGCGCGCGCAGGTAGCGTGCAAAGAGATCGGCCGGTAATTGGCTTCCAATCAAATTTCCCAAATGTTTGATGCCGTTGATATAGGGAATGGCTGAAGTGATGAGATGGCGTGCCATGGCAAAGCCTTTTTGATCGCGGAATTTGATCCCCTGTACCTTAGGTTTGCGCCAAGGGCCAGTTTTCATAGCGCAGCAAAGGGGAATATTAATCTTGTGAATTCGCCCGGCTACGCCGCATGAGCCGCCCGATGGTAAAGGAGGTCCGTGGTGCGTAGGTGTAGCGTGTGCGATCTGCGGGCGACGGACGTACCCGCATGCGTGTCAGACCGAATGCGACGAGCAGGACATGCCCTCCAGCAATCATGATGAACAGTGCCTTGGGCCCAAAAGCATCAATCAGGTACGAGGCGAAATAGGGTGCTGCAATCGCGCCCAATGCGAAATAGAACATCAACGCGGCGGAAAGCTCCACCCGTTCTGCGTCGCTTGCAAAATCATGTGCGTGGGATGCGGCCACTGAATAGATCGGGAATGTGGTCAAGCCAAAGAGGCCAGCAGTTAACATAACGCCCGTTGTGCCCAGACCAGAGGCGAAAATTGTAATGGTCGAACTGGCAATGGCGGCTATCGAGAGCCAAATCAGCACCCAGCGACGGTCAAATTTATCGGCCAGCCAGCCCACGGGGTACTGCGCCAAGGCACCGCCCAAAACGAAGGAGGCCATGAAATACGCGATCTGATCTATGCTAAGGCCAACCTCCTGACCATAAACCGGCCCGACCATTCGAAAAGAAGCGGAGGACAGTGCCGCGGCAAGTACGCCAGCAGCCGCCAGCGGCGAGCGATCATAGGCGAGACGCGGGCGCAATCGCGGTGACGCCGGTGTTTCAGGTTGCCGCACGGTGGTCAGCGTCAGCGGCAAAAGAGCAGCACAACAGACAATCGCAAGCAAATTGTAGGATACGTAGCTGGCCGGTTCGAGAACCCCGATAATCAGTTGGGCGGCCATGGAACCGGTCATGTCGACGACGCGGTAAACACCCATCGTGCGCCCACGCGTCTGATTTGTGACCTTTGCCTGTAGCCAGGCCTCGATGACGGTATAGCATCCCGCGACACAGATCCCCGATGCGACGCGCATGAGAGCCCAGGCGTAGGGGTCGATAATGAGCATGTGGCTCATCAGTCCGATCGCGCCGGCGGCCGTGAATGCTGCAAAAGCGCGGGAATGCCCGACACTGCCCATCAGGCGCGGCGCCCACCAACACCCGATGAAAAAACCAAGGAAATGAGCGGATCCCAGCAGGCCGATTTCTTTTTTCGAAAATTCCAGTTTGAGACCGGACAAGGCATCCAGTGGGCCAACGCCACCTGACGACAGCTGCAAAAGCAGGACCGAGAGAAACAGGGCGGCAAAGGAGATAAGCAAACGCATGACACGCCCAACCTAGCGAGTTGTCTGGGCTATCCTGTCAGTTATTCGACATCAGATGGGTCGTTTTCAGCCCCGGGCTCGAATTTTTGCACGGATATCGAGGTCAACCGGGTCATCGACAAGCTTTGGGTATCCGACAGCCCCGAATGCCCGACGGCTTAGCGTTCCGTTCAGTTGTATGTTCAGGATGGACAGATCATTCGCTGCGGACCCGGCAGGACGCGTCAACGTCGCGGCCAATTGCAAAGGCCGCGTGATGCCCCTCAGGGTCAAGCGGCCGTCAATTCTAGCACCTTCCGAAATACGACCTGATTGGCCCAATATGATCTTGGTGGATTCGTATCGCACCAAGGGATGGGTGTCGGCGTCAAGCACGGATGCGCTGAGGAGTGCCTGAGTGACGAAGAGCATACCGGTCTTTGCCAAGCGAATATCCGAAGTAACATTGGCGCTGGAGGCTGCAAGGTTACCGGGATCGACACGGATGTCGGCACTTTGCACGGGCACAGTTCCGGTTTGTTGTGTCCCGCTTACATTGAAAATGAACGCGACACGAGACCGGCCGGGCACCAGATCGTATCGCCGTGGTGCGGCAAACCCCGAGGTTGCCCACGCCGCCAAACCTGAAGCAACAAGCAGACGGCGGGAAATCAATAACGACATGGCGAGGTGACTCCTATGAGTTCCCCTTAGATATGATTTTGCGGTTGGTTACCAATATGTTCACGCGGTCTTGATCTGCATTCGGGAATTTGGGCGCGGCACATTGCCAGTTTTGCTCCATTTCCTGCAGGGTGAAGCTGCCCCTATTTGGGGCATCTGTTTTGCGTATCTGGCGCGTTCGCCCGATTTTCAAACCTGCTTGCAGCGCGCTGGCGACAGGCTAGAGTTGCGCCAGATACAAAAGGAAATTTCCGCAATGAAGATGAATCGATTGGGCCGCACCAATATCGAGGTTTCTGAGCTGTGCCTGGGGTCGATGACCTGGGGCACTCAGAACACAGCCGAAGAGGGGCACGCCCAAATCGACAGAGCTCTTGATGCGGGTATCAATTTTATCGACACAGCCGAGATGTATCCCGTCAATCCGGTCAGTGCGGAGACTGTCGGGCGTACAGAGAGGATCATTGGGCTTTGGTTTGAACGCGACATGCGCCGGGATGAGGTCGTTCTGGCGACCAAACATTCCGGCGAGGGTCTTGCAATCGTTCGCGATGGCGCGCCGATTTCGTTACAGACGATACCCGAGGCGGTAGAGGGGTCATTGCGCAGGCTGAAAACCGACTACATTGATTTGTACCAGTTCCATTGGCCCAACCGGGGCAGCTACATGTTTCGCAAGAACTGGACATATGACCCCTCGGGTCAACTCATGCTTGATACCAAGCAGCATATGGATGATGCGCTGGGCGCACTTCAGGATGAGGTTTCCAGGGGTACAATCCGCTCCTTCGGCCTGAGCAACGAAAGCGCCTGGGGCACAACAAAATGGCTTGAGGCGTCAGAACGGACCGGCGGGCCACGGGTTGCGTCGGTTCAAAACGAATACTCCTTGCTGTGCCGTCTTTATGATACCGACATGGCCGAAATGAGTGTCCAGGAGGAGGTGTCTCTTTTGGCATTTTCGCCTTTGGCTGCGGGGTTGCTGACGGGCAAGTATCAAGAGGGCGCAGTCCCGCCCAAATCGCGCATGACGCTGAACGATGATCTTGGGGGGCGTAAAACGGACCGGGCTTTCGATGCTGTTTCCGCCTATCTGGAAATTGCGGCGCGTCATGATCTCGATCCTATCCAGATGGCTTTGGCGTGGTGCAAGAGCCGTCCTTTCATGGGCTCGGTCATTTTCGGCGCAACGACAATGGATCAACTGGAGGTAAGTCTGGGCGCGGCTGATCTGTCTCTGGGGGATGAAGTAACTGCCGAGGTTGACGCAGCACATCGGGCGCACCCAATGCCCTATTGAAGTTGTTTCCGTCTCGCGGATGCCGACTTGCCAAATCGCCGCGCGTAAGCGTGGGCGAAACTTGATTGCGACGCGAAGCCGCTTCTCAGGGCCACTTCCTGAAGGGCTGTTGTGGTTTGGGTCACCAGTCTGTCCGCCTCGGTCAAACGCAGGTCAAGATAGTGTTTTTGCGGTGTTGTGCGGAGCTGGCTCCGGAACTGAAGTTGCAGGGCGCGCGCACTTACACCCAATCGCCGTGTGATTTCTTCGATGCTGACGGGGTCTTCGAGATGGGATTGCATGATCTCGTCAGCGCGTGCTGTCAAAGGGGAATGTCGCTTGCGCAGGGGGTTGCGCATCTGCGGGCGGACCGATGATGCGTTTGCATCGTAAATAAAGCTGCCGGCGACCCGGTCAGCGAGTGCCGCGTCAAAGAGTGTCGAAATCAGATGTAACATCATGTCTATGGCGGGGGCCGCGCCCCCACTGGTCAACCGGTTCCCGCTGACGACAAAACGGGCATCCGACACCGCTACATTGGGGAAAGTTCGGGCGAAGGCGTCGAGATCCTCCCAATGCGTCGTGGCCATGTGATTATCCAGCAACCCGGCGCACGCCATGATCCACGGGCCCCCATCAATTCCAGCGACCAGCTTTGACGTTTTTGCCAAACGTCGTAATCCGGCGAGCAGCGCGGGGGTGGCCTGTCGTTCAAGATCAAATCCCGCCACGACAAGAAGTACGTCGCAATGATCGACAAGATGCAGGGGGCTAGCCGACACGGCAAGACCACTGGTCAAAACCACATCTGACGTATTGGGTGTTGCAAACCGCCATTGAAAAAGCTTGGCGCCCGCCTGGCGATTTGCGGCGCGCATGGGATCAACGGCGGCGGCAAAGGACAATGTGTTGGTTTCATCCAGAACCAAAACAGTGGCATGAAGGTTATTTGCGAATTTCATCAATAGTTTTTCGCATTAGAACAAGTGTGGTGGCGCCTTTTGCGCCACTTTTTGAGTCAATACAAGGGAGACAGTCATGCCACTGAATATGAACAATGAGGTATTTATCACCTGTGCGGTCACCGGTTCAGGTAGCACGCAGGATCGCAGTTCACATGTGCCCCGGTCCCCGAAACAAATTGCTGATAGCGCGATTGCTGCCGCCAAGGCGGGAGCTGCGATTGTCCACTGCCATGTCCGAGACCCTGAAACCGGGGCGCCCAGCCGCAAACTGACCTATTACCGCGAAGTGACGGATCGGATTCGCGACGCTGACGTCGACGTTGTCCTGAACCTGACTGCAGGTATGGGGGGAGACATGATTTTTGGGGATGTCGAGAACCCCCTCCCGCTCAAAACCGATGGCACGGATATGATCGGTGCAAGTGCACGGGTGGCACATGTGGCCGAGTGTTTGCCGGAGATTTGCACGCTCGATTGCGGAACCATGAATTTCGCCGAAGCTGATTATGTCATGACCAATACGCCGGGTATGTTGTCTGCGATGGGCCGCATGATGACGGAGCTGGGGGTGAAACCGGAAATAGAAGCCTTTGACACGGGTCATTTGTGGTATGCAAAACAACTGGTTGAAGATGGGGTGCTGGAGGCGCCGGCGCTTGTGCAGTTATGTATGGGGGTCCCTTGGGGGGCCCCCAATGATCTCAATACCCTCATGGCGATGGTCAACAACGTGCCGCCGGATTGGACCTTTTCGGCCTTTTCGCTGGGGCGCAATCAGATGGCCTATGTGGCCGCAGCCGTTTTGGCAGGGGGAAACGTCCGCGTGGGCCTCGAAGACAACCTCTGGCTTGAAAAAGGTGTTCTTGCCGAGAATTGGCAACTGGTTGAGCGTGCGCATTCCCTGATCGAGAATATGGGCGCAAGGGTCATTGGTCCAGCCGAGGTGCGCGAAAGGCTGAAGCTGATCAAGCAGGCCCCCGTCGCATGATGAACATTTTCCGGGAGAAAGGCCGCTCTGCGTTGCGAAGGCGTGCTGTCGGGCCGTGCTTGGCGCTTTGCCTGACCGTTTCGATTGCCGCCTGTGTCCCCTTTGGCGCATCGGGGCCTACGAGCTATCGTGACGTAGATGCCCCAATCGGTGCAACGACGCGGTTCAACGCAGCGGATTTTGCTGGTGAGTGGGTGTTGGTCGCCAGCTTTGCGCCGCGGCGCGAAGGCGCCGTTGCCTTTTCCCATGATCCAGCGCGTCAAACCCTGACACTGACCAGTGATGTGATCGCAGATCGGGCCGGTATCTATTTTGTGAGCGACCCGGGTGTGCTGCGCGACTCGGCCAGATCTGAAAACACGCTGGTGGTCATGTGGGTTGATGAAGCTTTCCGCACAGCGGCCATCGGTACCGTGGCCGGAGATTTTGGCGCGGTTCTGAACAGAGGTAGTGACACGCCGGGCGACAGGGCTGCGGCGGCCCGCGACGTATTGGCATTTTATGGCTGGGATATCAGTCAGCTGAGAAGGACTTTACCATGACCCAGACGGCGGCAATCATCGGCGGGGGTGTGATCGGCGGTGGCTGGGCAGCGCGCTTTCTGCTGAACGGTTGGGACGTGCGCGTTTTTGATCCCGACCCGGAGGCGCAGCGCAAGATTGGCGAAGTTCTGGCCAATGCACGGCGTTCGCTGCCGGGCCTTCTGGATGTTGCCCTGCCGCCCGAAGGCACCTTGTCGTTTCATGAAACGATCGCCGATGCTGTGAAGGGCGCGACGTGGATACAGGAAAGTGTCCCGGAGAGACTGGATGTCAAGCATGCGGCCTTCGCGGAGATTCAGGCTTCTTGCGCCGCAGCGGCCGTGATCGGATCTTCGACATCTGGTTTCAAACCGTCCGAGTTGCTGCAGAATGCGAGAGAGCCGGGGCAGATCATGGTTTGCCACCCTTTCAACCCCGTCTACCTGTTGCCTCTGGTCGAAGTGGTCACGACAGCGCAATCTGATGCCGGGATCGTGGACATCGCAAAGGGTATCCTCGTCGATCTGGGCATGCATCCTTTGCACCTGAAGAAAGAGATAGACGCCCATGTCGCTGACAGGTTTCTGGAAGCTGTGTGGCGTGAAGCCTTGTGGCTGGTCAAAGACGGCATCGCCACCACCGAAGAGATCGATGATGCGATCCGCTATGGGTTTGGTATCCGCTGGGCGCAGATGGGTCTCTTTGAGACCTACCGCGTGGCCGGCGGCGAAGCGGGAATGAAGCATTTCATGGCGCAATTCGGACCGGCGTTGAAATGGCCCTGGACCAAGTTGATGGATGTTCCAGAGTTTACAGATGAGCTCGTGGATTTGATCGCGGGCCAGTCTGATGTACAATCCGGTCACCATTCAATCCGGGAGCTGGAGCGCATCCGTGACAACAACCTTGTTGCGATGATGCGCGCGCTAAAAGCACAGAACTGGGGGGCCGGTGCGCTTCTGGAAGCTCAGGAAAAGAGCATCCGTGCCCGTTCGGTATTGGGCCAGAGTGCGGTGGAGGTCTCTGATCCATCAGCGCCTGTGTTGACGATACATCGCGCGGTGCCGCTCGACTGGACCGACTACAATGGTCACATGAACGAAGCCAAATACCTGCAGGCATTTGGCGATGCGACGGATCGGTTCATGGAACTGATCGGATGCGACGCCGAATACATCGCATCCGGCGGCAGTTATTTTACGGCTGAGACCCATATCAGGCATCTGGATGAAGTGCATGCCGGGGCGATCATTGATGTGCGCACCCGCGTGCTGAGTGGCGGCGGCAAGAAGATGCACCTCTGGCATGAGATGTATGAAGGGGACCGGCTGCTGGCGACCGGTGAGCATTTCCTGCTCCACGTCAGTCTGGAGACGCGCCGCCCCTCGGATGCCAGTCCGGAAATAGATCGGGCCTTGCGTCGGTTTGCTGAGGCTCAGGCAACGCTGCCCATGCCGGAGGGTGTCGGGCGATCGGTGGGCGCGCGACCATGAAACGGGCTCTGGTCACCGCCGGTGCGTCTGGCATCGGCAGGGCGATGGGCGAGGGCTTCGCGCAAGCGGGTTATGAGGTCTGGGTTACGGATATAGACAGCGCGGCGCTGTCATCCTGCCCCGAAGATTGGCACCGGTTGCAGGCGGATGTGACGGATGAAATGGCGGTGCAGGAAGTTGTATCACAGATGGCGAAGATTGATGTTCTGTGTGCCAACGCGGGCATAGCCGGTCCAACTGCCCGGGTCGAGCACATTGCGCTTGAAGACTGGCGCGCCTGCATGTCCGTCAATGTCGAGGGGGCCTTTCTGGCGGCGAAACATGCGGCACCGCGCATGAAGGCGCAAGGGTCTGGTGCAATCATCCTGACTTCATCAACCGCGGGGCTCTATGGATATCCCAACCGCGCGCCCTATTCGGCTGCCAAATGGGCGGTGATTGGATTGATGAAAACGCTGGCGATGGAGTTGGGACCACACGGTATTCGCGCCAATGCCATCTGTCCCGGCGCCGTCGAAGGGCCACGCATGGAGGGCGTTCTCGAACGGGAAGCAATTGCCAAGGGCATGACACGCGACCAAGTCTATGCGGGTTACGCCCAGGGCACTTCGATGCAGAAATTTGTGCAAGCGCATGATATCGCGAACATGGCGGTTTTCCTGGCCTCAGATGCGGCACAGCTGGTTTCAGGGCAGGTCATTGCGGTTGACGGCCACACGGAAAATCCAGACCCCAAACTGTGAACCAGTTGCCTCTGGCGGGCAGCGCTGATCTGGTCCATGAGAAGCCATGAGTTTTTTATCTCCGGATCTGTGGGTTATCGTGACCTTTGCGGCCGCGGTTTTCCAAACCCTGCGCTTCATTTTGCAAAAAGTGCTGGCGACGGCGACGCTTTCGCCCACAGGTGCCACATTCGCGCGGTTTTTGTATTCAGCACCGCTGATTGCAATCCTGACGGCTGTTTATCTGCGGCTGACCGACCATGCCCTGCCATCAATGGGCCCAGCTTTCTGGGCTTATGCGATGTCTGGCGGGCTGGCGCAGGTCGTGGCAACCATATGCGTGGTGACCCTCTTCAAATCACGTAACTTCGTGGTGGGTGTCACTTTGATGAAAACCGAAGTCATCCTATCCGTCGTGATCGGCCTGATCCTTCTCGGCGAAGGGGTGCACGGGTTGGCGTTCGGTGCGATTTCCCTAGGGCTGATCGGTGTACTTTTGCTGTCAACGCCACCGGGCGTCACCGGTTGGGGGTGGGCCTCGATGTGGAACAGCAGCGTAGGTCTGGGGCTTTCTTCGGGCGTTCTTTTTGCCGTTTCAGCGGTTTGTTATCGGGGCGCGTCACTGGAAATCGACGCGTTCGACCCGATCGTACGAGCCAGTGTCACCCTGTCTGCGGTCACCGGTGCCCAAATGTTGGGCATGGCGCTCTGGTTGATGCAACGAGACCCGGGGCAGATCAACGCGGTCTGGCGCGCGCGCCGTGTCGCAGGCTGGATCGGATTGATGTCAATGGGGGGCTCAATGGGCTGGTTTATTGCCTTCACCTTGCAAACTGCCGCCTACGTCAAGGCCGTTGGCCAGGTTGAACTGATCCTGAGTTTGTTGGCATCGGTCTTGCTGTTCAAAGAAAGACCGAGCAAGCGAGAACTGGCAGGTATGGCCGTATTATGCGTATCGATCCTGACGTTGATTCTGGTGGTCTGATCCCGGGCGGCGTTAAATGCGATGTCTTAAGAGGGTCCGGGCACGCCGCGCAGACGCAAGAAGAGGCTCTCTTCGTCATCGTTTTTGAAGAAAGGTACGCTTTCCGGTGGCGCAGATCTTGTCACCCGGGCTTCGATCTCGGAGAGGACCACTTCGGTGATGAAGGGCATATCAAAGCCCCTGACGTCTTGGAGGGGCACCCATTGCAGGTGAGAAAGCTCGTCAGATGCGGCTGAAAAATCATCCAGATCACCCGAGATGGCATCGGCATCAACCAGAAAAAACCGCGCATCAAAACGCCGGGGCCGTCCCGGAGGGGTCAACGCCCGGAAAACAAACTGCAGGGTCGTGGCTGAGGGTACGTGGCCGGTTCGGGCGTAATCCTGCCACTCTGATGGAACAGGTCCCGACCAGGGGCCTTTGTTCCCGAGCACAAGGCCTGTCTCCTCCCACAGTTCGCGAATGGCGGCGATACACAAGGCGTGCGCCATCCCGGCATCGGCGTCTTCGGTCAGCCGTTGGTTGCACAGGTCCGGAAGAGAGCCCTCAAGCGGAATGTGCCGGTCTTCCGGGTCGACAGCACCACCCGGGAAAACAAACTTGTTCGGCATGAACGCTGCTTTGGCACCGCGTTGACCCATGAGGATGCGCGGTTTGCTGTGTCGGTCGCGCAGGGCTATGATCGTTGCTGCGTCCCGAATGGCCGTTTTGTCTTCACTGGAGTTTGCTGGCATGTTCCAACCTGTTCTGGCGGGGACGCCGGATCAGTCTGGCTTGCCAAAGCCACCCATACCGCGCGCCCATTGGTAGCCGACAATGGCTCCCTTCAACCTGGGCAGAAGGTAGAGCGATAAGCCGACGCAGCCAACCGCAAAAATGGTGAAGAGTGTAAGCGGTTCGGGGCGCCATTTCACGAAAGCGAAATGCAGCAGCGGCGCCATCAGATGCCCGACCAGAAAGATCGTCAGGTAAGCGGGCCCGTCGTCAGCGCGGTGATGAAAGAGCTCCTCGCGGCAAACCGAGCAAGTATCATTGACCTTCAGATAGGACTTCAAAAGAGGGCCGCTTCCGCAGTTTGGGCACTTGCGACGCCAGCCGCGCAGAATGGAACGTTTGGTATCACGTTCCTCTGTCTCGGTGACGCTGGGCGCTGGTGCGTGGGTCAGCCCGGAAGGCACTTGGGCGGTATCTGTCATTGCTCACATCCTTTGGAGTGGCTTCTACATGCGCCTTTAGGATGGCAATTAAAAGGTGCTGTCCTGTCGCTGCGGCGGGATGTCGCGAAAATGGAAAATAAATTCGACGGAAATTGCTGCGCTGCACGTTCAAGGAATGTCCGGGCCCAAAAAACGGGTTCCCAAAGGGACGTAACGGTTAGGAGTAGTACCATGAAGAATACAGTATTTATCGCTTTGATTGCAGCAACTTCCATAAGTCTGGCGGCTGGATCGGCCTTTGCAAAAGGTGATCGCCATGGCGCGCCCATCGATTTCGAGACCCTCGATAGCGATGGCGACGGGCGGGTCACTCTTGAAGAGATGCAGGCACATGGTGCCGCACGTCTGGCCAAGGTTGATGCGGATGGCGATGGGTTTTTGACCTTGCCAGAAATCGAGGCGGCGGCCAGTGAGCGCGCAAAGCAGCGCGCAAGCCGAATGATGAATCGTCTGGATGCGGATGAAGATGGCAAGATTTCGACCGAGGAGTTGGAAAGTCCCGGTCGCGCGGAGCGCCGTTTCCAACGGGCGGATAAGGACGGAGATGGCGCTGTGACCAAAGCCGAGTTCGATGCGGCAATTGCCAAGATGAGAAAGCACCACAAGGGTGGGGCGCGTTCTGAGTAAACAATAGTTTCGCTGGTGGCGGCATGCCTTGATCGGTGTGCCGCCAGTATCTAACGATGCTTTGGATGGATATGCCACGGGATACGCTTTCGACGCTGAGCGATGACGCTTTGATGGTGCTTTACGCCAACGGCGATCCCGCTGCTGCACGCGCCCTCGCAGGGCGACTACTGCCCCGTGTTTTCGGCCAGGCGCGGCGGATGCTCGGTGATGACGGTGAGGCTGAGGATGTCGCGCAGGAGGCAATGGTGCGGTTGTGGCGAATTGCGCCCCGCTGGCGACAAGGCGAGGCGCAGGTGAGCACCTGGCTTTACCGGGTTTGTGCCAATCTGTGCACAGATCGGTTACGCAAAAGGCGCCATGTCGCCCTGGACGAGATCGCAGAACCGGAGGACCCGATGCCGGGTGCCGAAAGAAAAATGCAGGAACGGTCTCGTGATGATGCGCTGCAAAGGGCTTTGAATGCACTGCCGGAAAGGCAGCGACAGGCCGTGATCCTGCGACATATTGAGGGACTGGCAAACCCTGAAATAGCTGCCGTAATGGAAATCAGCCCACGGGCGGTGGAAAGCCTGACTGCGCGGGGTAAACGGGCGTTGGCGGCTCTTCTGGCCGGTAAACGTGCAGAACTGGGATACGACGATGACACCTCATGATGATGACGATATGACCCAGGTGGATCGGCTGCTGAAAGCGGCGCGTGATGGTGAGCCGGACCTGCCATCAGGTTTGATGGCACGGGTTTTGGCCGATGCTGATGCGATCCAATCGCAACCGGCGCGCCCACCGATGCCGGCTCGACCGCTTTGGGCGCGGCTGAGCGAGGCGCTTGGTGGGTGGCAAGGTATGGGCGGACTGGTCGCGGCAACCTGCGCTGGTGTGTGGATAGGGTTCAGCCCGCCTGCATCGGTTCCCGATGCGGGTGCCCTGATACTTGGGTATGAGGCGGGCGTGGAGGAGAGTTCGACAGCAGAATTGACCAGCTTTGGCTGGGATCTGGACGAGGGATAGATCATGCAGACTGAAATGGAACGCAAGTCAGGCACGTCGCGTCGTATCAAGATATTGCTTGGCGTCTCATTGGCGCTGAATCTCGCTGTCGTGGGATTGGTGGCCGGAACTCTCTTGCGCCACGGTGAAGGCGGGCGCGGAGGGTTGCGGATGGCGGGATTGGGGGCTTATGGACTGCCTTACATGATGGCGCTCCCGCATCATGAACGGCGCGCGGTGATTCATTCCGCGCGCGAGGGGAGCCCGGAGGGGTTTCCAGATCGGGCTGCGCGACGGGCACTCTATGCGGAAGTCCTGAGCGCCTTGCGCCACGTTCCCTACGATCCTGAAAAACTCTCAAAGGCTGTCGAACGACAGGCCTCGACAACGATTGCCGTACAGGAAGCCGCATTGGGCGCTTGGATGGAGGTTGTCGGCGGTATGACTGATGCAGAGCGTGAGAACTACGCTCAGGATGTCGAAGAAGTGCTGCGCCGAGGCCCCCGCCGACGCAAGTAGGCCTGGATGCTTTATCCGTCCTGCTCAGGCAGCAGGGCGGTTGAGATTGATCTGGTTCCGGCCCTGCATTTTGGCGGAATAAAGCGCTTTGTCAGCCGCATCCAGCAGCACATTGGCGTCGAGGGTTTCCGCGCGGTCCTGTTTGGACCGCAGCCCGCCGATGGTCACACCGATTGACACCGTCACCTTGATCGGTTCGTCTGCCCCGGGTACGACAAATCCGCGCCCGCCGATCTTGCGACACAATCTGCTGGCGGCGACACGGGCTTCCGTGAGCGGGGTTGCAGGCATGACGATCAGGAATTCCTCGCCTCCGATCCGGGCCACGAGATCAACACCGCGCAAGTTATCCCGTAAGCGCTGGGCCGCTTCTACCAGCACAGCGTCTCCGGAAGCATGGCCATAAAGATCGTTGATCTGCTTGAAATGATCCAGATCAGCCACCATCACCGCAAAACTTCTGCCCGTGGCCGCGGCGTGTTCGGCCACCCGAGCCAGATGAGGCATGGCGTAACGACGATTGTGCAGCCCGGTCAGCGGATCGGAAACAGCGGCTTTCAGCCCGGTGCGTACGGTTGCGCGCAACTGATCTGCAATACGCTTGCGTCGTAGCATCGCTTTGACCCGGAGCGTCAGTTCAGCGGCCTCGAAGCCGTCGGTCATCAGGTCATCGGCCCCTAAATCCAGCGCATAAGCCCCCAAGCCGGGATCCGGACGGGACTGCAGCACCAAAATTCCGGCGTGGCGTGTTATCGCGGTGGCACGAATGGCGGCAAGCAGGCGCAGAACGTCGCTGTTGCTGCCGTCATCTCCGGCCAGAGATAAGATGAACACATCGGGCACTTTGCCGGGAGAGAGGTCCCGCAGCGCAGTTTCCGGGGCGGTAAAGCTCAGGTCCGTGCGTAGGAGGGGTCTTAGCTGGCTGATCCAGCTATGCGCCGTGTTTGCGTCCGATCCCACCAGAACCGCGCGTCCCGGCGGACCGAAATCCATGGTGTCTTCCGCAAAACCAAGGGCTCTTGAGGTATCGTCGCGCATTTGCCATTCCGCCGCAGAGTTGTGCGCGCGAATGAGGCTTCGAACGCGCGCCAATAGAAGGGTGTCGTCAATCGGTTTCAGCATGACGTCCTGAACGCCGGCCTCCAGAGCTTTGAGGCGAGAATCTGCATTGGGCCGGCATCCCACCACCATGATCGGAATGGCGCGGGTCTGGGCGCTGCGGTGCAACCGGCGGCAAAGCTCAGCCGCGTCACAATCGGGCAAAGCCATCGCTGAAATGATCAGGTCGGGGTCATGGCGAAGCGCTGCAACACAGGCCTCGTCGGCCGTTGCCGCCTGTACGACTTCGTAAAATGCCGAGGCAAGTTTTACTTTAAGTACAATGCGATTGGTCGAAATCGCGTCTACGATGAGAATTTTTCCCTGCACGCTCTTCGCGTCCTTTCAAGGGTGAACAACCGCTGTTCGACATTGCACTCAATTTGGTTAACAAAGGGTTGCGAATGTAACGCCAATTATGGGTAGGTACGCCATGTACACGCGGGAATCCGCCGAGGTTCTGGCCCTCCAGATTCTGGGGTGGTTGGCAGGGAATGAAGAGTTGCTGCCGGTATTTTTAGGAGCGACGGGCGCGTCTGAGACAGACCTCAGGGCAGGGGCAAGCGATCCTGCCTTTCTGGGATCCGTACTGGATTTTGTCACCATGGATGACGCCTGGGTTATCGCGGCATGTGATGCGATCGGCGCCAAATATGACAGTCCGATGCAGGCCCGTCAGGCCTTGCCAGGCGGGGAGCAGGTGAACTGGACATGAGCGGTATCAAAGGGGTCCTTTTTGACAAGGACGGCACGCTTTTCGACTTCGCTGCAACCTGGGAGGTCTGGGCGGTCGGGTTTTTGGAACGCATGACCGGGAACGCGGAAGACGCCGCACATCTGGGCGCGCAGATCGGCTTTGACTATGCAGCTCAGAGGTTTTCACCAGATAGTCTCGTCATCGCGGGAACACCCGGAGAGGTTGCGCAAGCCCTGATGCCATTCCTGCCGGGGGCCTCTTTTCAGGACGTCCTGAACATCTTGAACGAGGAGGCGGAGATGGCGCCGCAGGTCGAGGCGATCCCGCTGGTCCCGTTCCTGAACGATCTGCGCGCGCGCGGTCTGCGTCTTGGTGTTGCGACAAATGATGCCGAAGCACCGGCGCGGGCGCATCTGAAGTCTGCAGGGGTGACCGAGCTTTTCGATTTCATCGCAGGTTTCGACAGCGGCCATGGGGCGAAACCTGATCCCGGTCAACTGCTGGCCTTTGCCCGGATGTTCTCAATCGCCCCTGAGGCTGTTGTGATGGTGGGGGATAGTACGCACGACCTTATCGCCGGTCGCGCCGCCGGGATGCGGTGTGTTGGCGTCTTGACCGGCCTGGCGGAACGCCACGACCTGGAGCCGCTTTCCGAGGTCGTACTAGACGATGTTGGCGGGTTGACGGACTGGATCGCGGCGCGGTCCTAACAAGTTCAGACAATTCCATATGTAATCAGCTCCTCAAAAGCGACGCATCACGTCGCAATTGAGACGGCGACGGCACCAGCGCTCTGCCCTTTATGAAAGGATCAGATGTGCAGGGAGCAAGACATGGCCAGATCATCGGATCGTCGCAGGACAAGAAGTGGCGGGCGCGCCGGCGCGGCAAACCGGCGCGGTACGGCCGTCATCGAGCAAATGCCCTGGAACCCGCCGGTCAATCTTGATCGACCGACGGAGCCTTTGACACCCGAAGGGGTCGAGGCAATTCATGATGGTGCCATGCGCATTTTGGAAGAGATCGGTGTCGCCTTCCTCAATCCCGAAGCCGTAGATATTCTGCGCAAGGCCGGATGTGACATAGACGGCGAAAACGTCAGGATGGGCCGCGATTTTGTTATGGAGTGGGTGGCGCGCGCGCCTTCCGAATTCACCCTGACACCGCGAAATCTCGATCGGCAAATCACCGTGGGCGGGCGGAATTTGCTCTTTGGTAACGTTTCTTCGCCACCCAACTACTGGGATATGGAACTGGGCACGAAGGTCCCGGGCACGCGTGAGATGTGTCGCAACCTGCTCAAGCTGACACAATATTTCAACTGCATCCACTTTGCCGGTGGGTATCCTGTAGAACCGGTCGACCTACACGCTTCAGTCAGGCATCTCGACGTCCTCTATGACAAGCTTACCCTGACGGATAAGGTCATGCATGCCTACTCTCTGGGCAAAGAACGTGTCGAAGACGTCATGGAAATGGTGCGTATCGCGGGGGGGCTCACCCATGAAGAATTCGACGCCAGCCCGCGCATGTACACCAACATCAACTCTACCTCGCCGCTCAAGCACGACTTTCCGATGTTGGATGGCTGGATGCGGTTGGCGCGACGCGGACAGGGGCTGGTGGTAACCCCTTTCACGCTTGCAGGGGCGATGGCCCCAGTGACGATGGCAGGTGCCGTTGCGCAGTCTTTGGCCGAGGCCCTTTGCGCGGTTGTTCTGGCGCAAATCATCAATCCGGGATGCCCAGTGGCGATTGGCACCTTTACCTCGAACGTTGATATGAAGTCGGGCGCGCCCGCGTTCGGCACACCGGAATACATGCGCGCAACCCAAATGACGGGGCAACTGAGCCGGTATTACGGTCTGCCGATGCGGTCCAGTGGGGTTTGTGCCGCGAATGTGCCGGATGGTCAGGCGATGTGGGAGACGTCGAACAGCCTCTGGGCCGCTGTTCAGTCAGGTACGAACATGGTCTACCACGCCGCCGGCTGGCTCGAAGGCGGATTGATTGCCAGCCCAGAAAAGTTTATCATGGATTGCGAGATACTGCAGCAAATACAACGATATATGGATCCTCAGATCACGGAGACAGGCCCCGATGAAATCGCGCTGGACGCGATCAAATCTGTTGGAAACGCAGGTCATTTCTTCGGAATCCAACATACGCAGGATCGCTATACCACAGCCTTTTATCAACCGTTCCTGAGCGATTGGAAGAACTACGAAGGGTGGGAGGTTGCAGGGGCTGTCTGGACGCCTGAACGCGCACATCTGATGTTCAAGGAGATCATTGGCAGCTTTGAGGCACCCCCGCTGGATATTGCCATTCGGGATGAGCTGGCGGATTTTGTCGCGCGCAGAAAGGCCGAAGGCGGCGCACCGACCGATTTTTGATCAAACTGCGATAAATCCAACTCATTAGAATTGCACATGTTCGTCAAATCTTAACCGAAAAGCGCCATCGTTTCCTGTGTATATGGGAATGAGGACTTCATGCACGGGCTTGTGAATAGGGCGATTCAACGCTTTGTCGTTGATACCTACGGGACTGCTCAATGGGCAGCCTCGGCCAAACGCGCGAATCTTGATTTTACCGAATTCGAAGCGATGTGGACCTATGAAGATGAGCTCACACCGCGGGTGCTTGCCGCAGTCTGTGACGTGCTGGACCGCCCCTACGACGAATTGATGGAGGATATTGGGACCTATCTGGTGTCCCATCCAAACCTGGCCGCACCGCGTCGGTTATTGCGGTTCAGCGGCGTTAATTTTGTTGAGTTTTTGCATTCGCTTGACGATTTACACGATCGGGCGCGACTTGCCGTTTCGGATTTGATGCTGCCCCACCTTGAATTGCGTGAGCACTCGGCCAACAGCTATAGCCTCAATTGCCAAGGGGACCTTCCAGGCTATGGGCATTTATTCACCGGGGTTTTGCGGGCGATGGCCGATGATTACGGGGCCTTGGTCTTTCTCGAACACAAGGGGTCGAAGGACGGTGTCGAAACCGTCGCAATATCGCTGTTGGAGGCGGAATTTGCAGAAGACAAGGGGTTCGAGCTGGGAGTTGGTGTGACGTGACGAACTGTGAACTCTCTCAAAATTTGTTGAACGTCATGTGCCCCATGCACGTTGTCCTTGATCGAAGCGGTCAAATCACTCACGCGGGCCCCACGGCAGAAAAGCTGTTGTCTGATCAAGAAATAGTCGGTCAAGCCTTTCTGGAACTGTTTGAGATCAATCGCCCACATGAGATTTCAACGATTGAGGGTCTGCTGGCGAAGGCTGGCAAGAAGTTGCATTTGCGACTTCGGAATTATCCCAACCGCTCGCTCAAAGGGGTTTTGATGGAAGGCCCCGAGCGTGACCAGATGACGGTCAATCTGTCTTTCGGCATTTCTGTTGTCGACGCCGTTCAGGATTACAAACTGACGGCCGCAGATTTCGCGCCGACAGATCTTACAATTGAGATGCTCTATCTGGTGGAGGCGAAATCCGCTGCCATGGAGGCGTCACGTCAATTGAACCTCCGGCTTCAAGGCGCGCGGGTTGAGGCCGAGGCGCAGGCGCTTACCGATACTCTGACGGGCCTGAAGAACCGGCGCGCCATGGATCAAGCTCTCGAAGAACTGGTCGCGTCTGGCGATAATTTCGCCGCAATGTTGATTGATCTGGATTTTTTCAAAGCGGTCAACGATACGCTGGGTCATGCCGCTGGCGACTTCGTTTTGGAAGAAGTTGCTTCAATAATGCTGCGTGAAACACGTAGTCGGGATGTGGTTGCGCGTGTGGGAGGGGACGAATTTGTCTTGCTGCTCCGCGAGATTGACGATCCCGTCAAGGCCGAACGCATTGCAAAGAGAATCATAGACCTGCTTTCGGAGCCAATGATTTTCGAAGGACTGGAATGCAAAATCTCGGCGAGTGCAGGGACCGCGATGTCGTCGGATTACGACATCGTTTCTGCTGATCAGATGCTGATCGATGCCGACCTCGCACTCTATCAAAGTAAAAGAGATGGACGCGGTCGACATATGTTCTTCGCACCCAGTATGGTCGAAAACGCTACAAATCCGGTGCAACACCAAAAAGACGATGCTTTGACAAAGCAAGCTTGATGGCTCCGTTCCGGGAAAGCTTCGTCCTCGGGCTGTCTTGAAGATCGGTACATCAACAGGACCCTGAAGAAACGTTCGAAGATCCAGCTCGTTTCAATCACGCAAAAAAATCTCTGACTGCCCCATCAGGGTCGATTCTCTTCAGAATGTCCAAGTGATTGGTTTTGTATGAGGTAGGAACGAACGCTGTTGTCAAACGCGCGTGTTTATTGCCGATGCCCGCAACGGGATTGGATTTTGAATCGCTGGAGTTGGAATGGATTTGGAAAAGTGTGGACAATTCCGCTTCTAACTCACCGCGCCATATAACGGCCTCTCGATGAGAGAGAGAATGCTGTAAGATACTGATTTCAAGTAAAAATGGTAGCCCGTAGGGGAATCGAACCCCTCTTTCCAGGTTGAAAACCTGGCGTCCTAACCGATAGACGAACGGGCCACTTGGCTGTGAGCGGTTGATTAGGCAATCCGTGCCTGCGGCGCAAGTGGAAATTTCACGATCTTGAAAGAAACTTGAGCAAGGGGGCGCTTTAGGTCGGCGCGGCGTCTTCAAGTCGTAGCTGCACCGATTTGCGCCCACGCCAGGTATTGATATCCAACCGTCCCGCAAGATGAAAACGGGCACCACCGTGGTTCTCGAGGGCGGGACCGATCTGGCCGTCGAAGGCACCAAAACAGATCGCTTCCATCGTCGCACCGGCGCTGTCACCAAAAGTGATCTTCAGGTGCGTTTCTCCAACGCGTTTGGCAAACCGGATCGCCATATCCGCAAAAGCGTATCGAGGTGCGGCGGCACTGGCGCCAAAGGGGCCTGCCTGCTCGACCATCTCGGACAATTCAATCGTGGCAGCAGCGGGCATCAGCAGACCATCAAGCTTCAAATCCGCGGCGCCAACCAAATGCGCGCCCTGCTTTTCCAGTAATTCCGTGAGGCGTGCCATTGCCGCTTCGATCTTTTCTTCTGTCACCGTGAGACCGGCCGCCATCTTATGGCCGCCACCTTTTTCCAAGAGCCCTTCTGCGGCCAGCCGCTGAATGGGTTGTCCCAGATCGATCCCCGAAACAGAGCGCCCCGACCCTTTGCCGATACCATTCTCAACCCCGATGACAATGCTCGGACGACCGGAGGTTTCCTTTAGGCGCGACGCCACGATTCCCACAACGCCAGGGTGCCATCCCGGACCCGCTGCCCAGACCAGCGCAGCATCCAACCCACGCTGTTCGGCCTGTTCCAACGCAGCCGCGCGCACCGATGCTTCGATGTCCCGGCGTTCTGTATTGAGGACGTCCAGCCTTTCAGCAAGGGCTGTCGCTTCATGGGGGTCGTTTGTGGCCAGAAGTCTTGCGCCCAGATCCGCGGCACCTATGCGTCCGCCCGCGTTGACGCGAGGGCCCAAAAGAAACCCCAGGTGATATGCCGTCGGGGCCGTGTCCATGCGCGCAACATCGGCAAGGGCCGCCAAACCGGGTCGCGACCGTTGGGCCATAACGCGCAACCCCTGGCGCACAAATGCGCGGTTGACGCCAACAAGCGGGGCGACATCTGCAACAGTTGCCAAAGCAACCAGATCAAGCATCGCCATCAGATCCGGCCCGACCTTGCCAAGTGCGCGCAGCTGTCGACCCAATTCGACCAGGATCAGAAAAACGACTGCGGCGGCGCAAAGATGCGATAGTGCGCCGGTTTCATCTTGCCGGTTCGGATTTACGACGGCGTATGCCGGGGGGAGGGTCTCATCCCCAAGGTGATGATCGAGCACCAGCACATCGGCTTGCTTCGCGGCAGCGATCGGACCATGGGATAGGGTGCCGCAATCAACGCAGATGATCAAATCATGGCTGGCTGCCAATTGCGCCATGGCTGCGTCGTTGGGGCCGTATCCTTCATCAATCCGGTCCGGCACATAAAGGGTCGTCTGATGTCCCAACGCGCGCAGCCAGTTTAACAGCAGCGCCGCAGAAGCGCCGCCATCCACATCATAATCGGCAAAAACGGCGATTTTCTCGCGCTTTTCAACGGCTGCCAGGATGCGGGCCGCAGCTTTCTCTGCATCTTTCAGGGTATGCGGATCCGGCAGCAGGTCCCGGAGGGACGGCGTAAGAAAAGCTTCCGCCTCTTGTGGGGCCACGCCGCGACGGGCAAGGATTTGCGAAACCGGGCGGGGCAGGCCTGAATGCTGAGAAATAGTTTCTGCGGCTCGGTCAACCTCCAGGGTCGGTCCCACCCACCGGCGACCCGTCAGGCTCTTTTCAACGCCGAGAAAGCTCACCTGATCTCCCTTGGGATCATTCTTGCGCTCAGGGAGGGCATCGCGATCTCTTCTCCGGTCGCGATCAGCTGGCGTGGACCGGTGTGCGGTAGTTGATGCGGCGTACCGAGCCGGTCTTGGACCGCATGATCAGCGTTTCGGTGGTCATCCAACCCGGCTCACGTTTGACCGCGGGAAGAATGTTTCCGTCGGTGACGCCGGTGGCGGCAAAGATCACATCTTCGGTGACCATGTCATCGCGGCGGTAGATTTGGTCGAAATCGGTAATGCCCGCTTTCCGCGCCCGACCGCGTTCATCATCGTTGCGAAAGAGCAACCGACCATACATCTGGCCGCCCATGCATTTCAATGCGGCTGCCGCCAGAACGCCCTCTGGTGCACCGCCGGCACCCATATACATGTCGATGCCGGTTGACGGATCGGCACAGTGCATCACACCGGCAACATCGCCGTCGGTGATCAACCGAATGGAAGCACCGGTAGCGCGAACTTCCTTGATCATTTCTTCATGGCGGGGACGTTCCAGAATGCATACGGTTACATGCGCCGGGTCGCAGGCCTTGGCCTTTGCAAGTGCCGTAACGCGTTCGCCCGGAGACATATCGAGGGTGACAACATCTGTGTCATAGCCGGGGCCGATTGCCAGCTTGTCCATGTAGACGTCGGGGGCATGCAGCATCGAACCGCGAGGACCCATCGCAATGACGGTCAGGGCGTTTGGCATGTCCTTTGCCGTCAACGTTGTGCCTTCGAGCGGATCAAGTGCGATGTCAACGCCCGGTCCGTTGCCGGTGCCTACCTCCTCGCCGATGTAAAGCATGGGGGCTTCGTCGCGCTCGCCCTCACCGATGACGACAACACCGGCGATATCAAGCATGTTGAGCTGTTCGCGCATGGCGTTGACCGCCGCTTGATCAGCTGCTTTTTCGTCTCCGTGACCAACCAGACGGGCAGAAGCCAAAGCGGCGGCTTCAGAAACCCGGGCAAGCCCAAGAGAAAGCATACGGTCCTGAAATTCGGCATGGGAAGGCATGAAATCGTCCTTGTTGGGTGTTTGTTATGGTGTCAGGTCTAGCTTTACGAGACCGTACAGACAACCGTTGGTCATACCGCCTCGATGCGCAGCGCAACCGGGCTGCCCGCCAGAACGTCCGTTGATTGCATTGCATCAAGCGCGGTGCGCAATGCGTCGGGCGTGGTCTTATGTGTTACGATCAGGACCGGCGCGGAAGTATCTTCATGACCGTATTGCCGCATCCGGTCGATTGAAACGCCCGCTTCGCCCAGGACTTTAGCGACCTTCGCAAGGGCACCGGGTTTGTCGTCGAGCGACATGCGCAGATAGTAGGGCGCGGGCAGTTGCGTTCTGGCGGGTGTGGCGGTCGTCAGTTGACCGGCAGGCAGGCCAAATACCGGACCGCGCCAGCCTTTGGCGATGTCACAAACGTCCGCCATGACGGCGCTGGCGGTGGGGCCTTCGCCCGCGCCGGGTCCGCGCAGGACGATCTGACCCACGGCATCCCCTTCCAGCACAACCATGTTGGTGCCGCCATCAAGCTGCCCAAGAGGCGAGCTGTCCGGAACCAGGCAGGGCTGCATCCTTTGTTCGAGCCCACGGCCGGTTTTCTGTGCGACACCAAGAAGTTTTATCTTGTATCCCATATCAGCGGCCGCACGAATGTCTTCGATGCTGACGCGGTCAATGCCTTCCAGCACGATCCCGTCGAAATCCACCTTGGTGCCAAAGGCTAGTGTGGCCAGAATGGCCAGTTTGTGGGCTGCATCAATCCCGCCCACGTCCAGTTGTGGATCGGCCTCCAGATAGCCAAGCCCATCGGCTTCCGCAAACACTTCAGCGTAACTCAGCCCGGCGGTTTCCATCCGTGTCAGGATGTAGTTGCATGACCCGTTCATCACCCCCATGACGCGCGTTACGTCATTTGCAGCCAACCCCTCAGTCAGGGATTTGATGACCGGAATGCCGCCAGCGACCGCCGCCTCGTAGCGGAGCGCGCACCCCTTTTGTTCGGCAGCTTCTGCCAGTGACTGCCCATGCATCGCCAAAAGCGCCTTGTTGGCTGTCACGACATCTTTGCCCGCGGCGAGTGCTGCCTCGACAGCCTTCTTGGCGGGCCCCTCGTCGCCACCAACAAGCTCGACGAAAACATCGACGTCGTCGCGGGTGGCCAGAGAAACGGGATCATCTTCCCAATCGTAGCTGCCAAGCGCCACGCCGCGATCCTTGGATTTGTCACGCGCCGAAACGGCCGTGATCAGAATTTGCCGACCGGTACGCGCGCTCAACAAGTCGGCGTGTTGCCGGATGATCCGAACCACGCCCACGCCCACGGTGCCCAATCCGGCGATTCCAAGGCGAAGAGGTTCAGGCATGACTACAATTCCTTTGAAGAGTGGCAGGAGAGTTGTTTCGCGCCCTTTAACCCGTTCGGCCTGCCCGTGCAACGCGCTTGGGTCTATTGCAGGCTTTCTTCCAAACGGTTGCGTTCTTCGCTTGCCAAAACCGAGCCGCGTAACCTGTTGGCGCGTGCTTGTAAACCCGACGCCCTTGCCTGCAACTGTTCTTCTTCGGCAGCCAAATCTGTTTCCGATGCGACCACCTGGCTCAGCAACGGATCCAAGGGCACGAGGTCCGGGTAATCGGCTGCCTCGGCCTCGGCGCCGGTGGCGTTTTCGACTTCGGGGAACTGCGTGCAGCCCGTGGTCAACAAAACCAAAATTATCAGGGCTTGAATGCGCATGAGGCGAACTCCGTCTGGTCTTTCCACTCTTGCCCGAAGCGGCAACAGGGCGCAAGAAGGGTTGTTTTGAACGTTCGTTCAGTTAACGTGGTGGTATGGCTCGCACGGCAGGATCACATTCAGGCACAACCGGCCCCAGGGTGCGCGATGCGGCGATGACGCTTTTTGCGCGTCATGGATTTGCCGCTGTTTCAATGCGGCAGATTGCAAGCGAAGTGGGCGTGCAGGTTGGTGCGCTTTACAATTACACACCTGACAAGCAAACACTGCTGTATGATCTGATGCGTGGGCATATGGACGCTTTGCTGGAGGCATTTACGGATGATCCGATAAGGAGGCCCGAAGAGCGCCTGCGCAGCTTTGTACAATTCCACATTCAGTTTCATCATGAGCGCCCAGATGCCGTTTTCATCGCATATATGGAATTGCGAAACCTGACGCCGGAAAATTTCTCCCGGATCGAAATCCTGCGAAAGACCTATGAAGACCGGTTAGAGGCCATTTTGCAGGCAGGTGTTGCTTCAGGAGACTTTGATGTTCCTGACACGAAAATCGCAACGCTTGCGGTGATTGCGATGTTGACGGGCGTAAACACGTGGTTTCGCGCAGGCGGTCGCCTTTCGCTGAAAGACGTTGAAGGGCAATACTGGCAAATGGTGCGAAAGGCGGTTCTGGCGCAGCGCCGTGATTGAAGGGTGTCAGCACCCCTCATTTAATCAACATATGTGATGCAATACATGATATATATTCGTTTTAAGAATTTGTTGCCTGCCTCTATATCGAGGGGTGTCCGCTTATCGGGCAAGTTTCGAAGAGGATGATCACATGGTTTATGAAACGACTATACCGGGCAAAAGACTGGCCAATCGTGCGATAGCAAATTTCTCGCAGGCCGTTCTCTTGGTTGGGTTTGGGGTTCTGTTTGGATTGATTCTGGCTCAGGCACCGGAGCGGTCCGCTTCAGCGAATTGGGAAGACGGGCTACAGGTTGATCCCATTCATGGCGAAGACTGGCACGGAAATGTGCGGCGTTCTTCGTCACCGCGGTGACGACTGATTTGCCCACCAATCATTCGGTTTCTTGCGGCCGCCGCGTTTTCGGTCCAGCCAAAGCGCGACGGCCCGTAAGGGGGATAAGGCGATCCGAAGCCAGAGCCGGTTTTGCCATTTGCTGAAATCTCGGTTGAACGGGCAGACACGCATGCAAATGGCGCAATCCGATGCGAGTTTGGCCCAGAACCCAAAACATTTCTCGGCATCAGACGTCCACTTTCGCACGCCCTTTAATGCAGAAATATTCGCTCCTCCGATCTCGGGTGCGCCAAATGGCAATGCTTTGACAGGGCAGGCGTCTGCGCATTTGGTGCAGATATCGCAAAAGGCCCTAACGCCCAAAGGCTGCGGCGTGTCGTGTTCCAGGGGGAGCGAGGTGAATATCTTGGAAAAGCGCAAGCGAGGGCCATACTCAGGGCTGATCACCAGTTGATTGCGGGCATATTCGCCCAGCCCGGCCTTGAGAGCATAGGGAATGACCAATGCGGTATCGTTCATCGAAGGGACGGCCTCGTACCCCAGGTTGCGGATATAGGCGGCGATCTGCATCACAGTCGCGGCCTCCTGACTATAGGCGCGCCCGGTGGCAGCCCCTGCCAGAGCCGCTGGATATGTGGCAACCAGATCTGCGTCCATTTCGTGACCCAGAACGATGACGGATGTGATGCCTTCGGGAAGATCATTCGGGACCTCAGACATGTCTCTGACGTCCACACGGGCGCTGTAGTGCCAACGCGGGTCCATTGCGGTGATGCCGCAAAGATCAGCTTTAAAGAACTTCGATATGCGTTTGATCTCTTTTGACATTTCTGCCGAGCTATCAACATTGACCTTCTCAGGCGCCACAGGCGTGTCCGAGCTGATGGGGGCTTGAAACCCTTCCCGGCGACCGTCCTGTGCATGTCGGTCGGTCATGATGTCAGAAATCAGCCACGAGGCATTTCTCAACGCAAAATCACGCTGGCCAAATCCGTCTCCGCGCCTTGGAATGGCTTCCATCCGATAGGAGGCAAAAAATGCATCTGTCTGTTTGGTTTGAACCGACGAATCCCAAAAAGCGCGCGTAAAGATGTCGTTTTTCTGCGCAAACGGTTCGAATGCATCGGTGGTTTCGATGCCGGCTTGAGCATCAGAGGCGTGTGGCGTTGAAGTATCCTGCATGCTGGCAAGCCTACGCAGCGGATTGAATGCGTCAATGTCTAAGGTCGCAAACAGACGCGACTCAGAGACATCGGCCACATCAACTGACGCAAATTATAGATGTCTGGAGACTGTGATGAAGGTAGGTTTCATTGGCTTGGGAAACGTTGGTGGCAAGCTCTGCGGCTCCCTCATCCGCAACAAGATCGATGTGCAGGTGCATGATTTAAATGCGGAATTCGTGTCAGAAAAGGAGGCCCTCGGCGCGCAGGACGGGCAAAGCCCCAGTCAGATGATGCAGGCCTGTGATGCGGTAATCACCTGCTTGCCGACGCCCGCTGCCTCTTCAGCCGTTCTTGAAGAAATGTTGCCACATGTGCAGCCGGGCAAGATCTGGATGGAAATGTCGACGACTGATGCTGCCGAGGTCAAACGTCTCGCAGCCCGTGTTGCTGAACGCGGTGGATCAGCGGTGGATTGTCCGGTTTCCGGGGGGTGTCACCGCGCCGACACCGGCAATATTTCCATCTACGCCGGCTGTGATCGCGCGACCTTTGATCGTGTTTTGCCGATCCTAACCTGCATGGGGCGGCGTATTCTGCACGTGGGCGATGTCGGAAATTCCAGCGTTCTCAAAGTGATGACCAATTATCTTGCCACCGCGAACCTGCTGACACTATGTGAGGCCCTGACGGTCATGAAGGCCGCCGGAATGGATTTGGGCATGACATACGAGGCGATTGCCATGTCTTCGGGCACGTCGTTTGTGCACGAAACGGAGAGCCAACTGATCCTCTCTGGCTCTCGTGACGTGAACTTCACTATGGATCTCGTGCAAAAGGATATCGGTCTGTTCCAAAAACTGGCGGATACCTTTGACGTGCCTTTGGAAATTTCGCCTTTGCTCATCGAAATGATGTCCGACGGGCAACGCAGATATGGGGATCGTGCGCAATCCAATCGCATGATCGAACGATTGGAAGAAGCGACAGGCCTAAGCGTTCTCGCTCCGGGCTTTCCTCAGGAACTCGTGGATGACGAGCCGGAAGAGCCCGGATACGAGGTGACGCCTAATCGCTAGACCAGAGCGCCGTTTGCAGACAGCGTGGTCTTGCCCGCGAGATAGGGGGCCAGTACATCGGGCAGTTTGACGGACCCATCGGCTTGTTGGCCGTTCTCCAGAACCGCGATCAGGCAGCGCCCGACGGCCAATCCTGATCCGTTGAGCGTGTGCACGAATTGAGGTTTGCCGCCGTCTGCGGGTTTGAAACGGGCATTCATACGCCGGGCCTGAAAATCGCCTGTGGTGGAGACAGACGAAATCTCGCGGTATGCGTTCTGACCGGGCAACCAGGCTTCGATATCGTAGGTGCGCCGCGCGCCAAAGCCCATATCACCGGTGCACAAAATGACCGTGCGGTAAGGGATGCCAAGCCGCTCCAGTAGGTCTTCGGCGCAGCGCAGCATGCGCTTTTGTTCATCGTCCGACGCATCGGGATGGGTGATGGAGACCATTTCCACCTTTTCAAACTGGTGCTGGCGCAGCATGCCTGCGGTATCACGCCCCGCCGATCCGGCCTCCGAACGGAAACAGAGCGTGTGCGCGGTCATGCGGCGGGGCAGGTCACTTTCCTCAAGCACATCACCGGCCACGGAATAGGTCAGGGTGACCTCCGAGGTCGGGATCAGCCACCAGCCGTTTGTCGTCTGGTAGCTCTCATCGCCGAATTTTGGCAATTTGTCCGTACCGTACATCGCGTCGTCACGCACCAATACCGGTGTCTGATGCTCGGTCAGCGCATTTTCATCCACATGGGTGTCGATCATGAATTGCGCCAGCGCACGGTGAATGCGGGCAACGGCCCCTTTGAGCATGACAAAGCGCGCCCCGGATGTTTTTGCCGCCGTCTCGAAATCCATCGAGGCAGCAACACCGGCAATCTCATAGTGCTCCTTTGGCGCAAAATCGAAGGTGGGCAGTTCCCCCCAACGGGCCACTTCAACGTTGTCTTCTTCATCGGCGCCCTCGGGCACGTCCTCCGCCGGGATATTGGCAATGCGCGCCAGCATGTCTGTCAGTTTGGCGTCCAGTTCCTTGGCTTCGGCCTGCATGGTTGCGACCTCGGCCTTCTTGTCGCCAACCAGGGCGCGTAGCCGCTCAAATTCCGCCTCGTCACCGGCAGCTTTGGCGGCGCCCACCTGTTTGGACGCCTTGTTCTGCTCGGCTTGCGCGGTTTCAGCCGCGCTGATCTTGCCGCGGCGCGCTTCATCCAAAGTAAGGATATCTGAGGAAATTGCAGCATCACCGCGTCGCGCCAGAGCGGCGTCAAAGCGTTCGGGGTTTTCGCGAATGGCACGGATGTCATGCATGGCTGCTGTCCTTCGTCTGAGTCGTCTTTGCCACGAGCTTATGACCGATCTTTTACCGACACGTAACCAAGAGTTTGAGTTTTGACGACTGCGAATGGGCTGCTGCGTTGCACGCCAAGCTACACAAGGGCGTTTTTGCGCTTGCCAGAGGGCGGATACGAAGCTCAACTAACCTGCACAGGGTCCCTTGCAAAGCAGCGTCACAGACCATAGGTTCCGCCAAAATTCGGAGCCAGCATCTGCCGGGTCTCGATCACTCCAGAAGGACATTTTACATGGAAGCTTTCGCACAATTTGTGCCCCTTATTCTGATCTTCGGGATCATGTATTTTCTGCTCATCCGGCCTCAGCAAAAGAAGGTCAAGGAACATCAGGCGATGGTCTCCGCATTGCGCCGGGGTGATCAGGTGGTTACGCAGGGCGGCATCATCGGAAAAGTTGCCAAGGTCAAAGACGATGGCGAGCTGGAACTTGAGATCGCCGATGGCGTGAAAGTGCGTGTGGTGCAATCCACCATTGCGACCGTCCTCTCCAAGACCGAACCGGCGAAGTAATACCGCCCTTCAACGCTTTGAAAAGGCGTCCTTATGCTCCAGATTGATCTTTGGAAACGGATCACGATTTGGCTGACCTGCGCGGTCGGGCTGTGGCTCGCCGTTCCAAACGCCTTTTACACGAATGTTGAAAAACACAATGATGCGGTCGCCGCGATCGAGTTGGGCGGCAGCGCAACCGAATTTGCCGGTGACCTGAGCCTTTGGCCGGAATGGATGCCTTCGGGGCTGGTCAATCTGGGGCTTGACCTGCGTGGTGGTGCCCATTTGCTGGCCGAAGTTCAGGTGGAGGATGTCTACGAGGCGCGGATGCAAGCGTCATGGCCGGAGCTACGCCGGGCACTGGCGCAAGAGCGCGCGACCATTGGCACCATTCGGCGCCAACCCTCTGATGATGATGAGTTGCGAATCCGCATCAGCCAACCGGAAAACATGGCCCAAGCGCTGGAGATCGTGCGCGGTCTCGCGCGTCCGGTTCAGACCCTCACGGGCGTGGGGGCAAACGACATTGAAGTGCGCGCTGAAGATGACGTGCTGATCGTCAATCTTTCTGAAGCGGAAAGACTGGCGACGGATGAGCGCACCATCCAACAAAGCCTTGAGATCATTCGCAATCGTATTGATGAGGCCGGAACGCGCGAGCCAACGATCCAGCGTCAGGGCGCAGACCGTGTGCTCATCCAGGTTCCGGGCATCGGTTCGGCGGCAGAGCTGAAGAAATTGATCGGAACCACGGCGCAACTTACTTTCAACCCGGTTGTAACGCGCGGAACAGACCCTGATGCATCGGCGGGTATCGGCAACAAGATTGTTCCATCGATCGATGAGCCAGGCACATTCTACACCATCGAGGCCGCCGCGGTGGTCACAGGCGAAGAGCTTGTTGATGCACAACCGGCATTTGACCAAAACGGCCGTCCGGCGGTGAATTTCAGGTTCAATACCTCTGGCGCGCGCAAATTCGGCGACTACACCGCAGAGAATATCGGGTCCCCCTTCGCCATTGTCCTTGACGATGAAGTTGTCAGCGCCCCGACGATCCAAAGTCATATCCCGGGTGGGTCGGGTATCATCACCGGCCGCTTTACGGTTGAGGAATCGACCCGTCTGGCCGTGCTGCTGCGGGCAGGGGCCTTGCCTGCGGAACTGGTGTTTCTGGAAGAGCGCACGATTGGCCCTGAACTTGGCCAGGACAGTATCGACGCCGGCAAGATTGCGACGGTCGTGGCCTTCGCGGCGGTTCTGGTGTTCATGTTCCTTAGCTATGGCCTGTTCGGGTTCTTCGCCAATATCGCGCTGATCATCAACATCGGGCTGATTTTTGGCCTGCTCAGCCTGATCGGGGCCACGCTGACGCTGCCGGGTATCGCGGGCATCGTGCTGACGGTCGGGATGGCGGTGGACGCAAATGTGCTGATCTTTGAGCGTATCCGCGAGGAACTCAAAACGTCCAAAGGACCTGCGCGCGCCATTGAGTTGGGTTATGAGAAGGCTCTCAGTGCTATTCTGGACGCCAATATCACGACTTTCATCACAGCGGTGATCCTCTTCGCGATGGGCTCCGGTCCGGTGCGCGGTTTTGCGATTACGCTGGGTCTGGGCATCCTGACATCCGTCTTCACGGCAATTTTTGTGACCCGGCTTTTCGTGGTCATGTGGTTCGAGCGCAAGCGCCCGAAAACAATCGAGGTCTGATATGCGTCTGAGACTGGTCAAGCAGAACACGAACTTCGATTTCTTCAAGCGCTGGAAGATGTGGCTGGGCATTTCAGGCCTTATGATGGTTGTCGCCTTTGCGTCCTTCATGATCCAGGGTCTGAATTTTGGCATTGACTTCCGGGGCGGCACGACGATCCGGACCGAGAGCCCGATGCCGGTCGACATTGGTGTCTATCGCGACGCCATCGCGACGCTGGAGCTGGGTGACGTGTCGATCACCGAAGTGTTCGATCCGACATTTGAGGCGGATCAGAACGTGGCGATGATCCGTATTCAGGCGCAAGATGGTCAGGAAGCCGTGACAGCGGATGTCATCGAGGCTGTCGAGCAAGCACTGAAAACTGTTCGCCCGGACATCAAATTCATCTCGGTGGAATCAGTGGGTCCAAAGGTTTCGGGCGAGCTGATCCAAACCGCGGCCATCGCGGTTGTCCTGGCCATCGGGGCTGTTCTTATCTACATCTGGCTGCGGTTTGAATGGCAGTTTGCCCTTGGCGCGGTGCTGGCCCTGGTGCACGACGTCATCCTCACAATCGGTGTTTTTTCGGAGGTGCAAATCCGCTTTGACCTTGCGATTATTGCGGCACTTCTGACCATCGTCGGCTATTCGCTGAACGATACTGTGGTCGTTTTCGACCGAGTGCGGGAGAACCTGCGCAAGTTCAAGAAAAAGCCATTGGCCGAGGTGCTGAACATTTCGATCAATGAAACATTGAGCCGGACATTCATGACCTCTTTCACCACCTTGCTGGCGCTGATTGCGCTCTTCGTCCTTGGTGGCGATGTGATCCGCGGGTTCGTTTTTGCCATGATCTGGGGTGTGATTGTCGGCACATACAGCTCGATCTTCGTCGCCTCCGCCGCCCTGCTGTATCTGGGCGTGAAACGGGACTGGTCCAAACCAGACGCAAACGCCGGGAACCAATACGCCAATATAGATGCCTGACGCACTGGCGCAGGTCTTCACGACCCCGGGATTGATCTGGCTCTTTGGCGCGGTTGTCGCGGCGGGTCTGGTGCGTGGATTTGCGGGTTTTGGCAGCGGCATGATCATCATGGCCGTGGGATCGTCGGTTCTGGAGCCGGTATCAGCCGTGATCTTCATGATGATGGCGGAGTTACTTGGACCCTTGCCTAACCTGCGCGCGGCCTGGCGAGACGGTGCGCCGCGCGATGTCGGCCGGTTGATGATCGGCGCAACGCTCGCCGTCCCCGTTGGTATCTGGTTTCTCGCAAACGTGTCGGGCGATGCATTCGGCTGGGTGGTTTCCATCACCGTGCTTGCGCTATTGTCCCTGCTGATGACCGGCTGGCGGTACAAAGGGGAACTGACCCCAAGACTGACGGTGGGAACAGGCGCACTCGGCGGGCTCATGTGTGGATTTGCGGGTGTCCCGGGCCCCCCGGTCATCATGCTCTATATGTCCAGCCGACTGCCAATCGCTGTCATTCGCGCCAATTTCCTGCTCTATCTTCTGGCCATTGACGTGGTCATGATCGCGGTTTTCTGGGGCAGTGGCTTGTTCGTCTGGGAAGTAGCGGTCCTTGGATTGATCGCAGGCATTCCGAATGTGATTGCAAATATCATCGGAGCGCGCCTTTTTGACCCTGATGCCGAGGCGCTTTTCCGCCGTGTGGCCTATCTGGTCATTGCCGCATCGGCTATTCTGGGCTTGCCGATCTGGAAATAGGAGGGCCCATGCGTCTCAATGAAATCTCATTTACCGATGCAAAACCGGTCGAAGGTTACGGGCCGGGGTTCTTTCGGATCGGGGGTAAGGTTCTTCAGGGCCCGATCCTCGCAGGGCCGCGTGGCACACAGTCATGGGGCGGATACAAGGATAGCGCCTGCCTGTTGGATCTGGTGGATGACATCGATGTGCTCTTCGTGGGAACCGGGGCGGAAACGGCCCATTTGCCCACGGAGTTACGCACGCAACTCGAAGAGGCAGGGATGGGCGTTGAGGTGATGGCAACACCTGCCGCCTGCCGCACCTACAATGTTCTGCTGAGTGAAGGTCGCCGTATCGCTCTGGCCATGATCCCGGTGTGATCGGGCTTTTGTACATCTGTGCAATCGGTTAACGCTGGCAATATGGTATTGGAAGTGCGCGATCTGAGTGTTGAGCGGGGGGGTATACCCGTTTTGACAGGCCTGTCATTCGACCTTGCAGCAGGGCAGGCCCTGATCTTGCGGGGTCCGAATGGAGCCGGGAAAACCACACTTCTGCGCACCTTGGCGGGGCTGCAACCCGCGCTTGGTGGGGAGATCAGCGGAACCCAGGAGACCATTGCCTATTCAGGTCATTCGGACGGTCTGAAAGCGATGCTGACCGTTGCCGAAAACCTTACCTTTTGGGCAGAGGTCTTTGGCCAGAAAGGGATTGATCGGGCAATGAAGGCCTACGCGCTGGAGCCGCTGGCGGAACGTCTCGCCGGCACCCTGTCTGCGGGACAAAAACGCAGGCTTGGCCTTGCGCGATTGCTGGTCACGGCCCGCCCGATCTGGATGTTGGATGAACCAACGGTTTCGCTCGATACTCAGGCGGTTGCCCAGTTTGCCCAAGCCGTGCAGGCTCATCTGATGTCAGGTGGTGCGGCGTTGATCGCGACGCATATCGACCTTGGCCTTGAAGCGCAGGTTCTCGATGTCACGCCCTACCGGGCAAAGCTTGATGTGAAAGCCGGTGCAAGTGACGAGGCCTTCCTGTGAAAGCACTGCTGATCAGAGATCTCAAGCTGGCGTTCCGGGCGGGCGGTGGGTTTGGCCTTGGACTGGCTTTCTTCCTGATCGTTACGGTTCTGGTCCCGTTCGGGGTTGGCCCGCAATCGGAGCTTCTGGCCCGGATCGCGTCAGGCATATTATGGCTCGGCGCTTTGCTGGCCTGCCTGCTGTCACTGGACCGGCTTCTGGCACTGGATTGGGAGGACGGCACGCTGGATTTGCTGGCCACCTCGCCATTGCCCCTTGAGGCTGCACTGAGCACCAAGGCCCTGGCCCATTGGCTCACAACCGGTCTGCCACTGGTTCTGGCATCACCGGTTCTGGGCATATTGCTGAACCTGCCGGGAGCGGGATATTTCTGGCTGGTGATCTCATTGCTGCTTGGAACGCCGGCCCTCTCTGTCATTGGCATCTTTGGCGCGGCGCTGACCGTCGGCGTCAAACGGGGTGGCTTGCTGTTGTCGCTGCTGGTCCTGCCGCTTTATGTCCCGACACTCATTTTCGGGGCCGAAGCAGCCCGGCGCGGCGCAGCGGAGCTCGACCCAACCATGCCCCTTTTGATGCTGGCCGGAATCACGGCCGGTACAATCGCCGTCATGCCTTTTGCCTCGGCCGTTGCCTTGCGGGTGAACTTGCGGTGATCGCGGCCATTTGTCCATTGAGCCGCGTCCGGCAAGCGACTAGGTAAAGCGCATGTCTTTGTGGGAATATGCAAATCCGGTTCGTTTTCTGAACCTAAGCGCGCGCGTTTTGCCTGTTTTTTGGGGGCTCGCGGTGGCCTGTCTGATGGTTGGGCTGATCTGGGGGTTTTTCTTTACGCCGGATGATTTCCGCCAAGGCTCCACGGTCAAGATTATCTACCTGCATGTGCCCTCAGCGATGATGGCAATCAATGCCTGGGTGATGATGCTGGTGGCCTCGTTGATCTGGCTGGTCCGCCGTCACCACGTGTCTGCGCTGGCAGCCAAGGCAGCCGCTCCTGTTGGCGTGGTCATGACGCTGATCGCTCTTTTTACCGGTGCTATCTGGGGGCAACCCATGTGGGGCACCTGGTGGGCCTGGGATCCGCGGCTGACATCGTTCCTGATCCTGTTCCTGTTCTATCTCGGCTACATTGCGCTCTGGGAGGCCATCGAGGATCCGGATACGGCGGCGGATCTCACCTCTGTGCTGTGTCTTGTTGGCTCGGTTTTTGCGGTGCTTTCACGATACGCTGTGAACTTCTGGAATCAGGGCCTGCATCAGGGCGCTTCACTGAGCCTCGACAAGGAGGAAAACGTGGCAGACGTGTTCTACATACCCCTGTTGGTCTGCATCGCGGGTTTCGTGCTATTGTTTATTGCTCTGGTCCTGTATCGCACGGGCACTGAAATCCGCCTGCGGCGGACCCGGGCGCTTCAAGCGCGGGAGGGGCGTGCCTGATGCCCGATCTGGGGAAATATGCAGACGCGGTCCTGTCGGCCTACGGTGTGTCGTCGTTGCTGCTATTGCTTCTCGTGATCTTTACGTTACGCAAGGGCCGCGCCGCGCGTCAGGCACTGGAAGATGTGGAAAAAAGGAGCAAGACAAATGGCTAAGGTCTCTCCCTTGATGATCGCACCGCCACTTCTGTTCGCGGGCTTTGTTGCTCTTGCGGGGATCGGCATGTTTCGGGACGATCCCAACCGCTTGCCGTCCACAATGATCGGCCAACCTGCGCCCGCGATTACCGAAGACGCATTGGGGGACTACCCGCCCGTTACACCACAGGCGATGGCGACAGGTGAGGTCACATTGGTCAATTTCTGGGCGAGCTGGTGCCCGCCGTGTCGCGCCGAACATCCCAATCTGCTTAAAATGGCCAGTGAGGGGATGCCGATCATAGGGGTGAACTTCAAAGACACCGAAGGCCCCGCAAGCTCATATCTGGATGATGATGGGAACCCCTTCAAAGCAGTGGCTTACGATCCTCAGGGACGCACTGCCATTGATTGGGGCGTTACCGCGCCGCCCGAAACCTTCATTCTGGATGCGGACGGCACAGTCTTGTTTCGATTCGCCGGCCCCTTGGTGGGCAGTGACTACGAACAGCGGTTCCTGCCCGCTCTCGAAAAGGCCATGTCGGACGGGTAAACCCTCCCAACGCGTGCACGGCAGGCCCTGCGGTTTTTCGAAAAGGCTTTGGACTGATGTCAAAGCCTTTTCGAGTCTTTGAGGCCTAGGCCGCCTGCGCCAGATTACGCAGCACGTAATGCAAAACGCCGCCGTGTTCGATGTATTCGATCTCGATCGCGGTATCGATCCGGCATTTCAGCGTGATCTCTTTGGTGCTGCCGTCGCCCATGGTGATGGTGCAGGGCACTTCTTGCAGAGGTTGGATCGTATCGAGGCCGGAGATCGAGACGGTTTCTTCGCCTGTCAGGCCCAGCGATTTACGCGTGTCACCGCCGGTGAATTCAAAGGGGATCACGCCCATGCCGACGAGGTTGGAGCGGTGGATTCGCTCGAAACTTTCCGCGATCACCGCCTTGACGCCCAGAAGGGCGGTGCCTTTGGCAGCCCAGTCACGCGACGACCCCGCGCCATATTGCTCGCCGCCAAAGATCACCAGGGGCGTGCCCGCTTCCTGATAGGCCATGGCAGCGTCATAGATCGACGTCTGGTCGCCATCGGGGCCTTTGGTATAGCCGCCTTCGACGCCTTCCAGCATCTCGTTCTTGATGCGGATGTTGGCAAAAGTGCCGCGCATCATCACCTCGTGGTTGCCGCGCCGGGAGCCGTAGGAGTTGAACTCGCGCTGCGGCACCTGACGCTCAATCAGGTATTTGCCCGCAGGTGTCGTGTCCTTGAACGATCCGGCTGGGGAAATGTGATCGGTCGTGATCATATCGCCGAGAATGGCCAGCACCGAGGCGTTCTCGATGTTGCTGATCGTGCCGGGTTCTTTGCCCATGCCTTGGAAATAGGGCGGGTTCTGCACGTAGGTCGAGGACACCGGCCAGTCATAGACCTTGCTGTCCGTGGTGCTGACGCCCTGCCATTTGTCGTCGCCCTTGAAGACGTCGGCGTATTTGGTCTGGAAGGCTTCGCGCGTGACCGTCTGTTCGACCAGTTCGGCCACTTCCTGGCTCGTGGGCCAGATGTCTTTCAGGAAGACGTCATTGCCATCCTTGTCGGTGCCAATGGCGTCTTCGGCAAGGTTGATGTCCAGTGTTCCGGCCAGCGCATAGGCCACGACCAGCGGTGGTGAGGCGAGATAGTTGGCGCGCACATCCGGGCTGATCCGGCCTTCGAAATTACGGTTGCCCGACAACACCGATGTGGCCACCAGATCACCTTCGGCTATGGCGTCCGACAGCTCTTTCTGGATCGGGCCGGAGTTGCCGATACAGGTGGTGCAGCCGTAGCCCACGAGGTTGAATCCGATGCTGTCGAGGTCTTCTTGCAGATTGGCGGCTTCAAGATAGGCAGAGACGACCTGAGACCCCGGCGCCAGCGATGTCTTGACCCAGGGCTTGCGGTTCAGCCCCAAAGCGCGCGCTTTGCGTGCCACGAGGCCCGCACCGATCATCACGTAGGGGTTCGACGTATTGGTGCAGGAGGTGATCGAGGCAATCACGACCTTGCCGCTTTCCATCGTGTAATCTTCACCCGCGACGGCAACCTCTTTGCCCATCGGGCGCTTGAAGGTTTCTTCCATTTCGCGGCGGAAGGCGATCTGCCCCTGATCCAGCGCCACGTAGTCCTGCGGGCGTTTCGGGCCGGAGATGGCAGGAACGATGGTGCCCATGTCGAGATGCAACGTGTCTGTATAAACAGGGGCGTAATCGTCGCCGCGCCAGAAACCATTTTCCTTGGCATAGGCTTCGACCAGCGCGATACGGTCTTCGTCACGACCTGTCGTGCGCAGATAGCGCAGGGTTTCGTTGTCAATCGGGAAGAAGCCGCAAGTCGCTCCGTATTCCGGAGCCATGTTGCCGATCGTGGCCCGGTCCGCCAGCGGCAGACGGTCCAGACCCTCTCCGTAGAATTCGACGAATTTGCCCACGACGCCCTTGGCGCGCAGCATCTCTACCACTTTCAGTACAAGGTCCGTGCCTGTCGTGCCTTCCATCATGGAACCGGTCAACTCAAAGCCAATGACCTCGGGGATCAGCATCGAAATCGGCTGACCCAGCATGGCCGCTTCGGCCTCGATACCGCCAACACCCCAGCCCAGAACCGCAGCCCCGTTGACCATGGTCGTGTGGCTGTCCGTACCGACCAATGTATCCGGGTAGGCCACTTCGGCGCCGGTCTGATCCGTGTCGGTCCAGACGGTTTGCGCCAGATATTCCAGGTTCACCTGGTGGCAGATACCGGTGCCGGGAGGCACAACGCGGAAATTGTTGAATGCTTTTTGCCCCCACTTGAGAAAGGTGTAGCGTTCCATGTTGCGCTCATACTCGCGGTCGACATTCATCTGGAAAGCGCGCGGGTTGCCAAATTCGTCGATCATGACCGAGTGGTCGATCACCAGATCGACCGGGTTCAGCGGGTTGATCTTTTCCGCGTCACCGCCAAGGCTGATGATCGCGTCGCGCATCGCGGCGAGGTCAACAACGGCTGGCACGCCGGTGAAATCCTGCAACAGCACGCGGGCAGGGCGGTACGCAATCTCGCGCGGGTTTTTGCCGCCTTTTTGCGCCCATTCGGCGAAAGCTTTGATGTCGTCGGTCGTGACCGTCTTGCCATCTTCGAACCGCAGCATGTTCTCCAGCACCACTTTGAGGGCGGCGGGCAGTTTGGCGAAATCGCCCAGACCGGCCTTGGTTGCGGCGGGAATGGAGTAATAGTCAACGCTTTGCGTACCGACCTGTAGTGTCTTGCGTGTCTTGGAGGTGTCGTGACCAACGGTAATGGGCATAAGAGGCTTCCTCTGGCTTGAGCTGGATCATCTTGTGGGTTGCGCGTTCAATGCCCTATGGGAGAGGGCAGTTCAACTGGAATCAGTGCTGTTTTGCAGAAATGTATACCATTGTGTACCGTTTCAAGGCAAATGGGCTCTCAATCTCTCAAGAAACCTTGATTGGCCATTACAGCGCAGAGAAATTACGGTGATGCAAAGGCCCAATGGCCAAAATGAGGAATCACATGATCCGTTTGTTCAAAGGTATTGCAGCGCTTTGCGTTATGGCAGCGCCGGTATTTGCGCAAAACTCGCCGGTGGTTGTCGAGTTGTTCACATCGCAGGGGTGTTCGTCCTGCCCGCCGGCAGATGAGATGCTGCACGCACTGGCCGAGCGAGACGATGTTATCGCTCTGGCCCTTCATGTAGATTATTGGGACTACATCGGCTGGAAAGATGAATTTGCCGATCCTCGCAACGCAGAACGCCAACGGGCCTATGCGACGGTCGCGGGACGGCGGTCGATCTATACACCGGAAATGATTGTCAATGGCGTCACCGACATCGTGGGGGCAAAGCCGATGGAGGTGTCCAAGGCAATCGCAATCCACAAGGAATATCCCCAGGCGGTCAAGGTGAATGCGACCCGCGCAGGCGACCGCGTGCAGATTGATGCGGAGGTGTTACGTTCGGGCACCGGGCCGATGGTGGTTCAGTTGTTGCGCTACCGGCCTGAGCGGGAATCCCGCATTACGCGAGGCGAGAATGCCGGCCGCACAATTACTTATGCCAATGTGACGCAGGATTGGAACGTGGTTCGAGAATGGGACGGGCGAGCGCCTCTCTCCATGTCCGCCATGGCGCCAGGCGAAGCTCCGGCCGTGGTGCTTATTCAGGCCGCTGACATGGGGCCAATTCTAGCCGCAGCACGTGTTGAATAAGGGCCGTTGGTCCTTGCACCTGACCCGACATTCCAGCGCAGGCCTAGTCTTCGTCGCCGTCATCGACGACCAGTAGAAGTTCCCCGGCGGTTTCCATTTCGCGAATTGTGCTGACAATACTTGCGGTCGCCTCTTCCATTTCCGACGCCTTGACCTTTTCTCGTTCCTCGACCTCTTCACGAAGCTGGTCAGCCATTCGGCCGGACATATTTTCAAGGATGAAATCGGCTGATTCCGACATGCCCGCCGCTTCGGCGCCCGCCAGTGCGGTAAGCAACATATCCTGATCCAGCTCGCGCACAACTCTTGGAATATCGCGTGGCGCGATCCGTTTGGGGATGTTGGCGAAAGTGAAGATGGCCTTGCGCACAAGATCCGCAAATCCCGCGTCGGTCTCGTCGAGGCCTTCCAGAACATCGTCTCTGGTGATGGATTGTGTCGAATTCAATATGGCGCCAACCCGTTCCACCGGGCCGCTGTCAAACGCTTTGAGCGGTTCGGCGTCGAGCTGGGTCGCTAATGAAAGACCAATTCTGTCTACGGCATCGGGTGTCACGGCGCTGGTTTGAGATACTGCGTATGTGATTTGTCGCGCTTTTGGTCCGGGTAGTTTGCCCAGAAGCTCTGCGGCGCGGGCAACGCTAATCTTGGACAGCAAAACAGCGGCGACTTCGGTGCTTTCGTTTTCCAGTACGGGCAAAAGTCTCTCCGCGCTCAGATCCTTGAGCCGCGCCCAGGGGTCGCCATATTGGCGTACGCCCGCCTCCTTGCGAAGCCGCGCGGCTGTCTGTTTCGAAATCCGGCCGTCCAGAGAATCGAGAGCCCCCGCAATGCCACCGGGAAAGGACAGACCAATGCTTTCAAGTTCATTTGCAAACTCGGAGACTACGCTGGACAGGGTATCGCGATCCACCAGTCGCATCGACCCCATCTGCTTGGTCAATTGCGCCTGCAACTCATCGGGCAGGTCCTCAAGCGGAATATCCGCCCCTTCGTTCAGGAGAAGCCGAACAACAACTGCCGCCTTTGCCTTTCGGCTTAGCGAAACTGGTGTTGGATTTCCCGCACCCGGCAAAGCCGGGAACGGAGCCATAGGAACCATATCTGTCATCTTGACCCGCCTGTCTTTGAACTCCTTTTGTTCTGACAGAAAAAGGTAAAGATTGGCTGAAATCAGTAGCTATAGGTTGTGCCGGTTTCCAATGCATTGCGCAGCGAGGTTTCTGACCATGTACCGGCCCCACCATGGGCGCGAATGGCCCGCAGTTGCACCATCGCCCCTGCGGCATCACCGGCCTCGACCAAGCCTTGGCCCATGTAGGATCGCGCCAGGATATTCCCAGGGTCATGATCAATCGCTTTTTGATAGAAAACCATACCCAGATCAACATTGCCCAGCTTGCGATGCGTAAAGCCCATATACGTCAGGCGTCCGGGGTCATTTTCAGGCATCTCGTCGAGAATTGCCTGTGCATCATGATAGCGACCCGCATAGGCGAGTTGGCGTACAGCAAGATACAGCTGATCGCGTTGCAAACTGCTTTCTTGCGGATTGACACATTTTTTCGATTTCTTGTCGTAGACCTGCGCGCCTTCACAAGTGACGGCAGGCTTTGGGGGTGGGGCATCGTTATCGCCCCCGTTCGCCAACACGGCCGTGGGCAGCGAGAAAGCGGCAATAAGAAAAAAACGCGTCATTCCAAAACTCCTAACTCAAACAACGTCTGTAACTGTATAACGCGTCAGCAGGCGGTTTTATTCAATCACTCTGACGTGATCGAATAAAACGCGCGCAGATCAGCTGGTGGTGTTGGTCACGCAGGTGCCTGTTTCGGAATCGTAGACCATGCCTTCAGCGCAGGACATGGTCACTTTCTGTCCGTAATTGCAGCCTTCAGCGAAGGCCAGAACCGGGGCAAGCGTCAGGGCCACCGCAGCGGCCAAAGTCTTGATCGTCATTGCGGGTCTCCTTGATTGGTAGGCTCAAGGTAGCAGTGATCTGCATCGGGTCAACAAAAATGCCTCTCACGCAGCACTGTTGATCTGTTGGCGCTCAATCCTTGAACACCCGGCCAAAGATCGTATCCACATGTTTGGTGTGATAGCCGATGTCGAATTTCTCTTCGATCTCGTCCACGCTCAAAGCCGCCAGAACATCGGCATCGCCCAAAAGTTCTGTTTTGAAATCCTTGCCTTCTTCCCAGACTTTCATCGCATTACGCTGTACCAGCTTATAGGCATCTTCGCGGCTGACACCGGCCTGTGTCAGGGCCAGCAGCACCCGCTGGCTCATCACCAGCCCACGGAATTTGTTCATATTGGCCAGCATGTTGTCGGGATAGATGACCAGTTTGTCGACCACGGAGGTCAGACGGGCCAGCGCGAAATCCAGCGTGATCGTGGTGTCAGGCCCGATGTTGCGCTCAACGGAGGAGTGCGAGATGTCGCGCTCGTGCCATAGCGCCACGTTCTCCATCGCAGGTACGACCGCCATGCGCACCAGACGCGCAAGCCCTGTGAGGTTCTCGGTCAGCACCGGGTTGCGTTTGTGTGGCATGGCCGAAGAGCCTTTTTGCCCGGCGGAGAAAAACTCCTCCGCCTCCAGCACTTCGGTGCGCTGCATGTGGCGAATCTCGGTCGCGATGTTTTCAATGGAGCTGCCGACAACGCCGAGTGCGGCAAAGAACGCGGCATGACGGTCACGCGGGATCACCTGGGTGCTGATCGGTTCCGGCGCCAGCCCAAGTTTGGCGCAGACGTGTTCTTCCACGCGCGGGTCGATGTTGGCAAAGGTGCCGACGGCTCCGGATATGGCCCCAGTGGCAATCTCCTCGCGCGCGCGTTCCAGGCGGATGAGGTTGCGGTCCATTTCCGCATAGAAACGCGCAAAGGTCAGACCCATGGTGGTGGGTTCTGCGTGAATGCCATGGCTGCGCCCGATGCGCACCGTGTCCTTATGCTCCAAGGCGCGGCGTTTCAGGGCGGCTAGCAGAGCTTTCATATCGGCGATCAGAATGTCGGCAGCGCGGGTCAGCTGAACGTTAAAGCAGGTGTCCAGTACGTCAGACGAGGTCATGCCCTGATGCACAAAACGCGCCTCGTCACTGCCCACATGTTCGGCCAGATGGGTCAGAAAGGCGATGACATCATGTTTGGTGACGGCCTCGATCTCGTCGATGCGGGCCACGTCGAATTCGACATCCCGGGCTTTCCATACGGCTTCGGCGTTTTCGCGCGGGATCACACCCAGATCGGCCATGGCGTCACAGGCATGGGCCTCGATCTCGTACCAGATGCGGAATTTCGTTTCAGGGGACCAGATCGCGACCATGTCAGGGCGGGAGTAACGTGGGATCATCGGCTCACCTTTTTGGTATTTGCTTGGGATTGCCGCGCTCATAGACTGACCCGGCAGGGGCCACAAGGCGGGAGCAGACGAAATGAAGAGTTTGATGGCAGCGGCAATGATTTTTTGCCCGGTTCTGACCGGTGCCGAGGAGTGGACGGCGCTGTCGGGCGACCAGATCAAAACCGTTTTGACCGACCGAAAACTGCAATATGCGACCGCATGGCAGGAGTTTCGCGCGTCCGGGCGCACGCTTTACAACGCGGGTGCGGACAGTTGGGGGTACTGGCGGGTGCAGCAGGATCAATATTGCAGCCAGTGGCCGCCCTCCGATCTCTGGGCCTGCTATGATATGGCACAATCCGGCGACAGGCTGCGGTTTATCGGGCAGGGCGGGGACATCACCGATGCGGAATATGCCGACTGAGCCCGCGCCCCGCGTTCTGGAAGATTTCGAAGGCGCATGGGGCATCACCCGGCACATCACTCACGCCGATGGTACAACGGCAGAATTCACCGGCACAGCGCAGTGGGCGCACGATCCGGGCGGATTGATCTACCGCGAGATCGGCAAATTGCAGATGGCACAGGGGCCGGCCTTTCAGGCAGAACGTCAGTATCTCTGGCGGCCCGGCCTGAACGTTTATTTCGATGACGGCAGATTTTTTCACAAGGTGCCGGAATGCGGCGGTGATGCCACGCATTGGTGCGACCCGGATACTTATCATGTCACTTATGATTTTTCCCGCTGGCCGCATTTCACCGCCATCTGGAAGGTGTCCGGGCCGAAGAAATCCTACACGATGCGCAGCGAATACAAGCGCTGTTAGCGCAAGAGGCCTTGCGCTAATGCTGCGGCTGCGGCATTCAGGGAGCAAGAAATTCTCAACGGGAGACATCATTCCATGCAATTGTCCGCTTCTCATTCCGTTCTGGCAGAGGTTTTCGGGCCATCCGAAGGTGCTGCACGGCGCGTCAAACAGGCCGCCTTGGTGGTTCTGGGCATCATGTTGCTGGCGGTGGCCGCCAAGATCAAAGTGCCTATGTGGCCGGTGCCCATCACCATGGGGACCTTTGCCGTTCTCACCATCGGTGCTGCATATGGTGCCCGTCTCGGGCTGGTGACGATCCTCGGGTACATGATTATCGGTGCCTTGGGTTTTGACGTTTTCGCGGGCTCGACGGCTGAGAAGTTTGGTCTGGAATACATGATGGGTGGCACTGGCGGTTATCTTGTGGGCTACGTCATGGCGACCGTTTTGCTGGGCGCTCTGGCGCAACGCGGCTGGGACCGTTCTGCGGGCGGGATGGCCGTTGCTATGCTGCTCGGCAATGTGTTGATCTATGTTCCAGGGCTTTTGTGGCTCGGCACCCTTTACGGTTGGGACAAACCGATCCTTGAGTGGGGTCTGACGCCCTTCCTGCTGGGCGATTTCCTGAAACTGGCACTTGCCGCGGCCCTTTTGCCTGCGCTGTGGAAATTGATCGGAACTGCGCGCCGGTAGACAACAGTCTCAAACGCTTGCAAAAGAAAAGCCAGTGCCTGCGCACTGGCTTTTTTTATGACCATATATGTTTAGACCTATTCGACCAGTTCGGTGATGACTGTTGAGCTGCGTTCCAAAGTGCGGTGCACTGGGCATTTATCCGCAATTTCAAGCAATCTCGCGCGCTGTTCTTCGCCGAGTTTCCCAGAAAGGGAAATCCTGCGCCGCCAGGTGTCAATTTTCTCGCCAACAGAGGTCTCGGCATCTTGGGCGTGCACCTTGTTGTGGCTGACATCGACAGAGACATGATCCAACGGCCAGCCCTTGCGCCGCGCATACATCCGGATTGTCATCGAGGTGCATGCCCCCAAGCCCGCAGACAGAAGACCATAAGGGGACAAGCCCTTGTTCGTGCCCCCATAAGCCAAAGGTTCATCCGCCAGCAAATGGTGTCCGTCAGATGAGGTGATGTCATTCAGATAGCCAGCGGGATCAGCCTCCGAGACCCGCAAAACGCCCTCAGGCGCACCGGGCGGCGGTGCAGGTTGCTTCAGCGCGATATAACGCTGTGCCCAGGTGGCGATGACCTCTGCTGCATATTCGGCATCCTCAGGTCGGCTGATCAGGTGATCAGCGCTGTCCAGCGTTACAAAGCTCTTGGGGTGCTTGGCAGCCAGGAAAATCTGGCTTGCGTTATCAATGGACACAATTTCGTCCCGTGGCGCATGCAATACCAGCAGCGCGGCATCAAGAGCGCCGATCGATGGGGTGAGCTGACCCTGGGCCACATCCTCTATGAAGCCTTTGCCGATCCGGAAAGGGCGCCCTCCAAGCGATACTTCGGCCACGCCTTTGGAGATGATCTCCGGTAGGGCGTCAGCGAAATTATGGGTCACGTGTTCAGGATCAAAAGGGGCGCCAAGAGTGGCTACCGCTTTGACATTGTCCAGTTGTGCTGCCGCCTTCAGGACAGCCGCGCCGCCCAGAGAATGCCCGATGATCAGGGAGGGCGTCATTCTGCGGGCCTTCAGGTAGCTGTTCGCGGAAATCAGATCATCGACGTTGGAGGTGAAGGAGGTATTGGAAAACTCACCTCCCGAATGGCCTAATCCCGTGAAATCGAACCGCAAAACAGCGATGCCAAGCGAGGACAGTCGCGCGGAGATACGGCGCGCTGCGGGGATATCCTTCCCGCAGGTGAAGCAATGGGCAAAAATCGCGGTTGCGAGATGTGGACCCTCGGGCAAATCCAGTCGGGCCGAAAGGTCGGAGCCGTCATGGCCCGGAAATTTGATACGTTCAGTGGGCATGGCAGCGCTCCTTCACCTCCCAGAGTGGGGATCATTGAAAGGAGAGGCAAGGTCTGTGTTACGGTTCTCACGCGGAGGTGACGACGCGCGCGTATTTCCCGGCGTTACACGAAAAAACGCGCCCCGAAATCGAGGCGCGTCCCAGTAATAACGTCTTTTCCGACCTTAGGCGTTCTTGCGAGCCTTGCGACGAGCAAGTGCGCCAAAGCCGCCCATGGCACCCATCAGCAATAGCGCGGACGCTGGCAGAGGAACGGCCGGGACGCCGTCGCCTTCAACGAGCAACCGGGAGGGGTTACCGTTGGCCGCCGCGTAGATCAGGTTGAACTCGCCACCGGTGAATGTCTCGGTTCCGGTTTTGGGTGTGGTCCGGATTCCGGTGGGATTGGCGAAGCTGAAGAGGGCTGCGCCGTCATCATAGATGCTGAAACCATCGTCATGTGTCACCACGGTCTCAAAGGCGTTCTCATACACCTCGGTGAAGGAAAAGAGCGTGGTGGTTTGGAAACGTGGGTTGCTCAACCGCAGGCCGCCCACGCCGGCGTCCAGACCAGAAACGTTACCGAGCGCATTGGTCGCCAGAAAATCGGAAATCGTTTCGAGATCCTGATTGGTCGGGTTCGGTACGAAGAAATCGAGTGAGCCGGAATAGGTGAAGGTGTCTTTGCGGGTTTCATCTGCAGCCGCATAGCGTGCATTGAAATTCTCGATATTTGCCCGCGCACCGGAGCCGGTGCCGCCCGCATTGAAGTTGACAACTTTCACTTCAAAAATGCCGGAAAGCGTGGCCGCTTGGGCGCCCGATGCAAATGTTGCGATGGAAAGTGCGGCGGCAGCCGCGATTGCTGCTAGTTTCAAAATAGAGCCTCCTACTTGTTACAACCGAGGTCTTTGGACCCCGAAACACAGCCGACCTCACAACCACCCTGATAGCGAGACCGGAATTCTGGTCGATCTCTACAGGGACCACAGAGCGAGCAAAAGGGGAATTTTTAAGATTTTTCCTCTATTTGCATAAAATTATCGTTAATCGTATCGGGCCTGAGAACAATGCGCGTCTGGCACGGGAACTGGTTCAATTTGTCCAAACCAACGACCGCAAAAACAGGGCGTTGGTGGTCGAATTCGCTTGCAGGGATTCGCCCAGGCCCGCAGGCTATTGCCCCATCAGGGCCGGATCAAAAGGATAGGTCGTGAGGTTTTCGAACCCGGTCTCTGTGATCAATACCTGATCTTCGAGTTTGATGGAGAAATCACCGCCCTCTGCAGAGACCAGAGCTTCGACACAAAGTGTCATGCCGGGTTCCAGCGCGTAGTCGTAGGCGCCTTCGACAGCGTGATCGGGGTAGGCGACAAGTGGCCATTCGTCACATAATCCCACCCCATGCATCAGGCAGCCGTATTTCTGTTTCTGAAATTGCTCATCCAGCACATGTGTTCCGGCGGAAAGCTCGGGGATCATCACACCCGGCTTGAGCATCTCCATATTGGTCATGATGTGCTCCACCCCGTGCTGCATTGCATAGATCATGTCCGGGCGGGGCTTCTTGTCGCCAATCCACCAGCTGCGCGAGATATCTGTGCAAATGCCATAGCTGCCAACCAGATCAGTATCGAAGCTGATGATCTCGTTTTGCTGACATATGCGTGGGCCGCATTCCTGAAACCATGGATTGGTGCGGGGCCCGGATGACAAAAGCCGCGTTTCGATCCATTCGCCGCCCCGGCGCACGTTTTCGGCGTGCAGGATCGCCCAGATATCGTCTTCGCAGGTCGTCCCGTCACCCACGCGGGCACAGGCAAAGTCTTCCATGCAGCGCACGGCCACTTCGCAGGCATGTGATGAGCAGCGCATTGCTTTGATCTCATCAGGGCCTTTGACCGAGCGGGATTTCTCGGTCACTTCCTCGCCGTCCATCACCTCGAAACCCTGGGCTTCCAAAGCGCGCAACCCGTGCAGCATAACCTTGTCAACCGCGAGGCGTTTCTCCGAAGGCGCATGTGTATCCAGCAATTGCCGGACTTCATTGGCAAAACTGTTCGCCGCCAGATCAACCTTATCACCGCGATCAAAGTAGAAGAGATCCGCACCCGACCTCTGTTCGCGCACCAAGGGATTAAATTCGCTGAGAAAAGGCGCATTTTTGTAATCCCACATCACCATATATCCATCCGCGCAGAGCAATACCGCGCGAAACGGGTTATGGGCGTTCCACAGCTGCATGTTGGTGCTGTCAGTCGCGTAGCGAATGTTCAGCGGATCAAACATCAAAAGACCGGCATAGCCGCGTGCGACGATATGTTGGGTCAGACGTCCATGCCGGTAAGCCCGCATAGCATTGAGATCAGGCAATTCCAAACCGGCGGCGGCCCATTCATCAAATGCCAGTCTTGTCGGTCCGATTTCCACGCGGTCCATATCGTTTGGACTGCCATCGCCCAAAGTTGGCCCCCTGTTCGGGTCAATCTTGCGACTGTCGCGGTAATGCTGGTTCATGTCGGCCTCGTCGGATCAAGCTTGGGTCAAGATTGCGCGGAATCACTGGGCCAGGTTTGCCCGAATGCGACACGGCGAGGGGTCGTTTTTCTACGGGCAAGCCCGGTTCGCGCTGGCAAACGCCCGAAATTCTGCAATGCAAATGTCAAGAAACATGAGTGATTTGCCGTTGAGAACCGGAAACAGCCTTTGAGTAGATCGCCCTGAATGGATCAAAACAGAGTCGGGCGGCATATTGCCAAATACACCGCCCTTTTTGTCGCTGCGTGGCTTACGCCGCTGACCAATGATCGTGCAAAACCACATGGGGTGTGCCGTCCGAGGTTTTCTGCGCGCTACAGCCCGATGCATCGATCACACAGGTGATCTGCTGGCGCAACGCGGAGAAGTGCGCCGATTTCACCACATCTACCGGCGCGTCAAATCGCAAGGTTAATCCCCAGTAGTCACGCCCCCGTGCATTTGCCGCTTTCACCAATCCGGTAAAAGGGTGTCCCAGGTATCGGCCTGAGACCGCCTGCCCCGGGCGATAGGTTGGTTGCGGTGTGTTTTTTGCCATCGCACAGAGCGTATTCCAGTCGCGCGCACCCCATTGGTGGGCCACTGCTTCGAGCGCTTGTGAGTGGGTGATTTGATGGCCGTTGGCGGCAAGTCCAGCGCGCAATCGTTTCGCCTGCGCCTTGAGCGCGTCACGAGAGGGAAGAGATACATCCATTTTCGTCTCCTGTCGGTCGCAAGAGAAGGACGGGGTTCGCATTGCCATGCCTGAGACGACCAGAGAAGGATCAGAACAGAATATCGATGCGTGGCTTCACCAAGGTGCGAACGGCAGGGGCCACGGGACCCTATGCCGCGCGTCATAGGCTTCTGTGCCAGCCAAAGCAAGGACAAGCGCAATATTTCAGCGATCCATATCCGCCAGATAAATGCGCACGGCTTCCTGAACATGACGAAACCGATCGCCCCCCAGATGTTTGCCGCCGAACCAGCGGGTTACGATGATCAGGTGCTTGTGCAGCGCTTCTCGTTCGAGCATGCGCAGGATGACCAATCCGGCTCCGGATTCGCCGTCATCGTTTTTGAGTGGTCCGTTCTCGGTCAGCAATGCCCATGTATTATGCGTGGCTTTGGCAAACTTCTTTCTGCGCAAAAGCGCTTTGATCAGCGCTTTTGCTTCCGCCTCATCTGCGCAGGGTGCGCCTGATACCGCGTATTTTGAGCCTCGGTCGCTAATGATATTTTCAAGAACGCGCATGGAAATTGGGTAGCTTAGCCCGCCGCATCCCGCAAGCGGCGCATCGGGATCATCGACGCCAAAAAAAAAGGCGCCCCGCAGGAGGACGCCTTTCTGAAAATAACGTTTGAGCCGGAGGGTATCTCCGCGAGGTCCTAGCAGCTGTAGTACATTGCGAACTCAACCGGGTGCGGCGTATGTTCGTAGCGCTCGATCTCTTCCATTTTCAGCTCGATGTAGCCATCGATCTGGTCCTTGGTGAACACATCCCCTTTGAGCAGGAAGTCATGATCCGCCGTCAAAGCTTCCATCGCTTCACGCAGGGAGCCACAGACTGTCGGGATACCTTCCAGTTCTTCCGCCGGCAGGTCATAGAGGTTCTTGTCCATCGCCTCACCCGGATCAATCTTGTTCTGGATGCCGTCAAGACCAGCCATCAACAGGGCCGCAAAGGCCAGATATGGGTTGGCGGATGGATCGGGGAAGCGCGCCTCGACGCGTTTTGCCTTGGGGCTTTCGGTCCACGGGATGCGTACACAGCCTGACCGGTTGCGCGCGGAATAGGCGCGCAGAACAGGGGCCTCAAAGCCCGGGATCAGGCGTTTGTAGCTGTTGGTACCCGGGTTGGTGAAGGCGTTCAGCGTCTTGGCGTGCTTGAGGATGCCGCCGATGAAATAAAGCGCCTCCTGGCTGAGGTCCGCATATTTATCGCCCGCGAAAACCGGTTTGCCATCTTTCCAGATCGACATGTTCACATGCATGCCGGTGCCGTTGTCGCCAGCGATGGGCTTGGGCATGAAAGTGGCCGATTTGCCATAGGCGTGGGCCACGTTGTGGATCACGTATTTGTATTTTTGCAGCTCGTCGGCCTGTTTGGTCAGGCTGTCGAAGATCAGGCCAAGCTCGTGCTGGCAGGAGGCTACCTCGTGGTGGTGCTTGTCCACCTTCATGCCCAGACGTTTCATGGTCGACAGCATCTCGGAGCGCAGATCCTGGCTTTCGTCAATCGGGTTCACCGGGAAATAGCCGCCCTTGACGCCGGGGCGATGCCCCATGTTGCCCATCTCGTAATCCGTGTCGGTGTTCCATGAGCCGTCCGACGCATCCACCTCGTAGGAAACCTTGTTGATGGTGTTGGAATACTTGACGTTGTCAAACAGGAAGAATTCCGCCTCCGGCCCCATGTAGGCGACGTCACCAATGCCGGTGGACTTCAGATATTCCTCGGCCTTCTGGGCCGTCCCGCGCGGATCGCGTTCGTAGGCTTCCCCGGTGTCCGGCTCCACAACGGAGCAATGCACACAAAGGGTTTTTTCCGCGTAGAAGGGGTCGATATAGGCACTGTTTACATCAACCATAAGCTTCATGTCAGAGGCCTCGATGGATTTCCAACCCTCGATGGAGGAGCCATCAAACATGAAGCCCTCTTCAAGGAAATCCTCATCGACCTGATCGGCCATCAGCGTCACATGCTGTAATTTACCGCGTGGGTCGGTGAAGCGGACGTCAACGTAATCGACGTCTTCGTCCTTGATCATGTTCAGGAGTTCAGTGCTCATTCTCTTATATCCCTTTGCAATGGAATGATGGTGTGTCGGCGCGGATCAGAGAGCTTCTGAACCGGTTTCGCCCGTCCGGATGCGGATGGCCTGCTCAACGGGCGAGACAAATATCTTGCCATCGCCAATTTTTTCGGTCTTGGCAGCAGAAACGATGGCTTCGACGGCGGCGTCGACCATATCGTCATCCAGAACAATTTCGATTTTCACTTTTGGCAGGAAATCAACGACATATTCGGCGCCGCGATAAAGCTCAGTATGGCCTTTCTGGCGACCGAAACCCTTGACCTCGATGACCGAAAGGCCCTGGACGCCCACGTCCTGCAATGCCTCTTTGACCTCGTCCAGTTTGAAAGGTTTAATAACCGCCTCGATCTTCTTCATGGGGGCCTCCCTACCTATGTTCCGAATGGTGTCAGATCATTTCGCTCCAGAGTGGTCCATGCATTGTCGTTATCTGAAAGCGGCCCGGGAGGGTTTTGACCGCACGTCGCCTATTTCCGGAGCATGTCGCACAAAAAATAAGCAGAATTGAATCGCGAAGGATAGCAATGACCGAATTACTGACCGCAAACCAGATGCGAGCCCTCGAAAACGCCGCCATCGAGTCGGGCAAGGTGTCGGGGTTGGAACTCATGGAACGTGCCGGGCGGGGCGTGGTCGACGCGATTTTCGAAGAATGGCGGGAGCTTGCGAAATCCTCTCACCGCGCGCTCGTGTTGTGTGGTCCGGGCAACAATGGCGGCGATGGATTCGTGGTGGCGCGATTGTTGCACCTCTGGGGCTGGGATGTGGAGGTGTTCCTCTACCGTGATCCTGAGACCCTGCCGCCGGATGCGAAGGCGAATTACAAGCGGTGGCGGGAGATCGGCGCTGTGAATTCTGCCTCGGCCACTCTGGACCTGCGACAGGATCTGCTGGTGGATGCGCTGTTCGGCACAGGATTATCAAGACCAATCGAAGATCCCGAACTTTGCGAAGTTCTGAGGCTGTTCGATGGCGCCACTGATGCGCTGGCAAAATCTGATGTGGGAAGGTCGGATGCGCATGTGCAACCCAGAACTGTCGCAATCGACGTTCCGAGCGGAATTTGTGCAGATAGTGGTCGCGTTCTGGGTGGGGTGCCTGAACACGGGCTTCGCTGCGGGCGGGCCATGCTGACCGTGACGTTTCACCGTCATAAGTTGGGTCATGTTCTACAGGATGGAGAGTATTATTCGGGTCGCTTGGTGGTAAAAGATATCGGTTTGCCACCGCAGGAACAAAACCCGCCGGGTATTGTCTGCTCGGCGCATCAGGAGGCTCATTGGCTGAAGAAGGTTTCCGCAGACCACAAATACACCCACGGCCATGCCCTGGTTCTGTCTGGCGGACCAGGAAAAACCGGTGCCGCGCGGCTGGCAGCGCGGGCGGCGTTGCGGATCGGAGCGGGCCTGGTGACGCTGGGGGTGCCGGGTGCCGCGCAGATGGAGGTCGCGAGCCAGATCACCGCGCTGATACTCAAGCGGACCGACGATGATGCAGCCCTTTCACAGGCGCTGGAAGATGGGCGTATCAACGCGCTTTGTCTTGGGCCGGGGTTCGGGACGGGCACTCGCGAACGGGCGCTCATCGTCTCGGCTTTGCGAGCCAAACGGCCTACGGTGCTGGATGCTGATGCCTTGTCCATTCTGTTTTTCGATGAGGGCGATGCGCTCTTCGGCAAGCTCCACGACACGTGCGTGCTGACCCCGCATGGGGGCGAGTTTGCACGGATGTTCCCGGATATTGCCGAGAAGTTGAACGCGTGCGCAATCAACGGTCCGGCCTTTTCGAAGGTGGACGCGACGCGAGAGGCGGCGAAACGGGCAGGGTGTGTGGTGCTCTACAAGGGGCCGGATACCGTGATCGCCGCTCCGGACGGGCGATGTGCCATCAACTGGGCCCGATACGAGCGCGCCGCGCCTTGGCTTGCGACCGCCGGGTCAGGCGATGTGTTGGCGGGGTTCATTACCGGGCTTCTGGCACGCGGGTTCGATCCGATGCGGGCAGCTGAGGTGGCGGCGTGGTTGCACGTGGAATGCGCGCGTTCGTTCGGTTCGGGAATGATTGCCGAGGATATTTCCGACGAACTGCCGAAAGTATTCCGGAGCCTGACGATCTAGGCCGCGTGTTGCCCCCGGTTTGAAACGGCATCATCGGCAGATGCCACTTCCAATCCGTTTGCATAAAGCACTCTCGGCGCCCCGCAATATATGCGATGCAGTGTCAGCAGCTGTTCGCCATGGTCCTGAATAAACTCATCATCTACCAAGGCGAGGGCTGCAATCATCGCCTGAGGTTGCCCCAAAAGAGAATTTGCGCGCCAATCCCGGATCAGGACCATCTGATCTGCGGGCAAGAGCACATCGTGATCAGGCTGCAGCGCCCCGAGTGAGCCCGCGGATATCTGGATCGCTTGTGTAACAAGATCGACTGTTTCCAACTGCAAGACTGAGACTGCGCCGCCGTTGCGGGTCATCACGTCATCACCCGCCTTCAGGTCTTGGACGGCCATTTCGGTATCCGGCGTGCGGATTTTGGTGCCGGTAATCAATCCCGCGAACGGGGATATTGCTTGCAAGCGCTGCCCTGCAGGACGGTAGCTTCCGTCCACGCGCCCGGCCATTTTCGGCTCCATGGGCGTTATCCTTTCAAACCTGCCTCTAGGTCAACGTCACCCTAGGTCAAATCTTCCGTAAAGTCTTTGACTTTTTGCTCTCGCCAGTCGCGACAGGGTTTGCTAGGAAGCGCGCGTTCCGGTGTTGTACGCCGGGCCGTGCGGGTGTGGCGGAATTGGTAGACGCACCAGATTTAGGTTCTGGCGCCGCAAGGCGTGGGGGTTCAAGTCCCTTCACCCGCACCACAAAAGACTCCCGGAGTCGAAACCACCCCTAAAGCTTTGAACGGTAACGCAATTTCAGCGGTTCTAGGTCCCTGATTCCGATGGTAGGTGATGCGGTCTGCGAAGACCAGTTTGAGCACCAGTCGGCGCATTGCGGTGTGACCACTTTCCCATAGCTTCCAAGGGTTTGCGAGGAATGTCAGAGCCGGTTCTAGTTTTTCGTCGAAACTGCCCGCCGGAAGCTGCTGATTTTCAATTCTGTCACGCAAACGCGCCTGATCGCACTGGATTTCGCTCAGTTTTTCTTCATACGCGCAGATAACGGCATGATCTGTCGCTGAGACTAGGCGGTCCACGAGCCCGTTTTTTTGTTTTTCCAGTCTGCGAAGCGTCATCTTGGCCGAGTGCTTTATCTCTTTCACCCGCTCAGTTCGTGCGTTCCAGATGTCATGGAACATCGCGCGGGCAGCGGCCATCAAGCCCTCTGTCGGCTGGAGTTCTTTAAGTAATGCGCCCACTTCATCCTCAATCTTGTCACGCTTGATGGATTTGCCGTAGTGATCACAGGTCTTCGTTTGGCAAAGATAGTAGGCGTAGTGTTTTGACCGTCCCTTTGAAAGGGAGGAGCGCAGCGGCACATTGCAGCTACCGCAGGTAACGATACCGCGCAAAGCAAATTCGTTCCCTATATTGGCGCGCCTGGGTGCTTTGGCGGTACCTCTTCTGCGTTCTTGCACCTTGTCGAAGATGTCCAGTGGCACAAGCGCTTCATGCTGTGCTTTCAGCCAATTGATATCGTAGTTCTTGGAACAGATATGGCCGGTATAGACCGGTTGCGTGAGGATGTCGGTGACACGTTGCTGCGTAATGACACCGTGCTTGTTGCGCGGGAAATCGGGGAAGCCCTCGAAGAAGCGTTTTACCTCAGCTTGGGCTTGGAATCGACCGGAGGCATAGCCGTCAAAGGCCTCGCGGATGACAGCGTCGAAGGGCGGATTCGGCACCAGAAGCTTGCCATGGCCTTTGAGCGTATCATAGCGATAGCCAATGGGCGGATTGTGAATCCAATAGCCGTTCTGCATGCGCGCTTTCATTTTCTGCGCGACCTGTCGTCCGTTTTGTTTGCGCTCAAGCGCACCCTGTGCCGCCATGATGGTTTCGACGAACTCACCCTCGGGGCTGTCGTCAAAACGAAAGTTCAGACATTCGATTGACGCGTCACGTGTGCGGAACGCGTCCCGCAAGTCCAGATGGAACCTCGTATCGCGCGCAAAGCGTTTGAGATCATCGAAGATAACCACGAAGTTCTGTTCCGGCTGGGCATCCAGAAAAGACAGCAACGCCACCATACCGGGGCGCTGCATGAAGTCACCGCCACCGGTGAAGGTATCCGGGAAGACGGCAGCGATGGCGTAGCCCTTGCTGTCGGCATATTGCCGACATCGGGTCTCCTGGCTTTGCAGCCCATGGCCTTCGGTCTCCTGCGCACGTGAACTGACGCGGCAGTAAATGACGGCTCGTTGGGGGGACGTTGTACTCATATCGGCTCCTTTCCATTTCGGGATTCTGGGGGAGCCACTGTTTCAGGCGCTGTCTCTTCGCGGCAGATATAGTATAGCACATCATCCATGCCGATATCACTGTTTTTGTGCAGTTTTTTCCCGACCTCGACGTCAAGGCCCAGATCGACAAAGCCCTGCATTATGAGGCAAAGAGCGGCCAGAACGATTGGTTGCTGCGGCACACGCACTTCGGGGTCCAGCAGGTGGCCGTAGCGCGCAACAAGCGCATCAGGATCGTTTGCGGACGGGGGCGGGATCTTGTCCTTTTCTTTCATGGCAACGTCCTTTCGTCGTTTTTATCGGAAAAATACGGGCGGCTCTGTGAAGAAACCGCCCGTCTTGCCGTGCTCACAGCTCAGCGTTCCATGCCCGGGCCAGAGCGGTCTTCAGACCGCCCCTGAAACCGATCCTGCCGTCCCTCCCGGGACGGTGCCTGATCCTGGTTTCGGTCCAGCGACAATTCGCGGTCATGCGCTTTGATCACAACGCGAGCGTCGGCCATCAGATCTTTTAATCTTGAAACGTCTCCAAGTGAAAACGAGTGCCTATCTTGCAAGCGCCCATCCTTGTCTTCATGGAGTTTAGATGGCGTCATCGTGTAATAGGTCTCACCCTTAGAACTAGTGTTCTCCCAAACAGCGATTTTCAATTTGCCATCTCTTAGTGTTTCGATTGGTCTGTTTTGATCCATGTGGATCTCCTTTTTGCGGGGTGGGTTGAAGAGGATGTTCTTCCGTGCCACCCCCATGCGCACGAAAGAACAAACATAGAACATATCACAGATAGGAATAAATTCTCAAGGAATATTGTTTTTCCATAATGGGTTACATGCCCCACTAGTGCCGCGTCATGTTGTGGAACGTCTGACTCAGACGGTCTTGTGATTTGTCCTGGTCGCGATCAACCCCAGGCGATGTGCGGGTGCCTTCAAGCGTGAAGGTCTCAACGAAGATCTGTAGATTTGACCAAAGTTGTTCGGTGCGCGCCTCAGCTGACTCGCGGAGATCTATTGCGCGCTCGGTTTGCGCGAAGCCGTGTTTGAGCTGCTGGACGCGCTCATCATATGTTCGCTCATCCGGCAACGGGGTGAGGTCCAAAGAGGGCTCCAGCTTCAGGTGCTTGTCGATGTACCAGCTTTCCTCAAGCCCGTATTGCCGGTTGGAGAGTTCGATATGCTCTTCGGCACTTGAGAACCGCGCTTGGCAGATCTGACGCTGTTCTTCATCCTTTATCGCCGCAATTTGCTGGCGCAGCTTCTCGGTATCACAAATTTGCGTGCCGTCATCGAAGTCAGGTAGAATGGTGTCTTTGTTTTCATCATCAATTTCATCGGAGAACGACATGTTAGAACCCCCTGATTTACACAAACTTCAAAATGATTTTCTGCACGACATCAGCGCACGCTCTGATGCCGTGTTGCTTGCTGGCCTGGACCACGAGACGGTCACCTTCATTCTGCGTCAGCTCAGCACCGAGGCGGCGATGAAGGGGGGACCGGTGCCGCTCTACAAGCACAGCTATCTGATGGAGGACGACGCCAAGACCCTGCGCACCGAGTTTGAGGCGCGCTTTCCCGATCTCGACAAAGATGCTTTGATCAAGGGTAAGATCACTCGCAAATAGTTGGTTCATCGCACAATTCCCTTTCCGACAAAAAGTCCGGTACCGCTGGCATATTGCGGGTAATCCTTGAACGTCTCGGGCACTTTGCGGGCGACAACGGGGCGGTATCTCGGTCCTCGTCGCGTCATGACAAGCACCTTGTCTATCGGCGGATGGTAGTGGTTCGGCAGATATCGTCCGTCCATCCATCTTTGAGTGAAGTAGAACGGCAGAAACCCTTTGGTCGGATGCAAACCGTCTGCGATCATCCGCATGTCTTGCGGGGCCATGTTCAGCACTTCATCGGCGGTCTCCAGCATGCGGCTTTGCTGGCTGAGGTGCCGGGTCTCGTAGTGCTTTTGCCGCAACCCGAAGAGAATGCCGTTCAGGCTGGTGCCGTTCAGAAAAGAGCCTAGCAAGCGCCAGAGCTCGACAGACGCGCGCCCTTGGTCGAGTGGATCATCATATTCCAACGTCTCTTCGCCCAGCAGTTTGGAGACGTGTTCCGCGCTGTCCAGATCGCGGATGCCAAAGTAGAGCTGCACCTGCGCCGATGAGAAGATCTTGCGCTGCGCATTGGGCGCGAGGTCATTCATCTGACTGATGTCCTGAAACACCGCGATGGGTCGGATGCCGATTCCCGCTCCAATTGTAAAAAGATCGGCGATTTCCGGGTAGTTTTCGAAGCGGGCCGCCTCGTCAATGATCCAGGTCTGACGCGGGGCTTCGGGAGCTTTTGCCTTCAGAGTGCGTATGGTTGTCATGTAGCTTTTCAGGACGGGCGCCCAAAGCGCAACCATGTCTTCCGGGCACATCAAATAAAGTTGGAACTTTTGGTCGTCTGCGGTGATGTCTTCCAATCGAAAATCAAACGGGGCCGAAATGCTGCGGCGCAATTGCGGATCGGACAGACAATTGAAGGCCGCGCCCAACTCACCCAGCACGCCTTTCCAACCACCGCTGGTGTCTGTGCGTGCACCTTCGATTTCTTCAGCCAGTGTGCGCACTTCGATATGAGAGGATGAGCGCATTTCTGCAGCATAGGGCTTCCATGCCTTGCCGCCTGCCTGCAGCGCCAAGATGCAATAATAGAGTTCCGGCAGGGTCAGCACGCCGACAGCTTCTATCAGGCTGAGCGCCAGTCCTTCGCCGACGCGGCGCGCAGTAAGCTCAAAATACTTGGCATTGCCCGCACCGGTTTCCGGCAGCAACCCTGCGAGATAGTGTTTCAGGTCAGAGATTAGAGATGTGCTTGACCATCGCAGATTGCCCACAGGGTTTATTCGGTGCTGGGGAAGACCAAATTTACCTTGTGGGTTCCAGTAGATGCAGTGCTTTTTATCCCCTGTCTGATCCTGACTGATGGCTGCCAGTTCGCATTTGATATCGATGGCGACGATTGTTTCCGCGCTGAGAATGCCCTGGCAAATGGTGTATCCAAGCAGCCCAGCCAATTTGCCTGATCTGGCACCGGCCACGATTGTTACGCCGCCGGGACCTTTGTACCAAAGCCTGCGCCCGAAGGCTTTGCCGCAATAAATCGCGTCGTCGGCGTAGTCGAACCAACCCGCCGCTTCCAATTCAGCTTCAAAGGAAAACCGGGCCGAACCGAACCGTTTTTTATCTCGCTTGGAGGATCTGGACATCATTCATCATCCTCGCGATTGCGAAAGAATAGCTTGACGATGGCGATGATCCCGCCGAGTGACAAAAGAAGCAGAAAGCCGGTTTTAGTCAGGGCAAAGAGCACCCAGATCAGGATGCCGCTCCAGACCCAGGGCGCCCAGCTTTGCATTTGCGCGCTGTAGCCGCCGAGAACATGTGTCAGAAGCCATCCCCAACTCCAGTCATAGACATGCGGAAAGGCAACGAAGGTGGCGAGTGCCGCCACCCCGTTGCCCAGAAATGCCAGAGCATTCATGAACCCGCCGCCGCTCATGTCTGAGGCTCCGTTTGGATTTCATCGCGTGCGCGCATAATCTGGCGTCGCAGGCGATTGAGATGCGGCGCTGTGCCCCACACGGCCCCAGTCTGCGGCGTGCCGCGCAGATCCCGGCTCAGGAACTGCATGTGCCCGAGCGCAACCCCGACCATTGCCAGCAGTGGAATCACCACCGCCATGGCGAGAAGCTCATGCGGATAAAGCAAATCCTGGAACCGCCAGGCAAAAGCCGCGCCGCCAAAGAGAGCGATAACGCCCAACGGCAGAAAAGGCCGTCGGACAGATACAACGCTCAAGAGCTCGATGCGGTAGCTGTTCTGCGGGGTCTCGACCGCATGCGGGGTAATTCTGAACTTGCCGAAGGTCATTGGATGTCCTCCGCCAATGCCGCGCAGGCAGTGCTGTGCAACGCGGTTTTGAGTTCTTGCTTGCGATTGGCCACCATTGGCAAGGCAACGACACGGACTGTCGCCGCTTGAACCGCATTCTGGATCAGGCTCCTTTGCAGATATTCACTCTTGGCGCAGGCGCACTGCGATCCGGATTTTGCCTTGATACGTGCAATGCGCTGTGCCTCCAGCGCATCAAGGCGATAGCGCATCGCATCTTCTGCTTCCCGCGCTGCGCCGTTGATATCGGGATCTCCAAATTGGTCACAGATCGCCACGCCAAGGTCGCGATACTCCCGCGGCAGAAAAATCAGCTTGTCTGCTTCGGAACTGCAACGTTTCTCTGGAACGATCTCGCGCGGCTTGCGCTTGGCCTGCAGATCCGCACGGGCGTTTGCGACCAATTCAACCGGACACTGCGTATCCCATCCCGACAGATCAATCTGCCGCCGGGCCATTTCCTGGCCTGTGACAACACTTGTGCAGACCACAACCGCCGCCGCCAGCAACACACCGCCTGTCACCGGCAGTCCTGATGTATCAAAAGACATCTTCTTCGTCCTTTCTGTTTGAGGTTCAAAATATCGTGGGACATCCCACACCCCCGCTTTAGCGGGGGCCAGACAGACCCCTGGGCGATATCCGGGCGGTTTTGTGTAAATCGGGTGCGTCAAACTGGGTGCCCGACGAAACCGCGCACTGCTCCAGACGTCCGGGTAGGGAATGTTTCTTCACCTGACCGGAGCGGCGTGGTCGGTTTTGACCCGAAGATGTGTTTGGCCGCTTGATGTAGGTTGCCACCGACCAACTCTTCGTTTCGATATGGGGACACCTGAGCATTTGTGGGTTTCGGTTCCCGAAACCTAACCGCGGAAAAGCGCCCGCATAGGTGAGATGCGGGCGCTTTAAGCAGTGTTTGAAGGCGGCAGATCAGTCCTCTTCGCGCGTCACCCGCTGCTTGAAAGCAAACACGGTGTAGCAAAAAAGTACGCTGGGGAACACGAGCTCCACCACGAGGATGATCAGCGCCAACGGCAGGAAAAACAAGATGTAGGAGAACGTGTCCGATATACCGGTTTTGGCCGGAAATGCCGGCGGTGTTCCCGCCTGTGTTTCAGCCGCATTCAGAACGGCTGACAGGGTTCTGGCGTGACCTCGCAGGATATCCGTCAGGTTCTGGGACGCTTCTTCATTGCGCGGCACCAGCACCCCCTGACGCAGATCTTCCGCGTAAGACGCAATCAGCGCCGTCGGTACGGCCTCTTTCAGCCTGCTGATCGTTTGACCGATCTCAGCTGCAACATCCTGCAACTGCTCTCGCTGCTCCGCGCCGCTGAGATCATCGTTGCCGATGATGCTGTGCATCTCGGAAAGCAACCCTGCGAGGCGCGCCGCTGCGGTGTTGCGGGTTTTCTGCAGCTCCAAAACAGCGGCAGAGATGGCCTCAGCCTGCTGCCGTTTGCCGCTCACGGCGCGATATGTCGGCCCTGTGCCACCGACATTGCTGGGACCAAGGCAACCACTGTCACGCTCGCAAGCTTCCTTGGCGGAGAGATCAGAAACGATTGCGCCGATGACGGGCATGACCTGCGCGGAGGTCTGCGCGGATCGAACGTTATCATCGACGTAGACGCTCATCTTTTGCGCAAATTGTTCGTAGCGCAGAATGTCGGTCGCATCTTTGACGAGGCCGCCGAAGGTTGCCGCATAGAGACCGATGCCGACAACAAGGATGGAGCCAAGGCTTACAATCCCTGCCATTGGCGTACCAATTGCCGTGTGCATTGCACCGCGCTCAATTGCGAGTCGATTGATACCGTAGGCAATACAACCCGCTGAGATCGCGATGAGAATTGCCTTTACGTAGTCAAATGCGGTCTCAGCACCTATCAGATCCGGGATTGCCAGGGCTGCCAGCAATGCAGAGATAAGCGGACCCAAAATCAATAACCGTTGATCATAGGGCAGGCCCACCTTTTTGGGCACTCGTTTCAGTGGTCTGGTGTCATCGCGTCCGTTCTTGGAAGATTTTTTCATGTCGTTTTCTCCTTTGAAGTGATGCTTCAAAGGTGACAGGCTCGCGGTGATGAACTGGGCGTTTAGCGGGCGGAATACCAAGAGTATCCAATGTCCAACGCGGAATTGCGTCGATCAACCGGAGGCGGCTGTGGACGAAATCCTTTGCACCATATCCGATGCAATCTGTTTGCTGGGCGGTCAATGGGTGATGTCGCAAGTATTTTCATTTCTGGCGTTTGCGCTTGGGATCTGGGCCATCAATACGATGCCAAGGAATGTCATGCTGCGCCGGTGGTGCTATTCTGCTCTGGCAAACACCATTCATCTATTCCTGTTGTCCGAGCCAATCGGAGCGGGAGCAGCCTTGATCACAGCGGCCCGCTTCTTCGCAGCATCTCTGCTTTCCGACACGTCTTTTTGGAGTTTGTTGGGCCCGCTGATATTCATTTGCGTCGGCATTATTTATTCCTGGGCCACCCAAACATTGGACAGCTCAGTATTGTCGAAACTGGCCTTTCTGACGGGAACGATTGGGAATTTTTTCCAGGATGTTCTTGTCGTGCGCGGCTTCATGGTGGTCACCACCGGACTTTGGCTCACATACAATGTCATGATTGAAAGCCCCGTTGCGATGCTCTCAGAGACCATTTTTCTGATCTACCATCTGATAAAAATCGGACAGATTATGTCCAGTGAGAGAAGCTCGGAGGGCCAGTGATCGCGCGTTTCCTTTGTGACATGTAACTAAGGGACGCGGAGTGCAGTGCATTGGGCTACTTCAAGCCGAAGCGCGAAGATTTTGGGTCACCAGTGTCAAATCCGTCCAATTCAAAGCTGTCATTCCGAGCCTCTGCTTGTCGGCTCTCAGCACGATAGGCTGGATCAGACCCCGGAAGACGGGAGCGCACCGCGTCTGGCACATTACTTGTCATCAGATCGTCAAGATCGGCAAAGTCATCGTCGCTGAGGCCGCCTTGATCAATCAGTGTTTGCGCCTGATCCAGATTGTTTTGATACGCGATCAATTCCTCACGCTCTTTGTTCAGAGTTTGTTTTTCTTCCCACGTGGCTTCCCAGACTTCCAATGTCGGCCTGTAGTCTTCAATCGAATTTGGATCTAGTTCACTTTCCGTGACGACGACGCCGAACTCATCTTCGACCCGAATACCGTCTTGAGATTTAAAGACCCGGCGTCCGTCGGGGAGGACATATGCTTCTGAGAGCAGCTGGTCGACGCGAAGTTGAACCGCATCCAGCCGTTCCTGATTTTCCAGAAGTGCCTCGATTGCGGCATTGTGGTGCAGGCCAATGCGATCATTCAATTCCTTGAGGCGGGCCGCGTATTTCGTGTCACCACTGGCCAGGATCGCCGTCAGCAGATGTGAGGTTTCAGCCTGCTCGTCTCTGGTCTTCTCGGCGCGTTTTTCTATCCGCTCGCCTTGGCGACGAAACCCTTCCTCGCGCAGCTTGTCGGCAACGTCCGACTTGACGCTTCGGGCCATGTCCAGCGCTGTTTCAAAATCTGTCATCATGCACCACACCTCCTGCGGATCAACGCATCTACGACTGCACCCGGTGCGCGATCCTGAAACTTCGCAAAGGCCGCCAGAATAATGTCGTAGGACTTTTCCTCTTCGTAAAACCAGTGATAGATGCAGCCTGTCATTTCTGTTTCACCGTCGTCACTGCGAACACGCACTTGCGCAATCCCTTCGACAATGCCGGAAATAAACGGAAAGCGGGCGTCAGGTGCCATCTCAAGGGCGACGTAACCGGCGGTAAGTTCTGTGGCGGTCGCTGACGAAGGAGATATTAGGGCAAGACTGCACGCCAGTACTTCCATCCCGCGCCTGATACTCTCTACCCTGTTCAACATAAACGACGGTTTTTGTTGCATAAATTTGTAACACGCTGTGAATTAAGGTATGATGTATTTATAACCGGAAAACTTGAGATTTTCGCCACATGGGGTGGCAAGACAATCGGATTCCGGCAAACGCACAGAAAGGGTCAATTTGGTTACGCTTGCGTGCGGAAGTTGTTTTGATGATTGAGGAGTTTCATGAAGAAGATTGGGTATCTGCGCGTCTCCACTGTTGAGCAAAGACCAGACCGGCAGGTCGATGCTCTCAGCAAACATTGTGATGAATTGCATGTGGAGAAAGCATCGGCTGCGACCTTAAAGCGCCCAATTTTCGAATTGGTCTTGAAGAGTTTGGAGCCAGGATCTGAACTAATCATTCTGGACTTAGACCGTGCCTTCCGAAGTGTCGTCGATGCAGTTCAAACAATCGAAAACCTCCGGCAGCGCGACGTCTCACTAAAGATCGTCAATTTAAACATTGATACCAACACCCCTAGTGGAATGTTGATTTATACAGTCATCGCTTCAATTGCCCAATTTGAACGCGAACTTGCAAGCCAACGAACAAAGGAAGGTCTCGCCGCCGCAAGAGTGAGAGGTAAGCGCCTTGGGAGACCGGAAAAGTTGTCAAAGAAAGACATTTGCTTTATCACAAAAAAGATCGAGACTCGTACGATGACGTTGACCGCGCTCGGTGATCTCTATGGTATGGCTCCATCGAGTATTTCAAGAGCCATCAAAAGGCATCAGGCGCACCCCTGAAGCAGATCGAATGTCGCAGCGATAGATCGGTCAGAAATTTGGAGAAAGATCGATGGCGCATCGCGGTCACCCCGACCTTGCTGGGGTATACATTTCAAGCAGTTTTGTCGATGTTTTGTGCGGACTGGACTTAGAGCCAGAAGTGCGGAGTTCGAGAGACATCAAAATCAGCTGGTATGATGCTGATGAGGTCGAATGGCGTCCAGAGCGGATTCATCTTGATCAGTTCTCGAACCCAGGAGATGTGTTTGCGGCAATTGCAGATCAAATTCTGCAATTATGTCCCAACGTGAATGCAATTTGTGTTGGTGTGTACGGACCTTTTGAAACACGTGATGCAAGCCATTCAAACTATGGACAACTTGTTGGTGATGGCATGGGGCGACTTTTTGAAGGTTGCAATATTCGAAAGGAGCTTGAGGGCGCAATCGCGAAGCTGACGTCTAACCATTCGCACTCAAGCCTCCCGAGCATTACCATTGAAACTGATGTTGGATGTGCGGCACTTGGTCACAAGTTTGCGGTGTTTTCCAACGGTGGAAAATGGAAGCAAGACGTTTCCTTCAATCATGATGGTCGAGACCAAGTCATTGCATATGTAAAAGTATCAATGGGTATTGGAGGCGCAATCGTCTCAGATGTCGAACCCTCAATAGGGACCTACCATAGCGAAATCGGTCAAGTCTATGTTCCGAGATGGCAGAAACACCAAAGATTGGATTTGGGTGATCCATGGCGCGTCAGCGATCCAGCAACAATTGAATCTTGTGCAAGTTTAGCCGCGTTGGAACGAGTGGCGGATGCACCGTTCGATACTGTTTGTGAGAAAGTTGGTCATTTTGTTTGGGACCGGCAAGCACACTATTTGGCGCACTTATGTTGGGTGATCACAGCCGTATCTGCTCCGAACCAAATCGTTCTCGGCGGCCGCGTAATGAGTGTCAAAGGACTTCTTGACAAAACAAGAAAGGCTTTTGACGAGCTTGTCAATCGAGCCAGCTATCCTGAAGAAGGATACGCGGCATCGCAGAAATATATCATTCCGGATCGCTACGGTCCCAACGAAGAACCGGGCAAACCTGGTGTCTTAGGAGCGCTGATCCTAGCAGCGTTTCGCAAGCGCACGACGCGCTGGAGAAGAGCGAATCCATAGATCTGAAAGAGATTGCCAAGATGCGGAAAATCACGAACCATAAGAAAACGGAAACTAAACGGGAAACACGTCTGCTATATCCAGACCAATGTTCCGAAGAACATTTGGGTCACAAAACAGGTATCGGCATTTGGAGACTTAACGACTATCAAGATAAAAAGCACTTGCCAAGGCAAAGTTTTTTGGGGTATCAATATACCCCATTGAAAAGACACATTGACCAGCCTTGGTGCCCGCCCAAATCAAAGGGCGAAAGAACAAAGATTTTGAATGACACAATTTCTGAGTTTGATGAAATGCGCCTTTTCCTTCTTGAAGATTTTTTGGCATCATCAAAGGCACTTTCGCCCGTTCTTGAGCGAGTTTTGCTCGTGCGGGAAATGGAAAATACAGTTCCGCCACTGCCTACAAAAGCACCAGTTCTCTGGTCTGAACGAGAGAGCAAGCGCGGTCTCACACCGGTCCAGTGGATTGAGCAGCACTACTCTCAATGGTTGCGGACTGAGGACTATGATCCGCCTGAGCACCTGCTCCTGACCAGTCCAGCGCTACGATCTTTGGATGGGATGTTGTACAATGCATACGCGCAGTGGATCAGTCCGCACAGACACCCAGAGGATGACTTGGCGCTTCCAAGCAAATCCGACATTTCTGAAAACCGAGTGAGGAAGATCGTCAATGTTCTTCGTGAGCATATTGATGATTTTGACATCTCTGATCTTGTTGCTGTCACCTCAGCCATTGTGCGAAATCCTGAAATCGATATGTAGGAATTTAATATCATAAGTTTACATAATCTTTCAAAAAGTGTATGATCAAATTGCGTACAGCTTTTAGTTGTTGCGCGTCAATTGGAGGGACCTAACGATGAAGTATTCCAAAAAAAGCACGAACCTCACGAGTAATTCTACAGCACATACAAAGCGTCGGATCTGGACTCGTCGCAACGACGAAGACGGTCTTTGTTCGGGTGGTTGCCATGGCCCGAGTTAGAAAACACTGCATAGAGTGCCGACGCTTGGTTTGTCATCCCTGCGTGACGGTGGAGAGAAATAGATCTACCGGTCGAAAAAACCCATCATTTGAACGGCCAATTCAAATCCACGATGACGCTTACTACAGTTCTGCTATTCATTCAGCAGAACTCGCCAAGCAAATTGAAAACATCAATGAAATTGCCAGGCAGCTTCGTTCAAACAGTGTTAATCTCAAATCGACTGACCGTCCTGTCGTTACGGGCAGAACTATAGTAGACTTGTCTTGGAAACGAATAGATGAATACCAAAGACAAGGCGGTACCTATCATTCCGAAGGGAGTGCGTTCGTCCATCTAAATTATGCTTGGATCAAAAACTGCCTCAATCCTGACAAAGATGGGCGGGTGAAATTGGTTGATGATCTTCGTTCTACCCACATAAATGATGGAGAATTTTCCCGACCTCAGAAACCTACACGCCGCAAACTTTCCTGCCTCGATGTATTCCTGCGTACTCCGGCAGTCGGGCTGGCCAAAAACGACCTGAAGTAGGGCAGGGGGTTGGCTACGTAAAGCATGCAGCTTAGCTTTTTGCGAATTCGGGACTTTGAAGCAAATCTCGATTTCGAGCCAGTTCGCCATGCTCATCCCCTGAGCATCTCAAAAGACAGGATTCAGAATAGCTCAAAATTTCTATGACTCAGTTTGAACTAGTAGGTTTAGACCTGAAGACAATCAGGAACGGCTAACTTGAATTTGAAAGAGCAAAATTCTCAACTGCAGCTTGGTTGACTCGTAGTATTGGATCGGGACCGTCACGCAAAACTGTGCCATCAACCAACACATCGCTACAACCCGCATTGTTTATGGCTGGCAAAAGGAAGTCCTTAAATCGTGTTTGAATCTCAGCTTGGCTGACATAACCAACCGTTTTGCTGATGTGGTTGGGCAAATTAAGGTTGGCTTGGCTTTCCTTTATCCAAACAATCCTAGCGGCTGCCGGATCGCGAGATGAATCAATCGGGATGTCAGACTGCATCAGTCCCCAGCGAATCCGATTCAAGTTCTGATTCTGCGTGGTGTTGTTTTTGAATTGACATACACGAAGTCTGTTTTCTTCATTAGACTCGCCCACAAACCAGGAAGTTGTCTTAGTAATGCAAACGCCACCACTAAAAAATGAGAGAGTTTCGCCGTCCTTGAGGTGCCAATGCTGGTATCGTATGTGCTTTCTGTGGAGGGAAATCTGCACCACTTCCCGCGAGATGACTTGATCTTGGCTGCTAAGAAGCCTTCTACGGAAGGAAACATAGACACCCTGCCAGCTGCGAAGAAAATCATCGCGCATATCCTTTTGAGGAGCTGGGAGAACCAGTGATCCATTCTTCTGATAATGCACACCAGGAGATGGATCGCTAATCTTTGTTTCCGCAGATATGTTCAGCGCAATTGGTTCCAATCCGTCAAGTATCTGTCGATATACCTTTTTTTGATCATTTGAGAGGTCCTCATAAATAACTCTTTCCCTTACGAAGAAGTATATGAAACCCCTTGCTTCTGCTCTAGTCGGACGCCACGAATTTGGAGGAAACCATCCGCCGATGGCAGAATTAGACACAAGATCTTGCCCCCTAAATTTGTTGTACATGGTCAATAGATTTTTTAGTTGCTCGCCAACTTCATCGAGTTTGCCGTTACATGCCAAAAAACATAGCTTCGCTATTAGCCGGTCTGGCATGATTGCAGCGCTACTATCTTTGGCGGCCGTCATCTCCGCTCCCAGGAACTTTCAAAATAAGCGTCAAAGTTTCAAAACTTTGTTAACTTTTTGTTGAGTTGAATGTCAAGTTAAGCTACCTTAAATACAGTTCGTCTAGACTGGCAGACTTCCTTCTGTCATCTGAGGTGAGCTACGATTTTTGATGAAAAATAAAGATACTATGACAGCGAAGGCATTTGAACGCGCCCGACCTCACACCGGAGATCGTTTCGATTCAGCGGAGAACGAAGCTTTGGATATCTTGACCGATAATGGGGATGGTAGCGAAAAAGAGGTTGAAGAAATAAACCGTGAAGCGGTTCAGGCGATGAACCGAATCTGGAAGCGTTATTTCGGAGTTTCTTACAATCCCTAGTATCGTGTCTATCATTCAGTAGGATCAGAGGCGTGGTGTCGAAATGACGGCAGAACATGAGCTACGTGACGCTGCAAGTGCGCTATCTGAAAATTCCCCTCTCGTACTGACTCGACTGCTGGATTACGTGGATGATCACTACGCAGACCAGTCTGAGATTACGCGCGAAGCAATCGCATGTGTCGCTTATACTGCGTATTCTAAAAAAAAGAAGATATCGCTTTCTCGAAATCTCATTGATGGAAGCCGAATTGACGATGAAGTGGTCGAGCAAACCAAACGTACTATCGCGGGCGATTCCGATTTGAAAGATTACTGCGAAAAAGCCCAAAAGTTTCTTCAAAAAATTCAAAAGGATGCGACCCAAGAGGTTCTGGGCGAACTCACAGGGATTTTTGTGCACAAATCGCGCGGCATCATTAAGGAGGAGTTAGCGAATGGTCACAAGCCTAAAGAGCGCTCCACCATCTGGCTATTAACTAACTTTCTCCTTCAGTCTTTTGCACAAACCTTACAATTGGCAATGGGAGCGTTGTTACTCTTGGCGGCGGTAAAGCTATTTGTAGCTGCGGTTCCGTTCTTGGATGGAGTTATTCAAAAGCAATTAGGTGATATTTTGAATGAGTTGGGGTTTTCGGGGTGGCTAAATGGTCTTGATGGGTGAACGAGCTATTGATCCTGCGATAACAATGTTTTTCGCCGTACCTTAGCTCTGGGAAGGGATGAAATCACAGGCTGGAACATGTGTGCTCGATAGTACGCAGATTGAAGCTTGATCTTTCTGAAAAGAGGAAGCAGCACAGGCTGGAACGTGTGTGCTGGGCGAGTTTGGTGACAGACGTGATCCTGCGGATAGGAATGATCAGCACCGGCTGCGAGCTGTGTGCTGCCGCACCGGCAAGTGGTTTTGCACGAAACTGGACAGCATTCTTGGACGAACCGGTCATGTGAAAATTGGTGAGGCAAGCTGTGTGCTGCCGCACCGGCAAGTGGTTTTGCACGAAACTGGACAGCATTCTTGGACGAACCGGTCATGTGAAAATTGGTGAGGCAAGCTGTGTTTTGTATTACAAAACCTCTTGGCAAGGGAGCTCGCTGCGCGCTCCCGTTGCATCCCTCCGGCTTGAATTCAGGTAAGGTTTGGCAGAATAGTAGTCGGTCGAAATGTGTATAATAGACGGGTGTTTCTCAAACCAACCTGTTGAAAAGATGGATTTGGCCGCTGCAACCAAGGTCGAACTATGGTCGACGATCTATTACGTTCTTGAAGCACCAGCTTCATCGACCGCCTCAGCCGTGCCACTTAGAGATATGAGGAACAATGTCATTGGACCATCCCTGTCTCCGAAAAACTGGTGCCTGGCGGCGATTGAAGGTACTGTCTCTATAGAAGATACCGTTTACAACTATGCTGGTGTTCGGAACCCACGGCAAGCGGACTGCAGCCATAATCCAAGCGAACGTGTGCGGTGGGATGTTTCCCAACATCCATTTGGCGTTGGGTCCGCCAACAATCCCCTCGTACCTATGACTTCGTTGGCCTGTGACTTGGGAACAGTGTCGAACTCGACGCCATGGCTAAACGGTGGGTATGCAAAATTTGGGCAAATCATCTACATACCAGATGCTGATGGTGTCCGACTTCCGGACGGAACTGTCCACGACGGAAAATTCAGGTGCGACGACGTTGGAGGTGCCATTACTGGAAATCACATCGACGTTTTCATTGGGAAAGCTGCAGGGTCCGCAGACGCACTCGCCAAGAATCCATTTGATTTTATAACCAGTAGCCGTGCAGGCACCTTTGCAGCATATGTCCTGCCCTAATCATCGCCCTTTCAATTTGATTTTGTTTCAGCTGAATCGTGTTGATAGGCGGCCCAAAGCCGACCTTGAGTCTACGGTCAAGATGCTGCGGCGAGGCGCGTCAAAGCTGCCGTTCGCCGCGCGCGCTCGGTGCTAGCGACGACCGAGGGCTGGGGTGCAGACTTAGTTGCGACTGATCATTTCTGTTTGAATGACTGCTTTTCTTCAAAATGCAGTTGCTAAGTTTCGGAGGATGAGAGTCCGAAGGCAGTGTGTCGTCGCTGAACAACACCAGTTTCTTGGCCGGGAAGCGCCGCTGAGCACTCGTTTCCAGCAACCTCTAAGCAACTAGATAACGATATCGTGCGGAGAAAACACACTGCTTCCGGATTTTGAAGCGGTGTGAAGACCATTAATTCGAACCAGCGCTTCATCCGTCAATTCAAGCGGCGACGATCGCCCAAAAACAACTCCAGAAGAACTTCGCGCCATAGCAAGACTGTCACTGATTAAGTCCTGATTGCCATCGAACAAGAGTGGATCAAATGTGCGAAGCGCGGGAAACATCAGTCCGGTTAGCACTTCGATCGTCGTTAAGCGAACTTGCTCCAAAACCGGTGAAAACGACAAAGGACTCGAGCTATCATAATCCCTCTGCCAAACCAGAAATGAAGCCGCTCGCAAATCACCCGAAACCCGAATCACGATGATCTTCCAAAAGCCTGCCGGAATCTTAATCGGGCTTTGGCCCGGTAGATTTATGATTTCTGGATCGTTCGAGGTAAAAACCGGGCCTGTAAACACGCATGCGCGACCATCATCAATGGCGCGTTCGAGCATCCAGTCTTCGATTTCACCCCATGCGTCGTCATGCAAGTTTTCGTGCTGCGGGCAAATGTTTGAGTAGAAATCACTCTCGCGTTCAGCAATAGCAGCTTCATCCTCGTCGCCCCAAGACAGGCTTTTTCTCCGGGCCATATGACCTCGGTCCCAATCGTTGTGCTTATACCCCCTGTTATTTCCGACCTGTAGAGTTTTCGGTAATATCTTGGGATCCAATTTAAAACTTCGACTGGTTTGTTGTTCTGAGAGCAATGCTTGCCCGTCTACGTTATGAGCGACGCAGGCTGCAAATCCGCGGTCTTGATTGAAGACCAAGGAAAATCTTGAATGGTGGACAAACCCGCCATCATCCAACGCGCTGCCAATAACGGCATCCGACAGCTGCGGTAGTGGAACGGACACTCCGTTTATGAAACTTGGATCATACGGCATTGGCTCGATGTCCTTGAAACTACATGCTCAGAAACGCCAGATTGGGGTTCACGTTCGACGCAAACGAACTGAATGGTGCTACTTGACGCACTGGCGTGCCATTTATCTCAGTCAGGCTATTGCCCCATAACAGCTCATACAGTCGCTTTAAGTCAGATTTGTCATTTTCAGTCATGAAGCTGTCTTCGCCATAGTTCATGATAGAAAAAGGCTCGTGATCTCCAAAAATCTCACTTCGCCATTTTGTTTCTGTAATGTTGGCAAAAAAGTGCCTCAGGCCAAAGATATGACCTAGCTCGTGAGCCATTGTCTCGATTTGTTCCTGCCGAGTTTGCTCGAAAAGATTAGGATATAGACGTAGTTCGTGCCGGCCCCCATCTGGAAAGAACGCACTAGCCAAAGTGCAACGACCAGGAGCAATGCACTTTCTTTCCGCACTAAAAACGGTCTCGAAATCCCAGACATCGCCAACACCGACCTCTTTGAATTTGACCGGAACGGCATCGCCCCACAATAGGATGCCTTCGGCAAAAATCTCTCGGATGTATGATTTGGCAGCTTCAACGTCTCTGAACACGCTCATTGATCTGTCTTGAAAGCGCCAACGCAATACAACGTTTTGCTTCCACAAAGGAATAAATCCATCCGTCGCATCGACGACGATCTCTGTCGGTGTTCGCGGGATCAGCGGGTTTGGGTGACCCAAACTGTCCGTCTCACATACACTATTTTTGTGATAGATGTGATGTGAATTTTCTTGCTCGGCAGCAGCATCTTTCCGGCGTTTAATGCTTAATGGGTTCGTTGTCTTGCCCTTGGCCATAAATCACCTCGATTAAATTGAATGACCAAATATTAGATCAAATCCTTCAAAAAAAGCAAGTTTCGAGAAAGTTTGATAACGCTCCATGTCAAGTTAACAGAGGTAGATGACCCGGTGATCGAAGCTCTGATTGTTGCTATTGAGCTTCAGGACTGACGACCCAAATCTTTGCTTCAGCAATAAGTTATGCGACTTTACAATCATGGGCGTTCTGCATCCTGGAGTTGTGGTTAAGCCGCTTAGGCACATGGTGACGATCAAAGCTTTGATCTAAGGCTACCATGCAGCTTTGTCGCCTAACCGCAAAGGTCGAAATCTTTTTGAAGGATTGAGCCTAAACTGGCATTGCATTCGCTCATCATGAGAAAGCGGGCACTCAACAATGCGCGCAGCATTCGTCAATAGGGCTCACATCCGCCGTCTGTTCTGGCGCAGAGTAATGTTGTCGAGCGCGGGCTATGGCGATGAGGACGGCCCTTAGCAACCGCTCACAATGAAAGCCGATGCAGCGACGCAGCTTCCCCAAAGCCGATCTTCAAAGATGGCTTAAAGCTTGGCTCAGCAAGGACGACATCGGAAAAACGGTTTCTGGCACAGCTTGTTATGTTATCGTGTCGCCCATTCCATTAGTGAATTGGAGTCAAGATAATGCCAACTTTTACACGGCCAGACGGTTCTACAATTGATGTCGACGCATCTGAAATTGCCAGAGCGAGACCGACAATTCCACGTGAGATATTCGGAAAACCTGACCACATCGGCACTGCGCTCTTCAAGCCCAAGCAGTTGGTGCTTGAGGCAATTGAGGTCGTCGGTCCGGCTCTCATGGTTGAGGTGCCAAGTTTTGCAGAGCTACATGCACCTAACAATGCCAGTATCTGGTTCGAAGCAACCAAAGCAAGGGACGCTGAAGCACCAAGAGCCAGTGAAACCTCACCGAATACGAACGCTGTTGTGGTCATGGGAGGTGTCAGACAACGCGTTTCTGAGACTGTAGCTCAGGCGCAAGCAGTGATCGATAATGCCAGGCTAGGCTGATAGACAATCGTTGTTTTCACTTAGTTGGTCCGTAACCGCTCCATTGTTACCGCAGTGATCTAGCCTTGACCCTGGCGACAAGTTCAGCGTCATCTACAAAGTCATCAAGGAATTCATGCCAGGTTTTGGTGGTTATACGGGCGTCGCCGATCATGTCCTTCAGCTCTGCGATGCCGTCGTCGGTCAGTGCGGTGACGGTTTCGTCAGCGCCGGCAGATACGTTGACGATGTTGCCATAGGTGACCCCAGTTCCCGGACCAATCACGCCGCGTCTACCGCTCGGATCAATCGTGTCAGCGCGACCTCATCGATGGAACTATCGAACCGTAGACAGCGTCCGCCCTGCAAGCGAAGTTCAAGTGGCACGGCAGGAGCGGGCTTCGGCTCAGGTGCCGCCATTTCCGCAACCTGGAAATCGACGGGCAGAAAAACCGTGCCCTCATCAAGCGGCCAAGGTTCGCCGAACCATTGTGGGCTATGTATTTAACAACGAAATCGCGTCTTTGTGCTGGCGTAAATTCGCGCAATTCCAACTCTCGAAAACTTGGCCAATTTGGTAGCCGAACCCAATTCTCGTCCAGCCGACGCTGTCCTTTCAGAATATGGCGTTCTTCGTCTTCGCTAAGAAATGCACTTGGTCTACCTAAGAGCAGAACTTTTGAGCGCTCCTTGTGGAGCTGCAACAACGCTTGGACTTGAGCTTTGAAGTCTGCCCAGCTCATAGAGTGTTTCATCTCGTCGAAACCATCGAGAATAATCAGAAAATGCCCTTTCTCGTTCAGTTTCTGAAAGTTCGGGAGATTGAAGTTCCGCACCGGAACTTCACTGGTAAACAAGCCTCCCAAAATACCGTCTACTGCCGAATACCGAGTTATGTTGCCTAACCTAATCAGGATCGGCCTTCTAACCGTGTAGTCCTGGACGCTTAGCTTCGCGAGTTCAGATGCAATCTTTTTGGCAACGCTGGTTTTACCTGAACCGTATCCGCCAAGAAGTGCGATGGGTTGAAAATCGTTTTCGTCGTGCACCCAATCTATCAAGGCTTGATAGGTGCTCTTCATTTCGTCAAATCGGGCACCAGCCTGCTTGACTCCATCCGACCCTATTTGACTATCCCGTACACGAAAACGAGAAATAGCTGAAAGTTGGTGATGGCCCTGAGGGGCGGCATATCATGGCGGTGTTCAGAACGCCGTCAATTCTCATAGAGAAAGGGATATGCCACATGACGAAAGATACCATGACCGCCTTGCCTGATCCAAACGGATTTTCAGCCGATCCATTGACCGATCTGATCCGGTCGGGGGCGCGGCGGTTGATTGAACAGGCGCTTGAGGCTGAGCTGGGCGCTTTGCTTGCCCAGTTTTCCGATGACAGGACGCCGGCGGGTCATGCGCGGCTTGTTCGGCATGGCCACATGCCTGAGCGAGAAATCATGACCGGCGGGCCCGGTCCCCGTGAAGGTGCCGCGTGTGCGAGATCGTGGGTCGCAGGCTGAGAAGGTCCGGTTCACCTCGTCGATCCTGCCGCCGTATTTACGCAAGGCCAAATCTGTTGAGGAACTACTGCCCTGGCTGTATCTCAAGGGAATTTCCACCGGCGATTTTCAGGAGGCCCTAGGCGCGCTCCTGGGTCCGAATGCGGCGGGCTTGTCGTCCACGACCATCTCGCGTCTCAAAGCCGATTGGTGGGAGGATTACGAGCGCTGGCAAAAGCGGGATCTCAGCGCACGGCGCATCGTCTATGTCTGGGCGGATGGTGTCTATTTCCGCCCCAGAATGGAAGAGAAACAATGCGTTCTGGTGCTGATCGGCGCGGATGAATGGGGGCGCAAGGAAATTCTGGGCCTGACGGACGGCTATCGTGAAAGCACCCAGAGTTGGCGTGAACTGCTCATTGATCTGAAACGGCGCGGTCTTTCACATGCCCCTGATCTGGCCATCGGCGACGGTGCGCTTGGGTTCTGGACCGCGTTGCGCGAGGTGTTTGGAGACACCTGTGAACAGCGTTGTTGGTTCCATAAAACCGGAAACGTACTCAACGCCATGCCAAAATCCGTTCAGGCCAAAGCCAAGGGCCATTTACATGACATCTGGCAGGCTGAGACCCGCGCCGAAGCAAATGCCGCTTTTGACTTTTTCGTCGAAACCTATGGCGTGAAATACGAAAAAGCCGTCGCCAAAATGGTCAAAGACCGCGATGTGCTGCTGGCGTTTTACGACTTTCCAGCGGAACACTGGAAGCACATCCGAACCACCAATCCAATCGAAAGCACCTTCGCCACCGTCCGCCACCGCACCGGCAAAACCAAAGGATGCCTCAGCCGCAAAGGCGCCGCATATCTGCACGACCTCGTTTGGATAGCCCCGCACAATCCGTGGATTTATCCTTCAGCTTCAGCGTCAAGTTCCTTGAGTTTGCGGAAATATTTCCGTGCCAGCATCCGTTGATCGGTTTTTGGCGTATCCCATCTGGCGATGGACGCGTCGTATTGCGACATCATCTCCAGGAATTCGGGATCTTCGAGATTTGACAGGAAGGTATAGACCCGATCCACAACGGATTGCATCAGCGCCTTCATCTCGGGGTCCGAGAGGCGAGATATCTCATTGAGGGCGAAAGTCTGACCTTTGGCATCGGTGACCAAGACATCGCTATCATCACCGGTTAGGGAGATAGGGCTACGTCCCGCATGGAACGGCTCCAGAGGGGTGCGCACGCAATTGACCACAAGGCGTTTGGTTAGTTGTTTTAGGGCATCGTCGGTCAGTGTGTTTTTGGTCATGATTGTTCGTCCAGAGTTTTCTAAGCTTATAGTATTATTGGATTTTAACCAACTATATTTGCGCCCCCCTTTGGGGTCGGGCCCTTGTGAACCGAACCCGCTGAAGGGCGCGGTTTCGGCCATTCGGCGTCGGTCCCTGGCGCGAAGTGTGATGGAAGCGGCGCTGCCGCTACTTTTTCTTTGTAGCGCGTGCGGGTCGCACGCTTGGAACCTGACTTTCAGCTTACATCAAATGCGGGGACGCCTCCGGCTGCGCGGCAACAGGTTTTACCCGTAAGATGTTTGTCCCAAAACCTTTGCGGTTTTGGAAACATCTAAACGGTCCCCCACAAAACCTGTTGCCCCATCCCCGCATGTTGATCGAGCCGTCCTGAGCGGACGCGCCCCGTAGGGCGCGGCATTTCTTTCTTTGAGTAGGGCAGGACGCTCGCCGCTGGGCAGAGGTTCAAGCGCGCCGTTTTGAAAAGACGGGGCGAGAACCCAAAACAGAAAGCACAATCGACATGCCCCACCTTCATGCCCAACCCTATGATATCTCCGCCACTGGCTTCTTCTTTGACAGCCTTGACACCTTCGACACAAAAGCCAACGCCCTGCGCAATGACCACGGTCAGCGGGTCGAGGAATTTGAGATTCAGTTCATTGATGGCGACGAATTGGATTGCGCCTTGGCATCCGCGATTGGTCTGACCCAAGCCAATGTGGCGCAATATATCAATTGTTGCGAGGATTGGGAGGACTGGCAAAAAACCCTCGTCATCCTCGCGGTGGGGGAGTGCGGCTATACCTTCGATGCGGACAAAGACCCCTCTGACTACGACATCGATATCTATAACGTGGACACTCTGCGCGCCTTTGCCGAGCAACTCGTTGATGACGGCATGCTGGGCGACATTCCCGACAACATACGCCCTTATTTCGATTATGCCGCCTTCGCGCGTGATCTGAGCTTTGAGTATTCCGAAATCACCATTGCAGGTGACCGCTTTGTCTACCGCGCCTCCTGAGCAGGAGCGCGCCCCCAAATCGCTGTGATCGGCGGTTTCGGCGTGCGCTTTTGCACGGTTCACCCCCAAACACAGGAGAAACCTCATGGAACTACAACACCTCAAATTAACCGATCTCACCCCCGCAACCGTCAATGTCCGCAAACGCGGCGGTAAGGAGGTCGCTGACCTTCTGCCCAGCATCCGCGCCCACGGGCTCTTGCAACCGCTTCTGGTGCGCCCAAAGGAAGATGGCTTTGAAATCGTTGCGGGACAGCGCCGCTATCACGCGCTCTGCGCCCTTGCCGAAGAACAGGACACCCCCCAGGACGTGCCCTGTCTGGTCATGACGGCGGGCGATGATGCCAAAGCCATTGAAGCCTCCTTGGCAGAGAATGTCGCCCGTCTGCCGATGGATGAGACTGACCAGTATAAAGCCTTCGCGGCACTGATCAAACAGGGGCAGACCCCTGCTGACATCGCCAGCCAGTTCGGTGTGACGGAACGGCTGGTGACACAAAGACTGGCAATTGCTAATCTTCTCAGCCCCATCCTGACCGCCTATCGTGAGGACAAGATACATCCTGAAACCCTGCGCATTCTCACGATGGCAACCAAGAAACAACAACGCGCATGGTTGAAACTCCTCAAAAGCGAAGAGGATTACGCGCCCGAAGGGCATCGCCTGAAAGCATGGCTTTTTGGTGGGGCAGGGATCGTCACCGACAATGCGCTGTTTGATCTGGCAGATTACAAGGGCGCGATTGTCTCTGATCTTTTTGGCGAGGACAGCTATTTTGGTGACAGTGAAGCTTTCTGGGCGTTGCAGAACACGGCGATTGCGGCGGCGAAAGATGCCTATCTTGCCGATGGCTGGTCTGATGTCATTGTGCTGGAGTTGGGGGAATACTTCCCGTCGTGGGACTATGTTGACACTGCCAAGTCAGAGGGCGGCAAAATCTATGTGCAGATCGCGCATGATGGCGAAGTGACCTTCCATGAAGGACAACTGTCGCTCACGGCTATCAAGGCACGTGACCGCCAGACGGGCGACGCGCCCAAAATCGCCAAGCCCGAACTGACCCAAGCCATGCAGAATTACCTCGGGCTGCACAAACATGCCGCCGTGCGTCAGAACCTGATCGCGCAGCAGGGCCTTGTCCTGCGGTTGGCGATGGCGCAGATCATCGCAGGTTCAGACCTCTGGCAGTGCCAAGCCGATCCGCAAAAGGTGGCAAAAGACGCGACAGGAGAAAGTCTGGCGCAAAACCCAGCGCAAACGGCATTTGCCAAAGAACGCGCCGCGATTGCGTCACTGCTGGACATCCCGCTGGCAGGAGGGCAGACACTGGTGCCGCGCCGCGAGGATTATGGGGCAACCCGTGATCTTGTTGGCCTGATGAAAACCCTGCGCGGCCTGAGCGATGAAGACGTCATGCGCATCCTGAGTTTTGTGGTGGCAGAATGCCTGCCTGCGCACTCCGCGTTGGTTGAAATCCTTGGCGCGGAGCAGGAGATCGACATGACCGCCATCTGGTCACCCGATCAAACCTTCATTGACCTGATGCGCGACAAATCCGCCCTTAACGCGATGGTGGCAGAACTGGCTGGCAAGGAGGTTGCCGCCCAGCACATCACCTCCACCGCCAAGGTGCAGAAGGCGGTCATCCAAGCCTGTCTGGATGGCACACGCGAAGCCAAGGTCAAAAACTGGTCACCGCGCTATATGCGCTTTCCGATGCAGATGTATGTCGGCGCGCAGGAGGCAGGCAAAGGCGATGCGGACGCACCCGCCGAGGCACTGGCGGCGGAATAACAACAATACCCCCAGCGCCGCACCCACGTGGTGCTGGGGGTGTTATGCAAAGGGCGGGAAAATTCGCGCGGGCACCTCCGGGGTGCCCGCGCTCTTTTTGACGTCCAAGCATCATATTCGGCAACATCAGTGACTAAGATTGCAACACGTTGATCTGGATTACGTGGAAATAATATTTTACTTCAAAGCATTAAATGCGTTTGTAAATCCCGCCAAGGAAACCTGCACTGGCACTTCTGTCGCGGCCGCATCATGAAATCGCAGGTTCAAGTGATTGCCACGTTTCAGAGCGTCCAACTCTCGCATTGAAAGTTTCAACCCGGCATGGCACCCATCCGTGTTGCACACCTCAAATGGTAAGATGCGTTGACGTCTACCATCAATGTCGTAGCTCCATCCCGTACTTAGCAAAACCCCCAATGGGAACGTAAACAAGGCGGTGGTGGTTTCCCCCGCAATGATTTTGACCTGTAAAATCAATCTGCCTGTTGAGGGCTGTATGACCGTTTGCACCATCCGACAGGTTTGACCACTCGAGCACGTCACGAACCAGTCGTCGAAGGTTCTTTCTTCTTCTAAAGGCTTGTCCTGAGCATAGGAAAAGGATGGAAATAGCATTAGGACCAACAAGCTCTGGAAACTCATTCTCACTAGTGAAGACATCTTGAACAGCGCTCGGATTTAGGCGAAGGATGTCATCTGTTAACGAATTGCAGACTGTGTATCCAGATGAAGACCCGACTTTCGTTCAAGATCAGTAGAAACTTTTTTGCGCAAGTTGGGTCTCCGCGATTTTCAGCAAATCTGTTTGGCACGTCTGCGGCCTTGATCTTGTCCTCAGCGTCATATGCTCAATCACAATCTGTTGTTCCAGATGGAAACACAGCGACAACGACCTCAACTGGAGCTTCTGGGGTGATATCGGTTGAGCTCGCGCCTGCCGATGCAGCCTCAGTTAGTTTGAATACATACTCCGGGTTCTCAGTCCCGGGTGCTGGCGTGGAGCTGAACAATCTGGGGGTAAATGCTGCCACGATTGTAAACGAAGTGACGTCGTCCAGCATCACGAGGATTGAAGGTCCGCTGACAGTCATCGGTCCTGAGGCAGATGTCATCGTTGCGAACCCAAATGGCATTACTGTCAATGGCGGCCAGTTCTTCAATACTGGAAATGTCGCGCTAACAACCGGATCAATAGGGATCGATGCTAGCGGTGGATTAAATGCGACAATTGCGTCAGGTTCGATTGATATTGGTACGGCTGGGCTCAGCGGCACAATGGAAGAACTGGCGTTAATTTCAAAGACGTTACGCATCGACGGCCCCCTCACGTTTTACCGAGCAGATCACGCCTCGCAACTGAATGTAATTACTGGTGACAGCCGTGTGAGTTTTGATCGAGACCGGAGTGGATTTGGGCAAGATGGTTCTGGAATTCTCCCATGGGCGCTCGCGACTGAAGTTGGAAGCTCCAACGTCAGCGAGGTGATTGTCGATATCACGGGTGCGGGGAGCATCTCCTCCGGACGCGTTAGTGTGACAGTGACAGATCAGGGCGCGGGCGTGCGTATTGCCGATTCAGATTTCGCGACATCGGGCGGTTTTCGCCTGACGAGTTCCGGTCAACTGGAACTGACCAACAGTCATATTGAGGCGGGAGGATCGGTCGCTGTCAGTGCTGGCGCGGTGACAATCTCTGCGACAGAGTTGTCTGGCTCATCTATTTCTTCGGAAGAAAGCGGTGTGGTGATTGAAGCACAAGATGGAGATATCGATCTGGGCACCTCCCGGATTTTTGGGCGCATCATTGCTTCTGACAGTCTGGCGTCTTCCGGGGGCGTCACTCTCACGGCATCGGGAAGTATTTATGCAGGAAATGGTGAGCTCGGATCCGCCGCCTTGATCTCTGACGCTGGCATTCTCCCGAACGAGCTAGATAACAGTGATGTTGTTCTGTCAGCTGGTGAGGACGTCGTATTTGATGGGGTTGAAGTGGCAGCCACCAATGACTGGCGCGTGTCGGCAAGCAGGTCGATCTCGCTTAGCACGGTGGGCGGCAGCATCGGAAAAGATTTCAGATTGAATTCTGGAGCAGCGACAAGAATTGTCAGCTCGGCTTTGGATGCCCAAAGTGACATTCGCCTTGACGCATCAAGATTGCAATTCGGATCAGACATCCGTTCCGAGACTAGAACCACGCTCACAGCATTTGAGGGTGGTGTGGTTCTGAGCGCATTGTCCGGGAACATATTGAATTATGGAAGTCTTTTGCAGGGGAATGCGCGAACTGAAAGTGATGCTGACTCGCTCGGAGGATTGACAATTCGAGCGACCGGAGATTTCCGAAATACCAGCCTTTCCGTCGACCGGCTTGCGGTGGCTTTTGGTGAAGCTGATGATCTTTTTGTCAGTGTGGGCGGCGATATCGTGAATGAGACGGCGCGTCTTTTCTCAAACCGTAATGTGATGTTGAGATCAGGTGGCGATGTTCTGAACACAACCGTCGTCAATGGATCAGGAACGCCCTTTGCAATTCGGCAATTGCAGGGTCAGCGGCTGGCCAGCAGCCTATTTTTGAAGCGCAAGCGAACGACTGTTGCTGAGGCCGTATATGGGCAGGAAGCCATCGCTGGCGAGCGGTCGTTCATATTAGGGATTGGCGACGTGTCGATAGAAGCCAATAATGTGGAAAATACCGGCGCGGATGTTAGCGGCGCGACGGTTTCTGTAACCGCCGCAAACAGCTTCTTGAATAGCTCACAGCAAGTCGGCTCCTTCAGTTTTCGTCAAACTTGCAAGCTATTCTGCAAAACTTCCGGAACGTCGTCACTTCGCATGATTGGGGGGGCTGTCAATGCCTCACAGACATTGACCCTTACCGCCGGATCAAAGATTTCAAACGTTGCCGGGACACTGAGCGGCAATATTGGTATTTTTATCAACGCTCCCGAAACGGTATTTATTCCAGCGTTTTCTGCCGCACTCATTGAGCACCCGGCTGGATTGACGGGATTTTTCCGAGGTCGACGCGGATATCTTCAGACCCGCTTGTCTTATGGTAGTTTAAGGTCGATCAACGGATCGGTTCGCATCAATGGCGATGCGAACCTGGGCGCAACAGATTTATTTATCTTGGGCGAAGTCATTGTGACGGGAAGCCGGGTAGAATCCACTTTGCCAACTGTGCAGCGTGTGTTCGAACGCAGACCGATCGGGTTCTTTGGAAGTACTTTCTAGGGCATGTTTCGAAGACTCTTGGCCATTCTGGCGGCAGTACAACTGACCGTATCGGCGCAACTGGCTGTGGCGCAGGAGAACGATCCGGGCGAACGTCTTCTAGAGGAAGAAAGAAGGCGTGCGCAGCAGGAAAACCTGGCCCGCAATGGTGCTGGTCAGAGTATTTCAATTGACGCCGCAAAAGGTCCAGTTGAGGAGGCGGTTTGCTTTCCCATCAAGCAAATCGTCATTAAGGGTTCGACCGTATTGCCAGCCTCCAGTTTTGCTGAAGTTCTTGCAGAGTTCGAAGAAAAATGTCTGGGGCAAGTCAGCATAGGTCACCTCCTCGAACGGTTGTCAGGCCTTTATGCAAATAAGGGCTACATCACGTCACGCGCCTATGTACCAGGCCAGGATGTCAGCTCAGGGCAATTGGTCATCGAGATATTGGAGGGCCGTATTGAGGCCATTGCTTACCAACAGACCCAGGGCACCAAACCTTCAAAACCTGGAAAACCCCGCAAGATAAAGAGTGCCTTCCCGCAACGCTCAGGCGATGTATTTCAACTGCGTGACCTTGAGCATGGACTTGAGCAGATGAACCGCCTGCGCTCATCGCAGGCTAATGCCAATCTGATCGCGGGCGCTGCCCCCGGCACCAGCCAGATCGTCGTCACAGAGCGCAAAAACGACCTTGTTCGCGGCACTGTCGGTTTTGACAATCGCGGAGATGAGGTGACTGGCCGAACACAAATCAGACTAAATCTGGAAGCAGATGATGTCTTGGGCATTAACGACACCTATTCACTTTCATACTCAGGATCAGAGAATAGCAACGCGGTCGCATTTGGCCTTTCGGCACCCTATCGGCGCTGGTTGTTTTCCGCCAGCGGATCGTATTCGGAATCTTTGTCACCCGTGACGCCAACATCTGATCTGTTCACGCAAACGGCAAATCTGAATTTACGTGCCGAACGTCTGCTTTCCCGGGATGATCGAACCAAGAGTTTCGGATATATCTCTGTCAGCAGCTATTGGAACGAACGCTTTGTAAATATTGCCGCCCTTACGCCGCAACATCGATCATCTTTTCGCGTAGGACATCGCTTTGAGTATCGTGGGCTGAAGTCTGTCATCGCGACAAATACGTCAATTTCCTTTGGAAGTGGTTTGTTTGGTGCAGATCGAGATCCTGTAGAGCGTCTGCCCGGTGTGCCACGAACGGATTTCCGAAAGATTGAGAGCAACGTGACCTACATCCGGCCGTTTGACTCAGGCAGGCAGCTTTCGGTTGTTGTTGTTGGTCAGCTAGCGAATGGCGCGCTTTTTTCTAACGAACAACTCTCTATCGGCGGTTGGGAAAGCGTACGCGGTTACTCAGGTTTTTCCTCTTCGGGTGATTCCGGCGCGTTTGTCCGCAGCGAGCTCTCCTTTAGAACCATCTCCTTGGATTTCAGCAGATTCGGGAAGCCTCTCGAAAATACCAACCTGTGGAATCCGTTGCAAAATGCGAAGGGCGGGTTCCGGCCTTTCTTGTTTGCAGATGCAGGTTACGTGACGTCACGTGCCACTCGCTCATCGGCTTCTTTTTTCAGCGCGGGGGTCGGATTTTCCACGCAGGTAGGCGCAACCTCGTTGAACGGAACCTTGGCATTTCCTCTTCGAGACGATGCGCGGCGCGAAGTTGATGATTTCCAGGCATTTGTGGGATTGACCATAAAAATATTCTGATACAAAAATCACGCTCAAGAGAGCGGTCGTGTCGAACGACTGTCAACTATTCAGAAGTACTGCCTTGTTTTACCGCTTTTTTCCAGTTTTTGTGACGCCGACCCAGCTGATCCTTTCCGCCCTGATATTCGTAGCGCCACCGGCGCAATCCAGTGAAGATGTCAGCCTGGTGTCTCAAGGCTTGAACGCTCTGGAGATACAAGATTTCAGCGCGGCGACGGCACATTTCTCCGAGGCCTTTGAAACAGGTGACGCGGATGGGGCTTTTTATCTTGGGCGGATGCTCGAACTGGGCGTCGCCGGTGACCCAAACCGAAAAGCTGCCATCGGCCTTTACAAGGCGGGAAGCGAAAAAGGATCGGCTCCAGCAAAAAACCGTCTTGGCGTTTTGCACATTCAAGGCAATGGCGTTTTGCAGGATTTCATAAAAGGTGCCCAGCTTGTCTGCGACGCGGCCAGTCTGGGGGACGTGAATGGCGCTTATAATTGCGGACTGTTAATCCGCGAAGGACGCGGTGTCGAAAAAGACGAAACTGCGGCTTACGCGTGGTTGGCAAAAGCTTCTGAGCTTGGTCATACCGACGCCACAAACGAGTATGCGTTGGGTTTGATTGAAGGCAGGTTTGTCGAGCAAAACTTAACCCAGGCAGTAGAACTTCTTCGAAAAACCTCCAACGGCGGCAGTCCAGCCGGCCTTTTTGCGCTAGCGCAGGTTCACGCGGCTGGACTTGGGGTTGATCAGGACGTGATACAGGCACATGCCTATTTCAATCTGGCGGCCGCGCTTGACCATCCCTTGGCTGCACAAGCCCGCAACGTACTGCAAAACCAAATGACTGCCTCTGAGGTCGCACGCGCGCAAGAACGTGCCCGATCATGGCGGCCCGTAAAAACAAAAAAGACTAATTGAAGCCAACGATTGTTGGTTCCTGACAGGGACTGTGAATATGCTGAGTTTAAGAAATCGCAAAGGCCACCTGGTCCGCTCAATGAGCCATGCTCTGGTGGTCACTATTTCTTCTACTGCGATACTTCTCAGCGCGGTCACACAGTCCTATGCACAGGCGATTATTGTCGACCCCTCTGCACCTGGCACGTCGTTTCTGGTCACCGGAAATGGGACACCGCAGGTTGATATTGCAGCGCCCCAAAGCGGTGTTTCTGTCAATAAGTTCAAGAATTTTGACGTAGGCGGCCAAGGAGTTGTTTTGAATAACTCCACGACTGATGGAATGAGTGTCATCGGTCAAAACGTCACCGCAAACCCAAACCTGATGGTGTCGGGACCCGCCAACACGATTGTCAATGAGATCACCGGCGCGGCATCCTCGTCACTGCTGGGCACAATTGAGGTGTTCGGCCAAGAAGCCGCCGTGATTATCGCAAACCCCAACGGTATTAGTTGCAATGGATGCGCATTCATAAACTCCTCAGCATCCATACTGGCAACGGGGGTGCCCACGGTCGACGGTTCAAACGTCGGATTACTGGTCAATAAAGGTACGATCACCATCGGTCCCGACGGGTTTGAGGCAGGCCAGCAAGGCGGCGTGTTTGGACGGCATGTCATTGTGAACGGACCCGTTACTACGATCGGACAAACAGCACAGAATGATCTGTTGATTTCCGGCGGTGCACAAAGTGTCAGCAGTATCGAGATCGCTGCGCTCAACGACACCGATATTGTATCTGCTCCAGGTCTTGCATCAAAAACATCACCTTTTGCCGTCGACGCCGCTGAGCGTGGAACGCTGACTTCGGGAAATGTTCGCATCGTCAACCGGGAGGCCGGGCAGGGCGTCAACCTCTACGGTGATGTGAACGCTCGATCATTGTCAGCCGTGTCTGCGGGAAACTTGTTTTACAAAGATGTGGAGGTAGAAGCAGGGGTATCCATCTTCGGCGAAAGTATTCGACAATACGGTGACCTGGCTGCATCAGGCAACGTGAGTGTAAATGGGACGAGCTTCACCCTTTATTCGGGCCGCAAGATAACATCGGGGTATGACAAAGTCACCGGTGATGCAGTGGCAGGAGACAATGGTCATATCTCCATCAATGCCGGAGATTTTGTGGTGATTGCCGGTGAAGTTTCGGGCATTGACGTGACTGTTGATGTCTCGAACGGCTCTCTCACAAATACCGGCTTTCTGATGGCGGATGGCGAACTTGTCGTCAGCGCCTTGGAGGGATTCTCGCAACAACGCAAAATAGCGCGCGAATATGACATCTATTTCGATCCAGCCTTGCAGCAGTATCTGCAGGCCTACTATGCGCAATTGATTGCTGGCGGAGCAGAAGCGGACATCGCTGCCGACATGATCCAACGCGCAAGCCAGTATGATATCGTCAAAGAATACGTCGATCGCGGCGCAACAGCGACGGCCACGAATGTGTCGATCTCGTCAGATGCGGGCAGCGTGACGAACACGGGCGGCGCAGTTGGTGCAACAAATGATGTCGTATTGTCTGCGGGCGTGGACATTATCAATAATTTCCTGACGCTACGGTCCAGACTGGGGGCAGACGATGGATGTCCGGCAGGAAATTGCGGATATCGAACCGACTTTTTTGCAGGGGAAATCCTTGCTGGCAATGATCTGACACTGTCTGCTGGTCAGAATGTCGAAAACCAGGCAAGTGATATCGCCGCCGCCAATTTAATCACCCTAAATGCGGGGCAGGATGTTCTCAACTTCCTGCGGCAGTCTACTTACAGCGCGACCGGCACAATTCCGATTACGGTGGCAGTTCCCTACAGCGCCGAGACTTGTGAGCGTGAGGGCAGAGATTATTTGTGCCAACGCTACACCGGGTACCAGTCCCAGGAGCGCACGGGCACACAGACCCTGGAGAAGAGTATTTTCAGACGGGGCAATATTGTCTCTCTCTATGGTGATGTGACAATCGACGCCGAACGAGACTTTGTCTCATTCGGATCTGTTCTGTCCTCTGGGCAGGATCTGGATATCAATGCCGGAGGCCGCGTACTGCTGTCGAACTTCATTGATGTCGTGGAAGCAAGCAGTACCGGAGAAATCGCCCAAACTTATCAAAAGTGTACCGGGTCGAGTGAGAACGGCGATTGCGTCACCAGCACTCGCTTTGTGACCGTCGATGGTGGCCGCTCTTGGGAATTGACGACCGCTTCCACTGACGTTCTGGGGAAGAATGTAACAATTCTTGCAAAGGAGGATATCGTTCTCCCAGGCACCCGGCTTGTCGCGACCGGTGATCTAAGTCTGATTTCGACCGAAGGCTCTCTTTTGGTTTCAGCCAATGATGTCCCCAATGAGGTGAGCGACAGCTACCCTGGCGGCGTAGAACTGGTCGAACTGCCCGAGGAAGACATTGGAAAGATATTCGCCTCTCCAGAAACTGCCGCAGAAAGCGCCGGGCAGGAGAACGCAGCGGTCTACGCAGCACTGCTCAAAGACGACAATTTGCTGACAGCGGTAGAGGCCCTTCGCCGCGCCGACACCGGGGCGGACATCAAAGACATCGCCAAATCTGTGGGGGTTCAGTCTTACGCGTCACTGTTTGACAACAGTAAACTTGAAACGCTGAACGCCGAAGCGCAGGTAGCGGTCAACACAGTCACCGATACGATTAATGGCCAGATCGAAGTACATGATCAGATCATCACGCAAAGCCACGAAGAGTTCCGTTCGGATATCGCGGACTTTACAAGTCGCCTCGATCTTAGTGATGCTGAACGCACGGCATCCATCCAAACCCAGTTGGACACTTTGGAAGCAGAGCGCCAGGTCAATACCTCACAAGTAGAAAGTACCTATCAGGCTGCTCTTGCCGCCAATCAAGCCCAGTATGGTCCCTATTTGTATGATCGGCACCAGGTGATCGAACGATGGGCTGGCGGTCGCGATCGGTATCCCATTTACAAATGGGTATATACTCCTAATGCTCACTACTTCTCACTCAAGAATGCTGCTGACGCGCAAGCCAATTCACTACGCGTCGAAGATCTTGCGGCCATAAACAGTCTACATGATGCCAATGTTGCCTTAACCCAGGCATCCGTTTCCGATGAGGGAATTGCGCAGTCAATATCAGCGAGATCGACGCGTTTTTATTCAGATATCGAAGCTCTTGGTCAGGAAAAACAAGTCCTTTTGGGCACGCTCTATGCGCAACTCCAATCAGCAAATCAGGCAGCGGAAAGAGTGGTCAGCCATCGAGCAGCTGCAGACGCAATCCGCGCCGGAGCAATTGTGAAAGGGACCGTCGTAGAAGGAGAGAAGTCGCTTGCAACTGCCCTCACGAATGACGCTTTTCCAGAACTTGCGCTGACACAGGATGTGTTTTCAGACGCCGACGGGTTCCTGAAAAATGCTCGTGACGGTGACCAAATCAGAACCCGGTTGGTCACGGCGAGCAGAGAGATTGGTGAGTATCAGGATCGGCTTCAGAATGTCGCCAAACAACGAAATGTTCCCAAATGTCACCGCAACAGAGGTGGCGACGAGATTTGTTACCCGCGTTGGGAAACATATTATGTTCAGGAACTCCGTCCTACCTGGGTCATTACGGGGACAGAAGAATATTTGGCACCAGAGACCTACTTCGATGGCGTTCCCTCGACAAATGTTCTCATCTCCGACACCAAATCACAACAAGATGCCTTTATCGGTGCAACCGCTTGGCGGCTCGGTGCTGCGAGCAATCTGAACGATCTGGCGGAAACGCCGCGAGCCCTTGTGACATCTCAAGGTGACTTGTCTCTGTCGACAGCAGGAAACGCCCATCTTGCCCACGGTGACTTTAAGAGCAAGGGCGAACTATCGGTGTTGTCTCTTGGGAATATTGCTCTTGAACGAGCCACCCTCGACGCCCGGGATGTTGATGTCATTGGGAGTGGCGACCTCGCGATTTACGGCTCATTTGCCAAAGCCCAGAATAATTTCGGCGCGGCTGTTGGCGGCAATGCGGAGGTTATGTCCCTTGGCACGGAATATGACAGCAACACCAACCCTGCACTGATTATTGGAACACTTGCGACAGATGCACGCCCGATCCTCCCTGGCGAGACCTTTATCTCACATGAGATGACATCCATTGATGCCGGTGGAGACCTGTCGGTCATAGCAGGCGGTGATGTGACGTTGAGCGGTCTGCAGGCGCGGACCGGCGGGGACGCACTGTTGACATCTGATCAAGATCTGACGCTGTCCTCTACGCAGTCCGTGATCGAATATCATACAGGCAATGCAGAAAATGGCACTGATCGCGTAGAGATCACGTCGCATCTCGCAGACTTTGACATCGGTGGCTCGTTCAGAGCCCTGGCGCAGGGCAATCTAACGCTGGAAGGTACGCAAGTAACCGCAGCAGGCTCAGTCAGGCTCGCTGCACTGAACAATCTGATCCTTGCCGCTGCGCAAGACGTCTATGACTACGATCATCGGACCTACAATAGTAGCTTGCTTTCCAATAAGACGACCCGCAATACGCGTACGGTTGTGACGAACAAGGGTTCTTCCTTATCCGCGGGTGGGGCATTAGAGCTTGAATCTCAAACTGGGAATGTCACAACCGCGGGAAGCAGTCTTGTTAGCAGCGGTGGCGACATCAGCATTTCGGCCACACAGGGCGACGTTCTCGCAGGGACCTATACTGATATCAATGAACAGTCGTCCTTTTCTCGGAGCTCATCATTTTTCGGGCTCTTCGGCTCAACCCGCAACTCATCGACAGCGCAACGCTTTGCGACAGGAACAACGGCATTATCCGCCCTGGATCTCTCTCTTGTCTCCGGTGCCGACACTGAACTGGTCGGCGCGCAACTCTCTGCTGGCAACGACCTGAACCTGAACGTTGGCGGTGACCTAAGGGTGCTTGCCGCGATCAATAGCGAACGCTCGGACTTTTTTGAAAGCAAGCTTGGCGCGGTTGTCGCAAGCACAGTCACTGAAAATTCGTTCCGTGAAACGGCCGTCCGGACCACGTTCAATGCTCAGGGCGACGTAAACATCACCGTCGGGGGGGACAGTTTCCTTACGCTTTACGGTGATCCGAACGTTACAGGTCCAAAAGCATCGGAGGTTTATCCGGATGAATTGCTGGCACTGACCAGCCTCGTCCTGCTCGACCGCGAACTTGCTGATGAATATTTCTACGACGAAAGCAAGTCACTTTCACCTGCATTCATGGCATTGGCGACGATTGTCGCAGGCGTCGGCATCGAAAAGATAATTCTAAATGCCGCAGCGGCACCTGGCGCTTCAACCGCCGTAAAAGCCCTTGCGACCAGCAACACTTCGCTTTCTGTAGCCGGGAATGCAGTTAAGGCATTTGCGGCGTCCTCCCTTATCGGCGCGACAAACGGGGCCGTATCCGGCGAGCTGGAACTGGACGACATTCTGAAGAATGCTGCGTTTTCTGCTGCGCAATCCTTCCTCGCCCAGTCCATAAACCTACGCGCTGCCGGTGATGTCGAAGGGTCACTTGAGGCGGTCAACAACTCAAATTCGCTGATGAGCTATGTCCGGACCAATCTGCGGTACGGAGAAGTCGGTGGCAGCCTGCCAGGGCTTCGCAACCTGAATCTGGCAAACCTCTCCGAGCAAGCTCTCGACGGCGCTTTGAATGCCGGTTTGAGCTCCGCTGTCTACGGGAATGATTTTGGCAGAGGGTTCAGCAACTCACTGATCCGCTCCGTCGTTGCTCTCGGTCTTGCCGATACCCAGAATAGAATTGGCGGCGTCTTTGCGGCTGGTCAAAACGGCGGTGAAGGCTCGGTCGGGCACGTACTCCTGCATGGCATCGCGGGGTGTGCTGCGGCGGAACTGCAGGGCGCGAGTTGTGGGGCGGGAGCCGCGGGTGGCGTTTCGCAAGCAATATTGGCCGGTCTTTATAACCAGGGTTCAGTTCTCACAGAACAGCAACAAGCAAATAACTCAGAACTAACCGGTGCGCTCGTTGGCTATATTTTCTCCGGAGGCAGGGCTGAAAACGTTTCGACTGCTTCTGCTATCGCGTTGTCCGGTTTCCGCAATAACTATCTTTTTCATGTAGAAGCCGCGCGGCGCGCAGAACTGCGTAACCTAAAATATGAATGCGATGCGTCAGATGCGTGCTCAGCAGAAGAAAGTGATGAAATTGTTTCGGAGCTTAATGCTCTCAATGAGCTTGACCAACAACGCGATGCGGCATTGGACACCGCCTGCGGTGGCGGCTACACCAGCGGTGCTGCTTGTAGGGTTGAAATTGCAAAATTGAAGCTGGCTTTCGATAGCTATCAAACCGCATATGAAAACGGAACGCTTAGCTACGATGGAACACAGAGTGAATATATCGACCCAGACAACGGCGTAGCAAATACTTATGGCACCTATCTTAGTACCCAAATGAGTCAGGCTGCGGCTACAGCTCTGCTGGAACTGCCGATTGATAATGCCACAGGATTAATCGACCTTGCTGCAATAACCCTAAGCGCCGCAGCTGGTGACCCTCAGGCACAAGCTCAATTGCTGTTGGTCAAGGATGCGTTCCTGCATCCACTCACAGCGATTGATAAAAGTATTAAGGCTGACCTTGCTGAGGCAGATCGGCTTGAAGCCCTTGGAACTGCGGATTCAATCAAAAGGGCTAACGCAATCCGTAGCAAGGTTTTCATTGAGGGTGCCTTCGCTGTCACAGGTATAACCGGTGTGCTTAGCGCGGCAAGTGGCGGCATTAGAATCGTTGGAAAAGCCCCAAATACTGGACCGTTGCCACCGCGTGTTGATATTTCTGATGACCTAAACCGTATCAATCGATCTGATGTTGATGCTCAATACCTTTACCGAGACCCTGATTCTGGTCATGGAATCGAGATTACGGTTCAAAATGGCTCATTGGAATTCAATGTAGCAGCGGGTGGTGATGCGGCGGCGCTTGGGTCAGGGACAGACATGTTCAATAGTGCAATACTTCGCCTACAACGTGACGGTGTAGTAGTTGATAGAGTGCAAGGGGTTTGGATTCCAGGTACGGGCAGCGATAACTATTCGCAGTTCATTAATAATGTGAATTCAGGTTTGACTCGAACCGACGCAGCCAGGAATACATGGACTGGACGCATCGCAGCCAGCCATGGCTATACGGAAGTTGTTGAGACGACCAGGCCTGGGAGTAACGTTATCGATTTTGAGTTCGTGAGGCCGTAGTATGCAGCGGAACTGGGCAAGTAGAGTTGACGATGGCGCTAAACCGTCGGAGCTTTTATTAGAAGTACTGGAAATTGACCCTAGCTTATCAGGGGGCCAACTTGCTGGGTTTATGATGGAAGAATTTCCAGGCATTTACAGGCATGCAGGGACTTTTGTATCGCGATGGATTCGGCCAGGTGCAACCACTACTCACGGCCTGACCACAGCAGATATGGACGAGCGTGTGCTCGAACTGATTGCCGAATGGAAAGCCATGCATAGAGACAATTAGGGAGTGTAAACCTAAGGCATGAGGTTTCTTCGCCAAATCATTGGGTTGATTGCTACGATACTGCTTTCGATTTTGAGTGCGGTTGCTATGCCAGTTGCGCCATCGGCATCACACCAAGTTGAATTTTTCCCATATCAAGAAGCGGTGGTAGCTGAACACACAAGCGTTCACTTCGCAGCACGCGCACCACCGTTAGCGGCGACCAATGTTGCGGTTACAGGTACTGCTGTTGCTGAGCAAGGCAACTGTATCATCATGCATGGGAATGAAACCCAAGTGGCGAGCTTTGGTTTTGATGTCTGTTTAGATGCCCCAAATAGCGTAGTGCCGACAAACATTCCAACCTCTGGTCGGAAGTTCAACCAGTTGACCTCAAGAGGATGGGATCAGTCTTACATCGACACTGTAGTGAATAGCCCAGTTCATACGAGTACGGCGACCAATCGCGCGACAGGAAATCCGGCAACAGCTTACTTTGATAACAGCGGTAATTACGTTGTCCGCGATAACGTAACAGGTGATCTAGTGCAGATGAGCAATCGGAATGACCCGAACTGGATTCCTGATCCAAGCATCACTGATCCATACATACCTTGATGGCGGCACCAATATGAGACTCGAAGCAATTTCTGAAAAGTATATGCAATTTTCGGTTCGCAAGTATAGCGAAGGATTTATTGCCCCCGTCTTGAAGCCGATTCATGCTCTTAGATATCTGGCTGATTGCTTGGAAGCAGGTTATCAACTTCTGGGGATGTCAGGGTTTCACCATTTTAAAGATGGGAAAATTCAACCCAATCAATCTTTCGAGGTGGATGCTGGTGAATTTGATACGCCGGAAGAATTTCTAAAAGTGGTCGGCGGGCTAGTTCTAGCGCAGATGAACACAAATGTTGTCTTCGAGATTGCCTTTGAAGATGGGCATTCCGAAAACGGCTCCGTGTGACCCGTGATGCGCTTTATCCATCACCTGATCCGAACATTTCTTGTGCTGCTCTTCGGGCAAGACATGTAATGTTTGAAGACTAGATTTAGTCGATAAGGTGAAGCGTGCCTCAGAGCAAAGAGCAAACAGTGGAAGCGAATTCCTACCCTTTTGCCATAGGGGTATTTTTTCTGGCGCTGATCGGCCTGTCGACCGTATTCGTTGTTGGTTACACCGCCGATATGCCGCGCGAGGTGTTTGTTGTGTTTGGGCGAGACATGTCATTGACACTTGGGCTGCAAGCAGGGTTTGGCGCGGCTTTTTCGTATATCTCCGCAAAAGTTATGCTGATCCTGATTTCTGTGATGGTCTCAATAGCCGGTGGTATTTTGTCTAATCTAAATGCAGATAAGTTTAAGCATGCAGCCGAAAAAACTGACGATGCCGCTATCAAAATCGCTGCGGCACCGCTTAAGGCAGTTCTTCTTTTAGCTATCTTGGTTTTTTGGGTGAGATTCCTGCATTTTTCGACTGAAGGCTTAGTGATAGTCGGAGGGTGGGTTTTGTTTGGAGTGATGCTGCTTGAAACCACTGATCGGGTCTTGCTTCGAAAACTGAAAAAGGTAGAGGATGAAAACGCGATTGCAGAAATCAAGAACTACCAGACTGTGCGATTGATTCTTTTCGCAACCATGATTTCAACTTCCGCATATTCTGCAGGCATTGCCGCTGAGCGCCATGCGAAACGCCAAGAAGCAAGAGTAATTTCGGAAAGGTTCGACCAGCCAGGAATTGTTTTTGGTGCGGGAGACATTGGTCTTTTGATATATGTGCCCGGTGAATTATCCGAAACTTCGATGAGAGGTTTGCTAGAAATACGCGAGCCTAGCGCTTGGTATTTGTTGCCGTTCTCTGGTGATCCGCTGGAGTTACGGTAGCTGAAGCAAGTTCACATCGACCAATCTAAATGGCGGCTCAGTGTTCTAAGCGGCGCATTGCTAACAGCCCAAAGCGGTCCCTCATATGGCGTGCTTCGCGCCCAACGCTGCATCTGCGAGATTTGAAGGTCGGTTTCCCGAAAGCAGACACTCAGCGGCTTCAGGCTGCCCGATCTGATGCCGCGTCCCGCCCCAATGGCAGCGAAGCGCAGGAAGCGGACTTTGCAAAGTTTCGAGATTGGCCCAAACCGGAGGATCTGACAACGGTCAGGGTGCTGGGATGCGGTCCGTGAGACCTGTCAATCTTTCATAGATCCGTTGATGCAATACAGACACGAGTCGGGCAGCATTTGGCCCATGTCGTAACGGCGTTGTCGCCTTTGTCGTACTTTGCGTACTACAAATTGCACAACAAAAATAAGATTTGACCAGTTAGGGAGAAAACCATGTTTGACCAAGTAGGCGATAGCGTCAAAGCACAGCTTATGACTATCGGATACGAGGGCGCGAATATTGCCGACTTTATTGCAACGCTCCAAGCCTCCAACGTGACAACCCTAATTGACGTACGCGAATTACCCCTTTCTCGAAAAAAAGGCTTTTCAAAGAACAAGCTACGCCAACAGCTTGAAGAGTCGGGCATCGCTTACCTACACGTAAAACAGCTAGGCGACCCAAAGCCCGGTCGCTTGGCTGCACGTGCGGGCAACATGAACGAGTTTCGCCGTATCTTTGGTGACCATATTAAGTTGGACGCAACGCGCGAAGCTCTCCAAGAAGTTGTGCCCGTAATTGAGGCGGGCGGCGCGTGTCTGTTGTGTTTCGAGCGTTGTCATTCCGATTGCCACCGGTCTATCGTCGCAGACGAGTTGGCAAAGTTGGCCGATTTTGAGCTGGCACACATTGGAGTAAAGCAAGGCATTGCAAAGCAGCACTGACGTTAAATCAGGCACCGCAGAAACCATTGTACTTATCAAAGCGGCCCCGATAATCGGACAGAAACACGGCGAGACAGTTTGTTGCGCCGGAATAGATATATACGGCCAATGGCACCGTATGTATCCAGTTTCGTTTCGTCTCTTGGAGGATGCTAAACGCTTCGGGCGTTGGGATATCGTTACATACAATTGGCGAAAGCCCACTGACGACGACCGCCCAGAAAGCCGTCACGTTGATAGCCAAACGCTGGAAATCTCGGGAAACATGAAGAAGGCCGAGCGGGCTAACTTCTTAGACAATCATATCACTACAAGCCTCAAAGCTGAAAACGAAGCGGGCCGCTCGCTTGCGTTACTTCGTCCAACGATAAAAGAGTTTGTGATTGTCCCGAAGTCACAAAGCGAAGTTGCTACGGAACAACGCAAGATTGACAACTATCACGCTCAATCCGATATGTTTGCGCCGCCGCCGGGCGTACCCCGCGTCGCGTGCCCATACCAGTTTAAATATAAATATCGTACTGACGACGGTGATCGTACCGGGACTTGCCAAGATTGGGAAACCGAGGCCACTTTTTACAAGTGGCGCAACGAGTATGGGGAGCAAGGTGCGGTAGCTCATATGCAGGAGGTGTACGGACACACTTTGCCTGAACGTGGCTTGTATTTTGCCATGGGTACGCACTCTCTCCACCGCGAGACATGGCTTATCAATGGCCTTGTGCAGCTAAGGGCAACAAAGCAACCGTCTCTATTTTAGCGCTTCAAATACTTGATGTTCCTAAGCCTAGGGCATTACCTAAGCGGGAATGTCTCCTTTGGGACTGGCAGGGGAGGTCGCGCCGCATCTAATCTGCCCAGATCGGAGCGAGTCGCCCGCTGCATCGCCGCAAGGCGGTAGTGAGCCCTTAGCAACCGTCGATCCAAGGCTCCGTTGCAACACGCCTAGACAAAGAAGATACATGACCTACACATTGCAGGCATAACCATTAGAGCTTTTGGGGTGAAATCTAAAAATGGATTTGATTTGTGAAGATGACGAAGTCCTCCACAAACTCGTCGGGGAGAACTCCCTTCGTGATTCAGAGATAGAGAAATATGAAATAAGACAGGGCGAAAGTGTAAGCGTCGACGTTCTATTTCGCATGCGTCCGAAATCAGATTGGCCAAGAATTTTGCTCCGTTTCAGTTGTTGTGAGTACTACTCCCTACACGGTCACAACGACCGTCCTGTCTGTGTTTCCCATTTAAAGCTGTTCATCTCGGATGACGGCAAGTTCTACGCTTCCTTTGATCCCTACGATGAAGAGCGTGTAGTCTCTGATGAAGACAATGATGTTATCTATTCAGAGCGAATTCAGGCTTACATGGTGCCAATGTCCTAGAACAAGCGTTGTTAGCTACTGAACTTGTGCGGCACGTAACTTCCGTAATTTCAAACAGAAGTGACTGCGTAACGAAAGGTCACTTTGTCCGCTGAGCCGACCTTGGATGGTGCAAATCATAGGAGCCAATGTCGGCTGTGAGCCCAACTTGTGAATTCACATTTTCTGCTGCGTGCGCTCGCAGCAAGAATTCTGCTGCACATGCTTGCTTCATGATGCTGCTCGGCGGCGGCGATACCTGCCATTCGATACTGGCGCAGCAAGAATTTAGAAGGCAAGGATCAAGTCGCGGGACAAAGCCGTAATCTGGATTTGCACTCGAACCATTGAGCGAAAATCAATACCGTTACTGAAACTCCAAAAGGTGAGGCATTAATGTTAGAAATTCTCTTGGTTGTTGGAATAGGTCTTGCCGGTGGCTTCGCTGTCGGTGCGCAAGCTCAAATCGCTGGCTCAATGGGCAATCGAATAGGTGGGGCTGCTGGGAGCTTCATAGTTCACCTAGGTGGAGCGGTTGCGTCGCTTGCATTGCTGATAGCCCGAGGCGGAGAAAACATTGGCGAATGGAAACACTTACCTTGGTACATGTTGGGAAGTGGCCTGTTTGGACTGGTCCTGTACCTGACGCTGAGTCAAACCATTCCAAAACTCGGAGTAACATCAGCGATTACACTGGTTGTTGTCGGGCAGCTTCTAGTGGGGCTACTTATTGAACATTTCGGATTATTTGATGCCTCCATCAGAAGCATCGATTTGTCGCGGATTGCGGCAGTCGTTTTGCTTCTGGCCGGCGCGTTTCTGATGCTTCGTTAAGTTAACCGCCTGCCTTTAAGGTCAAAATTGGGCTTAGAGCGACCTGATGCCCATGCGGCAATGCCATTGCGGTAGGCTGAACGAGACCCGCCATTTGGCAATCTCGCCAAAACCATGATTTTGCAGTGGCTCGGACGGTGCGCTGCCGTTGGCTATCAATGAGCCGATGTTCAGGACATAGGCGGCGAAATCTGACTGCGAGCCCAATCGTTCCAATGCCGCGTAGAGTGCCGAGGTCCGCTTTAGTTCAAGCTATGAGAAAGCGCTCAATGTGCCCGCAGATGATTTATCCGCCGGATTATGATACGAACGCAGTATCAGTTTAAAGGAGATAAGCGATGAGAAAGCAAGCTGCGCTACTTTTTTCGGTGTTTTTAGCAATTGGCAGTACTGCCCTACAGGCATCTGCAGCAACCATTACAAATTCTTTCGACAGTGATGCACAAGGTTGGACAGGAAACCCCGGAGAAGGTTCACTGGCTTGGGTTGCGTCCGGTGGCAACCTGGGCGGTCATATCCGGATTACGGACATCGGAGGGGGGATAAACAATGGATTTGCGTCTGGGGCTCTTGCTGGGGCCGATTTTCTTGGTGATCTAAGCGCGTTCAACGGCGGCATGTTGTCTTTAGATATGGCAACATTTGCAGGCGGTGGCGGGACATTTCCAAGTTTCGGAAATCTCAGGGTTGAAGGCGGTGGTCTGGTCGCGAACGTCGATGTCGCAGCAAATGCGCCCATAGGCGGTTGGCAAAGCTATTCCGCAACTTTTGATGCTGCAACATGGGGTGTATCAGAGGCAGATTGGACAACGATATTGTCGAATGTCACACTTTTTGGTGTTCCGACCGACGCCTTCGATGGCGGCGACACCATAGGAATTGACAATGTCACACTGGCATCGAAGCAGATGTCTCCTGTTCCACTTCCAGCAGGTATGTTGCTCTTGCTATCTGGCCTGATAGGTATTGGCGCTATAAAAAGACTTGGGCTTAAATCGGATTTGTAAGTTTTCGAACCGATCTATTGGATAGTATTGCTGGGTTGTGCTCAGGACTTTGGTTTGCGGCCGTTGGATCGACCAAACTGAATTCACCCTTTGTCCCGCGTCTCGTTTGTCGAAGCTGGCCGCAGCCAAAGCGTGCTTTTGGTTTGGACGTGAACGTGACTCACGAATGACCGCATTGACGACATGCGCTGCGCAGCGGCAACAAGCGTGCCGCAGTTGCAAAGCTATGCTGCGTCAGCGAAGCCCGAAAAGTGAATGACGGGAAATCCCGCACTCCCGACCTTAAGCACTTAAAATCACGAATTATTCCTGACCAAAACTCTCAGATGTCGGCAAAGAGCCGAGGCTGTGTGGAAACTCCGGATGATGTATGCTTCTGGTCAAATACTGGAGGCGGGCATGTCAGGGTATATCGAGGGTGTGGAGCGCGGTCAGGCGACGCTTTTTCCGGACAGGCTTGAGGATTGGATCAACGAGGATAATCCGGTTCGCGTGGTTGATCTCTTTGTGGAGGAGATTGATCTTGAACAACTGGGTTTTCTGCGCATCTCACCCGCGCGAACAGGTCGGCCTGGTTATCATCCGTCGGTACTGCTGAAGCTCTTCATCTACGGCTATCTGAACCGGGTTCCGTCCAGCCGGGCGCTTGAGCGAGAGGCTAGGCGCAATGTCGAGGTGATGTGGCTGACGGGTCGGTTGGTCCCGGATTACAAGACGATTGCGGATTTTCGCCGCGACAACGGTCTCGCCATCCGACGAACCTGCGCCCAATTCGTCGAGCTCTGCCGCCGGATGGGCGTGCTGAAGGGAGACTGTGTCGCGATTGATGGCTCCAA
>NZ_JBNBLH010000008.1:0-274807 GCF_049830555.1 Roseobacter sp. EG26
AAACGCAATAGGCGTCCGCACGCGGGCTACTGGACGTTAAAACAATCCCAAAACCCGAAAATCGACGAAATCTTAGAGCCAAACGCGCGCCCAGAAAAACTAAGATAGTTTCCACACAGCCTCAGCCCACAGCAGAAGTGCTAAATACTGCCGCTTGCGCTTGTAGCATGAAAACCTGCTGTGCAAGGGCCAAGAGGAGGATGACAAGGCCTGACTTGCGCATCCAAAGTTCAATGATGAAAGAAAAACGCGCGCAATCGGCGGTAAAACGAGACATGGAACAATCGCGGTTCTATGAGCCGCGCCCTGCAAAAAACTGGATTTATCCAGAAGGAGGACAAAGATCACTGACGATTTAGGCTGCGATAGCCTCGAATATTCAGGCGTCGGCGGTTCCCAGACGGACGCCAGCTGGGAGGAAACATTTGCCAAAGATCATGATCGCCCCTTAATAAACCACTTGTTTAATTAACCAGTTGGTATATTAAGGGTGTATGAATGAAGATGACCAGCTAGACGCGGCGTTTTCTGCTCTTGCGCATCCGGCCCGGCGAGCAATCTTGGCACGATTGGCGCAGGGAACGGCCAGCGTGAAAGCCTTGGCGCAGCCGTTTGAGATGTCCTTGCCGGCTGTGTCCAAACACATTCGGGTGCTGGAAAGCGCGGGTCTCATCACCCGCGAAAGGGACGCGCAGTTCCGGCTGTGCAGGCTGGAAACAAAACCGATCCAGAAGATCTCAAGTTGGACGGAACAGTATCGGCATATCTGGGACGCCCGCTTCGACATGATGGACACCCTGCTGACCGACATGAAGGAAAGTGACCAATGAACGATGAACATAAGTGGGTTCGGATCGAGCGCGAATTTGATGCGCCGATCGATCTCGTGTGGAAATTGTGGACCGATCCGGACTTATTCAAACAATGGTACGGCCCGAATGGTATGTCGGTCCCTACGGCCGAGATGGACGTGAAAATCGGCGGAACCCGCAAAGTCTGCATGGTGATGCAATCGCCCGAACGGGCGATGGAAATGTGGTTCACAGGCGTCTATAAGGAGGTGAGCGCACCCGACCGCCTCGTCTACACAGAGAGCCTTTGCGACGCGGATGGCAGCATCATACCCCCGCAGACAATGGGGATGCCGGACAGCTTTCCGGACATTACCGAGGTGATCGTTGATCTCAGCGAGTTCGATGGCAAAACCCGGATGGTCATGACCCATGTGGGCGTCGCTGAAGGCACCGCAGGCGCGGGTGGCTGGAACCAGGCTTTCGACAAGCTGGCTGCGTGCGCGCAGTCATTGGCCGATGCCCGGCACTGAGATGCGAGAGCTGGCGGTCCTGTCCTTTGTGACTCTGGACGGGGTCATGCAATCTCCAAGCATGCCCGAGGAAGATTCCTCGGGCGGCTTCGGCGAAGGCGGGTGGGCCACGCCCTATTGGGACATCGTGATGCCCCATGTCGCGCGTATAGCGATGTCTCAGCCCTATGACATCCTGTTCGGACGCAGGACCTACGATATTTTCGCAGACCACTGGCCAAACGCACCGAAATCCATTCAGAGCGACCGGCTGAATGCGGCGCGAAAATACGTGGTCACCTCGCAACCCGGGCCATTGAAGTGGGAGAATTCCTATGCGCTGACCGGCGATATTGCTGAGGCGGTGGAGGAACTGAAAGCCCAAAATGGACCGCTGCTGCAGGTCCATGGCAGCGCGAGGCTGATCCAGGCCCTACAGGCCAATGATCTGATCGATGAGTTTCGGGTTTGGACTTTTCCGGTGGTGGTCGGAGCGGGAAAACGGCTCTTTGAGAGCAGTGTCACCCCGCGCCATTATGTGCTGAAGAGGTCAGAAGCGCTGGAGAATGGTGTGACCCATCACATCCTCGGACGGGCGTGAGCGAAGCTTGCTCCGTTCCGCGAAAGATGTATCCCAAAGCCAGCGCGAACAGTCCGAGTTGTAGGCCCAGTTATACGGTCTCCATCAGAATACATGTCCCGGCCTACTGAGTTTCCGACAAGTTAAGGCTATAGAGCCGCTGCAGGAGGCCTTTGTCTATTTCGCAGAACTGCAAAGCGCCTTGATCTACAGATAAAATCGACACTCTCTCTTCAGGCAAATCTCCAAATAACCCACAAGCAACCTTAATCTGTCTGCGAAGACAGTGGGCGGGAGCTTGGTCTTTTTCGATTGTGATCAACGCCCCAATTAAGCTGCCGGGTGGATCAAGAGCCACAATGCCATTGCACAAGTCTTCACCATCCGCAAACTGCTGGCGCAGCTGATTGCCAAATTCTGGGCTTTCGGTCGATTTCCCCAAGTGGCCGACTCTTTGAAGAGTTTGGCAGCGGAGCCTGCCGAAAAAAATATCCTCTTAAGCTCCGCACAGTCTTTGTATCTGACTGAATGGTTTGCCCTGAAAAACCCGCAAAAGTTATCCCGAATGACTGCTTGATCCTGAGGGTCGGCCTGCATCCGTGATCGCGCGGACCGTCGGGGCGATCACCACCCCTTAAAGAGGCCAACACACTACAAACAGTACATTAAGCCGTGGTGATCAAAGGCACCATGAACGGGCGACTTCAGCCAGCGCTTCAAGCGGTAGGGCAATTATCTATTCGTTGAGATCATGCAGCAAACGACTGTGTCGCCGGGTCTCCTGGATGAGCTCGCCAAAGGTGAGAATTCCCTTTGCCTCCAGCAACGGAAGGAGCTTAATCAGAGCCTCGGCAGTTGCCTTCGCATCTCCTAAGGCCGTGTGACGCATCTGGGTTGGAATCGTGATCGCCAGGCGATCGCATAAGACATCCAGGGAATGTTCCTCGGTCGTCCCAAAAACGACAGCGGATAGAAGTACCGTATCGAGAACGGGGTGTGTCCACTCGACACCCATCTGCGCCTGTGATGCCCGAAGAAGGCCGATGTCAAAGGGGGCATTGTGGGCAACCAGAACGGCACCCTTTGCAAACTGATGAAAGCTGCGTCCGACCTCGCCAATATCGGGGGCATTTGCCACATCGGCATCGGTCACACGGTGGATTTCACTGGAGGCGGGCGGGATCGGCCGACCTGGATTCACATATGTGTCCAGCACTTCACCTTCCACAATCCTGCCATTCAGCACACGCACAGCGCCCAGCTGTACAATGGCGTCTTTTTCCACGGAAAGACCTGTCGTTTCTGTGTCAAAAGGCACGAAACAGAGTTCAGGGAGGGGAGTTTGCGTGATGTCTGTTATCTCAGACGCATTCATCAGATCAAAATCGAAGACCAGCGGGCGCTGTCCGATCCGACGGGCTTGATCTTCTTCCGCGTCGATGAGGATCATGTGACAGTCATTGCCAAGCGCCCTCAACTTGGCGTCAAAGCGCGCCTGTCGCTCTGTGTTGCGGAGGGCGAACGACACTTCGGGGATATCGCCGGACAAACGCGCCATTGCCTCTGACAACTCAGCGGTATCGAAGTAGTCGGAAAGGGGGGCTTTGAGGCGGGGCGGCGCTATTCGGGACAGAACGCTCGCGGCTTGCCCGTCGTATAGCACGATCTCTTGTGTGGGGTTCAGCAGGATCGTGGCAATCGGGATTTCTGTCAGAAGCGCCGTCAGTCGCTCGCTTTCGGCGCGCAGCCGCTGTGTCTCCTCTGCGATCTGCGCGGCGTGATCCAAAACAGATGTACTCATCATTTGGGTCAATGCGCTGGCTGCAGGGGCGAGATCGCCCAGGTACTGAGCAGCGTCAGGCTCGAGGGTCGCATCGACACCGGAATGCGCGCGCAAGCGCAGGCTGGTCGAGAGCATGTTTATGGGCTTGGCGACGTGCTCGTCGAACAGGAGCCAGATTGCGACCACAAGGCCGGTGTTCAAAAAAGCGAATAGGATGAATGCGGTGACGAAGGGGGTTGTTGATATGCTGCCTTCAGTGCGTGACCAGCCGTAAGTCAGCGTTGCAGCCGCCAGCGCTGTGCCTGCCACTGCGAGAAAGCAGAAGAACAGGAAAACGCGAAAGCGCAGGCCGAGGCGGGTGAACATGTCAGGTCTCGCACACCAGTTTCAGGATCGGGTCGCCGTTAGGCATGCTTTGCCAATCGGCATCAGCCACGGTGCCATCCTCGGCAAAATCGGCCCCGTCAATCAACAGCGCAGAACGCGCGCCAGCGCAGTCAAACAGCATTGGGGCTTGATTGACCGGAGACCAGCGACCGAAGAAATAAAGATCGGCGAGCCGCTGATTGGGCAAGTTTGCGTTCTTGCGCGCGGTCGCGGTATCCACGGCGACAAAGCGTTTGGTATAGGGCCAGATCTTAGTCCAAGGACGTAACCAGCCTTGTTCATCAACCTTCATGGCGATGATCACGCCGTCCGGGATGCGATCCGCGGTGCGGTCGAACCAGGTGTACTCGTTCGAAATCGTCATTCCGATCATGCCAAGCCCGGCGGCAACCGGCATGATCCATTTTGGCAGGCGCCGACCCGCGAGGATGTTCAGCACCATGATAATCCCGGCGCAGGCGATCCCGGCAAAGACGGTGGCAATGAGTTCTACAAACATGTCTCTATCCTAACGCGCCTTTTCCTGATCCCACAGCAGATTGCATTGTTTTGACCACGACGAAGGCGTCCCTCAGATGGCTCCGCTCAAAGTCGGATAGCGATGATGGATCAAGGTGATTGCCCGGTTTCTCGCCTGCCTTGATCTGGCTTGCCTGATGTTCCAGTCGTGTGGTGGCAATGAGGTCGTAGGCGTCCAAAAGATCTGCCCCACCGGATCGCGACAGAAAACCTGCCATTATTGCTGCCTCTATCCGCGCACGGGTGTTTGCAGGGTGCAGCTGACCCTGCAGGGTGTAGATGCGCCCGAGGTCCACGACAGGCACAACACCGTTGTGCTTGAGGTCAAGGTGGTTGCGATGCTCGCCTGAACGGATCGTCGCCAGGCCACGCAACAATCCCAGAGGCGGTTGGTGTTTGAGCGCATTCGCGATCATATGTGCGGTGAAAATGGAATTCGCCGACGCGGCCTTCAGCGTGTCTTCGTGCAATTTGGCCCACAGGCTTTCGTCGCCCCCGATCGGGCGCAAGTCGAACATGACTGAGGCCAGCATCTGCGCTTCGGGGTTAGGTTTTTTGATCCAGCCTTCGAAATAGCCGCGCCAGACTTTGAGCGGTTGACGCCACCGTGGGTTACTCGCCATCATCTCGCCCGGGCAATGGAAATATCCGCAGGCGTCCAGCCCATCGCATACGTATTTTGCCAGTGCTTCGAAGTAGGGTAAATCGGCATCTGTCACTGCGTCGGACAGGATCAGGCAATTGTCCTGATCTGAGACGCCTGCCTGTTCCTGCCGTCCCTGTGATCCGCAAGCCAGCCAGAGATACGGCACCGGTGCGCTGCCAAGCTGCGCTTCGGCCAGTGTCAGCAATCGGCGCGTGGCGGTGTCAGCAATATCTGTGATCAGTCTGGTGATCACCTCGTGCCGGTTTCCCGTATCAACCAGTTGCACCAGAAGCTGAGGGATTTCTGCCGTTGCGCGGGCCATGGTGCCCGCATCTTTCGACCTGGCCACACGCCTCACCAGGTCGGCGGAGGACATCGCTTGCGCGCGCGTAAGGTCGGTCTGTGTGACGATGCCGAGAATGTCGGTGCCCTCGACAACGGGAATATGCCCGATGCCGCGTTCCACCATCAGGTGCAGCACGTCCGTCACAAGCGCCTTGGGGCCAAGGGTCAGGCATTCTGTGGTCATCACCTCAGAGACCGGCCCGCTGATATCAGCTCCCCGGGCGACCACCCGGCCTGTCATATCGCGGACAGTCACGATACCTTTGAACCCTTCGACGTCGGTGATGCAGATGGATGAGATCTGCGCTTCGTGCATCATGGCCGCTGCATCGCGGATGGTGGTGTCGGGCGTGCATGTCACCGGATCGTGGGTCATCAACTGACCGACCGATAGCGTGGTCAGATCCTTTTTTTGGCGACCCGCCGGGCGGCGGCGGTCGAAGAATTTTGAGACGGCGGGTTGTTTTTCTATGAGCGCAAAGAGGGTTGCTGCGGGCATCAGGATCAAGGTTGCCTGTGCCGTGACAGTGGCCGTGCGGCTGGCAAGTTCACCACGCAGGAGCGCGCGTTCCCCAAAGGAATTCCGAGGCCCCAGGATGGAGAGTTGAACGTCCACCTCATCGGTGATCTCAATTTCACCCTCGTTGATGATGATAAGATCGGTCACCTTGTCGCCGAGCGCAAAAACCGTCTCACCCACCGCGTAGCTCTTTGCCTCGCATAGGTCAGCAAGCGCTTCAAGATCGGCTGATGACAGCGTGTCGTAAGGGTGCACCGAGGCAAGGAATTGGATCAAAGGGGGCGGAAGGGGCATGAGGCGGGCCTTCTAATTGGGATGTCCTGCCCGCTTTGGTCGCGGGCAGGACAGGCTTGATAGATTGGACCTGCCGCACTGAAAGCGGCAGTATCCGGTTGGATCAATGGCCGTCGACAGCAACACCGGACCCACGGGGGATACGGACGCTTTCGACAAGATCCTTGATCTCCTGCGGGGTTTCCTTGGTCATGCCAGAGACCACGTAGGCCACCGCGAAGTTGACCGCAGCACCAATGGCGCCGAAGGAGGTCGACTTGATCGGGCCCAGCAGCGGGTCGGCATCCGTGAACGTGTTGGTGTCCGGGATGAAGAACCAGCCTTTGTGCAGGAAGATGTAGAGCAGCGTGACCACCAGACCGGCGAGCATGCCGGCAACTGCGCCCACGTTGTTGATGCGGGTCGAGAAGATACCCATCATCAGTGCCGGGAAGATTGAGGCTGCCGCAAGACCGAAGGCCAGCGCCACGGTTTGCGCCGCAAATCCTGGCGGATTGAGGCCCAGCAAGACTGCCACCACAATCGCCGCCGCCATGGAAACGCGCGCGGCTAATAGTTCCGACTTCTCCGACATGTTCGGCGTGAGTTGGCCCTTGAGCAGGTCATGGCTGACTGCCGAAGAGATGGCCAGTAGGAGACCTGCCGCTGTGGACAGTGCCGCCGCAAGGCCACCTGCCGCCACCAGTCCGATCACCCAGCCCGGAAGGCTTGCAATCTCTGGATTGGCGAGCACAAGAATATCGCGGTTGAAGTTGGTCAGCTCATTACCTTCCCAACCGTTCTCTGCGGCCTTGGCTTGCAGATCGGCGTTCTTGTCGTTGTAGTACTGGATCATGCCGTCGCCGTTCTTGTCTTCCCATCCGAGGAGGCCAGTCTTCTGCCACGTCGCCATCCACGCATACTCAGGATCGCTCTCAATCTGCTCAACGCTGACCGCTGCCGCATCTGTTCCATTTGGCCACATCAGCTCGGAGATGTTGAGCCGCGCCATTGCGCCAACCGCAGGGGCCGTCAGATATAGCAACGCGATGAAGACCAGCGTCCAGCCGGCAGACCAACGAGCATCAGATACACGTGGCACCGTAAAGAAGCGCATGATCACATGGGGCAACCCCGCGGTGCCGATCATCAGCGACAGGGTAAAGAGCACCATATTAATGGTCGATCCATGCGCCGCCGTGTATTCGGCAAAACCCAGATCGGTCACGATCTGATTCAGTTTGACCAGAAGCGGCTCGCCGCTTTCGGTGGTCCCAAACAGACCAAGCGCGGGGATGGGATTACCGGTCAGTTGTAGCGAGATGAACACGGCCGGGATCGTATAGGCGGTGATCAGCACGCAGTATTGCGCCACCTGCGTGTAGGTCACGCCCTTCATGCCGCCGAAAACGGCATAGGCAAAAACCACACAGGACCCGATCAGCAGGCCCCAGAAGGCGTCGATTTCAAGAAAGCGCCCGAAGGCGATGCCCACACCCTGCATCTGACCGATCACGTAGGTAATTGAGGCCACAAGCAGGCAGATCACAGCTACCATGCGCGCGGTTTTGGAATAGAAACGGTCACCGATAAACTCGGAGACAGTGAACTTGCCGAACTTGCGCAGGTAGGGTGCCAGCAACAGCGCCAGCAGAACATAGCCACCGGTCCAGCCCATCAGGAAGGAGGAATTGTCATAGCCCGTAAAGGCAATAAGTCCCGCCATGGAGATGAAAGAGGCCGCAGACATCCAGTCCGCCGCAGTGGCCATCCCGTTGGTGACCGGGTGCACGCCCCGACCGGCGGCGTAGAATTCCGATGTAGAACCCGCACGGGCCCAGATCGCGATGCCGATGTAGAGCGCAAAGGACGCGCCCACAAACAGCAGGTTGAGTGTAAACTGATCCATGATCTTATTCCTCGTCCACGCCATGTTCCTGATCGAGCTTGTTCATGCGCCAGGCATAAAAGAAGATCAGAAGCAGAAAGATGATGATCGACCCCTGCTGGGCGAACCAGAAGCCAAGGTCAGTGCCACCGACGGCGATGCCTGACAGTAGAGGGCGCAGGATGATCCCGAACCCGAATGAGACCAGTGCCCAGATACCAAGGCTGATCAGGATGAGACGCACATTGGCTTGCCAATATGCGCTGGGGTCTCTGTCTGCACTCATTGTGCTTCCTCCATTTGAGTTGTTCGCAAGTTCTTGTTCGCCTGCCTTGCGCCGCGAACCTCTGTCACGATAGGGCGAAGAATCTGGTGCAAAGCGTCTGTGATCGCGTCGATCTCACCCATGGCGTCTATCGTCCAAAGGCACTTTTCACCTTTGTAGAATGTGATCAGTGGCGCGGTTTCCGCGTGGTAGGCCACCAGTCTGCGGCGCACCGTGTCGGCATTGTCATCTGCGCGTCTGCGGAAACGTTGGCACCCGCATTTTTGGCAGGTTCCCTCGACCGTGGGGCGTTTGAAGGTCTCATGATAGCCTTCGCCACAGCCATCGCAGGTGTAGCGGCCGGAAATACGCGTGACCATCGCGTCGTCTTCGACCTCAAGGCTGATCGCGGCATGAACACGCGTGCCAAGGGATCCCAAGAGCTCTGAAAGGGCCTCGGCCTGAGCTATCGTGCGCGGGAAGCCATCAAGGATGATGCCTGCCGCACAATCGGGGTCACGCAGCCGCTCCTTCAGGATGTTGACGACGATCTCATCGGATACCAGCTCGCCCGCATCCATCACGGCTTTGGCACGTTTGCCGGCCTTGGTTCCGCCCGCAACTGCTGCACGCAGTAGGTCGCCGGTCGAAAGCTGGACCAGACCAAAACGATCTTCCAGAATCTTGGCTTGCGTTCCTTTGCCAGCACCCGGAGGGCCAAGCAGGATCAGAACCGGTACTTTGCTATAGTCAGGCATGGCTCAACCCCTGTTCATTCTGTTTTGAATGAGATCATCGACAACTGATGGATCGGCGAGCGTTGAGGTGTCGCCCAGAGAGCCATAATCGTCCTCGGCAATCTTGCGCAGGATACGGCGCATGATCTTGCCGGAGCGCGTCTTTGGCAGGCCGGGTGCCCATTGAATGAGGTCAGGTTTGGCAATCGGGCCGATTTCCGTACGCACCCAGGTCTCCAGCTCCTTGCGAAGGGCCTCCGAAGGTTCCTCTCCGATCATAAGGGTCACATAGGCATAGATGCCCTGTCCCTTGACGTCATGGGGATAGCCAACCACCGCGCTCTCTGCGACCGATGCATGCGCAACCAGGGCACTTTCAACCTCCGCCGTGCCCATCCGGTGACCGGAAACGTTGATGACGTCATCAACGCGTCCGGTGATCCAGTAATCGCCGTCTTCATCACGACGACAACCGTCACCAGAGAAGTAGTAGCCCTTGTAGTCACCGAAGTAGGTCTTCTCGAAGCGTTCATGATCGCCCCATACGGTGCGCATCTGACCGGGCCAGCTGTCCTTGATGCACAGCACGCCTTCTACGCCGTTACCCTCGACAACCTCCCCGCTGGTTGGCTCCAGAACCACCGGTTGCACGCCAAAGAAAGGAATTTGCGCCGCCCCGGGTTTCAGGGCCGTCGCGCCGGGCAGCGGCGTCAACATGTGTCCGCCGGTCTCGGTTTGCCAGAAGGTATCGACGATGGGACATTTGCCCTTTCCGACAACCTCATTATACCAGTTCCAGGCCTCAGGGTTGATCGGCTCACCGACCGAGCCCAGCAGGCGCAGATCGGACAGATCGTGCTTTTCAACCCACTCCTTGCCCGCGCCCATCAGTGCCCGGATCGCGGTGGGCGCAGTGTAGAACTGGTTCACTTTGTGCTTGGCGCAAACTTCCCAGAAACGGCCCGCGTCGGGATAGGTTGGCACACCTTCGAACATGATCGTGGTGGCCCCATTGGCGAGCGGACCATAGACGATATAGCTGTGGCCGGTGACCCAACCCACATCCGCAGTGCACCAGAAGACATCGCCGTCGTGGTAGTCAAAAGTGAGTTCATGGGTCATCGCGGCATAGACCAGATATCCACCGGAGCTGTGTACAACGCCCTTGGGCTGGCCCGTTGAACCAGAGGTATAGAGGATGAAAAGCGGGTCTTCGGCGTTCATTTCCTCGACCGGACATGTCGCAGAGGTCACTGCCATCATGGCGTTGCAATCATAGTCACGTTCGGTCCAGGTGGTCTGGCCACCAGTACGTTTGACAACCAGACATTTCACACCTTCCTTGGTGTGCAGAAGTGCCTTGTCGGTATTGGCTTTCAGCGCGGTTTCCCGTCCACCCCTGGGGGCGAAATCGGCAGTGATCACCACCTTGGCATCACAGCCATTAATCCGCGCGGCCAAGGCGTCCGGCGAGAAACCGGCAAAAACAATGGAATGAATGGCGCCGATCCGCGCGCAGGCCAACATGGCATAGGCCGCCTCCGGGATCATGGGCAGATAAATGACAACGCGGTCGCCTTTTTCAACGCCCAGAGACCGTAGGACATTCGCCATCTTGCAGACGGATGTGTGCAGCTCGCGATACGTTATGTACTGCGCTGCGTCTTTCGCCGGATTGTCCGGTTCCCAAATGATGGCGGTCTGGTCGCCGCGTGTTTCCAGATGACGGTCAATGCAATTGGCTGAAACATTGAGCGTACCATCTTCGAACCAGCGGATTTTTATATTGCCGGGCTCAAATGACGTGTTTTTGACTTTGTGGAATGGTTTGATCCAGTCGATGCGCTTGCCATGTTCAGCCCAGAATGCTTCCGGATCGTTCACCGACGCGTCATACATCCGCTCATAATCACGTGCAGAGACATGCGGTTCTGGGTGGGGCTCTGGCGTTACTGACGGTGTCGTGGGGGTGATCAGGTCCTCAATTGGCACGGGTATCCTCCTTGTGCTGCGTGACCCCAAAACCCAAAAAAGTGAGCGGGCCCGCGCTTTCGTAGGAAAATACACAGTCTTGTGACTTTATTAATAAGCCTATGAGTTTTCGAATATTTCTTGTAAAAAGCGGCGCCAAAATTCTCAAAAATATGTAAATTCATTTACCAATGGCGGTTTTGTCAATGATTTCCGCTATGTAAATTTTCAGCTTATGCGGGTGGCAGCGCTAACGGCATGCATTTGTATACATGACCTCTTGTGATCGGTGCGTCAGATGCCTGCGACAATTTGTCAAAACTCGCCCACGCGCCTGTAGAAACACCGAATCACGCCTCTGAAAAGCGGTTGATCTGCCTCCCGTGCAGCATTGGTTTTGGGTCTCACAAAGGTGCCAGGTATTCGGGATGACACAAGGCGAAGAAAGCTTTTGGTTTGCCGGTTCAGGAAGCGGTATTGCCCTCATGACGGTGCACAGTGGTTTTCGAGGCCTCAAATCAAGCGCGCTGTATCCAAACCCGACCGCTAGTTCGTATACCCTCGCCCTCAGTTCGAGTTTGTCACACGCACATGGCAGCGCGCTTTGTGGCTCGGATTGACCGCCAACAGCTTAGGGCGTTCTTGAGAACACCGGTCTTCCGCCAAGGGGCAGCGCGTCACAAACGGGCAGCCAGCGGGCGGTTTGAGAGGAGAGGGTAGATCTCCCTCCAGAACAATACGATCACGGCGATCACGCATATGCGGATCAGGCAGCGGAATGGCAGACAGGAGCGCTTCGGTATAAGGATGTATTGGGGTGGCAAAGAGCTCCAGCGCAGGGCCTTCCTCTACAACGACACCAAGGTACATCACCGCAACACGATCCGCGATATGCCGCACGACGCTGAGATCATGTGCGATGAAAAGATAACTCAAACCCAATTCTCTCTGTAACAGCATCAGCAGGTTCAGAATTTGACTTTGGATCGACACATCGAGCGCGCTGACGGGCTCGTCGCAGATAACAAGCTTGGGGTTCAGGGCCAGCGCCCGGGCGATCACCACCCGCTGACGTTGTCCGCCTGATAGCGCGCCGGGACGGCGGTCGCGTTGGTCGGGGTTGAGACCAACCAGTGACATCAGCTCATTCACGCGCGCTGTGATCTTTGCCGCTGCCCATTTGTGAATGATCATTGGTTCGGCAATGGATTGCGCGATGGTTCGGCGAGGGTTGAGCGCACTTACCGGATCCTGAAATACGACCTGCATTTCGCGCCAGGCCTTTTGTCTTGCCTTGGCATCGAGCCCGGCGAGATCTTGCCCCTCGAAGAGAATCCGCCCCGCCGTCACCGGTGCCAGACCAAGCACGGCATTGCCGGTAGTGGACTTGCCGCAACCGGACTCGCCTACAACCGCAAGTGTTTCGTTTTCTGCCACGCTCAGTGACACCCCATCAACCGCGCGCACCAGTGCCGGGGTGCCGCCGAAGCGTCCTGTACGGACAGGAAAATGCACATGCAGGTCCTCGATCCGCAGCAAGGTCATACCGGTGCCTCTACCGGATGAAAACATGCGACGCGGTGCTTCTGGCCCTGGAGTGGGGGGCGTGCGTGACAAGCGTCCCCCGCGCGGTCGCATCGGTTGCGAAAGCGGCATCCTGCGGGCCACTCCAGCGGGCTTGGTACATTGCCGCGAATGGCAAAGAGGTCTTGCTTGGGTGGGTCTTCAAGCCGGGGGATCGTGCGCAACAGCATTTGTGTGTAAGGGTGCGCTGGTGCATCGAACAGCCGTGCCACTTCTCCCTGCTCAACCACCCGGCCCCCGTACATCACACAGACCCGGTCGGCCAGTTCTGCGACGACCCCCATGTCATGAGTGATCAACAATATCGCGGTTCCCTCTTCGGCCGCCAGTTTCCCCATCAGCGCAAGAATCTGGGCCTGGATCGTGACGTCAAGTGCGGTCGTGGGTTCATCTGCAATGAGCAAGCGTGGGCGCGATATGAGCGCTGCCGCAATCATGACCCGCTGACACATTCCCCCTGAAAGCTCGGTTGGCAGTTGCCGGGCGCGCCGTTCCGGCTCCGGAATACCGACGCGCTGTAGCATATCCACGGCCTCCTTGGCGGCCTCGCGCCGCGCGCGACCGTGCACGATCAGGCTTTCGGCAACCTGTTCGCCGACCGGCAACAACGGATTGAGGGAGGTGACAGGCTCCTGAAAAATCATCGCCAGATCAGCGCCGCGCAGGTGCTGTAACGCGCTGCTGGAAAGCTCGGTCAGATCGCGGCCATCAAACAGGATCTGGCCACGGCTGCAGGACAGGCCCTCGGCCAGCAGCCCCATGATTGAGAGCGCCGTAAGCGATTTGCCGGACCCGCTTTCGCCGACGAGTGCGACTACTTCGCCGGCGTTCACATCGAGCGTCACGCCGTCCACAAGCGACAGCGGGCCGGCGTCGACCGCCAGATCATGGATTGCGAGCAAGCTCATGAAGCGGCCACTGCCGCCGTCCAGGGAGATGTGGGGTGGACGGCCCCTTCGTTCGGCGCGCCATCTGCACCCCGTCTCACCAGCGAGGGTATGGCGAATTGCACCGGGTACAAGGAGTCTTCGGTGATCTGAACCGGGTGATAGGCAGAAATCGCGGTTGCTGTATCGGTGGGTGCGCGCCGGTTGATCAAGACGGTGGGTGTGCTGGCGTCGATCCGGGGCAGATGCAACGCTTCTTCGGGTGAAACACCCCGGTCAATGAGTTGCGACAGAATTTGCAGGATTGCGGGAAAAATCTGACGCCCACCTGCGGCGCCGATGGCGATTTCGGGACGGCCGTCCCGGGTGGTGATCACCGGTGCCATATTGGCCAGCGGGGTTGCTCCGGGAGCAATGGAATTTGGTTGGCCGGGTCGGGGATCGAACCACATCATGCCGTTATTCATGGTCAAGTCGAGTGATGGCGCAACAACTTTGGATCCGAAACGTGACAACAGCGTGTTGGTCAGCGCAACCATGTTGCCCTCGGCATCCAACACAGAGACATGGCTGGTGCAATCGCCGTGCTTGCCTGCATGGCCCATTTGTGTGAGCCGATCCTCGTAGGCGCTGCGAATGGCATTGGCGTGATGTGTCGCAAGATCGGCGTCGCCAATCCCGGAAAGCGCATGGGGGGAAAGCGTGGCGAATGCTGAAAGCAACGTCGGTCCCCCGGACAGGCCCGGCATCGTATGTATTATCCGGTCCCGGTAGGGCAGGGTGGCTGGGGTGGTCCACACCGGGGCATATCGTGCAAGATCCACAGCTGTAAGTTTGGCCCCGACGGCGGAGAGGTCTGACAACAGCGTGGCGGCGGTCTCTCCCTTGTAGAAATCCTCCGCACCCGCCTCAGCCAATCGGCGCAGCATGGCGGCCTTGCCCGGCATCGGCAGCAGACTTGCGGTTGGATCGTGGGGGTCCTGACATCTTCGGGATGCATTCAGAAAGAGGTTCCGGGCGGCGTCATTTCGGGACAGCCCCGGTGTGTCAATGGCAAATGCCAGCTCGGCAAACCAGTCAACCCGCATGCCCCTTTCCGCATATTCAATCGCCGGGGCCAGCGCCAGTTGCCAGCTCAGTGTGCCATGTCTTGCCAATGCCTCGGCAAGACCCGCAACCGCACCCGGCACGCAGATCGACAGTGGTCCTATGAGGTTGCGGTCATCTTTAACCGAAGGCCAGTTGAACCAGTCGCCGCCGTCTCCGCCTGCGAGCGGATAGTCCTCGCCCGAAATCCCGCCGGGTGCGCGAAGGTTGAAGTCGAGGGCGTCGATCTGACCTTGAGCGGTCGCGTGCAGCAGAAATCCTCCGCCCCCAAGGCCGGAAAGCCAAGGTTCTGCTACGGATAGAACAAGCGTCGTGACGACCGCGGCATCCATCGCGTTCCCACCCGCGGCAAGCACGTCGGCACCAGCTCTTGCGGCCTCGAAATGTTGCGCCGCGACAATGCCACCGTGACTTTTGACACCGGGTTTTCTGAGCGCCCATGCCTGGCCGGATGTATCCGCGCCTTGCCTATCCATGACCTGTCCTTTCATTGATGGGAACGATCGGTCGGGCGTGATATTCAAATCCGGTAACACTCTGATGGTGTGCTGCGATCTCACCGCATGTTGCCGTCCAGATGCTCTCGGCCTGGCAGAGAGGCACCAGCAGGTCTTCAAGCATGTCCACCCGGGCCGCGCGCCCTGAAATCCAGTCGTGCACAGTCAACATGAAAAGCCCGCCGTCCCGCACCTGCGCGGCGGCTTCACGGGTCCATCTCGCACCAACTTCTGTCTCTGAGTGCGGTGGGTTATCGCCGGGACCGAGGAACTTGAAGAAGATGGCATCATCGTTTTCCCAGCGGACGGGCACCTCGGTTACGCCGTCGAGCCGATAGGGGTGATCATGACCCATCAGGCTCGAATCCCACAGCGCGAAGCGGCGCAGCTCTGCCAGCATATGGGGCGTCATTTCCCAGGCGGGCGAGCGGAAGCCAGCCGGGCGCGCGCCAATCTGCGCTTCGAAGAGCGCGATCGAAGCTTCCAGGCTTTCGGTAAACTGCGCGTCTGTCGTCTCCGACACAAGCTCGTGATAATAACCGTGCAGCGCGACCTCATGGCCACGCTCCACAAGGCCGGGCAGCAAGCCGGGGTGCTCTTCGGCAACGACGCCCGGCACAAAAAATGTGGCGCGCAGGTCCAGCCGACCCAGCATCTCAATCAGACGCGGGAGACCTCTGCGCCGGCCATATTGACGATGCTCCAAGGCAGCGATGCCTCTGGGCAATCCAGTCCGGTGCTGCCAGAGCCAAGGCGCTGTGGCATCGACATCGACCGTGAAACAGGCTCCGGCGCGATGACCGTCAGGCCAGGGGTATGGGGCGGGTTTCCAGTTCATAGCGCGCTCTTTTTTGGCTGATAGACGTCCATCGAGCCTGCAGAATTGCCACCGTCCACTGCCAGGGAGGTGCCGGTGATATTCTTGGCGGCGGAGGACGCGAGAAAGAGAGCGGCCTGCCCGATGTCTTCCGGTGCGGTTTCAGTCCCCAGCGGAATTGCGGCCATCACCCGGTCAATGTGTTCCTGGCTCAGTGCCGAAACCGAAGAGCCCGCAGCGAATCCCGGCTCAAGGCAATTCACCCGGATGCCATATTCCGCCAACTCCAGTGCAAAGCCCTTGGTCATGCGGTCCAGCGCGGATTTTGACATGCAGTAGGTCACGGCAGTTCGCCGCATCTTGCGCGCCGCCCCGGAAGAAATGTTAATGAATGCACCTCCCTGTCCGGCACGGATCATCTGATGCGCAAAACCGCGCATCAGCACGAACGGTGCTCGCAGGTTCAGCGCCATGATCTGGTCCCAGTCCGATACGTCCATGTCAAGCAGGAAGGAAGAAGGGTAGATGGCCGCGTTATTGACGACCACGTCCGGCGCCCCCCAGCGGGTTGCCACAGCATTCAGCAACGCATCATTACCCACGTCGGTCATCAAATCTGCGGCAACGGCAAAGCCTGAGAGGCCTTGGGTTGAAAGGTCGGTGGAACAGACCTCGGCCCCCGCTTGCACGAAATGCTCTGCCAGTGCGCGGCCCATGATACCAGCGGCCCCGGTAATCACTACCTTGCGCCCTTGAAATTCTGTTCCAAAATCCACCTTATCGACCCTCCCCAATACGATCACTCAACCGGTCGCCTATCAGATTGGCGCTTAGCACCAGCAGAAACAGCCCGAGCCCCGGAAAGGTCGCGATCCACCATGCGGTCGCCAGATAGTTGCGCCCTGTCGATAGCATTGCGCCCCAACTGGCGGTGGGGGGTTGTACGCCGAGCCCCAGAAAGGACAATCCGGCCTCAAAAAGCACCATCAGCCCGAATTCAAGGGTAGCGACGACCAGCAGCGGGCCGACTATGTTGGGCAGAATGTGCAAGGCCAGAACCCGCGATGGCGTGGCCCCCATGGCGCGGGCCAGACGTACGAAGGGGCGCTCTGCCACTGCGAGGGTCTGACCGTAGGCTACGCGCGCATATCGCGGCCAGCGGGTCAGGGCGAGCACGAGGATTACGTTGATAAATCCAGGGCCCAGGACTGCGACGGTGATGATGGCGAGCAGAATGGCCGGGATCGACAGGAAGATATCCACAAGGCGCATGAGCACCATTTCGGTCCATCCGCGCAGATAGCCAGCAGCCATTCCGACAGCAATGCCGACGATCCCCGAAAGCAAAACCGAGAGCACGGCGACTGAGATTGAAACCCTTGCACCGTGGATCACACGGCTGAGAATATCACGGCCAAGCTCGTCGGTGCCGAGCAGAAATGTTGCGCCGCTCCGGCCTTCGTAGCCCGGTGGTTTCAGGCGACCCAGCAGATCCTGACGATCCGGATCAAGGGGGGCAAGCCAGGGCGCAAAGATGGCCACAAGCACCAGTAGCCCCAGCAAGAAAGCGGGCCACCAGACCAGCAAGGGGCGAAGACTGGGCCGCAAGATATCAACCCGGGCCGTCACGTCGATCCGCTCAGCTTAACGCGCGGATCAACGATGGAATAGAGGATGTCGGCAGCCAGATTGGCGCCGATCGTGACGAATGCACCCAGAAGCACCACCGCCTGCACCACGATGAAGTCACGCGCGGCGATGGATTGCACCGTGAGCTGACCAAGGCCGGGCCAGGCAAAGACCGTCTCAACGATCACGGCACCTGCCAGCAATTGCGACACTTCAAGTGCGGTGATCGAGATGACGGGAATCATAGCGTTTCGGATCAGATGTTTGCGGACCAGCCTGCCGGTTCCGACGCCTCGCGCGCGCGCTGAGCGGACATAGTCTTTGCCAAGTTCATCCACAATGGAGGCTCGTGCGATCCGGGCGAAGGTTGCCAGAGACAAAAGTCCAAGCGCGATGGAAGGCATGATGAGATGCGCGAAGGTGCCGGTGCCGGATGAAGGCAGCCATCGCAAGTGCACGCCAAAGATGAGGATCAGCATGATGCCCGACCAGAAGGTGGGCAGAGACTGACACGCCAGAACCAGCCCCATAATCCAGCGCGAGATTGCCCGCCCCCGCGTGAGGGCCATCACCAACCCAAGGGGCAGACCAACCGCCAGGGCCACGACCAGCGCACCGCCGGCCAGTTGCAGCGTTTGGGGTATCCGGCTGAGCAGAATGTCCCAAACGGGCGCGTTCTGGATAAATGAGCTGCCAAGGTCAAAGCGCGCCATGTCGGCCAGAAAGCCAAAGTACTGCACCCAGATCGGGCGGTCGAGCCCAAGGGCGGCGCGCATGAGGTCGATATCTGCCTGCGTGGCGGTCTCGGGCAAGAGCAATGCAATCGGATCGCCGGTGAGACGCTGGATGAAAAAGACCAGCGTCACCACCCCGAAAGCTGCGATCAGCGCCTGCCCGCCGCGTTGCAGAGCGAACCGTAGCATTACTCGGCAATACTCATGCGGTTGAGGAACATGCTTTCATTCGCCGTTGGTTCGAACTGCAATTCAGCCGCTGCGCCATAAAGTACAGCAGCCTGATACATCGGCAATAGATAGTAGTTTTCCCGCACGATTTCAGAGACTTCATTGTAAGCTGCCTGCCGTACCTCCGGGTCGAGGGAAACCCGCGCTTTTTCGAGCAAGGCATCGAGTTCTGGCACATTCACCCGGCTCCACAGGCTGTCGGAATGCAGCGTCGGATATGAGATTCCGTCCGCGTCCTGACAGGCACAGGACCAACGACCAAAACTGAGCTCACTGTTGTCGGCCGGATCAGAGCGAACGATGTTCAGGTAGGTGGGCATATCCGTCATCGAGATCGAGATGTTGAAACCCGCGTCATTCAGCATCTGCTGAACTGCCTGGACGATCCTTTGGTCAAAGACCGGGGCGGTTGCCAAGGTGGCGGGTGTTTGTGCCAAATCAGGGTTCTCACCGGTGATTTTTCGGGCAGTTTCTGGATCATAGTCGAAAAGTGGCAGATCAGGGTTGTACCCAAAGTGGGCAGGGCTGGCCATCTGTGCCATCGGCACTTCTCCGGCCTGCAACAGGCCCTCGGTGATGCCGAGACGGTCAATGGCGAGGCTCGCCGCCTTACGCATGTTGACGTCGTTGAAGGGCGGTTTGTCGAGGTTCAGACCGACATATCCTACCCGCTCGGTTGGCGCAGAAAGCGCTTTGACTTCCGGATTGCCCTCCAATTGTGCCGCAGCATCCGCATCAATGCTTACGACCAGGTCCGCCGTGCCCGCTTGCAGATCGGCCAGGCGGGTGGCAGCGTCAGGTACGGCGCGGAAGATTGCGTGTTCAAAAACCCCACTGTCGCCCCAGTAGGTGTCATGGCGCGCCAAGGTGACCGAAATACCCCGGTTCCATTCCTCGAACTTGTAGGGCCCTGACCCCAGTGGTGCGGCGTTGAAGGCCTCTTTGCCCAAGGCTTCGACCACGTGTTCCGGTACAATAGAGAGCTTCACAAGTTGCGCCATGAGCGCAGGGTAGGGGCCGTTGGTCGTGAGTTTGACCTTGTTTCCGTCCAGAACCTCGGCGCCGATGATTTGGTTAAATTGCCCGAGCTGCGGCGAGGCAAAATCCGGGTTGGTGATGCGTTTGACCGAATAGACCACGTCCGAAGGCTCGAGCGCTTCTCCGTCGTGAAAGCTCACACCCTCACGAATTGTCAGGACAAGCTCGGTTTCGCTGATCTGATCCCAGGCGGTGGCAATCTGCGGAACGATTTCGCCGCTATTGTTGCGCGTCACCAGATTGTCGAAAACGTTGCGATACACGTAGTAGCTGTCCGGGTTCCATTGTACGTGCGGATCGAGCGAAGATGGCTCACCGGCCAGATCAATGGTGATATCCCGGGAATAGGCGGGCAGGGCAAAGATCGCCATCGCGACGCCCGCCAGCAGGCCCTTGAATGTGGAAGTCATGAGTTTCTCCTGTTGCTGGCAGCGTTTTGTCGGGTCCGCGCAATCACGCCGCTGCCGGGCGTGAGAGGGGCGTCGCTCTTGAGGAGCTGACGCATGAAAAAGGCTTCCTGGGCATCTATCAGGGATAACCGGGCGGCGATTACGCCATCGGCGTCTTGTGAGAGGACTGCGCTGATCAGATCGTTGATGTCGTCGCGCAGAAAAATATGGCTTTCGGTCTCGTCTTCCAGATACCGAGTGATCCGCGCGGTATGGTGCCAGAGCTTGCGCAAGTGCCGCGCCGTGAAAGGGTTGATCGCACCCAGCAGCAACCCGTCCACACGGTCGACATAGTGACGGAACGAAGCGACGGCGGCCGCTTCACTCCGCGGGCGCAGCGCTCTGATCACCTCGCCAATATGTTCCAATTCGGTGCAAAGTTCCGCATCCGGTCGCGCCTTCGACAGGAGCGGTTCGGCAATGCGCCGCGCTTCGAGGACCTGCCCGATCAATGCGCCGGTCACGGGCAGAACAAGCCATCCGGTGCGTGGCTGCGGTGACGCCCAATTGTCATAGCCCAGTCTTGTCAGCCCTGCGCGTGCCGCCGCGCGGGTGAGGCCAAAATGTTCCATAACATCCGCTTCGGTGACAATTTCGCCCGGGCGAATCTCGCACCATATGACGGCATCAAGCAGCCGATCCTCGGCAAAACGAGACTTTGCTTCGGGCGCTGGAACTATGCCGCCCTGCTGGGGAGATCGTATGAGCGGAGAGCTGGGATCATACATGAAATTTTATCCTTAACATATGGATATGTTCATACAGCACTTCTGACATGTCAAATACCATCATTAAAATGTTCACGATTGGAATGTCGACGGTGAACACTCAATTCGGATACGTGAGCGAACCCATTGTTTCATTGTGATTTTTGGCAGGACGCGCATGAGTATTGCGGACGGTCGTGTTCGCTAGTCCGATGGGCTACCTCATACTCTTGTAGGTCGAATCGCCGGATCGACGGGAAATTTTGGCTATCTCTCAGCGCGGTACGATCAGGCTCTGACGAGGTTTGAGGCAACAATCCCGGCCTCGGTATTTTGCCGGGAACATCTTGAAAACCAGCTCCAGCAAAGCCGTGGTGTCGATATTTCGAACCTTCTGCGCAGCGCTGAACCACGCGTCTGGCACCGCTTGTAGCCATCTGTGATCTTTTGCGTCGGCTGGGAAAGCGGGCGGTAGACTAGCCTGCAAAGGGGCTATTTTTCCACATTCCTCTGGCCGAAGAGCGTTAACCATCCCCTAACAAGAAAGTAGCGATCCGATATTCTCCCATTTATAAATAATTGTATTAAAACGTGTGTTTCCGCTCTTTGGCGTGAAGGCGTTGGGCAACCGGATGTTTGATCATGAATGAACTCTTGAATGCTTTCGAAATTCTGGGTGTCGCACCCGGAAGTGACGATGAGACAATTCGAAGGGCGTGGCGCGCACTCGTCAGAACATACCATCCGGATATGGCAAAAGCGGATCCGAAGGGGGCGAACCGACGCCTTGCGGAAATAAACGCAGCTTGGGATCTGGTCAGTGCGCGAACGGATGCTGACGTTCGCCGGCTGAAATTGATGATGGCTCAGAGACGTCTGGCCGAAGAGCGCCGTCAAAGGGAATTGGAATTGCGCCGCCAACAAGCACAAGCGGCTTATCAAGCTGCACAAGAAGAGCGTTTGCGCGAAGAAGCGCAATGCAAGACAGCCGTATCGGGATCGGAAACGCAATCCAGTGCCAGTTCGGTCTTTGAAACTGCTTCTAGCGAAACAAATAGTAAGAGTGCTGTGAACCTGCCGATGCAGCATGGCGAGACCACTGACACCGATGCGCGCGCGCGTTCACAGCTGACAGCCATGGCGCGCCGGATGTTCGAAGCCGCGCGGACGATCTGTTCCGCTGAGATCCACGAGGAGGCGCGTCCCGTCTTCATGTGAAACCTCATCGAGTTTGAGGGCCTTAGATTGCGTGGTAAAGCCGCGAAATCTCTAGCTTCAGGCCACGGTTTCGCAGTCGAGCCAGACTTGTCTTTCTGAATTCCATTCGATGCACAAAACCGTGAGCGCAGTTGCCCCCTGACAACACCGGGATAAAGTATATCGAAACCATATCGGCGGTAGAAAGAAACTGACGAATCCGTGGGAAGCGATTGCAAATGTTGACAAGACGGCACTTTATTCAAACGTCAGTAGCCATGTTCTCGGCACCTGTTGCCATGACGGCCTTACCCCGTTCAGGCGCCGCGCAAAGCCAGTGGTCCGCTTGGGACGCGCGCGTGACGCCTGCGGGTTATGATCCTGCAACGACCAATCCATGGGGGCTCCATTCTCGGTTCCTGCCGGTACGGGTTGAAGCGAATTCAGGTCTGCGCCCTGGAGACATTCATGTGGATGCAGTTGCCCGTTATCTTTACCATATCGAAGAAAGTGGCACGGCCATGCGTTATGGCGTGGCCATAGCCCGCGGCAATCTCTATGAGCCGGGAACTTATGATATCAGACGCAAAGCACGATGGCCGAAATGGACGCCCACCGCAGATATGATCCGGCGAGATCCTGGCCTTTATTCCGAATTTGCAGACGGAGTTCCGGGGGGGCCGGCCAATCCACTAGGGTCGCGCGCGCTGTATCTCTTTGTGGGGAATCGTGACACTTACCTGCGTATTCATGGCACCCCTTATCCGCGGTCGATTGGTGGCCGTGCAAGTTCTGGATGTGTGAGGATGGTAATGCCGCATATCAATGACCTCTACGAGGAGGTTTCAACCGGTGCGACAGCTTATCTCTACCCTGCGGAGAGCTATTTGACGGCGGCCAGCTAGAGAGGCTTATTCCGCGTCAGATCTGCGGGCGTGTACAAATGGGCCGACCCTCCTTGTTGCGCAGAGGCAACAGCGTGGTCTCAACCGGCCCTTTGTGACGGTACCAGTAACATCCGTCTTCTTCCCGGATTTTCACCGCGCTCAGATCCTGGTTTGGGGCTGCGATGGCCACGACGCCTTCAGGCAGGTTACCAATGAACCCTTGCGCTGAGGTCCCGCCGGATGGCGAACAGGCTGCAAGACTCAGCATAACGACAGTCAAAAACCCAGATCGCATAGCACTTTCTCCTCAGACCGGACCACACCTCGTGGTTCTCGCGGGCAGCCTACCCGCAAACTACTTAAAGCAGGGTTTCGCCTCTGACAATTCGGCGCAAATCTTGCGCCTTGCAGCGATTGCAGAGAAACGCCTGAAAGAACGATGCTGAACCAGATACCCGCAACGCGTCATAGCCGCAGAGGGAGAGTTATCAAAAGCAACCGCCCAGCGAGATACGAACAGCATTCCTGCGAACGAGGGATCATGATTTTTCCGGGCGTTTGGATAGGTCGCCACTCCAAAGGAAGCTTTTTCTCTAAACCGCAAAAATATGGAGGTGACTGGCCGTGCTCGCGGTCAACCATGTAGTGATACCTGTTTTTCCCGTAACACTCGAAGTGCCAGTCGTCGCAGGCCCACGCCGGTGCGAAATTCGAATTCTTCGAAGTGAAAGCGGCGCGCGGTGACGCCGTATCGCAGCAAGCCTGTTTGAAGCGACCGCCGCAACGCAACCGGGCCGCAGAAAGAGACCTTCATCTGCGAAAGGTCAGTTCCGACCATGTTCGCGATCAGGTCTGCTGACAGGCGCTTGCCCTCATATGAAAAGATCACGTGCAGAGTAAGGTTTGGTTTTTCATCCGCGAGCGCCTGAACTTCTGTCAGATGCGGAGCATCTTGTGGGGAGCGGACGCAATAAATGAGGTGGACCGGATCGGAATGCGTATCCAGCGCGTCGCACCAGGCGAGAAAGGGTGTTATTCCGATGCCGCCAGCGATCCAGATTTCCGGGCCCCTGTTTGAAAGTCTGAAACGCCCAAATGGCCCCTGGACGTGAACCTCTTGCCCGACATCGAGTTCATTGTGCAAATTGGATGTGAAGTCACCCAGCGCTTTCACGGTCACCCGCAGTGTGCCGTCTCCGCTGATTTTGGAGAAGCTGAAAGGATGGGGCTCGCTCTGGCCGGAACCTGTGAAACGCAAAATACCGAATTGCCCAGGATCAGGCACGATCCCCTTGCCATCAGGCTTTAGGGAAATCGCGAGTGCACCGCCGGTTCTTTCAAGATTTAGGATTTTGTAGCTGTGTGACGGGCGCATCCGTTCGGGCAACATCATCCAGATGTAGGCCATGATGCCGACAAGGCAGAATGCGCTCGTGTAGAGACCAGCCGGATCGCTCATCTGGAAAGGCTTCATGATGAAGAAAAAGTGGAAAGTTCCCGCGATAAACAACGCACCCATTGCTTTGTGGGTCCACTTCCACAGATGATAGGGGATGAAGGTCGCAACAGAAATCACAACCAGTATCAGCAGGCCGTAGAGGCTGATTTCGCCAAGGGTCTCAGCCAGCTCGTTTAGGGCTGTTTCCCGACCCAACCCGCGCATTTCAGCGTCGATGGTGTCATGCAGGAGGATGGCCGTCATCGCGACAATGCCAGCCCATTTGTGCAGGACATAGATGCGATCCAGGCCGCCAAAAACAAGCTCAATACCTGGCAACCGTGTCGACAGGATTTGCCCCCATGCCATCAGTACGAGCGCTGCCAGGCCCAGATATTGGGAGAAGAGCGCGACCTGATCTGTCACGTCCGGGAGTGTGATGAGCTGATAGGCGGGGAAAAGGGCTGTCACAACGATCAAGAAAAGTCCCAAAGGGTTCATATGTGGTCCTTATGTCAGGGTTTGATGGGCGGTTTTGACGAGATCATCAGCAAGCAGGTCGTCGAGGAAAATACTGAGAAGCTGCAATCGCCCGGCAACATCGGCTTTGCGGTATACAGAGGCACATTGTGCTTTGATGGTGCCCTGTTTTGTGTCCCGAAGATCTGCCATTTCAGCGATTGAAAACCCTTTGATCGCCAGGATGGCGACCTCTCGTTCGGCTGCTGTCAAAGACCAGGCATGAAAACGCGCCTCCAAAACCTCGCTGAACGCACCTGATGCGACTTTGATTTGGTCTTCCAACTGGTCCTGACGTTTGAGGACCTGCCGCAATTCGTTCGCGGTGAATGTCAGGCCAAAGAACAACGCAACGGTCACCAAAGCTTCGATGGCGTCGCTCTCCGCCAGCTGATTGACCGACGTGGGCCAGAGCAAATCCCATGCGATATCCATCAGGAAATAGGCGCAGCATATGGCTTGCAGCGTGAACAGCGACCATAAAACAGCAGCACGTGACATGGAGTGATCCTTAGAATGCGAAACGGTGCGCTCTTTCTAGCGAGCGCACCGTCAAATTGTTAGCTGTCTTCGGCACCGTCTTCATCGTCCAGTTCAATCTCAAGGATCAAGCCCGTTTCAGGCGAGACTTCAATTTCGTATGTTTTGCCGTCGAGCATCGCTTCGACTTCAATTTCATCCTTGTCGAGCTCTATCTCGGAAATCGCGTAGCCCTTCGCCTCCAGCGCGGCTCGAACGGCGGCATCCGATGTTCCCAATGCATCGCCGACACTGATATTGGCCAGAGCCATGCCGGGCAGAAGCAGGCCAGCCAACAGAACCAGTTTACCATTTTTGATCATTTTTCATTCCTTTTCATGATACCAATTGCCGCGATTTTGCGGTGATCATGAATTGGGCCGTTCCAGGGGCGATTGAAATTGAACTTCCGGGGGAGTTCGGGCGGCATAGGCCGAAGGTTTAGAGGGTTGGAGCAGGAAATAGTGCCTCGCCTGTCCCTCACATGGGCAATCATGGCAACGGTGGTCGCTGGAATATCAGAAAGTTTTGCAGGTTGAGAAACCCGCCTTCTCATGGTCAATGGAGCGCAAATCTACATACATAGGGGCGCAGCATGCAGGATACGTTGGATTCCATTCTCGGGGCGATCGGGAAGACACCGTTGGTGCGTTTGGACCGGCTGACGAAACACTATGGCTGCGAGGGGACAATCCTCGCGAAACTGGATCACCTCAATCCCGGGTTTTCAAAAAAGGATCGCGCTGCCCTCGGGGTGATTGAAGCTGCGGAGCACGACGGTACTCTCAAACCTGGTCAAACTGTGGTTGAGTTGACGAGCGGGAACATGGGGACGGGTCTTGCCATTGTTTGTGGCGTTAAAGGCTACCCTTTTGTGGCAGTGATGTCGAAAGGGAACTCACCAGAGCGCGCGCGGATGATGGCGGCGCTTGGCGCCGAGGTGGTGTTAGTGGATCAGCTACCAGACAGCAGGCCGGGTGAAGTGTCGGGTGCCGATTTGGCGGAGGTCGATCGGGTTGCAGCCCGGCTAACTCAAGAGCGTGGGGCCTTCAGAGCGGACCAATTTCGCCGAACTGGCAATCCGGATGCACATGAGCAGACCACCGGCCCCGAGATTTGGACACAGTCCGGTGGAAAGATAGATGCCTTTTGCGATTTTGTGGGGTCGGGCGGCACTCTGGTGAGCACCTCTCGCTATCTGCGCAGGCAAAACCCGCAAGTGAAGTGCTATCCAATCGAACCGGAAGGTGCCGCAGTTCTTGCAGGAAGAGAGGTAAGGAACCCCGATCATCCCATCCAAGGGGGTGGCTATGCCATGTCCGACCTGGACTTCTTGCACGGGATGTCCTGGGATGGGTTTCTTCGGGTTGATGGCAACACCGCGCGACAAACATCTCGCGATCTGGCGCGCCTGGAAGGGATATTCGCTGGATTTTCCGCAGGTGCAAATGTTGCGGGGGCGGTTGAATTGCTGAGAACCGGCCATCAGGGCGAGACCATCGGGGTTATCATTTGCGATTCAGGTCTGAAGTATCTTTCGACAGACCTTTTTACGTCCGAAGGCGCAAGCGCCTGAACTTGTCGACCTGTTCACAATATCCTCTATCGACCAGTATAGTTGTAACGTATTGGCTGCATTTGATCGAACAGTCCCGCGCGCATGCGGGACGTTGTATTGTCCGACCCATTCGAAAATGGTCTCGGCACGCAGGTGAAAGCCAAACCTGGAAAATAGAAACGGCCCCGGACTAACCCGAGGCCGTTTTTTTTGTTTTGCCGGATTTACTCCGCTGGCATGACCATCGTCTCTGGGTCAATGGTCGTCGCAACGCCCGCAGCCTCGCGGCGGCTGTCATTCCAGATCGCTTTGATCAAGGCAATGCACATGAGGGCCATCACGAGCGAGAAGGGCAGGGCCCCAATCACCATCGCCGTTTGGATCGCACCTGTGCCGCCTGAGATCAGCAATCCGCCAACCACAAAGGCCAGTGCCGCACCCCAGAAGAGGATGTGAGGACGCGCTTTTGGTCCTTCATCGCCAGCTGCGTTGATCGTGTTCACGATCAGCACCGCGGAGTCAGCCGAGGTGACCAGGAACGTCATCAGCAGCACCACGATCAGGACGGCCATGGCCCACGCCAATGCCTGAGCAATAGGTGCCAGCATGAATTCGGTCATCGCAAAGATCTTGTCGCCGTTGGCAGCATCAAGGATAAGTCCGTTTGCGCCTCCGTTCAGCTCCAGATCGATGGCCGTGCCGCCAGCCCAGGCGAACCAGACGAAGCACATCAGCGATGGTACGATCATTGCGCCCAGCACGAATTCGCGGATGCTCCGACCGCGCGAAATGCGCGCCAGGAACAAGCCCACGAAAGGTGCGAATGCGATCCACCAGGCCCAGTAGAACACAGGCCACCAGCCCTGCCATTGCGTTAGCAGGAAGGCTTCGGACCCTTCGACACCATCAGAACTGTAGACGTTGAAGCTCAACCAGGGCAACGCGACCAGATAGTCCCAGATGCCTATGAAGAACGCAGATGCGCCAAACCAGGTAGCGCCGAAGATGATGAAGAAGCCCAGCAGGAATATCGACAACACCATGTTGATGTTCGAAAGCCATTTGATGCCTTTCCCGACGCCGGAAAGGGCTGACATGGTTGAGGCCCCCATAATGACGAGCAAGGCGACCACAATTCCCAACGTGGTGGCAGAGCCATCTTCCAGCGCCAGACCGCCAATACCGATCCGGGTCAGACCGGCAACGAATTGTTCGACACCGAAACCAAGCGTCTGAGCAACACCAAGAATGGTCGCAACAACCGCGACAATATCAATGACGTGACCGACTGTGCCAGACAGGGATTTGCCAAACAGCGGGGTCAGCGACGATCTGATCGTCAAAGGCAATCCGCGACGGTAGCTGAAAAACGCCAGCGCGAGGCCCGCAATCGCGTAACATGCCCAAGCTCCCAAACCCCAATGCAGATAGGACCACACATAGGCCGTCCGAACATTGTCGACATCAAGTGCTGTTGTTACACCCTGGATGACCGAAGGGTTGTTTTTGAAGTGCGCGACCGGTTCCGCCACAGCCCAGGTCAACATGCCGACGCCAATCCCGGCGCCGAACATCATGGAAAACCAGGAGAAGTTTGAAAACTCGGGCTTTTCGCCAACTGTCCCAAGATTCAACCGCCCGGCGGCTGGCCAGATGGCGAGACCTATGCAGACCAGAACAAATGCTGTCACGACCCAGATGTACCAAGCGGCAAACTGCGCCAGGATAGCGGTGTTCCAATTGCCGAGGATTGTTCCGGCCTGCGTTGGCCAGACGATACACCAGACGACGAGCAAACTGATGATGATCTTGCTGACCACCGTCACGTTCACGCTGAACCCCCGATAAAAACCGTTCTCCGCGGTCTTGATCGGTAGATCAGATAGTGGAGGTTTCATTGACATTCTTGCTTTCTCCCGTTGTCACCGCGCGCTTCGCGCGCTCTTCACTTTGGAAACTGTACAGCTTGACCATGGTTTGACAACCTGCAACGTAACTCCCTATAGTTTCAGTCCGGGGAAACTTATATGGCCAAACTCGCGCTCATCCGCAGCCTGAGTGACATCGATATCAGGCTGGTCAGAATATTCATCGTGGTGACGGAGTGCGGTGGATTTGCTGCGTCTGAGTTGGAGCTCAATATCGGGCGCTCGACAATTTCCAAGCATATATCGGACCTGGAAGCGCGGGTCGGACTAAAGTTATGTAATCGCGGACCTTCTGGCTTTTCCTTGACCCCGGAGGGCGAGCAAGTCCTTGCTGCCGCGCGAAAATTGCTTTCTTCCATTGATGGCTTTCAGTCAGAGATTGACAACATCCACACTAACTTGACGGGTACATTACGGATTGGTCTCTTCGATCAATCGACCACCAACCCCAATGCGCACATCCACAAGGCGATCCGAAAGTTTGATCACGTTGCCCCTGATGTGGCGCTGGAAATTGCGCTGGATCCCCCCAGCACATTGGAGGCGCGCATTGCTGATGGGACGATGGATGTCGCGATTGTTCCTGTTCACAGGAAGTCAACTTTGCTTGCCTACACACCGCTCTACACTGAACATATGACGCTTTACTGTGGAGAGGGTCACGTTCTGTTTGATGCCAATCCAGACGGGTCGGCGGCTGATCTCGACCTCTCAGGGCACAAGTATGCCGGGTATGCATTCAACTCGCCCAATATGAAAGCCGGTCAAAACCTTGGCTTGAAGCGTGCGGCGCGTGTGCAGGAAGAAGAAGCGCTCTTTCTCCTCATTCAATCAGGGTGTTACCTAGGCTATCTCGCTGATCATGTGGCCCGGCCATTGCTGCGCCGCGGTCGTCTGAGGCCGGTCGCCGCTGCGGAAACGAGCTATGCCAGCACGTTCGCTGCGATCGTAAGGAAAAAGCCGTTGCCGGATCGCAAGACGCTCGAGTTTCTCGAATGTCTCAAGGCTGCGCATGGAAATCTCGCGCAATAGTAGAGAGGTAGTCTCGCTATCCTCAAGCGCGCTCACATGAAATTCAGGTGCTTTGGCCTGCGTTTGAAACACGCCCATCCTTCGCAATTCCGGTGGCGTCAAATCGCGTGTTTTCCCTCTTTCTGCATTGGTGACTGGTTCCGGCACAATCGCGCGGCTGGCTGCTGGAGCGCTTGTGGAAATGCCCGGAATGTCATCGCAAGTCTTGAAAGATATCCAGCGATCAGCCGCAGCCTGCATGTTCCTCAGAATGGTCTTCTGCGACACGGTTCTGGTGGTATTGATTGGTCGTTGCAAAGGTCGGTAGCCAATTTTCACGACGAATGGTCCAAAGCTCGTAGGTTGGTTTCAGCTGGTCAGGAGCATCCAGGGAACCAAGATGAATTTCGATTTCGCCATCGCTCAGCGAAAAGACCGAAGAACCACAGACCGGGCAAAAATGACGTCCGGCGTAGCCCTGTGTTTCACCAGTGATCTCCACCGATCCTTGCTCAAACACGGCTGAAGCATGGAAGAGAGCTCCGTGATGTTTGCGACAATCCATGCAGTGACAGATGCCGACCCGGCAGGGCGCGCTGGACGTTGTCATCCGCACCTTCCCGCAAAGGCAGCCACCTGTAAGAACTGTCATGAGAAATTGTCCTCTGGCTTGTTCCGCTATCGTCACACTGCCTGCCAATTGGCGAGACCGCAAGAACAGCTGACAGCTTGCACGTTGACGGCCCACTTCGGTTCAGGCATCGGGATCGGGTGAGAGTTGATGGGCAGCCTGCTCAGGACCCAGACGTTCAAGCGGATTTAGGAAAACCTGTGACACTGACCATTGCGACCGACCGCCGTGCCAACCTGTTTGGTAGCCTCTGGATGATCGCGTCGATGGGAGCTTTCGCGATCGAAGACGCATTTGTCAAAGCGGCATCCGCGACTCTACCGATCGGTCAGATACTCATCCTGTTCGGATTTGGTGGCGCGTTGGTGTTCGCTGGTGTGGCCCTTGTCAGCAGAGAGCCTCTGTTCACAGCAGCTGTCGTCTCGCGCACAATGCGCCTGCGCGTGTTCTTTGAAATCATCGGCCGGCTGTTCTATATACTCGCGATTTCGTTGATCCCCTTGTCGGCCGCAACCGTGATCCTGCAGGCAACGCCCTTGGTCGTGGTAGCGGGTGCCGCGCTGGTCTTTGGCGAAAGGGTAGGGTGGCGCAGATGGGCAGCGATCTTCTTGGGGTTGATCGGTGTTTTGATCATCGTTCAGCCCGGCACCGATGGTTTTTCCACGCTGTCAATCCTTGCGGTTATTGGCATGATCGGGTTTGCGGGACGCGATCTTGCCAGTCGTGCGGCACCTGCCTCTCTCGGTACCGCTATCCTCGGATTGTACGGGTTCTTGTCCATCGTTGTCGCTGGCGTGCTGTTTTCCGTGTGGCAAGCGGCGCCATTTGTGCAACCCGATGTCAAAACATGGTTGGTTTTGTCGGGAGCGGTGTTGACAGGCGTTTCTGCGTATTCGTGCTTGATGAAAGCAATGCGTACTGGCGAAATTTCTGCTGTAACACCGTTCAGATACACACGGCTGATATTTGGAGTGGCATTTGGCGTTGCGTTTTTTGGAGAGCGGTTAAGCACTTCCATGCTGATTGGATCAAGTCTGATTGTGGTTTCAGGTCTTTTCATTCTATGGCGGGGAAAGCAGGTCAAACTGGCGAACTAGCAGACCTGGCGACGCGAAGGCCAACCGGTGGGTATCATAGGCCGTGATACTGCAGGACGCGGATCATGGATTGATCTGCCGCTTTCCGTTACGAAAAACCTGCGTCCAGGGGAGGATCGAGAAGGATGCTCTCAAACCAGTCGGCCAAAAGGGGTCCATTCTGATCAGCTCTTCGACGCGACTTTCCTCTTTTGCCTCCACGATCCAGAGCCCATCCCGACCTTTTCCTGCCGGGTCGTTAAGCGGACCTGCCGCCTCAATGACATCCGCATGGCGTTCGAGGAAAGCGAGATGTTCCTGCATGTGAGTGTTTCGGAGATTCGGATCGGCGTCTGCAGTATCTTCAAATAGGATAATGTATTTCATTGGACTCTCTCATATTGTTCTTGCGGATCATTGCATGGCGAAAAAGCTGATTGAACGGAAATAGTGGACTATCTATTCTGCAAAAATGCAGGATCATAATTGGGATGACTTGAGGTGCTTGTTGGCATTGCAACGGACGGGAACCCTGTCCGAAGCAGGCCGAAGGTGCGGGGTAAGCGAGACAACAGTGGCGCGTCGTTTGAAACGCCTTGAGCGTGCGCTCAATGTGGAACTGTTTGCCAGGAATGAGCGCGGAAATTTTGAACCGACCGATCCCGCCCGTGCCATCCTCGACCATGCCGAAGCGGTGGAATTCGAAAATGCAGCCCTTCGTGAAAAACTTGGTCAGTTGGCCGGTAGAATAGAGGGGACCGTTCGACTGAGTTCGGTGCCGATGATCATTCGTCACATTCTGGTGCCCAATCTGGAGGGGCTGTGGGCCGATCATCCTAACGTAATCCTGGAACTGGTGCCGGAGCCGCGAAACGTCGATCTGACGAAGCGAGAGGCAGATTTAGCAGTTCGGTTTTCGCGCCCTGCACAGGGCGGGCTCATGACGAAGGCCAAGAAACTCGGAGAACTGGAATTCGACGTTTTCTGCGCGGCAAAGACTTCCGCCGGCGCGGAAGATGATCTTGGTTGGATCGGTTATGACGACGCAAATATCACGCTGCCTCAGGCGCGTTGGACTGACGCGCTGAGAAGACAATCTTCAGGTAGGTCCAGCGTGCTAAAAGTGGAAGACATTGATACGGCCCTGGAGGCGGTTGCCCACGGGCTTGGCAGGGCGGTGTTGCCAAAAGTTGCCTGTAAAAGGGACAGCAGAATCCGCCCCGCAACGGCGCAGTTCAGACACCAAAAGATGACAAGGGAGGTATGGCTATTGTCCCATTCGGATCTGGACTCTCGTCAAGCTATCAGGGCGGCAAAGTCCTGGCTAACCAACCTGACTTGGTCATAAGAGTTTTTTGAGATTTTCCGCCGCTGTGGAGGATTCACACGATCTATCCAAGGGAAGGGATTGCGTCTCATAGACGCCAAGCCAAGACAATCCGTGTTGAGATCATATGCCGAACGGGACCCCACCTGCCACCGGAAAGTTGATGCCCGTGACGTAATTGGCCTGAGGCCCTGCCAGGTAGGCAACTGCATTGGCCACATCCATTGGTAAGCCCGCATCGCGCAGTGCAACAGCGGCGTATCGTTGGGCCTTGATTTCATCCAGTGGCAAGTTGTGTTCGGCCGCGAGGCGCTGATTTGCAGCCAAATGCATGTCGGTTGCGATATAGCCGGGGCAGACCGTGTTGCAAAGAATGCCGTCGACACCAAATTCAGCCGCTATCGTCTTTGACAGACCTGCCAGACCGTGTTTCATGGCGGTGTAGGCGCCAAATCCTGGTTCCGCACCAAGGCTTCCGGTTGAGCCAATATTGATGATCCGGCCACCGCCTGCTTTACGCATTTCGGGGATCACCGCTTGGGCCATCATCATCGGTCCCAATAGGTTGACATCAAAGCTGCATTCCCACTGCTCGGGCGTTGTCGATAGGAAATTTTGAGATCCCGCCAGTGAACCTGCATTGTTGACCAGAATGTCGATGCCACCGAACTCAGAAACGGTTTTCGCCACGCAATCCTGAACATCGGCTTGTCGGGTTACATCTAGCCTGACCGCGATGGCGCGACTTGGCCCTTGACTGATCTCGGCGGCAAGTTCGTCGAGCAGAGACATTTTTGCAGGTAATCCGTCCGGACTCGCAGACGCCCCGTCGATGTCCGTGACAACAATGTCGGCACCATCCCTGGCCAACCGAATTGCTGTCGCTCGCCCGATCCCTCTTAGTGCAGAAGCACCGGTGACAATGGCTGTTTTCCCTGTCAGTGTTCCCACACTTGAACCCCGCAACTGAGTTGACGTCATGCAATAGCGGTAGCTGAATTTGACGGATTTTCAAATGCGGCACAGGCGTATCATTTCATCTCAAAGATTAGCCGGCTAAACGGGAATAGGAGTTCTCTTTGCATGCTGAAACTTGATCATATCACGATTATTGCGCCAAGCCTGGCCGAAGGCGCGGGACATGTGAGCGCATGCCTCGATTTGGATGTGCCCTTTGGCACGCGGCACATCTACATGGGGACGCACAATCATCGGCTTCAGCTCGGCCGTGGCGTCTATCTGGAAATTGTGGCGCTTGATCCTGATGGTGTCGATCCCGGGCAGGTCAGATGGTTCGGGCTCGATGACCAGCAAAAGGTGAGAGCCGACTGGGATGCAGGACGCAGGCTTCGAGGATGGGTCGCAAATACGGTCGAGATGGATCGCATTTTGTCAGACCACCTGAAAACCTTTGGTATCCCTGTTCTTCTCCCACCGGATGCTCCGGAGTTCGCCTTCGCCATTCCAAGGGACGGTTCCCTTCCTCTTGACGGAGCCGCGCCATGCCTGATTGATCATCGGGGCGTGCCGACCCGCATGGACGAAATTCCCCAGATGGGTGCGCGGCTGGAAAGCCTGACGCTGGAACATCCGACCCCGGAAACCATCAAGGCCCTTTACGCCAAGCTGGACATCGACCGGCCACCGAAAATCGTTGAAGGGCCGCAAGTTCGGTACACAGCACATGTAGAAACGCCAAATGGCAGGCGTGTGTTGACGTGATGCACCATTTGCAAATGTGGCGCTGGGTCAATTTGACGAGGGGGGTTTCACGAATAGGCCGGCAAGGGTGGCTCCAGCAAAAATCCGGATTGATAGGCTTTGTCCAGCAAGGCGCTGCGGCGTGATGTCGATCCCTTTGAGCCGTTCAGGATTGCCAGCTTCCTATTGGTAAATCCAAAGTAGCCGAAGGTGCCTTTGATCAAGGTTGTCTCCAAAGCTGTTCGGTAGCCCATTTCTGACATTTCATCTGAACGCGCCCCTGCCGGGATCAGAAAAATGCCGGTCCTGGGCCTCTGGAGAGATACCTCCGGATCGGCCAATTGGTCATATGCCCAGCCCCATGACCAGACACGATCTACCCACCCTTTGGTCATGGCTGGCATGCCCCACCAAAACAGCGGAAAAACAAAACAGACTGCATCCGCTCGGGTGATCCGCTCTTGTTCTCTGAGCACATCGGGCGGCGCAAGACTTGCGTCATCTGCTTCGACATCGGCCATGGACCAGCGCGGGTCGAAACCTTCTGAATGAAGATCAGCCATCTCCGTGGTATGCCCTGCCGCTTCTGCCCCGGCATTGAAGCGGCGCGCCACGGCTGCGCAGAACGCTTCCGGGTTCGGATGATCAAGGACCGTCAGAACGTGCATCTTCATACCCAGTGTTGTTGGTTCGAAATGTGCAATTTCCGGTACCATTCAATGCAAGGGTTTCCCACCCCGTTCTAGGAGCTTCGGTTTGCAAATGGCGACGGATACCGTGTTCCATGGTGTGGATTGATTGGCATCTGTCCGCCAGTCCACCCGCTCACATGAATGTGACGCGCCAGAACAGTTGGCGCACCGCATACTCAAACCAGCACATGTTTCAACCATGGGAGGATTCGATGAGAGTATTTATAGGCCTGTTGATTGCCATTCTGGCAGCTCCGGTGTTTGCACAGGAAGCAAAACGCAGCATAGAGCCGGTTGCTGGCGACGTCTTCTTGATGAGAAACAACTTCCACAATTCGCTTCTTGTGGCGACGACAGAGGGTGTCGTCAGGGTTGACCCGATAAATGCTGAGGCGGGATCCTGGCTCAATGCTAATCTTGATCAGTTCGGCCAGGAAAAGGTGAGCCACTTGATCTACTCGCATAGCCATGGTGACCATGGGTCCGGCGGTGGAGTACATGACGGTGCTCTTGTGATCGCTCATGAGGATGCGCCGGAAACAATTGATGGTGTCGCGCCAGATCTGCGCGTTGGCGACACCCATGTCCTTGAGGTTGGTGGGAAAACGATCGAACTCCACAACCTTGGTGCAGGCCATGACAATCACATGTTGGTCACGATCATTCGTCCCGAAAACGTGGCGTTCATTGTGGATGTCGCTGCCCCCAAACGCCTGCCGTTCCGTGACTTTCCGCGTTCCGATATCGGCGGGTGGTTTAAACAACTTGAAACCGCCCAATCATTGGATTTCGAGATTTTCGCCCCCGGTCACGGCAACGTGGGAACGAAGGCTGATCTCGATGATGCTTATACCTATATGGTCGAACTGCAGGCAGCGGTCCTGGAGGGTTTAAAGGCTGGAAGCTCTACAGAGCAACTAAAGGCCGAAGCCACCATGGATGCCTATAAGGGTTGGGGTCAGTATGATGCATGGCGTGAGCAGAACATCGACGGAATGGTGCGGTATCTCAGGTCGTCCGGTCAGGTTGAGTGATCCTTGCCCCGTCAACCTGTTGAAGCTGGGGGCCCTTAGCGAAGCCTGATCTGCGTCATCGTCTGCGAGGATAAATGCTTGGCCAACAAGAATTTGTGGACACGTTTTGGTGCGCCCTAAATATCAAATAACTGGTTGTCGATCGCTCTGGTGCCCAACGCCAGTTTTGATGTGATAAGATGGAATTGAAAAACGTAAGTCCAAGAGGAGAAATCCAAATGACAAACGTCTTACCAACGCGTCGTGCCTTTCTTGCCACTGGCAGCGCCGCCGTCATGACCGCGGCGCCCGGCGTTCTGCTGCCAACCGGTGCGCAAGCGCTCACACCAACATCTTCGATGCGCGGCGGATCAAATAACTACCTCCCGGGTGCGCCGATCGTGGACCGGATCGGTGGCGGCGGCTTCTGGATGACCGGAACCGTGCGGCGCGCAGGAGATGGTGCCCCGCTTGCCGGTCAGCGTATCCAAATCTGGGCACATACCACGGAGGGGCACGAACGTGATCCGCAAAGCCATGGTGCCACATTGACCGATGCTGACGGGGTATTTCGACTGGAGATGCCGCAAATCGTTCCTGCTTTTGGCCAACCTCACGGGCATCTTGCATATGACAGCGGCGAGTTCCAAACCGTGTTCCTGCGTCCCGTGATGTCGAGCGCAAAAGACACCAGTCTCCGCGCGGATTTCGTTCTTCAGCCGGTCTGAACAAAGTGAATTCCACAAAGGTGCCAAGCATGCGGCGCATTTTGATCTGGGGGCTGCTTGCAGTGGTGGTGGGTCTGCCGATCGCTGGCGCAGCAACGAGCCCGCTGCTTGCATGGCGGGACCCGGTCTACGTTGCGTCCGGGTTTGCGGGTGTCGTGGGGATGGCGCTACTGCTCATCCAGCCCATGCTGGCCCGTGGATACCTGCCGGGACTGCCCCTGCATCGCAGCCGACGGGTCCATCGTGTCGTCGGCGTTCTGCTGATCGTATCGGTTCTTGCCCATGTCGCAGGTCTCTGGATCACCAGCCCGCCGGATGTGCTCGACGCCCTTTTATTCGCTTCTCCGACGCCATTCTCGGCCTGGGGTGTCATCGCGATGTGGGCGGTTTTTGCCGCAGCCCTTCTGGCCGTTCTACGCAGGCGGCTAGGATTGCCATGGCGTAGCTGGCGCCTGGGGCATACCGCTCTTGCCTCAGTGACAGTCCTTTGCAGCGTTGTGCATGCATTGTTGATCGAGGGAACGATGGAAATGGTGACCAAGTGGACGCTCTGTGTGTTGGTGCTTGTTGCAATGGCAAAAGCACTGGTGGACGGACGGGGGTCTAGGTTGCGATCACCGTCGCGCTGAATTAATGCGTTGCGCGGTAGGAGTGAACAAAACAAGCCTTCCGCTTCAATGCCGTCTGGTCCTATGGGTCTGATCATTCAGCTTTTGAGGTGATTTGATTGAGGACTGCCCAAGTACGGAGCTTTCTTGCTCTCGAACCGGGGCAGGTGGCTACAATCTCAGGATTTGGCAAAGAAATTTATCACCTTATCTATGATCATACGGTGCTGTGCGGCGCGCTGCGCGCCACCATTGGTGCAGATGATTTCATCTCCGGGCGCCTCTTTTGCCAGAAATTCGAAACCGCCGGGTTTGCATTGTCCCAGAAAGTCGAAATGAGAGAGCGTATCTGGCTCGACATAGGCCGTATTCGTTGCAGGCAGCGCCTGCACCAAGGCGCGGGATTCGATATCGAGTGTCAGGCCGGAATTCATGATTGGAGCTCCGAAGATCAGCATTGGCCGGCTGATTTTGTGCAAACTATCTGGCGAGAAACTCTGTGTTCCACCAAGGTCAAAAACCGCAAAGGCGCGGATGCGCGGATCGGAGAGATCGGCCTGCATTTTCGATCTGTCCTCAGGCGTCCTGGCGATCTGCCAGTCTGAGAAGATACCGCACACCAATTCCCCCGGTGTCTCGCGACAAAAGCGATCTATGCGCGCGGGGTCGAAGCGGGCACCGGCAAGGGCCGCAGCAGTAAACCCGCCCAGTGAATGGCCCGCCATGAATATCCGATCTGGATTGACTTCGGCGGGCAGGCTGCCGCCCGTGAGTGCGAAGTCAATTAGCCGGCTGATATCCTTCGGTCGTTGCCAAAGCTCACGACGTTGATCCGGATCGCGCGACCAGGTCGAGGTTCCGGGATGATCGATTGCCGCGATGACATATCCCTGTTTGGCCATGGCCCCCGCGAGCCAGGCCTGATTTAGGGAATTGCCAAACATGCCATGGGATAAAACGACCAAAGGGAAGGTACCCCCGGCAGGTTTTGCATTTCTTACGACGTTGGTACTCACCCAAACTTCGCTTTCGAAATCTGGGCTTGCAGGTTCAGTGGCCTCGGTCGGATACCAGATCAGGCCTTTTAGATTACGGTTTCCCATCGGGTCAGGTATTTCAAGGTCGGCCAGCGCCGCCTGATAGCTTTGGGCCGAAAGGGAGGTCGCGAATGTTATCAGAACAGTGGCGAGAAAGAAAAACAGGTGTCTCATGGAAAACTCCGTATCTGGATACTAATGCCCTGACATCTGAGCTGACAGTTCAATTGAAACAACCTGTTACCCCGCCTATACCTGTCCTCGATCATGATCCCGGACGCTCCCGGCAAAAGGAGGACAGATGGACACGCCCGGGCTCTTCAGTTTTCCGCTGCCACTGCTGACGGCACTATTGTGTGGCGTCATCTCTTTGCTGACCTGGCGGCTTAACCTCGGGGTCAGGCGGGCGAGCGCGACGCTTTCGGTACTTTTTGCCCTATGTGCTCTTGAAGCCGTTCTGGTCGCTGTGCGGTTTGGCTACGGGCAAACGACTTTCATCCCTTTGCAACGCGCGTTACCGATGTTTCTTGGGCCGTTGATGTATCTGGGGTTCGCGGCCATGAAGTTGAGCAGGCAGTCGTTCCGGGGCGCTGTCGCGGTTCATATAGGCGCGCCTATCCTCCTCATGACGCTTTTTTGGATATTCGTTGATGATTTGCGCGCACTCGATATCGTCATCAGTACGAGCTACGTTTTTTACATCGGTTCACTTTTCCTGCTTTGGCGGCGCGGTGCGGATGCCTTGATCCACGCCCGTGTGGAGCTCACTTCGAGCCTTTCGAATTGGATTTTGCGCTGCATTGGTTTTCTGGCCTTCATTCTGCTCCTTGATACGATCATAGCGCTGGATTTCGCCATGAACCGGGGGGCCAACGTCACTAAGCTGATCTCCTATGGGACAGCCGCCCTGATTGTTGTACTTCTGGCGATGATCCTGGCATTGCCGCGGCTGCTTGGGGGGCGCCTGGAAGGCGCGCGCCACCTTCCTCAGACGACCGAGCCACAGGATCCGGAAATCGAAAGACGTCTGGATGCCGTCATGAGGGATCATCAGCTTTTCCTTGATCCCGAGTTGACGGTTCAGCGCCTTGCAAGACGTCTGCATTTGCCTGCGCGCAATGTTTCTGCCGCGATAAACCGGATGAAGCGAAAGAACGTCTCGCAGTACATCAACGAACTTCGCCTCGCCCACGCCGCAAACCTTCTGGTCAAGGGCGAGCAGAGTGTGAAGGACATCGCAGAGGCTTCGGGTTTCATGACGCGGTCGAATTTCTACAGGGAATTTCAGCGGGTCTATGGCCAGTCGCCTACGGACTATCGAAATACCCGATCAAACAGCAGCGCTCTGGCTGGTGATAGAGGCAGTTCCGAGAACTGAACATTCGTATCAGCCTTGATGTGATTGTCGGTCCGGTGCTTTGCGTGATCAGGTTCGGTTCATCCGACCCTATTTGCCCCCGAATTCCAATGCCGGGTGATGGCACCGATCAGGATTCCACGGTGAATTTGACAAAAACCCTGTGCGCTCCCAACCTGTGACCATTGTATTGCTCAATTGAGAGGTGGGATGATGGAAGACGAATCTGCGTTGGATGCCGCCAAACACTCCATGAGATGGTGGAACCGTTATTATCATTTTTTGCTCTATGTGCACTTCTCGCTCGGGATCATGGGAATCCTGGTCGGCGCTCTGATCGCAGCGGATTTTGAGTCAGATATGCTGGTCATGAACCCGCAATTTCTGGGTGTGCTGTCGACTTTGATTGTAGGCGTCGTATCGTTTGTGCAACCCGGCCGCATGGCGAGCGTCTTTTATGATGCCTATTGGCGCATGCGGGTCGCGATACTGCGCCACTCAGAAGGGCAATCTGATGCCGCTGCGCTGGTCGATGCAATTGCGAATGGCTTCACCGCGGTGGCTGAAATACAGCCAGAGTCCCTGGGTACGCTTGAAGCATCTGGCAGGGATGCGTCGGAGGGGGAACTGACAGATCATCAAAAGATGCGCCTCGCCGAATTCCGCGAGGAGCTTCTGAAAGAGAATGCCGAAAGCGAAGAGGCCGAGAAGGTTGACCCGGTGTAGGTGCTGCGTTGAGGATTTCTGGCCCGCACTTTTGCAACGCCGGTCACCGCATGGCCGCCATGATCCAATGCTGGCTCAACCTGCCTCAATATCCATTCCGAAGGCTCGTTTTTGACGTTATTTGTCAATGAGAATGATCGCGGTCGCGGATTTCGAAAAACGCTGACCTCAAGGTTATGCTTTTACGATACGCCCGTAATCATTGAAACGATCTCGTTCTTGTCGGTTTTGGCTGTTTCGCGAATGCCGATCTGCATGCCGCGGCGCAATACGCAAATGCGATCCGACAGTCGGAACACCTGGTCAAGGCTGTGGCTGACCATGAGTATCGCGAGATTTTTGGTTTTGAGGCTGATGATCAACTCTTCGACCCGGGCAGTTTCTGCCACGCCGAGAGCTGCGGTGGGCTCATCGAGCAAGATCAGTTTGCTCGCCCAGTGGGTTGCGCGCGCGATCGCGACGCCCTGACGCTGCCCACCACTAAGATCGCTGATTGTGGAATTTGCAGAAGGGATGCGGATATCCAACTCATCCACCAGCGTCTGAGTTTGCTGGCGCATCCGTGACTTGTCCAACAGGCCAAAGGGTTGTTTGGTCAGTTCCCGGCCCAAAAACATGTTCATGTAAACCGGTTGCTGATCTGCCAGTGCCAGATCTTGATACACAACTTCTATCCCGTTGCTTCTGGCAGAGCTTGCATCCGCAAACGCTGTGGGTTCGCCATCCAGCCGAATGCCTCCAGATGTCGGCGTATGAACCCCTGAAATAATCTTGATCAGCGTCGATTTACCGGCGCCATTGTCGCCGACGAGCGCCACGATTTGTCCGGCGCGCAGATCAAGCGAGAATTCCTCTATCGCGACAACGCCACCAAATGCCTTGTGGACGTTCTGAAGGCTTAGAACGGGTTCTGCATCTGTCATGTCAAAGCCCTCTCCGGCCATCCGGTTGGCCGTCCGAAGATGTATTCGATGGTGGTGACCCGGGGCGATCCGGTACTTACTCCGGAAACGCCGACAATATTGGCTCGCGTCACAAATGCCTGGCCGCGAAACCCGAAAACGACGGTATCACCTGCTTTTGGCTTTATCGGACCGGTGGCATCAATCATTCCGTAGTAGTCAATGGCGGCATAGTCGGGAACTTCGACGCTGGTGAGTGCCGAGGCCGCGCTGGTTGGCGTGGAACTGATCAGCGCTTTGAGATCATATTTCGGGAAGACCGGATCGATATAGAGCCCGCCGCCAAAACAGAAGGCGTTGCCGCCATGATGATGGGAGATTTCGCTCAGATACAAGACGGCGGGATCCTCCGGCAGATCCTCAATTGCATGGAGTGGCGTGGTTCCGTGTAGTGCATTTCCCGGTTCGCATTGGGTGGCGCCTGCGTCTGCCAGTGCTGGCAGGATCACGGAGGAATTTGTTCCGGGCGCGTTGATCTCAATTTGGTCACGCCCGGTTGCGGCCAGCGCTTCTGCGGCACGTGACAGTGTTGCGAGGTTTTGGGTGGGAACAACCTTGCGGCTGTCCTGATCAAACAAAAGCGCTGGAAAAGTAGTGATGCCAGCAAAGGCGGCACCATCCAGGGTGTCGATGAAATCTGCGACTTTCGCCACTTCCTCTGCTGCGAACCCGCCCTCATGGCCCCGGTAGAACGTGTCGCCTTCGGTCTGGATACGGGCCAGCAGGTTTTGAGTGCGCTCACATTTTGCTGCTGCAGCGGCCGCTTCTGTCGCTTTTTGATCACTGAAGACAGTCCAGTAGTCTGGTTTTAGCTGCGCTGCCGCAAACCCGGCATCTCCTCGAGGTACCTGCACAAGATGCCCCAAATGACCGGTTCTAAGACCAGCACGATGACAGGAGATAGCGCAATCCATATCCACCGCCACCGATCTGTCGATACCGCCGCGCTTGACCGCTGCGCAAAACCCGGAATGCCGCCCCACCTGTTTGGTCATGGCAAATGTTTTCATTCCCAGCGACCTGGCCTTGTCGGAGAAATGGCGGGCGTTACGTTCCACCGCGTCCAGATCCAGAACATAGGAATTCGGCGGCAGTTCGCCCGACTGGTGGAGCGCCATTGCAGCCTCGATGAAGCGAGGATTTCGACGCATGAGGACATCTAGAAACATGTGGCGTGGTCCTTTGTTCAGCGTTTGGTGTCGCGCAGCGAAATTGCAACGGCGAGCAAAATGATCAGTCCGCGCACGATCATCTGGTCAGACACCTTCAGGTTCATCAGGATGAGGCCGTTGTTCAGCATCCCCATCAACACAGATCCGACAAGCGCGCCCATGACCGACCCCTTGCCGCCATTGAGAGCCGTGCCACCGACGATCACCGCTGCGATGACGGTCATCAGATCACTTTCGCCCAAGGTATATTTGGCGGCTTGAAGCCGTCCTGCATAAAGCAGTCCGGCAAGACCCGCGCAGGCCCCGCAAATGGTCAGAACATAAAAGCGCACACGCGGCACCTTGATCCCGGACACCTGGGCTGCGCGAGCGTTGTCGCCGGTTGCAAGAACATGCGCGCCAAATTTTGTATGTCGATAAACTAGATGACCAATGATGACGGCGATGGCGGTCCAGATCACCAGAGAAGGTATGGAAAACAGCTTTCCGGATCCGAATATCCCGGTAAATGTTTCGTTGACCACTGGAATGGACCGCAGGTCTGTCATGGTCCGCGCGATCCCTGCAAAAAGCCCCATTGTTGCAAGGGTCACCAGAAAGGACGGTAGCTTGAGATAGGCAACAAGGACACCGTTGAAGGCCCCAATGAAAACGCCCGCAGCAAGGCCGGCGATTACGCCGATCGGCATCGGGTAGTGTTGCATTGTGACGGCCGCCGACAATGCGGCCACGGCAACAATTGATCCAAAACTAAGATCGATCTCTCCGGCGGAAAGAGCGAAGACGAGGCCGACTGCCATGATCGTCGCAGGCGCAGTCTGCAAGATGATGTTGGTCAGGTTGCGTTGTGTCAGAAACCCATCGTCATGTAGGGTTAGCGCGAAAAACAGGAAGATCGCCAAGAACCCGATATAGACGATCCACTGTTGAATGTCCGTGCCGATTGACCGCGATCTAAGACGTTCCATGATCCGATGTCCAATTGAGATGAGGTGGAGAAGACCGATACCGCCCGGTCTCCTCCGCAGGGAGAAAATTGCTATCTGACGCTCTCGGGCGCTTCGATGTTGAGCGACTGTTTCCAACCATCCACAACGTTGTCTGCGGTCACTGTCACGGCGGGCGCCACAATGAACGGCGGCACCTCTTGCCCCAACAGATCAAGGATGCCTGCCGCAGCCATCGCGCGGCCAAGCTCGTAAGCCTCGTCGGCCACAATCGCGGCGACGTTTCCGCCGTTGACCATATCCAGAGCAACTGGTTCGGAGAGATCAAGGGTCACAATCTTTGTTGTTGTATTTCCATTTGCGCGCAGAGCCGCCAGAACGCCTTCAGCCGGTCCGGCCCAGGTGACATAGATGCCGCCCAGATCGGGGTTTCGCAGTAACATCGCATTGGCGATCTCCTCTGCGCGGGCGGGATCGCTGATGCCCTGTTCGGCGACGATGGACATGTTGGGGTAATCGTTTTCGATCGTAGTCTTGAAAGCGTTATCCCGCTGGTTGGTCACATAGTAAGCCGCGTCGTGGTAAATCCAACCAACGGTTCCGGTCTCACCCATTGAGGCAGCCAGCGCATCGGCTGCCTGCTTGCCCATCTGGAAAAGATCATCCGTCACGATTGCAGCATAATCGCCCGGGTGCTGATAGTCAGCTGGCAGGTTGGACAAGAAGACCAGCTTTACACCACTCTCTTTTGCTTCCTTGAACGCCGCTGCGGATGTTACCGGATCGAGGGGCAGCGACAGGATAATACTGGGGTCTTTGATCAAGGCGGTTTCGATATCGCTTCGTTGTTTTGCCGCATCAAACCCGGCACTTGTTGTCGCGACAACTTCGATCCCGAAACGGGCAAATTCATCGGTGGCACCAGCGGTCACAGCGTTCACGAAATCCGATTGATCATGCCAAAGCAGCGCGGCGGTGTGACCTTCGGCTTTCAGCTTTTCCATGCTGTTTTTGGGGACCGTAATTTCGGCCGTGGGCGTGGCGGTTTCACCGCCGGGACCAATGGTCTGCGCAAAGAGTGGCCCGCCTGCCAGCGTCAACGTCAGGCCAATCACTAGGTTCAATAGCTCTCTTCTCATTTTATCCTCCCGGTTGGTTTTCAGTTACAGGTGCCGCAATAGCGCGCGATAAACAGGGCAAAGGCGCGAACTGCCGCCAGATATTCTTCGACGCTGATGCGTTCCTCGAAAGTATGGGCGAAGCTGATGTCGCCGGGCGCGCAGTAAACTGCCGGGCATCCAAGCGTATTCACCAGAAATGGCGTCTCTGACCAATAGGGCGCGCCGCCGATTGCGCCGCCGCCGCTATGAGTGCTTCCGATACAATCCGCGAGCAGCAGCGCCGATGGATGGTCCGGATCAATTTCAACAGGTGAGCCGCCGCAGGGGTGATCTCTTCCTGCAGGATAGTTGATACTGATCGAGATTTCTTCGTCCAGTGTGGTTTCCGCAAGCACGGTCTCCAACTCTGTCACCGCATGGTCGAGATCTTCTTCGGGGCGCAGCTTGCGGATCAGCGAGATTTTGCACTCCCCCGGAACAGCGATGTATCCCCCGCCAACAACTTCGGTGACCAAAAGCCCCGAGGATCCAACGAGGTCATGTTTCGTGCCGCTGGCGAAGGCGGCGTCTAGTTGCCAGAGCGACGCGAGGATTTCACCTGTTGCCTTCAGCGCATCGACGCCGTCTTCGGGGGTTCCGAAGTAGGCCGAGCGGCCAGTCACTGTGATTTCGGCGATTAGGAACCCAATTTGGGCCGTATAGACGTCCAGCGTCGTTGGTTCGACATAGACCGCAAAATCAGGTTTTTTGACCTGCCCGGCCTTGATGCGCGCGACGAGGTCCTTGGCACCGGCGCTGACCCCGGTTCCGGGCTCCCCGCTTTCTTCGTCTCCGACGAAGGCAAAGCTGATTGTACCGGACAGTTTGACGTCAGATCGATCAAGCAAGCGTAGTGCTGCGATTGCAGCGCAAATACCTCCCTTGAGATCGCAGGCACCACGTCCCCATATCTCGTCATCACTTTGGTATGCTGCCCAAGGATTTTCCTGGGGCTGTCCTTTCCAGTGTTCAGACCATCCACGGACATGCACGGTGTCGGTATGGCCGACAAACATCAAATGTGGCCCGTCGCCAAGACCTTCTCGCACCCCCCAGGTATTGGGCCGTCCAGGGAGGAAAGCCTCCATACCAGTTGACATGTCCAAATCACTTAGTTGGTTCATCAAAAAAGACGCGAATGCAGCCTCATTTCCCGTGACGCTTTCATGCCCTATCGCGTCTCGCAAAAGTGCCAGATCAGCTTCAGCGTCCTGAATTTGGATCAGCTTTTGTTCCATCTCTGGCAGAGTCATGCAGCACCTTGCTGAAACGTCTTTAGTTCGGGGGAGGGGACGTCGATCTTGGTGCCGGGCAAGCCCTTCGCAAAAACAGCAATGTGTAAACGTGACAATCCGACGGCGGTTGCACCCGCAAGTGCCGCGTGGCTGCCCAAAGCGGAAGGCTCCAGGGTGATCGGTCTTGGGAAACACTTCATAATCTCAGGTTCAATCAATTCCATTAGTTCAGAGCGTGCGCCGATGGATCCCCCGAGCACCACACAGGAGGGGTCGACAATCGAACAGATCGCAACAACGGCGCGTGCGATGTGTCGCGCAGCGTGCCCCAATGCTTCTTTGGCGATTGTATCCCCCTCTGAAGCGGCCTCAAAAATTTCTGGCACTGTCAGAGAGCGGCCCGTTTGCTGTTGGTAAAAAGTAGTGATCGCCGAGGTTGCAGTGACACGCTCCAGTGCGCCGATGCTGAGGCTTTCATCTTCCTGCGGATCAGCGCCGAAGGGAAGAAATCCGATTTCGCCCGCAGCGCCTGTTGCACCCCTGACCAGCTCGCCGCCAACCACTAGGCCCGCACCGATCCCGGTGCCCACCGAGACAAAAGCAAGATCGTCGCGGTCGGTGCGCTGTGTCATCCAGTGCTCGCCCAAAGCGGCCAGATTAACGTCATTTTCCACAACAACTTCAACGCCCAGTCGTTTCTCGAGCAGGTCGGGAAAATTCAGCGTGTCAATGTCTGCGATGTTTGGAGCCATCCTGATATGGCCGGTTTTTGCTTCCAGGACCCCGGGTACGCCAATAACAGCGATGCGGATTTTTTCTGTTGGTAGCTTTTTTGTATCGGCGACGTTGATGATCAGCCTTGCAATCTGATCCACGACTGCCTCACCACCTTTGACGTCGGTTGGTTCGGATGTCTCCACGACCACTGTACCGGACAAATTACACAGCGCGACACGTACCTTTGTTCCTCCAAGATCAACACTTGCCACGAATGCAGCGTCAGGGACGATTTCGTAGACAACCGCACGACGCCCGATGTTGCCTTCGGTTCGGCCGACGGTTTGCACCCAGCCATCGCTTTCCAGCCGAGAGACAACTTCTGAAACTGTCTGTTTGGAAAGCCCGGTCATCTTGGCAACGCTGGCACGGGAAATAGGCCCATAGCTTGTGATTGCCTGCACGATAGTGCTGGTCGTCACGCGTCTCGAAATCGCCGAAATATCGCTCAAGGTTTAGCTCGCAGATTAGTTCGTCTACCTTCCGAACTAATAAAATTGACGACTTTGTGTCAAGGGAATTTTACTGCCTCGGGCCCGGCTTTTCTTCCGAAGCCCGTCACGGAGCTAAAGTTAATCGCAATATCTGATCCGAAAATGTTCTCGATCCTGATGCTTGGCCTGGCCTTTGCGGGCCATTACAAGCGTCGCACATCTATTCCTTTTCGGCTTTGCGTCTGGAGGTCGGGTGCCGGTCTATCTCCCGCGCCCGCCTTGCATGACCTTCTCGACGGCGCTTGCCGAACGCCGTACAGCGGCTTCGATCTCTGGTTGTTGTCTCAGGAAACGTGTCGTGGGGACCGGTACGGATATGGCGTGCAATTCGCCGGTCCAGTCTTCAAACGCGAACCCTACCGCCGAAATACCGTCTGAGTGCTCATTGTTGTCATAGGCAAGACCGGTTTGCGCAACATGATCAAGTAACCTGCCAAATTCGTTCAGATCGAGGTCAATGCCATTGCGGCCGGCTTCGGCGCTGGCACGCTTCAGTGCGACGTCACGGGGCAATTTTGCAAGACAGGCGCGACCGTTTGCGGTTGTGGTGATCGGGAAGACTTCGCCGACTGAGGACACGGTGCGCAAACGGTGCGTGCCCGGCACCTGATCAATGAAAATCATCTTATCACCGCGAAGAACGGATAGATCTGACGTTTCACCCGTCGCTTGTGTCAAATCGCTGAGCAATGCTCTGCAACGCTCTGCGGTATCATAGCGAGCGGCCTGCGCCAGCGCGCCAAGTTCTGGCCCCAATCTGACGCCGCCGCCTGATGCATTCGAAATCAACAACCGCTCAGTCTGAAGCGCGCCGACGATTCTCTGGACTGTTGAGCGTGGCAACCCAACTTCAGAAGCGATTTGCCCGAGGCTCAGGCCTTCCGGGTGTTCCTTGAGGCTGCGCAGTATCGTCGCTGCACGTGAAATTACCTGAATGCCACTCCGACCGCTTTCGATTTCTTCAGTTCTCATAGGGTCTCCGTGAGGTTTGTCGTTTTCTTGGTCTTACTTCTGCTGCGTCTGGTGTCAAGCAAATAACCGCATTGCGATACAGTAAGGCCGCATTGTAATTATATGTTGACCGTAATGCGATGCATGTGTATCAAAATATTCAATTAGGCTGGGAGGCCCAATCGAACCTTTAAAAACCAACTAACACTGCCCCGGCAGCGAACAGAGGACATGTATCCATGGTGGAAATCCGCGGTATTGAGTTTCAGGCAAATGACAACAACGACATGGGGCTGGAGTTTGTGAACCTCAGCCACCGGTTCGGCTATCAATGCCCGAACTGGCCCTATTTCAAAGACGTCGCCATCGAGCGCAAGCACTACATGGCGAAATCGGGAGTGCTGAGCCAGACCATCACGACGACGATGCATGTGACCACCCATATCGACGCCCCCGCGCATGTGGTGCAGGGCACACCTTTTATCGACGAGGTGCCGCTGCCGCATTTTTTTGGGTCCGGCCTTGTTGTGTCGATCCCGAAGAAGAAATGGGAATCGATCACCGGTGATGATCTGGAGCAGGCCTGTGGTCATGCGATCCGCAAGGGCGACGTGCTGATCATCAACACCGGCTGGCACAAGCAATATGAAGATGGTGATTACTTTGCCTACTGCCCCGGTCTGGTGCAATCCGCCGCCGATTGGATGGTGGAAAAAGGCGTCAAGGTGGTGGGCCACGATACCCAGGCCAACGACCATCCGCTGGCCACCGCAATCGGCCCGCAGCGCAATGGCCCGATCCTGCCGCATCTGGAGGCGGAATATAAGGAATGGTCCGGCGGCAACGACTGGAAAGATGACTTCCCCGAATGGGAACCCGTCCACAACACGCTGTTCTCGAACGGTATTCTTGGTATTGAAAACGTCGGCGGCGATCTCGATGCGGTGACCGGCAAACGGGTGACCTTTGCCTTTTTCCCCTGGAACTGGGACCGCGGCGACGGGTGTATCATCCGCCTGGTTGCGATCACCGACACGGCGCAGGCCTACCGCATCGAAGCCGGAGAGGCCTTCTGATGCATCTCAAGCGTTTCTCCGAGGCAGAGCCCTATGACGCCCCCAACCATTGGGGGGTCGCGGGCTTGCGCCTGCAGGGGTTCGAAGAGGGCGGGCCGGAAAACCAATGGGTCGGGTTCTCGCAATTCCTGCCCGGCGGCGGTGCGGGCCCGGACAGCACGTCCTTCGAAAAAGTCTATATTGTTCTCGAAGGGGAGATGACCGTCGAGGTCGATGGCGCAGAGACGATACTGAGCGCGATGGACAGTTGCACGATAGCCCCGGGCGAGCTTCGTCGCATCGAGAACAAGTCCAACCATATTTGCAAAATGCTGGTCGTGATCCCGTATCCCGATGGCAAACGACCGGAGTAAACCCATGGCGCTCGATAATCCACTTTCGATGTTCGACGTGAAAGGCAAGGTGGCGCTGATCACCGGGGCCTCGGGGGCTTTTGGCGCGGTCGCGGCGCAATGCCTGTCGGGTGCGGGCTGTAAGGTGGTGCTCGCGGCGGGCAATGCCAATGCGCTGGCCGATGTCGCCAAATTATGCGCCGGTGAAGTCCACCAAGTAAACGCCCGCCCCGAGAACGAGAAAGCCTGTGCAGAGATGGTGGATGAAACCGTCAGGACCTTTGGCCGCCTCGACATTCTGGTGGTGGCGTCGGGCATGAACAAAGTTGCCAAGATCGACGACATGGAACCTGAGACGTTCGACAACGTCATGGACGCCAATGTCACGCAATCCTGGCTGATTGCGCGGGCGGCGACCCGTCAGATGAAAGCGCAGGGCACAGGCGGCAAGATCGTCTTTGTCTCCTCCGCCCGCGGCCTCTTGGGCCATCCGGCAGGCTACACAGCCTATTGCGCGTCAAAGGCGGCGGTGGACGGTATGACCAAGGCGCTTGGCTGCGAGCTCGGCCCCACCGGGATCACGGCGAACGCCATTGCGCCCACGGTGTTCCGCTCGCCACTCACCGCGTGGATGTTCGAAGACACGCCCGAGGCAACGGCAGTGCGGGATGGCTTTCTGGCACGCGTGCCCAAAGGTCGCTTGGGAGAACCGGAGGATCTTGCCGGACCTCTTTTGTTTCTCGCGTCAAAGGCGTCTGATTTCTACACCGGGCATATTCTTTATGCCGATGGCGGATATACGGCGGGCTGATCAATGAGGAAGAACTGTCAAACTGCTGTGATTGGTGCGGGTCTTATGGGCCACGGCATTGCGCTGACACTGGCGCGCGCCGGACAATACGTCTGCCTCACCGATCCGAATGAAGATGCCCGGGAAAGTGTCTCTCGTCGGATCTCAGAAAGCCTGCGGGCGCTTGGCGAAACAGACGACCGTATCGCGAAAATCCTCAAGAAGATCGAAGTGTCGAACTCGATTGCGGCGGCAGTTCGGAACGCTGAATTCGTATTTGAAGCCGCGCCGGAAAAGCTGGCACTGAAGCAAAGGATCTTTGCAGAGATTGAAGAGCATGCGCCTGAAACCTGCATTCTGGCGTCCAATACCTCAGTGATGCCCATCAGCCGGATCATGAGCGGGTTACGTCTCAAGACCCGTGCACTTGGCACTCATTGGTGGAACCCGCCCCATATGATCCCGCTGGTGGAAGTCGTCTGTACCGAATGGACCGATGATGAAGCCGCGAAAGAGATGATCGCTCTACTGGATGACGCTGGAAAGACGCCTGTACGCGTCCAGAAGGATGTGCCCGGTTTCATCGGTAACCGGTTGCAGCACGCGCTTTGGCGCGAGGCGGTCAGCCTCGTAGAAAATGGCATATGCGACGCGGAGGCTGTTGATACTGTCATCAAATCAAGTTTCGGGCGCAGACTTGCGATACTGGGACCTTTGGAGAACGCCGATCTTGTGGGCACTGATCTGACGCTGGATATCCACGAAAACGTTCTGTGTGATTTGGAGAGCCGACGGGCTCCTTCACCCTATCTTGCCAAGCTTGTCGCACAGGGGCGGCTTGGCATGAAGTCGGGGCAGGGATTTCGCAGTTGGACAGAGGATGAAGCCGAAGCGGTGCGCCAGCGTGTGGCCCGGCATCTCAAGCGTCTGGACGGGATTCTTCTCGACTGACGCTGCAATAAACCGGTTAAACTACCGGATAAGGGAGGAAGATATGACAACGAAGATCACATCATGGTCGCGCCGGCGGTTCCTGGCGGGCAGTGCTCTGACACTTGCGGCCCCCGCTGCTCTGACCAGCACCCGCGCCTATGCCGCCAATCCGGTCATCAAGGTCGGTCACGTCAGTCCGCGCACCGGACCTCTGGCGGGGTTTGCGGAAGCCGACGACTACGTGCTCGAAGCCATCAATCAAGCCTTCGCTGCGGGTCTGGAAAACAATGGCAAGATCTATACTGTCGAGATCATTTCAAAGGACAGCCAGTCGAACCCGAACCGTGCCGCTGAGGTGGCCGCTGATCTGATCCTTGGCGACGAGGTTGACCTGATTGTGGCGGCTTCGACGCCCGACACCGTTAACCCGGTGTCGGATCAGGCGGAAATCAACGAAGTCCCTTGCATCACCACGGACTGCCCGTGGCAACCCTATTTCTTCGGGCGCAATGGTGTGCCGGGCGAAGGGTTTGAGAACACCTACCACTTCTTCTGGGGGCTGGAGGACGTAATCGGCGCGTTTCTTGACATGTGGGGCAAGAGCGGCGTCGCCAAGAACATTGGCGGCCTTTTCCCCAATGATGCGGACGGGAATGCCTGGGGAGATGCCGAACTTGGCCTGCCCAAACCGCTTGCTGCGGCAGGTTACAATCTGGTCGATCCCGGACGTTTCCAGCCGCTTTCAGATGACTTCAGCAATCAGATCGCAGCGTTCAAATCTGCCGGATGCGAGATTGTTACCGGCAATATGATCCCGCCAGATTTCGCGACCTTCTGGGCACAATCAGCTCAGCAAGGGTTCACACCGAAGGTCGTGACCATCGGCAAAGCGCTGCTTTTCCCATCTGTTATCGAGGCTCTTGGCACGCGTGGCGACGGGCTGACCTCCGAGGTCTGGTGGTCACCCAACCATCCCTTCAGTTCATCGCTTACCGGGGCAACTTCCAAAGATCTGGCGGATGGCTACACGGCAGCCTCCGGGCGGCCCTGGACCCAACCCATCGGGTTCAAACATGCGCTCTTCGAGGTGGTTGCCGATGTGATCAAACGGGCCGAGGATTTGGATGATCCTGCTGCAATCGTTTCGGCAATTGCGTTCACGGATCTGGATACGATCACCGGAAATGTGAATTGGGCAAACGGGCCGATCAACAACGTGACCAAGACCCCCCTGGTTGCCGGTCAATGGCAGCGGGAAGGCGATGTGCTCGATCTGAAGATCGTAGCCAATGCGGCAGCGGCCACCATTCCGATCACTGGGGATCTGAAACTTCTGTCCTAACGATCCGTGCAGCGGCTGTGATTTCGGATGCCGCGCGTATGTAAAGACGAGGAATCATGGCAGCATTTTTACAACTCGATCAGATTTCCAAGGCGTTTGGTGCCGTGACCGTGGCTGACGCGCTCAGTTTCGATGTTCAGTCGGGTGAGGCGCTTGGTGTGATCGGTCCCAATGGTGCCGGGAAAACATCAATGTTCAACCTGATCACCGGAACATTGTCGCCGAACTCTGGCAGAATCCTCTTTGACGGGCGTGACGTGACGAGAAGCAGCGCTGCCAAGCGCTGCCGTGCCGGAATGGCCCGCAGCTTTCAGGTGCCGCAGCCCTTTTCGGGCATGACAGTGTTTGAAAACGCGATGATCGCGGCCACGCAGGCAGGTGGAATGCAGGGGAGAGCGGCGGAACAGTTCTGCCTCGACGTGCTGCATCAAACCGAGTTGCTGGACCGTGCCAACACACTCGCGGGAGGCCTCACACTATTGGGGCGGAAGCGGTTGGAACTGACGCGCGCACTTTGCGCCAGACCTAAGCTTTTGATGCTGGATGAGATCGCGGGTGGTTTGACAGAAGCGGAATGCGGCGCGCTCATACAGACCATCCGGGACATCCATGCGCGTGGCGTGACGATCATCTGGATCGAGCATGTTGTGCATGCTTTGCTCGCCGTCGTCGACAGGCTGATCGTGATCGATTTTGGCAGGAAGATCGCGGAAGGCGCACCCAAGGCCATCATGGAAAGCCCCGAGGTTCAGGAAATATATCTGGGGATCGAAGCCGATGCCTGACCCAATTCTGACGCTCCAAGGCTTGAATGCGTTCTACGGCGATTTTCAGGCTCTTTACGGCATTGATCTGGAGGTTGCAGAGGGCGAAGTCCTTGCGATCATCGGGGCCAATGGCGCGGGCAAGACCACCCTGATGCGGTCAGTCTCGAGCCTGACGCAAAACAGGCCAGAGATGGTGCGCTATCGGCGTGAGGACATCGGTGCGCTCAGGGCAGATGAAGTCGCAGCAAGGGGCATTGCCCTCGTGCCCGAGGGGCGACAACTCTTCCCGTCGCTGTCGGTCGAGGAGAACCTGATCATCGGTGGCCAGATTGGCCGTAAGGGCCCTTGGTCCTTGCCTGCCATCTACAAGCTCTTTCCCATTCTGGAGGAACGTCGCCACCAACAGTCGACGTCGCTGTCAGGCGGTCAACAGCAGATGGTGGCCATTGGCCGCGCCCTCATGGCCAACCCGGACCTGATCCTCTTCGACGAGATCAGCCTCGGGCTGGCGCCGATCATCATCAAGGACATCTATGCCGCCCTGCCTGGCATCATCGGGGAAGGTATGAGCGCGCTCATCGTGGAGCAGGATATTACCAAGGCACTTGCCGTTTCATCGCGTTTCTATTGCCTGCAAGAGGGGCGCGTCTCACTGGAAGGGACATCTGCCACCATTGCCCGCGAGGACATCTCGCGCGCCTACTTTGGGGTTGCGTAACATGGAGTGGGTCAATGCCATCGTACAAGGCGCATTACTGGGCGGTCTTTACGCGCTGTTTGCAGCTGGCCTGTCGCTGATTTTCGGGGTCATGCGTCTGGTGAATATCGCCCATGGCGATTTGATTGTATTGGGTGCCTATCTGGGTCTATCGGTCACGACTGTTCTTGGGCTACATCCCCTGCTTGCCCTGATCGTTGTTGTGCCGATCATGGCTGCTTTTGGCTACGTGCTCCAACGCGGTATCCTGAACCAGACATTGGGCAAAGATATCCTGCCGCCCTTGCTCGTGACCTTTGGGCTATCGGTGATTATTCAAAACGCGCTTCTGGAAACCTACTCCGCCGATCCACAAAAGCTGAACGCGGGTGCGTTGGAAACGGCCAGCGTTGCCGTCGGAAGTCTGTCAATGGGCCTGCTGCCGCTGTTGACCTTCGGAATCGCCATCGCCGTGATTGCCGCGTTGCAATGGACTTTCTATCGCACAGCCCTTGGTCGCGCTTTCCGGGCCACGTCGGACAATCAGGAAATCGCGCAACTCATGGGTCTGAACCGGCGCCACATCTTTGGCCTTGCCATGGCGCTTGCCCTGGGTGTGACGGCCATCGCCGGCATCATGCTGGGGATTCGTACCAGCTTTGACCCTTCGATAGGTGGCAGTCGCCTGATCTTCGGGTTTGAGGCCGTCATCATTGGTGGGCTTGGTAATCTTTGGGGAACCCTTGTGGGCGGCGTGATCCTCGGCGTTGCGCAGGCCATCGGCGCAAAGATCGACCCGGGTTGGCAACTTCTGGCGGGTCATATCGCCTTTTTGGTGATCCTTGCCCTGCGTCCCAATGGGCTGTTCCCGAGGATCAACGGATGAACTTGTCAAATCTCCACGTCACCCGCACATCTCGGGCCGCTAAGGCTGCTGCCGTAATTGGCGCCCTGTTCCTGATCGTTTTAATCGCCGCCCCGTGGTGGGCGGGACGAGCAGACATGCGCCTGATGGGGGAGTTGTTTCTCTACCTCGCCCTCGCCAGCCTCTGGAACCTGATGGCTGGATACGCGGGCCTCGTCTCGGTCGGGCAGCAGGCCTATGTCGGTTTTGGCGGCTACATGCTTTTTGCGCTGACCATCTTCGGCGGTATCCATCCGCTTGGGGCGGTCGCCCTCGCGGGGGTTCTTGGCGCGCTCGTGGCCGTGCCGGTTGCGCTTTTGATATTCCGACTGAGGGGTGCCTATTTCGCCATCGGCACATGGGTCATCGCCGAGGTTTTCCGCCTGTCCTTTGCCCAGGTCTCCGCACTGGGGGGCGGGTCCGGATCATCGCTGCCGGTGGGCATCGTGAAATCACTGGCGGCCTCGCGGTCGGGTCGCGAACATCTGAGCTATTGGCTGGCCCTTGGGTCAACGGTCATTGTCATCGCGGCCGTATATCTGCTTTTGCGATCACGCAACGGGCTGGCCCTGACCGCCATTCGTGACAATGAGTTAGCGGCGGGATCGCTTGGCATCGACATCTGGCGCACGAAGTTCGTTGTTTATGTCGTAACCGCTGCGCTGACGACCATGATCGGCGCGCTGATCTTCCTGCAAAAACTTCGTATCTCGCCGGATGCTGCGTTTTCGGTCAATGACTGGACGGCCTTCGTGATCTTTATCGTTGTGATCGGTGGGATCGGCACAATTGAAGGACCCATCATTGGGACTTTGATCTTCTTTGTTCTGCGCGAAACACTTGCGGATCTCGGCACGATCTACCTCATCGTCCTAGGCGTCGTCGCAATTGTGATCATGCTGAAAGCACCAAACGGTATCTGGGGCTTGATCCGCGGCCGCTTTGACATCGAGCTCTTTCCCTTGAGTTTCCGTGTCAAGACAACCCATCCTTCGAAGAAAGGCTGACCCATGGTCAAACAGAAACGCAAGACGATCATCACCTGCGCGGTAACGGGCGCTATTCACACGCCCACCATGTCGGACGCTTTGCCCTTCACCTATGACGATATTGCCCTGCAAGCTCTGGATGCGGCAGAGGCGGGGGCGTCAATCCTTCACTTGCACGCGCGTGACAATGAGACCGGTGCCCCATCTGTCGACGTCAACGACTTCAAGCCGTTTCTGCCGCGGATCAAACAGGCGACGGATGCCGTCGTGAATATTTCGACCGGTGGATCGCTGAGCCTTTCCATCCAAGACCGGGTCACGCCAGCAAAGACCTTTTCGCCCGAAATGTGTTCCCTGAACATGGGGTCGATGAACTTCTCGTTTCACCCTCTCGCGGGGCGTTACAAGGATGAGGATTGGAAGTTCGATTGGGAAAAAGACTACGTCAAGAATTCAGACAGGAATATTTTTCGCAATACGTTCCGGGACATCAAGGAAGCGGCCGACACGCTTGCGCCCCATGATGTCAAATTTGAACATGAGTGCTACGACGTTGGACATCTCTACAATCTGAGGTTCTGCATGGACATTGGGCTTTTCAAAGCGCCCGTATTTATCCAGTTCATCTTTGGCATCCTGGGCGGGATCGGCCCCGAGGTCGACAATCTGGTGTTTATGAAGCGCACGGCTGACAGGCTCTTTGGTGATGATTACCGCTGGTCTGTGCTCGGGGCAGGGGGTGCGCAGATGACACTTGGTGCAACGGCCAGCCAGATGGGAGGCAACGTACGTGTCGGACTGGAAGACAGCCTGTTCATTTCGCGCGGGAAACTGGCGGACAGCAACGCGGAGCAGGTCGCAAAAATACGGCGCATCGTAGAGGATTTGGGTTGTGAAGTCGCGACACCGGATGAGGCCCGCGAAATTCTTGGTCTTAAGGGTGGAGATCGCGTCGCTTTTTGATCTCCAAAGCCGATTGCGGCCCGTGGTTCTGATCTGAACACCATATGGTAGAATTGCACAAACGGCACCCGTGCCATTGCGGAGCAAGTGACCTCCTGCGAAGATGCCGAGGTGCAGAAATTGGGGACGGCTTAGGCGAAGCTAAAGCGTAGGCGATGTGCGGTATCTGCATGCGCCGGTTACATCAAAACATGTATCAACCTGTCGCCACACGGAGTACGGGAACACCGCTATTGACGCGGGCAGTCCTGCTGCTGCACTATTTACCCCATTATTATGTTTATTTATTGTCCCGGGTGGTTTTGTTATGACACTCAAACTTGATGTTCAGTCTTCAGCACTTGACGATGAAGCCTTGTCCAAATTCTTGGAACGGCTCAACAGTGATTTGAACGAAACAGCTGGTGTAAGCTCCACGCGCGCGACGCGGCTACCTGCGACCGGGGAGCGGGCGTTTGAACTGCTGTTGGATCCGCAGCTTTGGATCGAAGTCGGGCAGTCAGCAGCGGTATCCGCTCTTGTTGGCGTTCTCAAAGCCTATGTGCTGCGGGAAAGGAGCGTGTCGTTCCAGCTACGCGCAGAAGATGGTGCGGAAGTCATATTTAACGCCAAGAATTTCAGCGAAAAGCGTGTTTTTGATATTTTGTCGCGATTGACGCCCGGTTTTGCCGAAGCGCCAACGTCCTTTGATGAGGCAACAATGCCAGAGGTAGAACCTGTTCGGCCATTCGAACCGGGGCGAAAGACATCTCAAGCACGGCGGAGCGGACAAAAAACCGCAATTGTTATCGGAATGGACCGTTTCAAGGACCCGGAGCTTGAGGATCTGAGTTACGCCCGGAACGACGCGACAGCCCTGCATAATCTGCTGCAGGGAGAGACCGGGGAGCAGTTCGATCACGTTGAGCTGATTACCAAGGGCAATCATATGGCGGCTCTGACCCGTATCGAAGAGATAACGGCTGGGACCCGCCGTGATGACCTTGTGCTGGTCTATTATGCGGGCCATGGGTTGGTGCGCAATCAAAAGCTCCATCTTGCTTTTGCTGATACGCGCGCCGGTCTCGTTCATTCCACGGCGATGAAATATGGAAATCTGCTGGATGTGATCGAGCAGGCGCCGGCACGTGCGCGACTGGTCATCCTTGATTGTTGCTATGCCGGTGCTGCTGGAGAGGAAGCCCCGCGCTCGGCTCTAGGAGAGCAACTCAAGATGGAACTGGGGGCAAGCAGTCGCACGCTTGTGATGACCTCGGCCACAAGCACCCAGGTGGCTCGCGAGGAGCAAGGGTACCGGCACGGCGTCTTCACAAAGCATCTGCTTGACGGGCTCAAGGGTGCTGCCGACCGCAACGGCGATGGATCGGTCGATACCCGCGAGCTGTTTGACTATCTGGAAGAACAGATGCAGGCCGAGCATCTGCAAAAGCCACAAAAGTTCAATTTCTCGGGCATCGGTGCCGTTTCCCTGCGCAAAACCGGGCTGCATCCACATCGTGATCTGGCACGGCGCATGCGCAAACAGGTCAATGACCTGCAACACGATGGAACCCTTTCCGAAGGTCAGTCAGACAGCTTGAACGGGCTTCTGAAGCTCAATCTAGATCAGATGAATTCGGTGCAGCGTCGGTGTTTCCAGTTGCTGCAAACCCATCTTGAAGGTGACTTCAAGCCGGGCCTTTTCTTTGATGAATGGGATCGACTGGTCACAACCAAGCGGCCTCAGGATGACGCGCAAAAAAAGCATTCTACGTCAGACGAGTCTCCGGCCATGAAGCTTGGACGCAAGTTTGCTCATATCAAGGCTGGCACGAGTGAGACAATTTCCTCGACCATGAAGACCGCAAAGAAAACCGCGACCCAGCGCCAAAGCGGAGATGAAAAGACCTCACATCATGCCCAAAGTGGCGCCAAGCCGGAAAAACGGCCTTGGGGTGCGCTGGATGGCTGGAGCAAGTTCATGCGCGTTTGCAGCTATATCGGGTTATTCTTCGTTGGTTTGTTCGTTTTGGGGATTATCAGCGGCTTGTAAAATTGCGAGGCCAGCTGGATTGGCAGTATTCCAGCCGATGAAGTTGCCCAGACATCATATGAATTGAGAACCCGGTCCCGCAGAGGCGACCCACACGCGTCACTCAAGCAATCGGGGCATGGTAAGCGAGATCGCCGGGATGAAGGTGATCATCATGAGGGCGCTGAAGATGGCCAGATAGAATGGCCAGATGGTTTTGACGGCTTTTTCCATCGGCAGTTTGCCGACCGCACATCCGACAAACAGGCAAGCTCCAACAGGTGGTGTGCACAGGCCCAGTCCGAGGTTGACCATCATAATCATTCCGAATTGCAACGGGTCTATGCCAAGGCTGTTTGCGACTGGCAGGAAGATTGGCGTGCAAATCAGGATAAGGGCGGCCATGTCCATGATCATGCCAAGAACCAGCAACACGACATTGATCATCAGGAGAATGAGAATGGGATTTTCGGTCATTCCCGTCAGCAAGGACACCATTTGATCAGGCACCCTGTAAAAGGTGAGCATATAGGCAAAAGCGCCGGCACAGGCGATCAGGATCATCACCATGCCGGTCGTTCGCACGGATTGAGATACTGCCACGCAGAATGTACGCCAGGTAATGCTTCGGTAGATCAGCAGCGTGACGACAAATGCGTAGATTGCACCAAAGGCACCTGATTCAGTGACCGTGAAGATCCCGGAGAGTACGCCGCCCACAATTATCACCGCTGTGAAGAGGCCCGGAACCGCGGCGACGAAGCTGATGGCCAGCGCCTGCCATCCCGGAAAAGTCTCCGCCCGGTAACCTCTGCGGACCGCGACGATGTAGGCCGCGACCGCGAGACAGAGGCACATCAGGATGCCCGGCAGAACGCCGGCAAGGAACAGCTTGGAGATCGAGATACCACCCCCCGCAGCGATGGCAAAAATGATCATGTTGTGACTTGGGGGGATGACGATGCCCGCAATCGAAGAGGTGACCGTTACGTTGACGGCATAATCGGCGTCGTAGCCTTTTTCCTTCATGACCGGGATCAAAATGGACCCTAGTGCCGAGATATCGGCTACTGCCGAACCCGAGATGCCGCCAAAGAGCATCGAAGAGAACACATTGACGATGCCAAGACCCCCGCGAACGGCCCCAACGGCAGCAGAGGCAAAACGAACGAGCCGCGCTGCTATGCCGCCATGAAACATCAGCTCTCCGGCGAAGATAAAGAAAGGGATAGCCATCAGCGAAAAGACATTGATGCCCGAGATGATCCGTTGGAACCCGATCATCAGTGGCAAACCTTCATACCAAAAGGCCGCGATCGCGGAGATGCCAAGAGCGAAGGCCACAGGCACACCAATGACAACGCAAATCGCGAACATGCCGAGGAGAACGAAAAGCCCCATTCCTAGTTCCTACTGAATTTTAGCGCTACGGGTGTCGCGACCGAGCATCAGGCGCATCAAGTGCCCCAGAGTGAAAAGCAGGATCAGTGCTCCGCCAACAGTCAGCGGCAGTGAGCGCAGACCTTCGGGCAGCTGGATCAACGGTATTTGGGACCCCCATTTGAACAGTGTGAGTTTGGCGCCCTGCCAAAGCATCAGAATTCCGAAGCCCGCGAGGAGCAGATCGCTCAGCACAATCAACGCCTGTCGCAGGCGATCTGGGAGTGGATTTCGAAACGCGGTCACGGAGAGATGTGTGTTTTCATGGATGCCAACCGCAGCACCTAGAAAGGCGATGATCATGACCAGCAATAGTGCGGCTTGCTCAACCCAGGTCGGCGTGGCGTTGAGCACGTATCGACCGAAGACCAGCCACCCGAAAATCACCGTCAAGACAACCAGTGAAACGCCGGTGATAATGCGGCAACCATATGCAATCGCATCTAAAACCGTTTCGAAAAGCGATAGGAGCCGCGACGTATCTCTTTGTAGTTGGGTTCGAAACATCTGAAAACTCCCCGCATGCCACGCGCCCGACCTACATCGGCGGGCGCGTGGGGTTTTGTCAGGCTTAGTCAGTGGCCTGGATCAACTCGACGAGCGGCCGCAGGTCAGGATTGCTTGACAGATATGTCTCGTAGACGGGTGCCATGGCTGACTGAAACGGGCCCTTGTCCGCGATCACATTGACGGCAACACCGCCGTCTTCCACCATCTTGCGGCTGGTGGCTTCGCGTTCTGCCCAAAGCTGGCGCTGGGTCTCCGCGGATTCCAGGGCGGCCTCTGTTACGGCGGTTTTAATTTCGTCAGAAAGCCCATTGTAGACATCTGCATTGATACAGATGCATTCCGGAATGATCAGGTGCTGGCTCAAGGAGTAGTAGCCCGCCACCTCGAAGTGACCGGTGGATTCGTAGGAGGGCCAGTTGTTTTCCGCGCCATCTACAACGCCTGTTTTGAGCGCCTGATAAACTTCGGCAAAGGCCATGGGCGACGGATTTCCCCCAAGCTCGGAGATCATCCCGGAGTAGAGGTCGTTGTTCATCACACGCACTTTCATGCCAGCGACATCCGCCGGTGCGTTGATGGGCTTTGCGCCGTTATAAAACGAGCGCGCGCCGGCGTCATACCAGGCCAGAGGCACGAGGCCTTTCGCGGCCATGCCGGCTGCAATTGCCTTACCGCCCTCACCTTCGAGGACCCGGAACATGTGCGGTACGTCTTTGAAGATGAATGGCAGAGAGACAACATTTGCCTCGGGAGCGATGGGACCAATTGGCCCGAGGTTGAAATTACCGATCTCCAATCCGCCGAGACGTACCTGCTCGATGGCGTCTGGCTGGCTTCCCAAGGTGCCGCCATGAAACATCTGAAGCGTGATTTCACCGTCGGTTTTTTCGGCCAACAATTCTGCGAATTTATCCATCGCAATGGTGTTTGGGTATCCGTCCGTGTGGATGTTCCATCCACGCCAGTCGGCGGCTGCAGCCGCGCCGCCAATCATAGATGCAGCCGCAATGGCCCCCAAAAATGTTTTCGAAAGTTTCTGGTACATGTCTTCCTCCCTGGAATAATGAACTGTTGTGTGAGGTCCGGCCGCAGCCGATTACGAAAAGAGCAGACCTCCGTTGATGTCGATGTTGGTGCCTGTGATGAATGCAGCCTCGTCTGATGCGAGATACGCAACCAGATTGGCCACGTCCTCTGACGATCCTTCGCGTTTGAGCGGCGTTATGTTCGCCACATGACTACGCACTTCGTCTTTGGTGAAGGTGTTGTGGAAATCGGTATCGATCATGCCGGGGCAAACCGAATTGACCCTGATCGTCGGTCCGAGCTCTTTCGCCAAGCCCCGGGTCATGGTCATCACCGCGCCCTTTGAGGCCGCGTAGGCCACAGCGCCCGGGCCACCGCCATCGCGACCTGCCTGGCTCGCGAGCCCGACAATGGCGCCTCCTCGCGACATATGGGGCAGAACTTCTTTGATAACGCGCATGAACGATGTTGCGTTCAAATCCATCACTTTGTTCCAATGCGCGACGTCCATTTCAGCAATGGTCTTTCGTGCCACCAACCCTCCGGTCACATGGACCAACACGTCGATCCGTTTGCCAAAGGTTTGCGTTGTCTGGCTGATCAGCCTTGTCACATCGTCGGCGGAGGTCATATCGCCCCGGCAAGCGATGGCATTGCCGCCATTTGCGGTGATGGTCGCAACAGCACTTTCGGCCCCTTCTGATGACGCGTGATAATTGATGACGACGGATGCGCCTTCAGTGGCCAGTTTCAATGCGCAGGCGCGACCAATGTCTCGGCCACCGCCGGTGACAACCGCTACCTTGTCGGCAAGCGGGAGTCGCACTCCATTCGTTGCATCATCCGTGTTGCTCATTGCCGGTGGTCTCCAATGCTCGGATCGGTTCAGTTTTTGCCGCGCAGAAGGCTAGCTGTTAGTAGATCGTGATTGCGTCATTTAGACGACTAGTATACTAGTATTGTCAACCACTTTATTCGGCTCGATCCCGCGGGTTCTACCAAACGCAGTGGGCGTTTGGATTTGACGATCTTTTTGGGTAAGGCGCGCTGCGGCAGATAACTAAAGGCATGAAATGCAAAACATCACAGATGTATTCGAACGACGGACCACGACGGATTTGGTTTTCGATCAATTGCTTGAGGAGATCGTGTCCTTGCGGGTGTTGCCTGGTGCAAAGTTGTCAGAGGCAGAAATCGCGAAGCGTTTCGGGGTCTCGCGGCAACCGATCCGGGACGCGTTCAACAGGCTCGAAGCTCAGGATTTATTGCTGATCCGGCCGCAAAAGGCCACCAAGGTGCGCGGGTTCTCACTTGAACGCATCGCACATGCGCGATTTGTCCGGCTCGCCGTTGAGCTGGAGGTTGTTCGCAGCGCGTGTGCGGGTTGGACACCCGAAAAATCGAACGTTCTTGAGAAAAATATTGTTGAGCAACAAGACGTACTCGATCGCGGGCAACCAGAAGGCTTTCACGCCTTGGACTACGCGTTTCACAAGCTGATCTGTGAATTGGGAGGGCATCCCTTAGCCTTCAACACGATCCAGGAGTGCAAACAACGCATCGACAGGCTGTGTGTTCTAAGCCTTGGTAGACAAAGCGAAGCCAGGACGTTGCTGAAAGATCACATGGATTTGGCACAGGCCCTCAACCGGCGCAATGCGGATGAGGCGGCGGCAATAGTGCGTCGTCATCTGGCCCGTCTGGATGACACGATCGCCGACATTCACGCAAAGCATGCAGAATACTTTGAGTAGGTCGAAGGGCGCTTGGAAAGGTTACCCGCCATTATCAAACGACTTCCGATCTTCCCAACTGATTCCGGTGTGCAACGACAGGTATTGGCAGATCATGCCGATTTGGGCGGTGATGCGCATATTCGTCATAGGCTCTATAAATCCACGTCAGCCTCGATCAGGGTAGAAGAGCCAGGGGCCGTCAAATTGGCCTATGGGAATATTGTGGCTGATCAACCCGCTGCGGGTCTCATGCAACAGAAACGCACCCGGCTCCCTGGTCAGACAGTTGGGGGCATCCGGTCGCAGATCCATGGTGACGGCATGAGATGTGCCGGGCGCAATCTGACAGATAACGTTCCCGAAAAGTGAGACGATGTTGCGATGAACATGGCCGCAGATGAGGCGAAGCTCTCCGCGGTAGGCAGAGAGAATCTCACCCAAATCTGAGCTATCTCGAAGGTTTTGAATGTCCATCTTATGTTTGCCAGTCGGAAACGGCGGGTGGTGCATCGCGACAAGTACGGTTTTCGAGGCCATGGCGTCGAGCGATTCCTTTAAAAACGCCAGCGTCCGTGCGCTCAAATGCCCATGCGATTGACCTGCAACGGAGCTATCGAGACCAATGAGCGCGAGGTTGGAAAATTCCTGCACCCAGTTTATCGGGCCCGATTTTGGCATCCAGGTTTGATCGCCAAAGGACGTCCGCATCGCGTCGATATTGTCATGGTTGCCGGGGATCACACGGTAAGGGACTTCAAGCGGTGCCATCAGGTCGCGAAATCTCTGGTACTCCTCTGCAGACCCGAAATCGGTTAGATCACCGGTGACAATCGCCATATCAATGGGGCCAATCCGTGGCAGCATGCGATTGATGGTCCCGACACATTCCGCGAGGGGAGGGGCCGTATCCACACGGTCATACGCCAGTTGACCATGGGGCACGATATGTGGATCGGAAATCTGGATGATCTTTGTCATAGGTGCGCTCCGGATCGGGGCAGCAATAACAATGTGCTGGGCTTGATCGAAACGTGAACCGCTTCTCCGACCTTTGGTGCCGTCTGACCGGGAAAGATTGAGGTCAACAGCCCCGGAATAATCCCCTTGATTGCGACCCGGTAGTGGGTGCCGAGAAACGTGACACTCTCAACCTGCCCACGCAACGGGCCGGACGAATTGATCAACACGTCTTCTGCACGAACGTAGACATCATGTCCGGTGCCATCGCGCTCAAGGCTCAAGCTGCCGCCTTGCAATTTCATCGTGCTTTTATCGACTTGGCCTTCCAAGTGCATCGCGTTACCGACGAACCCCGCGACGAATGACGTTTTGGGATTACGATAAAGTTCTTCTGGCGTACCGCTCTGGGCGATGCGTCCTTGCGACATGACTGCCACGCGATCGGCGATTGCCATGGCTTCATCCTGATCGTGCGTGACAAAGATCGCGGTGATCTCAAATTTTCGCAGCAGGATTGCCAGCTCATCGCGCAGCGCCTCGCGCAAGGCGGCATCAAGCGCAGACAAGGGTTCATCCAACAAAAGGAGTCTCGGGCGTGGCGCAATTGCTCGGGCCAGCGCGACCCGCTGTCTCTGACCACCGGAAAGCGCGGTTATGGCGCGGTGGGCGAAGTCTTCCAACTGGCACATTTCCAGCACTTCACTCACCCGCGCATCGATTTCGGATCTGGAAAGTTTCTGCATTTTCAGCCCGTAGCCGATGTTGGCGCGCACGGACATGTTTGGAAAAAGCGCATAGGATTGAAACACCATGCCAACGTTGCGCCGTTCAACCGGCAGCGCGGTAACATTGTCGCTGTCGAACCAGATTTCTCCTCCTGGATCGGGTGTTTCCAGTCCTGCGATAATCCGCAGCAACGTGGTTTTCCCACACCCCGATGGCCCCAGGAGCGACACCACCTCCCCGGAGGCGACTTCCAGTTCCGTGGGCAGGAGCGCTCTGGTGCCATCCGGGTAGGTTTTGGCGGTGTTTGTCAGGCGAAGGGTCATTGAGCGATCCTTTGAGCACGTGCAGACGCCCATTGCATGGCCATCAGCAGTGGCACAATCAGCACGAAGAAAACGAGCGTATAGGCGGAAGCAACTTCCAGGCGCATGGAGGCATAGCTATCGGCCAAACCCACAGGCAGGGTTTTGAGGTAAGGTGTGTGAAGCATCCATGTGAGGTTGAATTCGCCGATCGACAGCGTGACCACTGTCAGGGCACCAGCCAGAATGCCGGGCATGGCATTGGGGACGACGATATCGCGGAAGCGCTGCCAGGGAGAGGCCCCAAGGGAGGCCGCGCCTTCTTCCAGCGTTTTTAGATCAATGGCTGCAAGCACGGCGAGAATTGACCGTACCATAAAGGGAAGCGTGTACAGCACGTGCCCAACCAGAATAAACGTCCACGAAGCACGAAATCCCTTCATGGAGCCATAGAGCTGTAACAGTGCGAGGGCCAGCGCCAGACCCGGGACCGCAAGGGGCAGGGAAATGAACTCTTCCAGCACGCGCGACAGCCAGCCGGGATGCCGGGCGAGACCATAGGCTGCGGGCAACCCGATGATCAGAGTAGAGATCAGGCAGGCAAAGGCAATCCAGAGCGATAGGAAAATGCTGTCAGCGTATAGTTCCCAGACCTGGTAAACCCATTTGAAGGTGAGCCCGGAGGAGATGCCTTGAAAATAGTTTGCGGTAACGCCCGCGAGGACGGACATGATTGTGGGGATCAACAGGAATGCGCAGGCCATCAGCGTGACGGATAATTGCAGGAGCTTTGTTTTCGAGCGGAACATATCAGCCTCCTGCAGCGACGGTTGTGCCGGAAAGGCTGCGGGCGATCAGCAACAAGATCCAGGTGACAATCCCCAACACGATCGACAGGGCCGAGGCCATGGCAATATTGGCGGAAAGGGTGAATTCCGTGTAGATTACCATTGGCAAGACATCGATGTTTGTGGCGAGCGTAAAGGCGGTGCCAAAGGCTCCCATTGCGGTGGCGAAGGCAATTGCTCCTGCGGCAATCAGTGACGGCATAAGGCCCGGCATGATCACATCAATCACAACCCGGTACGGCGAGGCTCCCAACGTGCGCGCCGCCTCCTCGAGTGCCGGGTCGAGCTTCTCCGCGGCGGCCATCACAGTCAGCAGAACCCGCGGAATTGAGAAATACAGGTACCCCAGGAAGAGGCCGACCACCGAATAAGCAAAGACCACATGGCCGGGTGTGATTTGATTGATGAGCCCCTGCCGCCCGCCCAGAAGAATGATCAGAAATCCGATCACAACGCCGGGGAAGGCAAGCGGCAGCGTCATGATCGACAGCAACATCCCACGACCCCGAAACTGGTTGCGCGACAAAAACATCCCCGCCGTTGTGGAGATCGCAAGCGCCGTAAATGTTGTCGCAAGGGACACAAGCACGGTCAAAACCAGCGTTTCCAGGTAGCGTGGTTTGCGCAGGATGTCCAAGTAGATGGCCCAACCTGCTTCGCCTTCGCCCGACGCGAGGAACAGGCGCACAAGCGGCAGCGCCAGGAACGCCAGTGAAAAGATCAGCAATGGCGTCAGGCACGCCAGAACAAAATGTCGGTTTGTCATCGGTATGTGCAAGGGCCGGGATATTGCCCGACCCTTCCTTCTGAGAGGTGATTACTTGACTTCAGACAGATACCGTTCGCCAAATCCGGCTTGGGCCTTTTCCATCTTTGCATAATCCACGGCCACAGCGCGTTCATAGTCGCTGGCGGGCAGAAATTTCTCGGCAACTTCTGCGGGCAACTCTACCGGACGCGCAGGTTGAAGATAAGCATTGGTCCAGATGGATTGGCCCTTGTCCGACAAGATGAAATCCAGAACACGTTTTCCAAGTTCCGGGTTCGGGCCATTGTTGACCAGGCTCATTACATAGGGCACGCGCACCGATCCTTCGCAAGGCAGCACGAATTCGAAATTGCCGTCTTCTTCGTATTTCCCGCGATAAGCGTTGAAGTCATAATCAAAGAGGATCGGAATTTCGCCGGAGACAACCCGGGCATAGGAAGTTTGTTTTGGCACGATGGGTGCGTTTTCTGCCAATTCGTTGAAGTACTTGATGGCTGGATCAAAGTTATCGAGATCACCGCCAAAGGCCATATTGACAGCTACGGCCCCGGCATAACCAACAAAGGCCGAGGAGGGATCAAGATATCCGACCATGCCGCGATACTCGGGTTTCGTCAGATCGCCAAAACACTGCGGCACCTCCGCGCCGCCTAATGCATCGACATTCACGAAAAACCCCAATGTCCCGTAATGAATGGCGAACCATTTCCCGTCGGGATCCTTCAGACCTTCGGGTATTTCGTCAAAGCCAGCAGGTTTGTAGGCCGTTGCAACAGCTTCGTTGCCCGCTTTAATCCCGGTGGTCACGCCATAGTAAGCGACATCCGCAACCGGGTTGTTCTTTTCGGCCAGGAGCTGACTGAGTGTCTGACCTGAATTTTTGTTGTCATGGGGCATCTGCACGTCGATTTCTTTGTCGATTGCTTCCAGCATCGACGCCCAATCGGCCCATTGTGGCGGGCAATTATAGCAGACCGCATCAGCGGCGAGCGCCGGTGACGTTATCGTCATTGTCATAAAGGCGGCAGCGAGTTTATATCTCATGTTGATCTCTCCGGTTGGATTTCAGCGTTCTTCTGGGTTGGATTGTTTGACGGCGAAGAGGTTGCAGCCTTTTCGTCGTCAGTTCTTTCTGCGCCCGGAGGCGCAAGACTGCCTCCGCCGCGGAAACTAAAGGATTGTTCTGGGTCTGGTTGGGTGGGCTTCGATGTGCCGTTGATGATCGAAAGAACGGTTCCTGCCGCGCCGCTACCCATCATTTTCGGATCGGTCACAATGGTCGCAAGGCTTGGTTCCACCATGGTGCCAACGTCGATTCCGTCAAAACCGACGATCGACAAATCTGAAGGGACCTTCAGCCCTAGTTTCCGCGCACTTCTGATCGTTGCCAGAGCTAGAAAATCATTGGATACAAAAATCCCGGTGAGGGTTGGGTTTTCTGTCAAAAACCCTTGCAAAAGCTCCGTCAGGTTCTGGCTGTCTTCGTTGATTTCTAACAGTGCCGGTTTTTGCATTTTGCAAATTGCACACCCCTCGACGAAGCCCTCGTATCTTTGTCGCGCCCGGTCTGATGTTTTAAACTTAAGGGCGAGAAAGCCGACATGTTTATGGCCCGCGTTATGAAAGGCGTCTGCGACTGATTTGGCGGCAGAGCGATCGTCGACCGACCAGCTTTCTTCGTTTCCTGGCGGCATATTGAACAAGAGACAATGAGGGACTTCACGACGCTGAATTGATTTTAATCCCTCGCTTGAAAGCGCATCGCTGACAGTCAAAACAAATCCGTCAACTTGTTTTGCCATCAGGGTTCGAATGGCGTTCAGCTCAAGTTCCGCGTTGTAGCTCGTGCAGACAAGCAAGGTCTGGTAGCCCTGCGCTTGAAAGGTCTCTTGTGCGCCTTGCACCGCGTCGGCATAGACTGGATTTGCCAACGAAGGGACTACGCAGCCGATGGTACTTGTCGTACTGCTTTGTAACGACCGTCCAATTTCGCTGAATTCAAATCCGAGCTCATCAGCGGCCGCCAGTACTCTTTTTCGCAGCGCGGCACTGGCGGGGCCGGAGCCATTCAATACCCGGCTTACGGAGGCCACACCGCAACCTGCATGTTGAGCTACGTCCTTTATCGTGGCCGGTTGGCGCACATTACCCCCTTATGGAAACGTTTCCATATTGATATTCGCTAATTCGTCAATAATCAAGCAATGCGACAACCAAGTGACAAGCGTGACGAAAAACAGAGGCTTCGAAGGTGAAGAACGCTCCTTTGCAAATACAAGGTGGTGGGCGCGCGGTTGTTGCATTTGCAAAGATGCCGTGCGGCCATTCAGCCGACAGCGGCGATGCCAGCCGTTCGGTGCTGCCGACCAAACAACAGAATTTCGGCGATGGTTTTCGACAGATTAAAAGGCAACCAACTGCCTATCTCTAAGGTTTGTGGATTTCAGAATAGGCCCTGCGCAACAATGCGCTGCGCCGACCGAAGACTGATTTGGGGATTGCAGAACCGGGCAACTCCCAGACGCCGAAACTGTCGTCGAGACAATGGCTGCCCAAACGAACCATGCCCAGATCCTTGCATATCTGGGCACCGCTCAACGTTACCGATATTGTACCAAGCCCGTGGAGATAGACATCCCGGTTGGCCAGACTTTCCAGAAAATCAACGAATGACGTCAGCAAAAGACTGGCCGCTGCTTCATGGCCAGGTCTGACAATCAGTGCCGGGCAATAGCCGAAATACGAACCTGGCAGAATGGGGCGGCGAAGGGTGTCAACGGAAAGATCTGCTTCGATCAACCTGCCTGCGCGGAAAAGCGCTTCATCTTCAGGAAGCAAAAATGGGAGCGTCCACTTGGCGACCATCTCACCATCGGCCATGATGGCGCCCCAATGTTCCCGAAATGACTCGTAGATTGGCGAGAACACATCGACATTCGGTGCCATTTCATCAGGCAGCGAGCTTAACTCTGCTTCCGCCATGGCAATGGAGGCAAGGCTTGCGTTGCGCCACGATCCGTCAAATATCTCGTCGACCATCGCATTGTCCAACAAACGGTATCTGGCTTGGTTTGGTTGTAGGGATCTGCTCTCCCATTCGCCGCGACAGGCCAATATCTCCTCGCGGGTCCAGTCAAGGCGTTCAGACAGCCGGTGTTCCAAATCTCCCCGGATGAAAGAAACAGAGCGCTCATACTTCCCAATCGCATCGATGCTGACGCCCAGCAATGTCGCTAGCTCTTCTTGTGTCATACGACCGTGCCGCCCGTTGGATGCGCGATATTCTCTTAACTTTCGAGCGAATTGGGACGTGTCACTCTGCATGAAAATCCCACAATCGGTTTCCGGTTCGAACCCTGATCATGACATCTGGTCAAATCCGCTGACAAGAGCCTTACGGGTCACTTACGGGTTTGGCCGGGCGCGCGTTTCACATCTGTTCCGCTGGATAGCTTTTGCGGGGAATGTTTCCTCAGACAACAAGAAGAGTGAGATCAGAGTGATGCGGCGAATTTCGGGCCCACTAAGATGCATAGGGCGAGTGTTTATGATTGTGACCTTTCAAAACCGCAGAATTGATCGGCAGTTTCCACGTGATGACTGGCGACCTCAACGCCTGCCCCGCGAACCTGGCTGGTCGCAACAGCGTAAACGAAACCGGCCGGATATCGGGGGGGTCAGATAGCTGAGTGGCGATTGCTTTTGTGTTGCCAGAATCGGAATGTGCAGGGGGTGAAAGGGCATGGGCATCCGCGTGCTGATAAGCTTATTGGCGGGCAACTTTCACAAGGCAGGAATGCGCAACAGGGCCCTGGGCGAGTTGCGAGGTTCCTTTGTCCAGGGTCAAAACGTTTGGGTTCCCGTTTTGGCATGCCTCGCCGATCGGTTTGAACCATGCCCCGGTGGCAATCTGGATGACACCCCGACGAATGTCCTTGCTGGTACGCAATTCTGCAAGGCAGGTCCCCCGTTCATTGGAGAGGCGCAGGACCTCACCCTCAGCGAGGTTAAGCATGGCGGCGTCCGTTGGGTGCATGGTGACCGGCTCAACGCCCTTTGGTCGATCCGCGCAACTGACGGGGCCATGATCCAGCTGGCTGTGCAACTTATTGCGCGGTTGGTTTGAGATCAGGTGAAATTCGTCGGTGCCGGCGCCGCCGAGCCATTCAGCCGGTTCAAGCCACACCGGGTGCCCTGGACAATCATCATAGGCAAACTCATGTACCGTCTGCGAAAAAAGCTCGATTTTGCCGCTCGGCGTGCGCAATGGGTTTGCTTGTGGATCGGCCCGGAAGGCCTCCATCATGATTGTGGGTTCCTCGGGGGTTGGGAGTTTCACCCAACCCTGACGCTGAAACGTTTCCCAATTGGGGAGTGAAACATCGGCTTTTGCCGCCTGCTGACGGGAGACATCCCATAGCCAGCGCAGCCAGGATTCTGTATTGCGTCCTTCCGTAAAGGCGCGATCCACGCCCATCTCAGCCGCGATCCCCGAGAAGATGTCGTAATCGTCGCGGGCCCGTCCCACAGGTTCAATCGCTGCATCCATCGACACGATGTAGGGATCCTTGGGGGACATGGCGATGTCCGGTCGTTCCAATGTGGTCGTGCAGGGCAGCACAATATCCGCGTGTTTGGCCAATGCATTCCAGCACCATTCGTTAGCGATAATGGTTTCAGGCCGCGCCCAAGCGCGGCGCAATCTGTTCAAATCTTGATGATGGTGGAACGGGTTACCCCCTGCCCACCAGACCAAACGGATGTCGGGGTAGGTGTAGGAAGCGCCGTCATAGGTAAATGTGCCGCCAGGGTTCTCCAACATGTCGGTTAGTCGCGCCACTGGTATGAAATCCTCCACCGGGTTTTGCCCTTGTGGAAAAGACGCATAGTCAATTTCGTATCGGTTCAGGCCGACGTTGTTCATCGCCGAGTATCCGAAGCTGATACCGGCGCCCGGCAGGCCCATCTGACCCAGCATCGCGGCCAGATTGATCGCAGCCCAAAACGGCTGTTCGCCGTGGTCTTGCCGGGTGAGGGCCCAGGCGACGGAAATCATGGTGCGGTGGGTCGCCATACGCCGTGCAAGGGTTTGAATTTCGGAAGCTGGCAAATCGCAGATGCGGGCCGCCCATTCCGCAGACTTCGGGATGCCATCTGTTTCGCCGGTCAGATACGCGGCGAAGCGATCAAAACCTACAGTGTAATGATCGAGGAAGGATTGATCGTGCAGGTTCTGATCAAATATTTCATATGCCAGGCTCAGCATTAGTGCGGCATCGGTCGAAGGTCGCAGCGCCAACCACTGAGCATCCGCGTCATCTATCAGGTCTGATTTTAGTGGCGAGATATTGACGAACTGAACCTTTGCCATCTTTGCCGCGCGCAGACCGGCCATCTGTACATGCGCGCCCAAGCCTCCCTGACTGATCTGGCCGTTTTTCAGAGGGATGCCACCGAAGGCAACGAGCAATTCGCAGTCAGTGGCGATGCTTTCCCAGCTTGTTGTTGTGTCCAGAAATCCTCGGAAGGTACCCAGCACATGCGGCACCACGACTTCTGCGGCGGCAAAGGAGTACGTGTTTTTTGAGCTGGTGAACCCGCCTATGCAGTTGAGAAATCGCTTTAGTTGACTTTGCGCGTGGTGGAACCGCCCGGCACTTGCCCAGCCATAGGAGCCCGCATAAATCGCGTTGTTGCCGTGCTGCTGACGCACGCGATTGAGTTCCGCAGCGACAATCTTGTTAACGTCCTGCCAACTGACTTCAACGAATTCTTCCAGCCCGCGTTTTTGTCCCGCCGTGCCAGGGCCGCCCTCAAGCCAGCTTTTCCGCACCATTGGCGCGGTGATACGGGTCGGACCTTCCAAGACATCGACAATGCCGTGACCGATTGGCGAGGGATCAGGATCATGTTCGAAATTCCGAAGACCGGTGACCTGCCCATCGACGACGTCAACGCTGTAGGTCCCCCAATGACTGGATGTGAGCAGATCGCGGTCGGGGCGATTCATCCTAATCTCCCTGAAACTTTCCGCCCGAAACGGGCCGGTCTGACGATGTTGTCTCGCCGAAGCGGTTCTTTAGTCAAGCAATAGATTTGAATGTCTGGGCAATCGGCATTGAGATCGGTCAGTCTCTTTGGCAAGACCGAGGACTGCTTATGCACGTGAAGGGAGCGAAGGTCAGGAATTGCGGCGGAAAGGTAGCATTCATCCCGGTTCTGTTTTCTATGACCCAAATTGACCGCTCCCCGATCGGTGGTAGGTTTGCGCAAACGATACCAGCAAAGGTGTGACTTATGACCCCCGCGGAAGCGATCCAGACGATTGTCGAGGCAACTGAAAAGGTCGAAGGTATCAGGGCGCTGTTTCTTAGCGGCAGCTACGGGAACGGGATGGCCGATGCCCATAGCGATATTGATCTTGTCATGGTGACCGACGAAGGGGCGACAGACGCTTTCGCGGAAGTTTGGCGTCGCGCTGTTTCAAGAACCGGCGAGATCGTTCTATGGTGGGATCGCACCAACATCCCGGTGCTGATCAACGCAATCACTGACGACTGGATTCGCATCGATCTGATCATACTAAAACCTGACCAGATGGGCGCGCATTCTCAAGACACACTCAAAGTGCTGTTCGATCACGCCGGGATATTTGACGGCTTGCCAAAAACCCTGCCGGACCGAGAACCGGATGCTCGAAAATTCCTCTATCAGGTCGAGGAATTCATCCGGATTCTGGGATTGCTTCATGTCGCGGCGGGCCGCGAAGAATACATCAACGGTGTTTTGGGTGTTTTTCATCTCAGAAACCTTCTCGTGGAACTTCTGATCGAAGAAACTGCGGCGCCAAATCGCGGCGGCATCTTACACCTGAACCGGCTGATTTCCGACGCTCAAAAGGAGTTGCTGACGTCGCTCCCACCGCCGAAGCCCAATCGCCATAGCATGATCGAGACACATTTGGCCTACGCAGAGGCTTATATTCCCCGCGCTCGGAAAAGGGCCGTTGATCTGGGGATCGACTGGCCGGAGAGATTTGAGGCCGCCACATGGAACGTGCTCAAGGAACGGTTGTCGATTGAGCGGCCTTACCAGTTGGAGTGATGAACGCGGCGAGCCTCTTGGCCCATTTGCCGCGGAGAAATCTGTTTGTTCTGTGAGCTTCTGGTATGGTCAGGCGCGCCCCAATAGATCACGGGCGATGCGCTCGAATATGGCAGAGCCTACGGGGATAAGATCATCCGGGAAATCATAGTCCGGGTTGTGCAAAGCGGCGTAGTCTTCGCCCGGCCCCAAGCACAGCATGGCGGCTTTGGCATGCCACCCGAACACGCCAAAATCCTCGGACGCCCGCATTGGCAGATCGGTGTCGTTATTTGCGACACCAATCGCATTCATTGCCGCGATCGCAACATCTGTCGCATCTTTGTTATTGATCGATGCGGCGAAGTCGTCATGCACCGTAAACCCAATCTCCAGACCAGTTTCATTGGCAATTGTCTTGGCAAAATTTCGCGCGGCTTGGTCAAGCGATTCCATTGCCGGGTCCGCTGACGTGCGCAATGTGACAAAAATCACCGCAGCACCGGGCGCGATACCAAAGGTTGGTTCACCGATTTGGACATGGGTCACCGTCACAAGACGGAATTCATCATCAAGAGGGCCACCTTGCCCCAGGTCATCCAGAACCGGGATCAACTGGGCTACGGCACGGGCGGGCGAAATCCCAGCTTCGGGATCAGCGGCGTGCGCTGTCTTTCCCTGTAACTGGATCTTTAACCCGCGAGATGCGCAGTTCATCAAGCCAGCGCGCGTCGATACATGGCCAAAGGGGCGGCCTGGTTCCACATGAACGGCGAAGGCCCAGTCAGCTTGGATCTGCGCATACTCTGGGTCGGCGACCACCGCGCGGGCGCCGCTGCCGTCTTCTTCTGCGGGTTGAAACATCAGTACAACGCGACCCTTGCCGACCGGTTCCCTTGAGATCATGCGACCAAGGGCCAGCAGTTGGATCATATGACCATCATGCCCGCACATATGCGATTTGCCTGCAACTTCCGACTTCCAGGGGATGTCGTTCAACTCCTGAATTGGTAAAGCGTCAAGTTCGGCACGAAACAGAACGGTTGGGCCTTCGATGCCGCTGTCGAAGATTGCGGCCACTCCGTGCCCACCCAATCCGGTTAGAACTTTCGTTGGCGCGAGTGTATCGAGAGCGGCTGCGATGGCCCGTGCTGTTTCCGCTTCTTCCCCGGAGACCTCCGGGTGCCGGTGTAATTGACGGCGAAACGCCGTAAGCTCGATCAAATCTGAATTGGTAAGCACGCGACCATTTCCTTTTTCCTGCGCGATGATCTCGAATTCCACCAGGCTTTGAAACGGACCTCATCGCGAAGGGTCGAGCTTCACGATCCTTTTGGACGGCAATACGAGGGTCGTCCGGGCTCTGTTGGACTATGCTGCGGTCACGCGCCAAATGATGTCTCCGACATCATCCGCCATCAACAACGATTTGCCATCTGCGCCGATCACAACTCCTACGGGGCGACCATAGGCGACCTTTTCGTCATCCGAGAGAAACCCCCAAAGGATGTCCTGCGGCGCACCGTTTGGCTTGCCGTTTTCAAAGGGCACAAAAATCAGTTTGTAGCCGCTCAGCTTTGATCTGTTCCAAGAACCATGTTGTCCGATGACCATGCCGTCTCCGAAACCGGGCAGGGTACCTTCGGGCATCCAGCACAGGCCAAGTGACGCGGTGTGACCGCCCAATGCATATTCCGGTGTAATTGCCTGAGCGACGAGCTCTGCATCTTGAGGTACCCGGTCATCAACGGTGTCGCCCCAGTAAGAGAAAGGCCATCCGTAAAAACCACCGTCCTGAACGGATGTCAGGTAGTCGGGCGGAGTTTCGTCTCCCAGACCGTCACGCTCGTTCACAACGGTCCAAAGCACATTGGTTTGCGGCTCCCACGCCATACCAACGGCGTTGCGTAGGCCAGACGCAAATACACGCGCCTCCTTGCTTGCAACATCAAGCTCCCAGATCGCAGCGCGCCCTTCCTCGACCTCCATTCCCTGGTCGGCAATATTGGTGAGCGAGCCGACGCCGGCGTAAATTTTCTTTTCATCCGCCGAGACAAGAAGACTGCGTGTCCAATGCCCGTGCGGTTTGAAATCGACCAGCTTTTTACCGGGTCCGCTGAGGGATGTGGACCCCGGCACATAGTTGAAAACCTTGATCCCATCCGTATTGCCCAGATAGAAATCGTTTCCGACCAGAGCCATACCAAAGGGCTGGTTTTCATTTTCAACAAAAACCTCCCGGGTTTCGGCGACCCCATCACCGTCGGTGTCGCGCCACAGGCTTACGCGATTGGCGCTGTTCCCAATCGCTTTGACGCGTCGCATGGTCGCTTGCGCTGCATGGTCCATCAGCGTCTTGGGAGGGCCGACCTCCTCTTTCGATTCTGCCACAAGCACATCACCGTTGGGGAGAACCTCGATCCAGCGCGGGTGATCAAGCCCCGAAGCGAAGGCATTCACCTTCAAACCCGGCGCGCAGGAGGGCAGATGGCCTTCTTGCCATCCTTGGGCGACTGGCATTTTCAGGGTCATGATCCCCTGCTTCTTGGCGTCCGGGATATCAGGTGCAGCGCCTACCGCTTGATGGGAAGGGGCCCCCATCTTGCGCATGAATGCCACTGTACCGCCCACAAGGGCGGTGGCTTTTGCAATCAGTTCCATCTTGGGCCTCGGTGTTGTTCGGCACAAACCTAGCGGTGTTTTCGTGGTATCAACAAGCCGATTTGGCATCCGAACCGATAAAGTTTTCGAATTCGGTTGCATTTTCTCTGATCACATAGCGACCGATTGCTTGCTGCGCGCTGGTGCCAAAATCGGACAGCTGTCGGCAATTGATGCAACGCTGTTTCGCCCTTGGTCAAATGATCCCGTTTCGCACCGCGATAATTGCGGCATGAAGTCGGTTGGCGGCGTTCAGTTTGGTTACCGCCTTGTTCAGATGGTAGTTCACCGTAGGTGCCGAGATCAAAACGATCTCAGCAATTTCATCACTGGTTTTGCCATCTGCAGTCCATTTCAGGCAATCGAGTTCACGATCGGTGAGTTCGGCGAGTTGGCTACTGCGCGGCGATGCCGAAAGGACCATTGCCTGATCATGCACTTGCAGCGCGGACATGAGTAATCCGGAACCCTCCGAGCGGATAACGTCCACCAGATGCCTCTCATCTGGATCGGCCATGGTCAAAACCGCCAGATCACCATCCGGCCCCGCAACGGGTATGGAATATCCGGCTGATATTCTGAATGCGCGAGCTTCGTGAAAAACCCGTTTTTGCAACTTTACAAATGGTTTCAAGAACCTGCCTTGGTTCCAGAAGAATGGAAGCCGGGACCCTTTGGATTTCACCGCCACGGGATCGTAATGTTGATAAGATTTACTGACGTAGCGGCTGCTCCATTCGGTTTCGTAGTTGGACAGAAAGCGCGTAGGCTGATTGTGACTGCCCCGAAGCATCAGATAAGAAAAGAAGGTCAGACCAAAACGGGCGCAGTAGTCTTCGATCCTGGCCTCAAGGTCATTGAAGTTTTCGCAATCAGCAAACTCTGAAACCTGCATATCCTTCCCCTTCAAACTATCAAATCTGATAGTGGACATGAGAATGCCCTGCGTGTGCAGATTGCCTCATTCGTGAAAATTCACATTGGGGGTAGTCTAAATGAAACAACACATCGTGTCGATCTGTGCCGCTGGCGGGCTGGTTCTGGCTGCTCCAGCCGTCTGGGCGGAAGTGACGAAAATCGGCCTGCTTGCACCGCTGACAGGGCCCTCCGCAGCTGACGGACAGGAATTCGTCAATGGCGTTAACTGGGCCGTCGACGAGATAAATGAAAAAGGCGGGATCGCTGGGTACACTTTCGAAGTTGTGGTTGCCGATGTCAAAGACGGCTCGGCGGCAAATGTCTCCTCAGCGGCGGAACGGCTTTTGGGCACGGATGGCATTGAGTTCATGCTGACGGGTTACGCATCCCTGTCGCTATTCGAGGTCGATCTGATGGCGGAAGCGGATATGCCGTACATTGCCGCCGGCCCGTCACCGTCCTTTGCCGCCATCACCACTCAGGACATCGATTATTACTGGTGTTGCTGGTCGTACACGGCGTCGTTCAAAGGGTATGAAACGGATGTCAGGTCGGCCATCGAAGCTTTGGCGGACCGGGGCGAGATCACCCTGCGCGACAAATCGGTGGCGATCATTTCTTCTGACAACGCGTATTCCAGAACCATTTCGGAAGGCATGAAGGTCTCCTTTGAAGAGGGCGGCTGGCGCATTGTTGTTGACGAACTGGTGCCTTTCGGCGAAGTCGGAGATTGGCGGGCCGTTCTGGCCAAAGTGCGTGACACGAACCCCGATCTGATCATCAACACGGACTATCTGCCGGGCAATTCGGCGCTGTTTCTCAACCAGTTTCTGGACAGCCCGACAAATTCGCTGGTCTTTTTGCAATATGCGCCGTCGGTGCCGGAGTTTGTGTCCCTGACGGGCGAGAACTCTACGGGCGTTCTTTACAACCTGATCAATGCGCCCCTGAACAGCGACAAATGGCCTCGCGGCAAGGCCTTGATGGCGGAATATGAGGCCCGTTTTGGCGTGGCGTCCGGTGCTTACGGTGTTGGCCTATACGAGATGACCAATTTCTATTTCGAGGCTTTGCAGGCGGTGGGTGATCCCACAGACCGCAAAGCCATCGCCGCAGCCATCGGGCAGATCAAACGCCCGACCGCCGCAGGCAATCTTGAATTTGATCCCGACACCCATGTCGCCCTGCAAAGCAATGACCACGTTCCGGTCTCTTTCTGGCAGATTCAGGATGGTGAACGCGTGCTGTTTGAACCCGACGCCTATGCCAACGGGTCGTTCATGCTGCCGCCCTGGATGTCCAACTGAGCCTTGGATTGCGCGCAATGTCTGAACCCGTTCTCGTAGTTTCTGATCTGACCAAGAAATTCGGCGCGTTGACGGCGGTCGATGGTGTCAGCTTTGAGGCGCAGTCGGGGGAGATACTGGGGATTGCCGGACCCAATGGATCCGGCAAATCCACGCTTTTCAACGCAATCACGCGGGTTCCGTTCGCTCAAACCAGTGGTGTCGTCCTGTTCAAAGGCGCACAGATTTCCAACCTTGCGAACAACGAAATCGCCAAACGCGGCATCGCGCGGACATTCCAGCGCGAGAGCGTCTTTGGCAACCTGTCGAGCATCGACAATGTCCTTGTGACCATCGAGCAGACGAACCGGGCCTCTGCATTTGCGCAGAAGATTGCCCTTGCCGAACAGGCGCTGGATCTGGTGGGCTTTCCTGCGACACTGCACAACTGGCAGGCCGGGCGATTGCCGGTCTATCTGCGCAAGCTGGTGATGATCGCGGGGGCCGTGGCGCTGGACCCGGCGGTATTGCTGCTTGATGAACCGGCGTCCGGCCTGACAGTCAGCGAAATAGACAAAATGCGCGCGCTGATCACGCATCTGAATGAGCTGGGTATGACCATCCTGTTGGTCGAACATGTTCTGTCATTGCTGATGGAGGTTTCAGACAGGCTAATGGTGCTGGATCAGGGCCGGGTGATCGCCCTGGGTGATCCGGCCACAGTTGTCGCCAATCCCACCGTGATCGAAGCCTATCTGGGCACACCCGCATGAGCCTTTTGGAATTGCGCAATCTGTCGGGCGGATACGATCCGATCCAGATTTTCAGCCATATTGACCTGACCATCGAAGCGGATGAAAGCATCGGGTTTTTCGGCCCAAACGGGCATGGCAAATCCACGTTGATGAAAACCATCAGCGGCGTTCTGGCACCCTGGACGGGGGATGTCATTTTTGACGGTCAACGCATGAACCGGGCGGGGGATCGCGGGTCGCGCAGATGGCGCAATTTCAACTACGATGTGGTCACCCGCCGCCGGATGGACCCAAAGACGGTGGCGCGGGCAGGGCTGATCCATGTGCCGGAGGGCAATCTGCTTTTTCCGGAAATGACGGTGGCGGAAACGCTTGCCATTGCGCCGATTGCGGGCCGGGGGCGCGGCGATGAGGCCCACCAGCTCGAACTGGTGCATGCGCTTTTCCCAAGGCTGCGGGAGCGCCTGAAAAGCAAGATCCGCTTCCTGTCGGGAGGCGAGCGGCAGATGGTGGCGATTTCCGTAGGGCTGATGGGCAATCCCAAACTGATGATCCTGGATGAACCAACGTTGGGCCTGTCACCGAAACTGCGGCAGGAGCTTTGTCAGGCGGTTGGCCAGATCAAGGCGTCCGGCGTGCCGCTCATCCTGATTGATCAGGATGTAACCTTTCTGACCGAGTTGATTGACCGGCTTTACCTGTTCGATCACGGGCGGATCTCTCGCAGGCTGGAAAAATCCGAAATCCCCTCGCAGGACGACCTCATGGCCATGCTGTTCGGAGATCATGCCGTATGAGCGTCGAAAGCTTTCTCTTCGTCCTGTCAGGGGGGATCGTGCTGGGCGCTCTCTACGCGCTGATGGCCTCCGGGCTGGCCGTGGTCTGGTCGACATTGGGTATCTTCAATTTCTCACATGGCGCTTTCATCGCGCTCGGGGCTTACATCGGTTGGCAGGTGTCCAATGCCGAAGCGCTGGGGCTGGGACATGTGGCAGGGCTCAGTGCGACGCTGGTGGTCATGTTCGCCGCAGGCATCCTTTTCCAGCAAATCTTCATTCGACCGTTTGAACGAAAAGACAATATCGTCGCGGCCACGGTGATCACGACCCTTGCGGGTGCCACGATCCTGCAAAACGCCATGCTGCTGATCTGGGGGCCGCGCGCCAAACAGATCGCCGCGATTGCCGAGGGCACAATTTCTATCGGGCCCGTCGCCTTTTCGGGCAATGACATCGCGCTGATTGTCATGGTTGCGCTCATTCTGGGATTTGCAGGCTGGTTGCTCGCGCGCACCAGAACGGGCCGATCAATGCGCGCTGTCGCGCAAAACCGTCAGGCGGCTGAGCTGATGGGGCTGAACGTACCGTTGCTCTATGCGCTGGCCTTTGGCCTTTCCGCGGCCATGGCCGGGATGGCGGGATACTTCGTCGGCTCCATCCGCTTCATCAACCCCACGTTTGGTGCCGACCCGCTCATGAAAGCTCTGATCGTTGTGATTTTCGGCGGAATTGCGCGGTTCACCAGCCCCATTTATGCGGCCCTGATCGTTGGTCTTGTCGAAAGTTTCACTACTTTCTACCTCGGGCTCTATTGGGCACCAGCGATGCTCTTTACCATGATGATGGTTGTGCTCACCATCAAACCCTCGGGCCTGTTCGGCCACCATCAGAGAACACTCTGACATGCGCTACGATCCCCCATTTCACCTCACCAACGGCCTGATCCCGACAGTCGTGATCGTGGTCCTGCTGGCGGTTTTCCCATTTGTCTTTGATGCATCCTACCTGCGGCACCTGCTGATCCTGGCGATGGTTTTTGCCGTTGTTGCGGCCAGTTGGGATCTCAGTTTCGGCTATGGCGGCTTGCTGAATTTCGCCCATGTGGCGCTCTTCGCTGTTGGCATCTACGCATATGGCATTCTGGCCAAAACCTACGGGGTAAACCCCTGGCTGGCGATCCTGTTGTCCGGCCCGATTGTGGCGCTGGTGGCGTCTTTCATGGTGCTGCCTGTGCTGCGGCTGGACGGGATGTATGTGATCCTTGTCACCATCGCCTTCAGCCAGATCCTCTACCAGATAGTCATCAGTCAAAGCCAGATCACCGGGGGCACCTCGGGCATGGTCACCCTGCCGATGCTGCAAATCGACGGATATCGCTTCGTCAAGGACGGCAAGATCGGCTATTACTACACTGCGCTTGTACTCATGGTGGGGTCGGTGGGGGCGCTGTTTCTGATCACGCGCAGCGCCCTGGGCCGCAGCATTGTCGCGTTGAGAGACAACAAGTATTACGCACAGGCGCGCGGTGTGTCCGAGTGGAAAACCCGTCTGGCCACGCTCGCGGTCAGTGCGTTTTTTGTGGGGATCGCGGGCGGGTTCTATGGCTCCTATGTGCGTGTGGCCTCCCCGGACATCTTTGGCATTGGCAGCCTGACGCTGGTTTTGTCCATTCTGCTGGTGGGCGGGCTTGGCACGATCTGGGGGCCTGTCATCGCCGCATTCATCATCATTCTGCTGTCCGAAAGCATGGCATCGCTGGGCCCCTGGCGCGACATTCTCATCGCCATTCTGATTGTGGCGGTGATGATCTTCTACCCCGGCGGGCTCTGGGGTGTCGTTCAGGAGGTGCGGGAGCTTGTCCAGAATATGCGCAGCAGTCTGATGGCCCGCTACCGCAGAGGTGCCGAGCGCGCTGTACGTCAGAAAATCACCGGCATTCCGGAGCAGATGATCGACACGGCCCATGGCCGCATTGCTGTCGTCGATACCGGCCCGTCGGCTCAACACGCGGGCCCGCCGATCCTGTTTTTGCACGGCAATTCCGCCTGCAAGGAAGCCTTTCAGAACCAGTTCGCCCATTTTCGGGACCGGCACCGCCTGATTGCCTTCGATCTGCCTGGGCATGGCGTGTCCGACAACGGATCGCCCGAGCAGACATATAACGTGATCGCTTATGCGGATATTGCCGAAGAAATCCTGCAAAAACTGGGTGTTGAGCGCCCTTTTGTCGTTGGATGGTCTTTGGGGGGGTATAACGCGCTGGAACTGACCTCGCGCAATCCGGCGGCCTACAGCGGGGTCGTGACCACGGGGACATCACCGCTGACCGTTGCGCCGGATGATTTTGCCCGTGGGCATAACGCCAAATCGCATATCATTCTGGCGGGAAAGCAATACCTGACGGGACGCGAAACGGTAACTCTGGCCAGTCATGCCACCGTGCCAAAATCGGACAAGAGCGCCTTTCTGCACAGAAACGTGCGGCGCACGGACGGTCGCGCGCGCTATTACATGATCACCAAGCTGACCGTGGTTGACTGGCCGCGCCAGATGCGCATGCTGCGCGAAGGGGACATCCCGGTTGCCATCATGAACGGTGATGACGACCCGTTTCTGAACCATCTCTACATTGCCGATCTGCCTTTCGGAAACATCTGGAAAGGGCACCCAACCGATATTCCCGGCGGCAGGCACGCGCCTTTCTTCAATCAACCAGAGGCCTTCAATCGCGAATTGGAAGCGTTTTTTGAGGCAGCGGTCAAAGATCGTACGTTGCGGCGGTCTGCATGACTTCTTGTTGGCAAGTGTTGGAAATCTATCCGAACCTGTGCTTCGCACCGATCCAAAAACACCGTTATTGTAACCAGAAATGAAACCGGTTTTTGGATCGCCTTTGCACAAAGCTGACGGTACAAAAGCGCGGGCGGCCGACAACGGCGGTAAGCTTTGAGCTGGCAAAGAGCGGTTATACAGCGAAAAATATTGTTGCTGTATAGCTGGAAATGCGACATTATACATCAAAATATATTTTTGCTGGATAACAAATGAAGTTCCACTCTCAGATCGGGATGTCGGCCTACCATGACCTTTTACGGCTCCTGCGCGATGATCTGGTCTCAAACCTTAAGGGAACGGCTGTTGCCGTGACCGTCAAAGGGCGTGTTTTTTGGTACGATAAATATCGGGTCGGCAATACTATGGCCCAGAAATACCTCGGTCCGGATAGCTCGGAATTGCGTGGGCGGCTTGAGCAGGCCAAAGACCTGAAGGCAGGGGAGGCAGAACGGAAGCGCGAACAAACACGTTTGGTCAGAGTGTTGAGAGCTGAAGGGTACGCCTCTGCCGACCAACGCACGGGCAGCTTGCTCAGTGCTTTCGCACGTACCGGGGTATTTCGGCTCGGCGGGACGTTGGTGGGAACGGTGGCTTTCAGACATTACGAAGGCGAACTCGGGGTTCGATTGGGATTTGATCAACTGGCGCAGACCGGTGACATAGACATTGGCAGTTTTGAGCGACTATCCTTTGCAGTTGGTGATGCGGTGGAAACGCCGCTGGCAGAAGTTTTCAGTGATCTGAAGTTCCAGCCGATGCCATCCATAGATCACACGCGCACATGGCGCTGGTCCCAAGGTGGCGGTGAAACCCTGGTGGAATTTCTGATGCCAGCGCAACGCGACGAGGGTGTGCGGGACCTGCCGGCTCTCGGGGTCAGCGCAATTGCCTTGCGACACCTCGACTACCTCCTGGAAGACCCAATACCAGCAGCGTCACTCTATCGATCCGGTGTGTTGATACAGATCCCGCGGCCTGAAAAATATGCGATCCACAAATTGATTGTGGCAGATCGCAGGGCTGGGGGGCCTGACGCTCAAAAATCGATAAAAGATCGCGCACAAGCGGAATTTCTGATCCGCGCACTTGCAGAATTGCGACCTGATGAGCTCAAGGAAGCCTATGAAACGGCACTCGCACGTGGGCCAAAATGGACCAGTCGGATAGAGGCTAGTCTGGCAAAACTACCGAAAACGACAAGAGAGTACCTGAGCTGATTTCACGCCTTGACGCCTTGCCGTTTGTCCCCGACAAAAGACCTGATGGTTCCCGGAGGAGCGAAACGATTCCGGGATGAAAAGGGAATACGGTGAAGCGCCAGAACGTGCTGATTCCGTGACTGCCCCCGCAACTGTAAGCGGCGAGTGACCCCGATGATCACCACTGAATGCCATGGCATTCGGGAAGGATCGGGCAAGCCCAGACCCGTAAGTCAGGAGACCTGCCATCGTCAACGCAACTTCAACCCGGGCGGGGTGTCCGGACAGGAGGATATGGTGGTTCTACGGTTCAACCCGTTGAGATATGCATACCCCGGTCGGTTCCTCGCGATATCGCGGAGGGCGACATGGGAACATCAAGACACCGGATTACAATCTGTACATCCTGCCCACATAAGGGTCGCAGCTGCGCCCCTGGCTATGAGCTGATTGCACGGTTGCGTGCTGCTATTGATGTAGCGGGTGACACGATCACGGACGATTTTGAAATCTCGGGCGTTGCCTTTGTCGCGGGCTGCGGGCGTCCCTGTACGCTTGCCTATCATGGAACGCGAACAGCCGCCTATCTCTTTGGCGATGTTGACGCCGAGGCTGATATTGGAACTCTCGTGACCCTTGCTCGGCAGAATACGCATATAGAAGGCGAGTGGCTTTCCCAAGCCGAGGGGGTAGACAAACTGCGGCGACCTCGGCCCAGAACTCCCGCGGCGATCATAGCACTGGAGGAGAGTGACGTGCGGATCTCTTGATTTGCTGCGACCTTGGCTGCACCGTTTCTTGCCCTCGGGTGGCGGCGCGCTGGCGCCAATTTATAAAGGATGGTCCAAACAGGGTGCGATGTCTTGGTCAGGCGGGCCAGGTATCACTTAGCCGATACCCGCCGGGCCATGGATCGGTGGGATCCAGCATCAATTGATGTGTGCCGGTAATCCAGGCTGTTCCCGCGATTTTTGGGATGATTGCGGGTCGGTTTCCGACCGTCGTTTGGGCCACGATCTCGCCTATGAATTCTGACCCGATGATGGATTTGGAATGAAGTTTCTCGCCCACGGTCATGTTCCCTTTGGCATACAGCAAGGCCATTCGGGCGCAAGTTCCAGTGCCACAGGGGGATCGATCCAGCTTTCCGGGCTTGATTGACACCGCATTGGCGCCTGTCGATTTTCCAGATTTGGTTTCAACTGGCCAGGTGAATTGACAAAACGAAATATGATCCCAATCCGGAATCTCCGGGTGTGTGAAGCCTATCTGGTTGTTTGCAGCATCGGTAAGCTCGGCGCCGAGTTTGGCGAGATGACGTGCATTCCCGGGTTCCAGTTCCATACCAATCTGGCGCGCATCAACAAGCACGAAACTGTCGCCGCCAAACGCTGTATCAACCTTGATCTGACCCAGGCCGGGGACAGTCAAACTCACATCAATCTGGTCCGCAAATGATGCGACGTTCGTGATGGAAACTTTTGTAACCTTGCCGTTCTGGCAAGTCGCTTCGACGCGTATCTCGCCACCCGGCGCTTCGAGCGTTATATAGGTCAGTGGTTCCTGCATCGGCAGAATGCCGGTTTCTAGCAACACGGTTGCGACGCACATGGCGTTTGACCCCGACATCGGCGGCGTGTCCTCTGGTTCCATGATGATCCATGCAGCATCGGCCGTTTTTGATTTGGGAGGCACCAGCAAATTGACGTGCCTGAAGACACCGCCACGAGGCTCATTGAGCACGAAATTACGAAGTGTCTGATCTTACGCAATCCAGCTTCGCTGGTCCCAAAGTGTATCCCCGGGCGGCGGGTCGCATCCGCCGACAATAACATCCCCCACCTCGCCCGCCGCATGAGCGCTGACGATGTGGATGAGTTTCGTGGATCGCATGGCGTGCCCCGGATTTTTTGGCTGCTATGCGTATTTGATAGATTTTACTTTGGCGCAGGTCAAAACCTGTCGGGCGGATAGTGGGTGCGAAAACGGCTTTCACCTTGACGCTGGCACACGGGGAAAAACTTGATAGTCGGCGGGGACGGGGCAGTCCAAAGGCTGCCCTCTGTTTCCGTGGCCAATAGCGTCGCTGGAAATTCGTTGGAGCAATGGGTCTGTGAGTGGTTTGGGTTTCGCTGTTCGACTAACTGGCGGCTTTCGGCTCGGCTTCTGCCGGGACAGACAAGGCATGCGTCAACGCGCGTTCTGGCAAATCGGGTCGGCCGTAAAAGAAGCCCTGAGCGCGTCGGGCCCCAAGGCCGAAGACGATTTGCGCCTGAGCCTGGTTTTCAATGCCTTCCACGACGATTTCAAGTTCCAGATTTTTCGCGATTTCAAACACGGAGGCCAACATAAGCCGTGCTTTTTGGGATGTTTCCAGCTCTTCGACAAGAGAGCGGTCCACCTTTAGCTCATCAGCGACCATTGCACGAAGATATGCCAAAGATGAAAAGCCCGTTCCGAAGTCGTCGATTGCGATTTTGCAACCCAACTTCTTGAGCCCAAGAATGATGGATTTTGCCTGCTCCCAATCGCGCATTTCAGTGCTCTCCGTGATCTCAAGCGTCAAAAGGTCGGGGCGAAGGTCGGATTTCCACAAAGCGTGTTCGACGGTCTGGATTATCTTTTGAGAATTGAAGTGAAGGGCAGATAGATTGACACTCACGGCCAATTCCGTGCCGTGTTGTTCATTCCAATCCGCGATCAGCTTTGCCGCGTGGTTCAGCACGAAGTTGTCGATCCCAATAACCAGCCCACTTTCTTCGGCCAGAAGAATGAATTCCGCAGGGCTGACTAATCTGCCGTTGCGACGCCAACGAACCAGTGCTTCGAAACCGTAGGTCTTTCCTTTGGGCAATGACACTTTGGGTTGCAGGTGTACCTCAAGATCCCCGGCCGAAATCGCCTTGGGCAGTTCTTCCAGCATGGCGCGCCGGTCAAGAAAGCGTTTTTCCAATTCCAGATCGTAAACAGTGTAGCAATTTCGTCCATTGGCCTTCGACGCATAAAGAGCAAAATCAGTCACGCGCGACATGCCGTCAATGGAGGCCGACATGCGCCCTTTGACCTGAGTCGTTGTCGCAAGCCCGATGCTGACGCTGACTTCAAGAGTTTCGCCTTCGAACGTCAGCGGCGCGGCCGCCCGCAAGATTAAGTGCTCACAAAGGGTGTCGAGAGCTTTCATGTCGTCGGTGAGTGCCACCATGGCAAATTCATCGCCGCCAAGCCGCGCAGCAAAACCACCGTACTCGCCAGCCGCCTCGGTCAGAACCTGCCCGATGCGTTTCAGAACCGCATCGCCCGCCGCATGGCCAAATGTATCATTGACCGTCTTGAATTCGTCCAGATCAATGTAAAGGAGGGCGACTGGCGAGTGTTCGTTTTCCAGCAGGCGTTGCAGGCGTTCTTGAAATTGGACTCGGTTTGGAAGTTCCGTCAACGGATCGAAAAACGCGAGAAATTCAACCCGCTTTTCCGCTTTTTCGCGCGCCCGTCGTCCTAAAACTTCAAGATGTAGAAACAAAAGCGCAATGCCGCCGACGATGGTCAATCCGATGAGGGATCCCAGCACGATCACTTGCTGTTTTTTTACCACCCTGTTCTGCGTAGACATTACCTCATCTCCATGACGCCGCATGTCGTCGAGCATTAGCACGAGTATCCTACGAGCGTCTTCGGAGGCGATAAGCAGTTCGTCAAAGAACCCGTCAAGGTTGGCATAGTTGCTTGCGATGGCATCATCGGCGAGCGCCACAATCTTCTCCAGAGATTCGACCGATGCAGTGCCGGTTTCAAAAGCTCGGTCTTTGTTCAGAATGTGCCGCAGGTGATCCGTGCGGACATAGACAATATCGGTTGCATCGCGAAACGCCAAATCAAGCTCTGGCGTCATCTCGCTTGCGTTAATCGCCCGTTGGGTGACGAGCAGCAAGCGTTGGATGTCGCTAATTGCGACGTATCCGTTTCGGATTTGTCGATCTTCAAAGATCGCGTGTGTCTTGCCGAGCTGCGTAACGACGGATTGGGTGTAGAGCCCCGCACCGACGCCGAGGACCATAAGGAAGCCAATGGACATGAAAAACCCGACGCGCGAGGATAAGGCGTCGAGGATTGGGCGGTGCCGGCTGTGTTTTTTCTTGGCAAGGCCCGGCATCGAGGGCTTATTCGCTCGCTTCGATACGAGCAGCCATCCAGACATAGTTGGATTCGGATGTCAGTGCGGATGCAGCGAACGTCTCCGCATCAATGATGAATTGTATAGGGCCACGTGCTCGGCGGCTGTGGGCGCGGCCATCTACGCGGGTCGCTACAAGAATATCGACGGATTTCAAGAGCTCCTGCGACATCGTCGTACTGTAATCGTTTTCTGCCGTCACAAGGATAGACGCAGCGCTGTCCAAGCCATGGGCGGCGAGAATTTCGGACAACATAACACCCTCGAACTCAGCAGGTTTTTCACGCCAGGGGGTTTTGGTTGTCAGGCTGTAGGTTGCAAACTTTTCGAGTTCCGCAGGTGAATAGCTGACCTCGTTTCCATCACCGTCGACAATGACAAGAGTAGCTTCCGCGTGGTTGATCGGGCCGAGTTCGGCTGGAACGGGTTTGCCCGCCAGCGCTGTCTGGCTGAGCATCAAAAGCGCCGCTGCTGCAGCATAAAACGTTGAACGCATGAGTGGTCTCCTCGGAAAGTAGTTAGCGCCACTCGAAGATACAAAAGGGCCGTTAATCATTGGTTTGGGGCTGGCTGGCCCGACAAGAAAAAAAGAACAAATTCGCCTAAATTCTGGGGTGAAGTTTGCTATCTACGAGGCCGCAGAAAATAATACTGAATGAGGGACTGCGCACGCCGTGTCCGGCAGTTTCGCCCACTGGATAGACATGCTAATTGCTGGTGCCGATAGGTTGCACCGGTCCCTTCACATGGGATCAAAGATGATTATCGACCGCTCTGGTGTCTGCACCAGGTTATTTCGCAGGCTCAGAAATGGCACCGTGTTGTAGGAGGGATGCGTCGCCTGCATCGCTGCAAGAAGTGACGCGTGCCCTCCTTCTTCGAGCCAGATATGGGCAGGGATAATATCACCTTCGGCAAATTGTTTGACGATGAATGATCTGCCGGTGCTCGTGCGCCCGGCCGCATAAACACGCACAACCCTTACAGGCGTTGCTCCCGGTGCAAAGGTTCGCCCTTCTACCGCGGCGCGAAACTCATGCAGACCGGCAATCTCGTTTACTGCCCCGCGTTCATTATTGAAGATCTTGATGATGAGTGCAGGGTTATCCGCCGATTCAAACACCGTACCCTGTTGACCGCTGCCAACGCGTTCCTCGGTCACGATCCGGGCGATGAAGCTCTCGGTGAGCTCGCCCTCGATGGCAAATCCGCCAAGCTCGTCAAGCTGTTGAAGCGTTTCGGGTGTGAAGCGGGCATTTTCCACGGCCGCCGCTTCCTGCGACATGGCTCGTGATCGGATCAAGCCCCGTCGGGCCGCAGCCTGTCCAACACTCAGCGCGAAAGCTTCAAATCGGGCGGCACGTGCACCGGCGGAGGCCGCGGGTCCCAGTCCGGACAACTGACCGATGTAGGTATCTCTGCCGAACGTGGCTGAGCGTACACCTTTGAAGGCGAATGGAACCAGTAGAGTGACCGCATCAAAGGCCACTGTCGCGCCGCCGATCTGTCCGGATCTGTATTGAGAATAGGTATTGGCAAGCCCAAGGCCGACCAGCGGAATGGCCAATTCCGGGGCGAGCACAAGCACAGGGGCAGCAACAAAGCCGAACACCATAGACAGGCCCACCTCGCCAAAGCTGAAGCTGCGGCGCGATCCTTCCAGAAGCTGCACGCCCTGACGTGACGCACTTATGGCACCGCCGATGAGCGCGCCGATACCTGCGATGATCAGCAGACCCACCACGGCGGGATGGAAACCGTCATCGCCAAAGGCCACGGGGTTGTTCCCGGCATAAGCATAGGGATTGCCGTAGGCCATCGAATGACCCCAGGCACCCAAGGGATCGGGCTGGATAAAGCTGCGCAATGCCGGATCATAAAACCTCGGCCCATTGGCAAAGAGGCGTTCCTCGGCGAAATACCGACGGCCTCCGGTGTCAAGCGGCAGCAGCGATGCGTCAACTACAGCGCCTTGTCCCGTTCCCGAAGTATAATCATAGCGGATGACCACGCCCTTTTCGAACGGACGCCACCGGTTTTCTTCACGAATGATGGGAAGCTGCGTGCGGAAATAAGCGCTACGGGTCACGGCGGCGGCCATGGCACCTGGCGGTGGGGGAAGCGTCGCAATCGTAGGGTTGCCTTCCAATAGCAACCAGGGTGCGCCGTCTTGCATGACGATGGGATGGAAATTGCGCCACCGTGCCCCTTCACGCAGGCCGTAATGTATCAGGCTGCGTCTTTCGTCATAGATATAGCGCCGGACAGCCCGTTGCTGGTCGTCAAACTCGGCAATGATCTTGTCACGGTCGTGAATGTAGAACTCAGACGTGCCGTCTCTTGTGCGAACGATGATGCGCCCGAGCGCATCGTAAAGGAATGTCGATGTGTCCTGGGACGTGGTGAATGTACCGGGGGTGAAAACATCGAGTTTTGAAAGCCGGTCCAGCGCATCGTAGCCGAACGCCCGGCTCCCGGGAGGCTGCGTTTCAGCCGCATTGATCAGGCGGCCATCATCATCGAATTTCCAGGTTGTGGTCCCGACGGGATTTCCCGCGCTGGTCAGCTGATCAACACGTTGCCCGGCCGAATACGTGATGCTTGTGGCTTCATCGACGATTTGCCCACCCTTGCGCCCATTCGTTTCAAAAGAACGCAGACGCCCGGCGCCATCCCAGTCATAGTCAAAGTTCGCGAAGTCATTGCCCTCGCCTTCGGTGATCGTTTTGGCACGGCTCAAACCATCATAGACAAACGTGGAATCGACCGACGTACCCGGCTGTCCGATGACACCGAAGTCGCGCCGGAACGGAAGCCCGTTAACCTCGTAACTTGTTTTCTCCGCACTGGTGCTGAGTGCGAGATAGTTCGGTTGGCCGGGACGGTTGATCTCATCGGTGATATGCAGGACGCGGAAATTCGGGCGTCCTTTCGTATCGAGCCGCTGGCTGGTGCGAACCTTGAGATTAAGGGTTTGCGCAGGCTGTCGCACGTTGAGGGTGATCGGGCGTTCAGTCTGAAGCAGGCGACCGGGCCCCTGATGTTTGGCGGCAACCAATGTGCCGACCCGTGAAAAACTGATCGATTTGGCGTTGCCGTCTCCGCTGAACTGATAGGTCGCGCGCCCGATGGGATCAGGATAGCCGATATCCAGCCGACCGATGCCGTATTTGTAAATGACCGTTTCGTCAAAGGTGAATTCCGGAATGCTGGTGCGTTCGCTTGTTGTGCGCCCCATTGAGTCGATGGCACGATAGGTCTGCACCCTAAACTGTGTCCCTCCGTTCGAATCCGCCGCCCACCACATGCGGTCAAGCCCATCCAAACCGAATGTTTGTCGAATTGACTCCGTACCGTTCCGGTGAAGCACCTCCGTCAGTTTGCCGGTGCGGGAATAGGTGAAGCCCGAAGTGCGGCCACCCGTGCGCACAGCCTTTCTGATCCGTCCATCCTGCCTGCGTGTGAACGTCAAATCGCGTTGCTCGGGTTGCTGGATGGTCAGCGCCTGATCCCGGCCATCGAAGGTCACTTTGGTGACGCGTCCCAGATCATCTGTCAGGCCGATACGGTTGTCGTTCAAATCATATTCGAAGGCCAGACGCATTTGGCCATCAGGGTTTGAGCTACTGGCCACGGCATCCGTGATTTGTGTCAGAAGGCGTCCGAACCCATCATGTCTGAATTCTGTCACGGTAGAGCTGCCCTGTTGCAGGGCTGAACGCTGGCCCCGCAAATTGCCGTCACTGTCATAGGCGTAACTGACAAGTGTGCCATTTGAATCCCGATGGGTCAGGCGGCGCCCAAGATCGTCATAGCTGTTGACCTCTTGCAAAACCAGGTTTGCCGGCGGCAGGGGGCCGGTGATGCCCGCGTCCGGCAGCATTGTCGCGGTAGCCGTAAGAACAAGATCACCATCGTAGCTGTAGGCCAGTGAATGCCCGCCGGGCAGCGTGACCTTTTCAAGCCTGCTCTGGGGGTTCCATTTGAAATCCACATCATTGCCAGCCGGGTCGCGTTGACGTTGCAATCTGCCACCTGGCGTGAACCAGGTTTGCTCAACCCAGTCGGTACCCCCGCCCGCCGTGATGGCGGGTCGTTGGCGTGGATCAAATATCTTGTGCTTGCGCACGATCGGCTGGTGGTTGGCATCGACGGTAAAGACAATCTCTCGCAGGACGCGCGTGACGGTGGATCCGCCAAGCTGCGTCGGGCGTGCGGTCAGGGGCCCCTCCACCCATTCACGCAAGAGCACCGGCCCACGATATTCAAGATGTCTGATCGCGCCGTTTGGCCGTTCCTCGGTGAGCGGTCTGCCGATGTCGTCATAGTTGGTAACGGTGCGCTGGCCGATGGGATCGATGACCAGCGAGACATTCCCATCCTCGTCATAATAGGTGAGCACGGTGCCCTCGTTCGCGCCACCAAAGCCGGATGTGTGCGACGTAATTTGTCCGCGAGCTGTGTAAAGCGTCTGTATCCTTGCGTCCGACCGTTCACGGGAAGTCGCGCGCGGGCTGATCTGCAGGGTTTCCCGTTGCTCTGCGTCATATTCCCATTGCCAACTGCGCGCCTGCGATCCTACAGGCCCAGAGGCAACTTCGGTTATCGCGGTGCGCTGGCCGAGAATATCATAGGCCGTCACATCGAACAGGCGCACCGGACCCTGCGCCGCGATGCCTGTAAAAGATGCGGGGTCATCAACACGCTGGCGAATGGTGAGAACCGGCCAGTCGTTTAGGTTGTAGTTGTGGAAGCGCACATGGAAAAGCGGATCGACCTCGGCGGTGACGAGATCGCGGTCATCGTATGTATACCGCCAGACCCGGTTGCGCGCATCGGTGCGCGTATCAATCGTGCCGCGATCTGAAAAGGAGAACGCCTCTACCAACTCGCCGCCAATCATATTGCGCCTGATGCGCCCCGCGCCATCGATGGTCCATTCCTGCTCGATGCCATCCGGGTCCTTGTAGTATTTCGGGATGCCACCGGGCGCATAGTCATACTCCGACACCACGGGAACGCTGCCGCCCGTCGGCAAGGCCTGCGCGGGATAGGTGACTTTCAGGGGATTGCCGTTGTATTGCGGCGTGGCGCAACGGCCCTGATCATACTCAAGGGTGGTTAGCCCCATGGGGCTACGCATTTCCGTCAAGGCACCGAAAAGCCATTCATATTTATACGTGGTCTGGAATCTGGTCGTCCCACCGATCCCGACCCGGGTCATGGTCAGTCGCGCGTCGCGGCCAAGGTCGTTGTAATGTGTGACATCAAGAAAGACATCGTCCCGTTCGTCCCCCAGCGTGACTGATCGGTTCACATTGCGGTAAGTCGCAAGTTGTTCCCGGCCACTTGGGTGAACCATCCGGTCGATATGATAATGCTGATCGTATTCGATTGATGTGCGCAGGGTTTTCCGTCGTCTTGTACCGCCCGTGCCGACCAGATCCCGGACCGAGATTGCGCGGACGACCTTGCTCGCCCCCATTTGCCGGAGCTGATATGTCCATTTGACCTGCATGCGGTCCGTGACAATGACCTGCGTGGCCGATGCGTAGTTGATCCCATAGGTCCCCCCGGCAACCGACGCCGCGGTGGTGGGAGAGCCAACCCGCTGACTGACTACCCGCTCATTGCTGTCGTATTTGTTTTTCAGCCAGGAGGCATTGCTTCCCGCAGCCTCCTGCGGATTGACGATCTCGGAGAGCAGACCGGCCCGCGCAACCGCGGCATAGCGATAACGGATGCGCGGGTTGCCAGCGGCCCCGGCAACCAGAACGACATCGGTAAGCTGGATATTGGCGTCATAGACGTATCTGAATGCCCGTTGCCAAGGGTCCGTGACAGTACTAATCCTTGGGCCGCCACCGATGAATTGGTAGTCAATCTTGTACTTTCGACCGATGCTGTCGGTGATCTCTCTCAGAACGAAGGTTTTTGTTCCGGGGTCAAACGGCAGCCCGTAGGTGAACCATGTGGTATTGCGATTTTTGTCTTCACTGCGAACACACCGACCTTCGCAATCCAGAAAGTCCTGGGTCCCACCCCGGTAGCGAATGCGAAAGAAGATTTCATCCTTGATCCCTTTGGGAGTTTTGCCCGACAGAACGGCGTAGCGTTCGATTTCGAAATCTTCGCCGTCATTTTGCCGGTAGGTCGTAACAACCGCAAAGAAATCGGCGTCACACCATTTCACCCAGCGAATGGCCCAAGACGCAAAAGCATGTTCGGTGAGACGCCCGGTACCGTGATAAAATGTGAGCGGGCCGCCTGTTTCGGCGGCATTGAAGCGTTCGCACCACCCGCCCGGGCAGTATTCCGCCGTGGGGGGAGGCTGGACAACAACTCGAATGTTATACCCGTGATCCCAATTCCGCCCGACCGGACCCAGATAGTCGATCCCGGATCGGTAATGACGCGCAAACGCAAAGTCCGCTCCACGGCTCAGGACGCGATGGTCTATGTGGTCATGGCCGAAACTGCCGTTGTTGACCCAGACACCTTCGGCGATGCGAAGTTCGTTCTGCGGGGGCTCCTGTTCCACAAGCACAGTCTGCGTATCTGTGACCTGTGGCATGCATATCCGGATGTCACCATTGCGATCCACGAGAACCTCGCAGCCGCAACCACCTTCCTTCTTTTTCTTCTTCTTGGGATCCAGGTGATTGAACCGCTCTGACAGCGCGGCCTCATCGACTTCTTCAAACACGCCGGGCCGTTGGGCGTCTCCCGCATCGGAAAGCGTTCTGATACTGTCCCCGTCACCGGTTTGAGCCTCCATCCATGCGTCGATGCTGCCCGTGGAAAGGGCCTCAAGCCAGGATCGGGCATCCGCGAAGGGCACGTTCAGAAAATAGTTCCTTGAGCGCTCTTCTACTCTGTAGGTCACATAGTCCCAGGTGGCGACGAAGGGCGTGATCCTGCGTGTTCCTATGCTGCGCGGCTTGAGGCATTCGGCAAACAAATGGGGGCGACGGGGGCTCTGGGCCGGATCAGCGCCGGGCTGCAATCTCGCGTGAGTTGGTTCCTGTGTCTCCAAAGGAAGCGGGGACGCACCGGAAATCATGCGCGATACAAGCGCAACTTGCTCCCCATGCGCCAACTCTGCGGCGATAGGTTCCAGATGAGCCCAGAGCGTCGAGAGCATTTGCTGGACATTTACCTGTGAACCATCAGCTAAGCGCAGTAATGCCTCGCGCCCCCGCGTATAAAGATCATCACCAAACGCGGCACGACCTGCAAAAGTGCCACGTCGTTGAACCGTGGGTTCAAGCCCTGTGTCGTCAAATTGAAAAGGCAGCGCCTTGTCATCGCCCCGTACCAGGCTGTCGAGGGCCGCAAGATAGCTTGCCGCGAAAAACAATGCCGCGGCGGAGAGCCTGTCGCCGGGCGGAATGAAGTCTCCGCCGATCTCGAAACGGTTCTGCCGTGCGCGCACCAGCAACCCAGGCGAGGTGGTGACATCCATCATCAACATCATGGCTGGCGCCATGGTGCGGGCGTAAAGTCGACTGAGCGCATTAATATCGACCGACATGCAAGATGCGCTGAAATGGGTCGAATACCCTTTAAGGGAAAGATCGGCGGATTGTCCTGGAACCCTTTGGCGGACAATGCTCAGCAGGTCATCTCGCAAGTGGCGGGCGTTATCTGGCAGATCCCGGAAAAGGGCAGGGCCGACAAGCTCAGGCGCCGCTGCCATTTCGGCCTCCCAGCCGTCACAAATCAGCAGGGCACCGCTATCGAGGTAAAATCCGACGTCGCCCGCCGGACAGGCCGTCCGGTTCGATGCATCAGCAAGGGGTTTGATGATCTGTCGAAAATCTACCTGTCGGTCGCCCGAGAAAACTTCGTATTCCTGCTCGAATCCAAAGATGCGCCCCGGATAGGGCAGCCCAAAAACACAGTCATTACGTGCCGCTTCGGAATCGAAAAAGCCCGGCTTGCCCATCGGTGTATTCCTCCGATTTACGCGCCTAACGCTTCTTTGTTCCGGTTTTCTTGCGGGTGGTGGCTGACTTCCTGGCGCGAGGCTTTACAGCTTTCGCAGTTCCGGAAGTGCTCAGTTTCTCGGCCTCGGCTTTGGCAAGGTTTACAGCAACTTCTGCAGCTTCCGCCGCGCTCAACTCGTTTTCCAGGCCACGTTCACCGGGAATAAATTCCGCGTTGTCCGTGACCAGATTTCCTTTTTCTCCCATGTCATGACCCCTTCGTGGTTTGTCGCAGTAGATGCCGGGGAAAGTCCGGCAAAGCGTCCGAAGTGGGCCAATACTAACTTAATTTGGGCAAATAGTACACGTTTGGCGATTGTCTGCGCTGACGATACCCGCGCCAGCGCATCCGCGAGGCATCAGCAAAATACCTCTGCAAAGGGTCAGTTCCCCGAATTCTACATTGCCCAGATACGACTCGGCCGCGTGGTTTTCGCACTAAAATAACGGACCCTTTGACGGAAGATTTCCGGAGCACGCCAGAGAAGTTGAACCGACGGCTTTGTGCGGGTCAGTTCCGCACTTTTCGAGCGGGTTTGAAAATCGCATCCTGGATCAGGACGCATGTGTTGGGACCGGCAATGCCATCGGTCTTTGCACGAGCCGGAAAGGGCGGTGGCAGGCTTTCGTCGCTGCAGCCCCCGCGATAACTGGTCAGCATCGAAGCGGCGATCTCAGGAATAAGAGGCCCGTGATCATTGAGGACGAGGTGTATTTCCGCCGTCTCCGGGCTGTCGAAACCCTGATCAAACCAGCCCTGTGGGATTCGCCCGCTCTGCAGGTTCGCTGAGAATTCAGCCGTCCCATCACTCTTGTTGACGGTACCGTCGGCATAGACGATCTGCGTTCTCACTTGCTCTGCGCGGCCAATGACATCCTCCGCTGAGCAGGGCGAGGATGTGCACGCCCATGGGGCATTGATAATGACCCACCACGCGGTGGTAACATGACCCGGTTCAAGCTCTGAGGTGCGCAGACGCATGACGGCGCCGCGCTTGTTAGTGACAAGCGTCGCCATCGCTTCTTTGATGGGCCGCGCCTCGGCGGTCTCGCTTGCCATATGCTCGACATAGGCCGTTCTGGTTGCCGTAGGTGGAAACCCATTGCCATGTAAAGGTGGCGCAAGAAGGCACAGCAATCCCGTGGCCGCCAGGAACCCCCTGGCGGGAAAAGCAGTCAAAGTCATGGTTATCTCCTGATATTGGTTCGTGCGGTCTCAGGTTCCGGGGGCCGCATCCCGTTGAGTGTCGGATACCGGGGCGGGTACGATATTCTGGTTTACACGGAAGAGGTTATCTGGATCATATCGCCGCTTGATCCGGGACAGACGTTCGAGGTTTTGACCGTAGGCCCTTGCGGAAGTGTCGGCTGTCTCAGTGATGAAATTGACGTACCCGCCGGGGGTTGCGTGTTTGGCGATACGGCTGGAGGCGTCCTTGAGCCATCCGATTACCTGCACATCGTCACCCGGGTTTCGCCAGCGCACTCCGGGTGTGGAAAGGAATTGCGTCCTCCGATGAGGGAACGCGGTTTCTGTGTCGGGAACGTCCGCCACCGCACCTCCCAACTGGCAAATCAGAATTTCGGATTCAGGCGTTGGTAAAGAGGGTGCCAACTCAACCAACAGGTCAATCAATGCGGGCCCAAGGTGTTGATGATTATGCGCGCGCCAGTAGTTCCGGGCACCGAACTCGTAAACCGGGTCCAGAAAGGATTGGGCTTCAATAAAGGGGCGGGCTTCGAGCGCGGAGCCAAGCGGAGTGGCCCCGCCATACAATTTGGCGAGGTCGGTTCGGGCTTTTTGCGGATCACCGGTGTGACACTGCATCAGGTTCAGAACCTTGTCGCCGTGATGAGATTCCGGCAAAATCGGCAGGGCAGGGGCCGTCATGATGTTGGCCCATACGCAAGCTTCTCGCGGTAGGTTGGGGGCATGCGTCGCATAGGCATTGAGAACTCGGGCCGCATCCTCCAGCGCAAAGAATGTCGGACCAAAAAGCACCTGATCGGACAGGTGATGAAGTTGAAAAGTGAAACTTGTCACCACCCCGAAATTTCCGCTGCCTCCCCGAATTGCCCAGAAGAGATCAGCGTGTTCCTCTTTGGAAGCGGTGATAATTCTTCCATCCGCCAGAACAATTTCCGCGCTCAGCAGATTGTCAATGGTCAGGCCAAAACGTCGGGCCAACCAGCCGATGCCCCCGCCGAGCGTCAAGCCGCCTACGCCGGTTTCGGACACAACGCCACCTGGCGTAACCAGCCCGTGAACTTGCGCGGCGGTATCCAGATTTGCCCAGGTTGCGCCGCCTTGCACACGGGCTTTTTTTGAACTGACATCTATCTCCACAGCGCGCATTTCAGCGAGGTCAATCATCAGGGCATCATCAGCGACTGCGGTGCCCGCAATGTTGTGACCTCCGCCCCGGACCGAAACGGGAAGCCCGGTGGCGGCCGCTTGCAATACAGCGTTTGAGACGTCTTCGGACCGGCGGCATCGCGCAATAGCCGAGGGATACCGATCGACCGTGGCGTTCCACACTTGCCTCAGTTGATCATAGTCAGGGTGCTCTTTCGTGATCAAATCCAGTTGTGCGGTGCTCTGGGGTCCAGAGTTGTTGGACGTATTACCGGGCATGACAATTGCTTTCGAAATTCTGAAATCTATGGATCAGCATGGTGCCATGTCGTGAGAGATCAAAAAACTAAGTAAAATGAAGTACTCCAGATTTTGGAGTTGCCTTGTGGGCTGAAGGGTCGATAATCGGTGGTGCAATACAGAATGTCAGGAGATTGCTGATGTCTCAGAAAGGTTACGGACAATATTGCCCGCTGGCGCTTGCTGCTGAAATTCTTTGTGAAAGATGGACATTGCTTGTCATCAGCCGTGTGATTGACGGGTGTCATCGGTTCAATGAAATCCACCGCGGTGTTCCCAAGATTTCCGCAACATTGCTCAGCCAACGCCTTGCGTCGCTGGAACATGCGGGGTTGATCGTGCGTTCGCCGCTGCCGAAAGGTCGGGGATATTCCTACGAGTTGACCGACGCAGGTCGTGATCTTGACCCCATCATCATGCAACTGGCTGGCTGGGGTCAAAAGTGGTCGCGGGACATGGAGCGTGAAGACCTTGACCCGGCGTTTCTGGCTTGGAGCATGCATACGCGGCTTAATGTTGCCGCCATGCCGCCCGGCCGTACCGTACTTGAATTCGCCTTTACCGGCGCGGGCAAGGGGATTTTCCGGTTTTGGCTGGTGGTTGAAAACGGGCAGGCGGACATGTGTCTGAAATATCCCGGGTACGCATCAGATCTGGTTATCTCGTCCGAAATCAGACTGTTTATTGAGGCGTGGCGCGGTTTTCGGGATTTACGTGCAGAGATCGCCTCCGGCAATATCCGCCTTGAAGGGCCAGCTGAGCATAGGGCGCAGTTGCCTGAATGGTTGTTGCTGAGCGCGCTTGCGGAAATTCCGCGACGGGCGGGCCGGGAAGCGATATTTTACGATACAGCTCGTGCGGACACCAGGGCGAGTTGACGACCATACCAACGGTTCCCAGCGGTTGATGCAAAACATGGGGCATGTGAATCATCGTCTCTGCAAGCGGCCGCGACGACATCCCGGATGGCGCGCCAAAGTTCCCGCGACCCAACCATCTTCAAAAAATGTTAGCGCCATCGCCTTGATGCAGCTATCTTTTCAAAAAATCAGAAGCTCGTGGAGCCATGATGTCGAGGGATATATTTGATGCCATACCTTCGTGGGCAGTCTTCCTGCTCACGTGTGTTGTCATATTGGGAGCGTTGGAATTCGGGTACCGATTGGCCCGGTGGCGCAAAAAAGCAGTCACTACCGATCAGAATGCACCGATCGGTGTTGCGACCGGGGCCATTCTTGGTCTGGTGAGTTTTCTGTTGGCATTCACCTTCGGTATAGCAGCATCACATTATGACGCGCGCAAGGCGACCGTCCTCGAAGAGGCCAACGCCATTGGGACAGCCCATCTCAGAGCGGATTTCCTGCCCGAAGCTCAAAAGGCCGAGGCCGCAGCGCTTTTGAGGGACTACACTCAGCTGCGCCTGAGCGCGGCGCTGGCGCGGGTCAACAGGCAGGAATACGACGAAGTTGTAAGACGCTCAGAGGAAATCCATGGAAAGCTTTGGCGTTTGGTTGTCAGCAATGCGGCTACCGACCCGACGCCAGTGAGCGCCCTTTTGGTCTCTGCCGTAAATGATGTCATCGATGTGCATAGCAAGCGTATCACACACGGCGTTCATAATCGCATTCCAATGGCCATCTGGCTGGGTCTCTATGCGGTATCCTGTGTCGGGATTGCCTCTGCGGCATACCGTATTTCGCAGAGCGCAAACAAACGATCAGATATGTTGCCTGCGCTCACATTCGCCTTTGCTGCAGTGATGACCCTCATCGCAGATCTGGACGATCCTCGACACGGCTTCCTGCTCAATGATCAGGCCCCGCTGCAAGCCACCCTGACGATCTTCGACGCCGGGAACTAACCCGACCCGCGCTATCGGGTCATAGGCCTTACTTCTTCTTCGCGTCGGCAGCGGCTTCCTGTTCGACCTGCGCCTGGACGGCACCACCTGCGGCCGCGCCTATTGCGGTTTGCTGCTCGACATTCAGGTCGTCGTGATCTTCCATGCCAGGTATGGCAACACGGACCTCGCGCCGGGCGAACTCGATATCGTTTTCCTTGAATGCATTGCGCACGCGGTTGTAGATTTCCTTGCGAATGGTGAATTGCGTGCCTGGCTTGGCCATGAATTTGCCGCGCATGACAATGCCCACATCGTCAAACTGGAATACGCCTTGGCTTTTGAAGGGTTCGAGGAAATCGTCCTTGAAAAGAGGATCCTCCAACATTTCCGCGCCGATCTTCTTGAAAATCTTCTTTACCTTGTTGGGATCTGTGTCGAAGGGCACCGTGAACATCAGCTTCATGATCACCCAATCACGGCTGAAGTTGGTGACTTTTTCGACGCCCCCGTAGGGGATGGTGTGCACATTGCCGCGGTGATGACGCAGCTGCATGGACCGGATCGAGATTTTTTCAACGGTCCCCATGGTGCCGCCGACGTCCACATATTCGCCGACGCGAAATGCATCATCGATCAGGAAGAACACGCCCGACACGATGTCTGTGACAAGTTTCTGGGCCCCGAACCCGATGGCCAGACCAAGGATACCTGCACCTGCCAGCAGCGGCGTGATATCGACGCCGAGCGACCCGATGGCCAGCAAGCCAAAGATCGTGCCGATGGTGATCTGGGCGGTCATCAGGACAAGAGGTAACACCGTCGCAAGTCGCGATCCTCCGGCCCCGCCGCCTTCGCCTGCTTCCTGATCGGTTGTCATGCTGGCAGAGCGTTCCTGCGCAAGCCGTCGGTTGATCCAGAGCGATACCAGCTCGTAAACGATGTATCCGATTGCACAGATCACCAGGAATTCGATCAGGTTACCGGCAAATTGTTCTCCCGCACCCGCCGAAGCGACGTTGGCGAGATCAATGTCCCAGGCACCGGCGATGATCAATACGATCAGTCCGAAAGCCAGAACCCGGCCAATGCGAATGAGGCTGCGCTTGTTCGATCTGTAGGCCTGCTCGGCAACAGGTCCTTCGCCGATCATTGGTGGTTGAAGATGCCTGACAAGACCGCGGATTGCGGTGTCAATGAGCGGGGCCATCAGCAACCAGAACATGGTGGTATAGTGGGGGGCTTTGAAAAGCAGGGCAAAATTCCCGTAACCGGATACGATGGTCACCAATGCCCAGGTCAGCACGGAAACCATCATTCCGAAGTAGGGATAGAAACGCGCCACTTGCTCGTCGTAACGGGTGCGATCCGGATCCTTGCCACGCATCATATCGGTCAAGCCTTCGCGGGCTGTCCATGCAATGATGACGATGTAGGCGTGAAGCGCGAGATTGAGCCAGAAGCCCAATCTTGTTTCCCCGACCGGCACGCCGAAGCGCGCATTGAACTCCACGATAAAGAGGGTGAAACCACCCAACAGGCCCAGGCCGATCATGTTGCGGTGAAGGTAATTTGCCCAGTGATCACTTACGCTGAGCAGTCGCAGCTCGGGCCGGTGCGGCGCAAGCGCAAAGCGTGACAAGGCCGCGATCAGCCGCGGGATCAGGATCAGCAACCGGACCGCGGGGGCGAGGACAGCAACTTGTTCGGCATCAAGAAACGACGCGCCAACGATCCGTATAACCACATAAAATACAACAAGTCCAAGAAGTTCACGACCCAATCGACGTGCGAGAAACCCTAAGGTTTCGGCCAGGTTACTCCCTTCCGCGTTAGGTGCAGATTTGCTGCGGCGTTCGAGAGTTTTGGTAACGAGCACCTCTGCGGCGTAACCGATCCCAAGCACGACAATCAGCAATCCGGACAAAACAAGAAGACCGCTGGCTCCGAAGGTTGCGCCGAAAATGGAGAAGGCTTCAATCTGTTTTGAAAAAAGGATTGGCAGCCGGAGAAATGCTTCGACGATGGGCGTGTAGAATGCCGTCCAGGTCTGAGTGATCACATCCGTCAAGGATGCCGACGATTGAGTGACGCTGGCCTCTGCCTGCGCAACCGCGTCCAACCTGTCCAGCAGCATGGCGCGCACCTGATCGTCGGACATGCGAGCGACCATTTCGCGGACGGCTTCGGGTGATATCGGATCAGGAAGCTCCGGCGCTGCAATTTGCGTCGTCTCGGAGGGGTTCGACACACCCGATACCTGTGCGGTCAAAATTACCGGAAGAGTAAGGGTGATCAAAAACGCGAAAAATGCGGGTAAGAACCGAATTTGCATGGCTAATTCCTGATTTGCTAATCCCTGACCTAACATCAATTTGGCTTTTCGAAAACGCGCAACACACGTAATGCGCACATTTGGTATCGGGCGTATGATAAATGCGTCACCCCAGTCCGGTTTTGGTCAGGTATGGTTTGAATTTGATGGCCGGCACTGGCCCGTCTGGCAAGGCAGCGACTTGGGCTATTCAAGAGCTAAATCAGTGTCTTACCAGATGCGGCGGTTTGCACGATATATCATGGTCAAAAGCGCCGCAATCGACTAGCGTCCCGACATGAGCCAAGTCAACATAAGCCCGTCTGATACGTTGGGTGCCTTGCCCCGGATCCCATCATGGGCAACCAGCACCCGTGCCAAATCAGAGGACGAGATTGCCTTCCAGTCTGGGGCTGCGCTGGCTTTGCTCCACACCGTTCTTGCCTGCGCAGAGGTTCCGCAGGCTTTGTTGCGCGAACGCCTCGCCTTGCGCGCGGCTGAGGCCAACGTGCGGATGTCAGGGCGTTTTGAGAGGATCGGCGAACTGCGGGATGAAGTGCATCTATTGCGGCCGGGGGATACGCCCGGACCTGCCGGCGCGATTTACATGCAATGGCGCAGGGTCATCTCGCGGCAGATCTCCTTGGGCGCGCTATCGAAGGCGCTGCCGGACCTGCCCGCGCAGGATATGGCGACTTGGCTCGATATGGCGCGAGGATCACCCATCAGACAGGCAACAGCAGTTTTCGCGACGGTTTTGGCGGAGAACAAATCTGACGAAACGGTTGCGTTGATACTTGCTGACGCGGCGCTTTCACGCGCTTGCGGATGGAAACATCTGGTCCCTTTGCTGGCACTTGGCCTGCGGTCCCGCGATCTGCGGTGCACCGGAAGTGATCTGCATACCGCCATTGGCAAAGCAATAATCGAGGCCGCGACTGAAGCGGTGACCATGGCCCGTGATCTTGCTCAGCGGTCCGCACGACTTGAGGCCGCCCGCGCGAAGCTGCGCGCGAAGGGAGCAGAAAAAGCGGTGGCCTTGTTTCTCAGTCGCGACGCTCTCGCCCCGATGGCGCTCAATGATGCGATGTCTGGCCGAGCCGCGCGGCGCTTTTGTCAACGGCTTGTTGATCTGGGCGTTGTGCGAGAACTGACCGGACGTGACACTTTCAGAATCTATGGGGTCTGACATGGCCGAGCAGGAACTTGACCGCGCTCTGGAAGATCTTCCACCGGAATTGCGTTGGCGCGAATGGATGCGCCGGATCGAAGCGGTGTTGTTTGCCTCCGCCTCTCCGGTTTCGTCGGAGGCCTTGACCCGGGTAATAGGACCGTCTGCGTCGGTGGACTTGCTGATCGCTGACCTTGCCGTTGAATTGTCCGACCACCCGTTTGAGATCGCTCAAGTGGCAGGTGGGTGGATGCTACGCACGCGCTCTGCCTATTCGGCGGTGATCCGGGCAGCGGCGGATGTCGCGGATCAGATCCTCGATCTGCGAGAGTTTGACGTAGCCGTGCTAGCCGCCATCGCCTACCAGCAGCCGATCACGCGAGAAGGGCTTAAAAACATATTCGGCAAAGAAATCAGCCGGGACTTGATCGGGCGGCTACACGCGCGCAATCTGATAACCACAGGTCCGCGAAGCCCCCGCAGAGGGGCACCCTATACCTTCGTAACCACGGATCAGTTCCTCGCTGCTTTTGGATTGGAAAGCCTTCGAGAACTGCCAGACAAAGAGCAATTGGATGATGCGGGTTTTGGTGAGGAACAAACGCAATCTGACTAGGCAAAGCTCTTCATGCGTTCAGCGCCTTAGCATGCGCTCCCAATGGTCAGGTTTTTCGTTCTCGAAATCTGAAGGGCCCGATAAATCCGAAACTGCGTTGCGCATTGCTGAAGATCACGCCAATAATCCATTTAGATGCCCTGACCATCAACGATGTTACATGCGGGGAGTGCATGTTGTCTGACTTCAAGAGCGATATGATTGCGGTCCTGCCACGTCTGCGACGTTTTGCGCAGACATTGACGCGGTCCGTTCCCGAAGCCGACGATCTGGTGCAGGAGGCCTGCTTGCGGGCGCTGAGCCGGGCGCATCTTTGGGATCAGGGCCAACCTTTTGATCGTTGGTTGTTCCGGATCACCCGAAACCTGTGGATCAGCGAGCTTCGTAAAAATAAGGTCAGGCTTGGGGAAGGCCATATTCCGGCAGAGGAAAGCGCGGAGTTGGTTACAATGGAAACGGGTGAATCCCGTGTGGCCTTTTCGCAGCTTCAAGGCCGTATCGCGACATTGCCAAGTGAACTTACAACGGTTTTATTGGTCGTTTCCGTCGAAGGTTACAGCTACGCAGAAGCCGCTGAACTTTTGGATATTCCAATAGGCACCGTCATGAGCCGCATTCACCGAGCGCGCAAAACGCTTGCCCAGAAGATCGCCGAACCAGAGGGAGGTGTCCTGTAATGCAGTACCAGGAAAATCTAAGCGCCTTTCTGGATGGAGAGTTGTCGGAAACTGATACGCGAAAGATCGAAAGCGCACTGGAAACTGACACCCGGCTGCAAGCCGAGTTGGCCTCTTTGATCGAGGCGGATCAACTTGCAAAGGAGGAATTTGCGGCCCTTGTTGATGAGCCTTTGCCGCGTGATCTGGTGAAATCCATTCAAAATGCGCCCGAAACTCCGGTGGCGAACAGCCCTGCCGCGCCAACCCGGCGCGCCAATTGGCTCACGGCAATGGCGGCTTCGGTCGCTCTTGCCATCGGCGGCGTGGGAGGATTTCTGACCGGAAGCTCTCAGCCTGAGCAACAGGTTGCGGCTCCCGGATGGTTACAGGACATCGCTGACTACCATGAGGTTTACGCGGACCAAAAACGCCATTTGGTTGAAGTCGCTGCGTCAGAGCGAGACCACATTCAGGTTTGGCTGTCGACGACCCTGGGAACGGATGTACGTGTGCCTGACTTGTCGGAGAATGGATTGGAATTTCAGGGTGCCCGCCTGCTTGTGGCCGCTGGAAAACCTGTCGCGCAATTGATGTACCTCGATGCAGATCAACGTGTCGTAGCCCTTTGCCAGATACAATCGGCATCGCCACGTGACGGTTTCGCCGACCAGACCATAGGTGATTTTGACCTGGTTTCCTGGGGTGGCGAAACGTCGAATTTTGTGGTTGTCGGCGATGATGATCGAGGTGATCTGGTCGATATCGCACGCACGGCGGCCTCTCAGGTTTGATGGTTCAAGAGCCCTGTAATTTATAACTGCAAAAATTTTTCCCGGATACCGAGAATAATCCGCAGCGCTCGCGCGTAACACTTATGCGAGCGGAAAACTGTCTGCTTTTCAAAATTGGTAGGAGCCTGGTCTCAACATTGATTATCTGCAAGTCCCCATTGTTTTTTTAGGACACGGGTAGGTCGCAAGACCTGTTTAATTGTTTGTTTCAGATAGATTGAGACCAGCGCTTCTGCCTGTTTTCGACATTGCCCGCCCGCTGGGCGCCTTGGCGCAGCCCAACTGACGCAATGGTTAATGTTTAGGAGATATCATGTTTTCAATTCGCATTTCTGCCCTTCTGGGCGCGCTCATTTTAGCGCCCCTTACCGGCACCGCCGCTCCGGTGGTTTTTTCGGCTGCCGGTCCCGATAAGGCCAGCATTCAGGCTGAAGTAGACGCCTTTCGCAACGCTCTGGGAAGCCTCAATCAGAATGAGCCCGTCAACTTTGAAGGCGGCCGGAGGCAGATCAATTGGGATGCGGCTCCTGATGCCGTTTCAGATCCGAACCCGTTCCCGGGTGACTTTTTCAACTTCAATGCCGCGCCTCGTGCCCGTGGCATCGAGTTCCGACCCAGTGAAAACCCAAAAGCAGGATCGCCGGATCAAATTGCCAAGGGCTTCCAGCTCAGCAGCACCGAAGCCTCGGGCGAGCCGGTTCGGTTTGGCTTTGAGGAAGATCTGAGTGTCTTTAGCCCTGAACGCCTGTTTGCGCCCACAGGCGGAACCATTTTTGACGTTCTGTTCTTTGATCCTGCGGATCAGACCACACCGGGTGCTACCCGCGGGTTGGGCATCGTTTTCACCAATGTGAACGAAATTTTGGATTACGAAACGCAGAAGAAAACGACCAATGCAAAGGTGGATTTCTTTCTTAACGATCAAGATGTTACATCCGATCACCCCGCGTTTTCGCTGAATGCGGAGGCAAGTGGCCCGGGTGGACTGTCCTTTCTTGGGGTGCTCTTTGATGATCCCATCCTCGCAGGCGCCACGGTTCAGGCAGGTCTGATCCCCTTTGACCAGGCCGCAAAAGGAGCTCACGTCGTGGCCATGGATGACTTCATCTTTGGCGAGCCCACCGTCGCGCCTGTGCCGGTGCCTTCCAGTGTGTTGCTGCTTGGGTCTGCGCTGATTGGTGGCGCTGCCTTCGCGCGCCGACGTCGCCGGATGATCTAAGCAAATCTTAGGGCGAATGGGGCCGTTCCTTGGGGGCGGCCCCTTTGTTGTCCGCTGACAGGGTCAGCAGTGCAGCGCTAAACGGACGAGGTATTTGTGAGCCTTGGATTGGTTCTTGCCAGCGTGTCGCAAATTGTCCACGGCGGATTGAAATTCGGCTCGGTGGGCGTCGCTGCAGAAGGCCACGGTGCCATTTTGCAGCTGCGCGCTGTGCGCCGTGGAGGCGGGGTGCTCCGACCATGGACACTTGGCATTGGGGTTGCGCCGCGCTTCGGCGTTGCGCGCGGCAAGGGTCACTACGCGATCAAAGAGATCACGGTCCTCGGCGCGCTCAAATCCAACAATATGCCCTTCAAAGCGGGTTAGCGCATCAATGGAGACGGGTTTGCCGCTCCACGGATCCGCACGATTGATACTCGGCGGTTCTTTTTGCTTGCTTGCGGTCTGACGGTGGGGCGCAGCGCCATGGTCATGCCCGTCTCCATCCGCCTCGCCATGTTGTCCATGGCCTGCACCGCTTTGTACCGGCCGTTCCCCAGTATCGGTTCCGAGATAGCGGGCCACCTCTTTGAAGTAATCTACAGCACGCTGCATCTTTTCTGCATGTGCACGCGAACAGAACCCGACCGAACCCTTTGACAGGGACACAACAGCGTCGCGCTGGACGCGCTGGCCTGAAATCGGACATTCGGTGTTAAGTTGAACTTGAGCAGATGATCCGCGATCCCGGGCCGCTGCAACGGCCTTCGTGAACTTGTCGCGATGCCGGGTGGAGCAAAACCCGACCTTATGACCTTCGAACGTTGTGGTAGCCGCGTCGGAAACGGGTTTTCCCGACCAGGGGCAGGTCTCATTTACACAGGCGTTGTGGTCTTTTGATACCCTGTAATGCGCGGTAACGGTCGTCCGGTACCGCCAGGCTTCCCGTACCATGTTTTCGGCATCCTTTTTCGCACAGATACGACAGTGTTTGCCTTCGCAATCGATCACGACGAAAGCTTCGAAATCGCCAAAACAATCGTATTCGACCTTACAGATCTTTCCGCAGGCACACTCCATATCAATCCCTTTCTCGTCATCATCTTCATGCGGGTTACCATCCGGGTCATAGGGGTCGCCCGTGCCGTGCGGAGATGGATGCACGCTTTCTGGATCGCCCCCGAAGCCACGGACCCGTTCCCCGATCTCGAAGAGATAGCGCTTGAACACCGGGTACCAGCGGTCCTTTTCCGGCATCCCATCAAAGACATATTTGAGGACCGACAGTTTTTCTGCCTCTCCGTCCAGTAAGTCCGGTCCTTTGCCCACCGGGATGGTCAGATCGAAAGCGCCAACCCATCTTAGTGTTCGGCCAGAATACTGCTTTACCGACAGCCGATAGAGATCACCGTCAGTGATCCCGAGGGGCAGCGTCACGCTTAAAAGACCTGCAATGTTCAGGTCTCGCCCACCGGGTAAGGCGACGTAGCTGGCCTCACCAAGTTCAAAGCGGATTGTGTGATCATCAACGCGTTCCAGCTGTGCCGGCCCCTGTCTGCGTGCCGTCAAAGCGATCACGTCATCAATATCCACATCCGGCAGGTAAAGTTCTGCCTTGCTGCCTATGGGCAAATTGTTGCGTGAGAACACCAGTTCGTCCGGGCGGCGCCTGACATAGGCTGACGACGCAACCTGCGGCTGAGGATCAAGCGCCAGTTCGGTCGGCACGTCTGAAGGTTTGACGTCAATGCTGGTCTGGGCGGTTCGGGTGATTTCATCGAGCCCCGGATTGGCGGCAGGCACAGTCGCCAGATTGCGTTGTGCCAGGTTATCGCTCGTAAAGGGCGACTGCCCCGGTTGAATTGGGTCATCACCATATTGGATTTCAGCGACCAGACATTGATGGTACCCGGCAATATGCTGGATCATTGGCCGCGCAGGGCCGCCTTCGAGGACCATGTCGAAAATGTTGAAGTCGTCAAACGGGCCGTCGTCCTTGGGGTACCGCGGGAAATGCGCATTGACCGTGTTCACATCCAGCCAACAGCCATAATAGCGAAACACCATGTTAGGCCCTTCACCCGGCAGCGTCTGGCGGTTCACCGCATTGTCGTCCTGCTCGGACATCTCTTCGCCGGGCGTGACGCGGGGCGCTGCAAAGAAGGGAATGGATGTGATTGGCAAGCCCTGCTTGCCCAGACCGGGAATGCGACCTGCAGGTCCCTGCAAGGTGCGATAGGTGCCGCTGGTATTGTACTCAAGGGCTGTACCGACGGTATTGAACAACCGAAAGAACACCTTCACATCATCCGCATCTTCGCCGGGAATGGATAGGAACCGCACGCGGGCGATTGCGAAATTGTAGGTGCCGTCCTCATTCTGCGGCACGGTCATCACAACAGGATTTGCGTCTTGAGAAGGGTCCAACTGATCAAAGGGATGATTGTCCGTATCATCGGATTGCCCCGAGTCTTCAAAAGCTTGCAGCAAGCCCTGGACGTAGGCTTCAGGACCGCCCGCACCATTCACATCACCGACCCTGGCTTTGTGGATACGCAAATCCGTGCTCAGCCATGCCGGGTCCCCATCCTTCATGAAAGGATTGGCTCGCTTCATCAGCGTGAGTTGAACATCAATCCGCCGTCCATTCAGCCGTGCGGTGACCTGCACGTTGCGGGTTTCGTCGTCCCCAAAGGTGTCATAGGCATTTTCGTTGTCAAAAATGACGTCATAGATGTAGCGATACCTTTGCGCAAAATCGGGGTTGGATAGGGGATCAATCTCGAATTCGGCACGATTCAGTTCAATGCGCATGCCGGGCACATTTCCTCCGCCGGAAAACTGCCAACTGACATCAGGCTCTTCGGCGGGCACATTCAGTTCATGGGGCAGGAAACCCTGATAGATGAAATCAATTCCTTCAGCGAAAACCGCCTCGTTGGTGTCAGAGTAGGGCGGGCGCAGGGCTTTGACTGCCAATTGCGAATAGGTACTGATCTGCAAGACCGCATAGGCTTCCTGATGCGACAGGCGAATGAATTGAGCCTGCCGACAGGGCGTATTGCCGTTGCGCAGAACGAAGAGCATGTAGTTCCCCGGAGGGGCCAGATTGGAGGAACTCGGGGCGCGCGCGGTCAGCGTGTCGCCATTTTGCACGAAGCTTAAGGTCAGGTACCGCTGATCGCCATCGAAGGCATGCGTAAAGCTGCCACAGCGCATCAACACCACACGTTGCATGTTGGCGCCGGTTGCCATGCGAATGGTGAATTGCTCATTATAGGTGATGGTGTCCGGGGCTGCATCAATCGTTGGTCGGTTGCCCCCATAGCTGGGACGAAAAACCTCGATCCGGGTTTCGCGCGTGGCACCGTCCGGGTCGGTCAGATCGGCACCGGTATGGGTGGAACCGGCTGTCCAGACACTGCCATCCGGCTGCAACAGCGCTGTTGAATGATAGCCCCTTGGCACAGTGGCCTGATCAGCATTGCCATTCAGGGTTTGCCAAGTGCCCTCGCCATCCGTGTATTGCCCGGTATTCCAGTCAATCGCGGGCGTGTAGATTTCCGGAGACTGCACACCGGTGTTGTCGGGCCGCATGCCGTTGCTGACAAAGACCTGACCTGTCGGCAGCAGGATGCCCAGCAAGTGTTCGCGAATTGGCGGTGTCGGGTCGGAGTTGAAAGCCTGCCGGGCACCCGCCGTCAGCCACTCGGGGCCATCGGAAGCGCGCAGATTGAGTCTTTCAGGCTGCACATCACCGCAGACCATGATCCAGAAATTGTTGGCGTCGCCATGCAGGATCGGCAGAATGATCGAGGTTGTGCGGGCGGAGCAATTGGCGTCGTCATAGGCGTTGTCCAGGTGGCTGCCGTAGCCGGAACTGGCAAACTCTCCGCTGTAGGGATCAAACAGTCGCGTGTCGCCATGCGCCTTCGCCAGGGTGCTGAAAAAGACATGACCTGTCGGGGCCAGATGTAACCTGTCGTATTCGTCTAGAACCTGGTCAGGTGCCGTCCGCTCAGCGAGGAGTTCAATCCAGTTGTCGCCCCCCGGTGAATAGCGTTCCGGAATGTTGTTGCTATGACGCCGGTCACCCGGGGTCGGATAGTTGTCCGCCAAATCGGCAGGTCCCGCCAGCGGGTGGCCCCCCACGGCCAGAACTTCGCCATTGCCCAGTGTAACCAGCGTCGGATACCAGCGCCCGCCACCGCGCAGGTCGCTGCCGGGTTGCGGATGCATAAAGGCTGCTCGCCGCCATTCACCCGCGCGCGGCATATAGGTGAAACTATCGCGAATACCGGTCCCACCGTGGTTGTGGTCATGTTCCGCAACAATGTCGCTGGTCGGGACTGCCCAGCCCCCGGCCACCAGAACCCGTCCGTCATGTAGCTGTGCATGCCCTGCACAAAACAGGTTTCGGTCACCAACGGGCAGATTATCAGTGGATTGAAAGCTCTGCTCCGTGACGCCCGGGTTGCCGCAATCGTAGAGGTAAGACCGCCCTGCTTCGTTGCCGAAAAACCCTTCGAAATAAATGATTTCGCCCTCAGGGCGTCCCGGCACAAGAGCCGCATGAATCGCCACGATTTCGGACTCGAGAACTTGATCCCAAGACATTGGACCCCCCTGACAAATTTTTTAACCTAAAGTTGAATCATAACACATTGCGCAACATCTTGCACATTTGGGGCGCGGTCTTCCGCGCATGCAGTGTTTCATTCTGAGGAATATTCGATGTCGCAAGTGGTCATCGTCAGAAAATCCAACCTACGATGACAGGGGAACGGCGTCTGGCAACAACCGCACAAAAACACTTAGTTCGGATTGTAGTAGGTGATCAGAGTGCCGCCCCTGATAATTATATTTATCCTCATGTTGCTCCAGGTATATAAACCATTATTGGGCGGATCTGGATCGAATGCAAAATGTGGTCCTGACTTGTATTTCTGACGGTTGATAGCCCAATCCGCGTCTCTGAGCAGCTTGCTGGCTGGATGCCCGTGATCGGGGGTATTGAAAATCCAGTCATGTACGATCTCGCCGCCAATGGTGAGGGGAAAACCTGCTATCGTCGGGATCAATATCTGTGCACCGGTGTAGCCGTTCTGCTTGGCGCGCGTGCCGGGATAGCCTGCGACGGTCCAGGCCGAGGGTGTGTATCCGGCGAGTTTGGTGTTAAGGTTCCGCTGCTGTGGCACGGTCAGCGACGCCCAGAAAGTGTGGGCGGCAGCTGTTCGTGTCAGTTTCAGATTGCCATGCCTTGAAGCGGCGACAAACGCTGCATCTGTGCTCAACGGATCAAGAGCGAGATCAATGGCATCAAGTTTGCTCGCGACGTCCGCTGCGGTTGTTTTACGGGTGTCGGCGGATTGCGCATAGACTTGCGCCTGGGCCGGGGTCAGGGCCTGCATTGTGCTGAATGTTGTCTTGTCAGCAGTGGTGTCATCCGACGCCGAGGTAATGCGCAGCTTCTCGGTCGCCAGTTTGGCTTGTTCGGTTGTAATCGTCGTTCGGTCGGTAGACGCGGCATTATGATAGATCAGCAATTTCGCGATATTAGCTTCGGTTGCGGCCACCTGCGTCTTGAGCGTGCCCGCCTGATCCAGAACCCGTTGTCCATCTGTGAGGGCCGGGATCAGAGCGCGGATCGCGGCGGTCTTGAGCGTCATCCTGTTCTTGTCGATCGTAAAGGTCTGAATATCGGCGGGTGTCGCCTGGCCTGCCCGGTGCGATGTTCGCACGACCTGCGATTGGGCGGCCCAGTCGAGCTGGATCTTGTCGGTCAACGCATTGATGGACCAGTGGGGCCATTCTCTGATCAACATTTGAAAATCGTCCTCGACAAGCTCCCATTCCGACCCCATGGAGGCCTCATCGGTCACGGAATTTGACAGGTTGATCAGCTGCGCGGAAGATGTGACGTTCTGTTCTCCTGCGAGGGCGACAATCTCTGGCACGGTTTTGGGCAATCGGGCGAGGACCTGCAGCATTGCAAAACTTGGTGGCTCGGCCAACCCGGCGGTGCCAAGGTTCGCCAGCGTGGCAATGTCAGTACCGCTCCGATTGAGGCCGATCAGCAATTTGACATCACCTGCCGTCGGTGCTTGAGGGACGCGGTAACGGTAGAGATCGGCAATATCTGTCGGCTGACCAGCGCGCGCATATCCCAAAAGATCGCTGATGGAGAAACCATAAGCCATCAACGCGCCCGCTTGCGAACTCGTAAGTCCAAACGTTTGCAGCAAAGCGATATCAACTGGAGGCAAGCGCATGTTGTATCGGTATAACAGATCACCCCCAAGCCCCCGGTCATGGCCCATATTGTCACCGCCAGCCATCTGGATGGTTTCCGATGCGGCAGTGCCCGAAGGCACAGGTTGTGGTGCATTCTGCGTTGCTCCCACCGCTTGCAGTTGCAGGACCACATTGCTGCCGTCAGCCGCTCTTTGCAGCTGCGGTATGGAAGACGCGCCCAGTGTTTTTGACGATCCGCGATTGACCTTCTGCGGAGTGTCGCCTTTGGCAGAGGTCCGGTCGCTGGTTTGCGGCGAAGTTGATCTCAACATTTCAGGTACCTGTCGCATCGGTCGAGGGAACGGCTGGTTATGACGTCAAAAATCGAGGGAGCGGCCCTTAGCGAGGCGAGTTTCGACAGCTACCGCTATCATTTTCGCAAAAGACCAGGTGATGGATTGAAGACTGCCACGCAGTTTTCGATGAAGCAATCAGAATAGGCCGGGGTCAAAGACCGGGTTGCTGAAAAGCGAAGCCAGTAGGACGGGAATTGCGCGTCGATCCATAAACCTTGTCCTGAGCGTGATCTCTTCGTCGCGCCGTCTCTTAAGGCTACGTCGGGATCACACATTAGCTGTTACTTTTTGAACCCGCCCTCTCGAATCGTGTTATGCGTGTAGGACGCATATGGGAGGATTTCATGAAAACAGTCGCTTTATCGCTTGCCATGTCACTCGGGATGGCAACGGTCAGCTTTGCTCAATCCGCAGCAGATTTGCAGGCAGATGCTCAGACACCGCAGGACGTTCTGGTTTACGGCATGGGATACGACCAAAAACGGTTTTCTTCTCTCGATCAGATTTCCACAGACAATGTGTCAAGCCTTGCGCCGGTCTGGGCCTATTCACTTGCAGATACACGCGGACAGGAAAGCTTTCCGATCATTCACGATGGGAAAATGTACGTAACGACACATTCCGCAACGATCGCGCTTGATCTGGCCAGTGGCAAACAACTGTGGAAATCATCCGTCGAGTATCCGGCGGAAACGCCACGGGTCGCATGCTGCGGTATCGTGAACCGAGGTGTGGCGATCCTGGACGGCACCCTCTACCGCACAACGCTGGATGCACATGTCATCGCCATTGACGCGGCCACCGGTGAAGAGAAATGGCGCACGCAGTCGATCGACTACAAACAGGGATACTCCTTCACCGTAACCCCCCTCATTGCCGATGGCGTTGTAATCGTGGGGATTTCAGGCGGTGAATACGGCATTCGCGGCTATATCGAGGGCTATGATCCAGCGAACGGCGAAAGGCTCTGGCGTACCTATACAATTCCTGCGCCTGGCGAGCCCGGCAGCGAGACCTGGCCTGAGGGGGATGCCTGGGAGCGGGGCGGCGGGCCCGGCTGGTTGACCGGGACCTATGATCCGGAGCTCAATCTGGTCTATTGGGGAGTAGGCAACGCGGCCTCCTGGAACGCCGGATCGCGTCCCGGTGATAACCTTTACACCGGCTCCGCCCTGGCGCTTGACCCCAAAACGGGTGACATCCAGTGGCACTATCAGTTCTCTCCGAATGACCCCTTTGATTACGATGGGACCAACGAATTGGTGCTGGCAGAGATCGATGGGCGCAAGGTGATGATGCAGGCGAACCGTAACGGGTTTCTCTACGTCATTGACCGCACAAACGGTGCATTGGTTGCGGCCAACACATTCGTGGATGATGTCACCTGGGCAGACGGTGTTGATCTGAGCACGGGTCGGCCGGTTCACACGGAGATTTACGACAAGGCTGTCGCTGGCGAGCCTGTGACCTATTGGCCCTCTGCCTTTGGCGGCAAGAACTGGTCACCCATGTCCTATCACCCCGACAGCGGTATGGTCTTTGTGAACACGCTGCGGATCGGTATGAATTACAAGGCGGTTGAGCCAAAATACCGGGCGGGCGTCTTCTACTTCGGGGCTGAATTCTCATGGGACTGGCCGGAAGGACATCGCGGAGAGTTACGTGCTGTCGATCCGATGACAGGAAATGTGAAGTGGTCGCAGCCTGCGGATATTCCCCGTTTGGGAGGCGTGCTTTCAACAGCTGGCAATCTGGTCTTCACCGGCGCACAAACCGGTGAGTTTGAAGCTTTCCATGCGGAAACAGGCGATGAACTATGGTCATTCAACACCGGCTCGGGTGTCATCGGTCAACCGGTCACATGGGAGATGGCGGGCAAACAGTATGTCACCGTCCTGAACGGGTCGGGTGGCGTCTACGCGCTTTTCTCCGGTGACGAACGGCTGGCTGAGACACCGCCCGGCGGGTCGGTCTGGACCTTCGCATTGCCATAGGGTGTCCGGAACGATGCGTAAACTCTTTGTGTTCTTGTTGCTGGCCCTCTTCGGAGGGCCGGTTGCCGCTCAGGACCCGCACCCGCAGTTTGCAGCCGGTCTAGAAGCCTACGAGTTCTTCTGCTCGAAATGTCACGGCAAGGATATAGTGAACCCGGGCGTGTCCTCCTATGACCTTAGGAAATTTCCACGCGACCAGAAGGATCGTTTTTACAGTTCCGTTCGGAAGGGTAAGGGCGACATGCCCGCCTGGGGAGATGTGATTTACCCCGAGGAGCTTGATGCGCTTTGGGTCTATGTGGCAACGCGCGGGGGGACCGAACCCTTCCCCGATGAGGAACACTCCGCCAAGCCCGCAAAGCCAACCTCCCTTGTCAGGGCAGGATACCTTACCGCATGTCTGTCGCGCAATGCGGGCGTGTTGTCTGGTCGACGCGCGGCGGGGGGGTCTGGCTTTGACTTTCGCGTCAGCGAAGCCTTGGCGCAGTCTCTGGGGTTAGATCTGGATGTTGTCTGGGTTGAAAGTGAGCCCGGCGAGGAGAGCGATCCGGTCCATGAAACCTATGCCATGCTGGCCTATGGTCTGTGCGATATGGTGCCGTCCCATCCACTCTATTCGCGTGCGGTTGGGGTGCCGCCGACTGACAAGGCCGCTCTTCCCCGGTGGTTGGGGATGCCTGAGGTGATAGATGCTGAAACTCAGCGACGCATCAACGCACCTCCACCCTATGTCGATCTCGAACCAATTGCCGTCACCAAACCCTATATGCGGGCCGAGATCGGCCTCGTCTACGTTGAAACCACGCCGGAACCCAAAGACCTGGCAGATGTGTTGCCGCGTCGACTGGCGTATCAACAGGGCACATTGTCGGGCGCATTATTGGAACTGGACGCGCCGACGCAGGCAAACAATGCAAAATCGTTCAATCCAGGGCCCCGCTTCTTGTGGCAATTGGAGAGCGGGGCTGCGGATGTTGCGATTGTAGATGTGGCAGCCTTTGATGCTCATAGACATCACAACGGCGTAACACGGTTGCGCCTTGCCAAATGGCGCCACCGGGTGGGCATGGATATTGGCATCGCTGTTTTGGAAGCGGCCAACGATCTCAAACAGGTTCTCGATACCGCGATATCGACCCTTCACCGGTCAAACAGGCTGGCTGAATTTGCAGCGGCCGAAGGGGTTACTTACAGCCGCCCGCAGTTTGAGGGGTTGCAAGCGCCCTTCACCTGGCGCTCTCTTCGCGAGACCAATTGATTGGGTGTTGATCAGGGCGATACACGCCGTGATTGTGCCGTAAGCCCAAATATGTTAGCCTGAAACTGCTTTTTACCATTTTACCAAGACATTTTTCTATCGGCCCTCTGGCCGCCCACAGTGAATTCATCCGCGTTAGCAGAGCGCGAAACTGCATCAGCAGTATGTCTGCCTGTTCTTGTTTTTTAGATCAAAGGATTTCTCCATGCCAAATTTCGACAGCGACGTGATCATCATTGAATCCGATCTCATTCTTCAAACGCGCGATGAACATATCGTTCAGGTCGCTCAAGACGGCTCAATCACAGTTCGAAGTGTTACAGGCGGTCCGGCGGAGGATATTCTTCATTTCGATCCTTCAAATCGGCTGCTTCGCATCGGCGGCGATGCGTCATCGGGGGCAATTGCGCTTCGGGACAATTCAGGAACCACCACCGTTTCTCTGACCGGTGCCAGCGGCGGGCTGACACTGGGCAACGTGGGGTCGCATGGTGATCTGGCAGTCAGAGACACCAGCGGGACCACAACACTCAGTTATCTTGCGGCGACCGGCGAGTTGATCGTTGGAGGGCAGGGCAATGAGGGGGAGGTCCAGATACGTGATGCCCAAGCGCGGCTTGCCATCCATCTCGAAGGGGACACGGCGGCGGGTTTTTTTGGGACCGAAGGGAATGAAGGCGATGTTCTGGTACGAGACGGCCAGGGCCGTGACACCTGCCACATCAACGGTTCTGCAGGCACCATCGTCCTGGGGTCCGAGGGCAATGCGGGCGCGCTCGCCGCTCGGGATGCCTCCGGTGAGCAGTCTGCATTTCTCGATGGTGAGACTGCGCAGCTTATCCTGGGCCGCGCTGGTAACGAGGGCGATCTGAGAATTCGCGACAACAGCGGGACCACAGTGTTTGATTTCAACGGATCAACTGCCTGGTTGGAAATCGGCGGTTCTGGTAATGAGGGGGATCTCGCTATTCAGGACGGCAGTGACCGGCGTGTTCTGCATTTCGATGGTGCAACTGCTTTCCTGCGCGTAGGTGCTTCCGGAAATGAGGGCGATATCGCCGTCCGTGACGGGTCGAACCGCGAAGTTTTCCATATCGATGGAAACACCGCTTGGCTGCGTGTGGGCACAAACGGGAACGAAGGTGACATTGAAGTTCAGGATGGGGCGGGGCGTCGTGTCATGCACATGAATGGCGCGACCGCTTTCCTGCGGGTGGGGGCCTCGGGTAATGAAGGCGACATTGCAGTTCACGATGGATCGAACCGCGAGGTTTTCCATATGGATGGCAACAATGCCTGGCTGCGCGTCGGCGCAAGCGGGAATGAAGGCGATATCGAAGTACAGGATGGCCGTGGTCGCCGGGTCATGCACATGAATGGTGATACGGCAGCGCTTTTTCTGGGCGCGGAAGAGAATGAAGGCGATATCTTTATTCGCGACAATCGCGGGAACGATGCCATCCGAATGAATGGCGAGCATGCCGAGATTTTCGTGGGCACGGACAACAATGAAGGTGATGTGCGCGTTTACGACAACGAAGGGAGACAGGCGATCCACCTGAACGGGGGTACCGCAGAGGTGTTTGTGGGCACCCAGGACAACGAAGGCGATCTGCGGGTTTTTGATAACAATGGTCGTGAAGCCATGCATTTCAACGGCGCGACAGCCGAGCTTTTCATTGGCGCACAAGACAATGAAGGCGATGTACGGATCCGCAACGATGCAGGGAACGAAACCATCCACATGAACGGTCGAACCGGGGATATCATTCTGCGCAACGGTGATGCCGCGGAAGATTTCAAAGTCGCCTGTGCTTCGGATGCGATACCGGGCTCCGTGATGGTGATCGGTGAGGACGGCGCGCTCAGGCCCTGTTCCCGGGTTGCCGACCGCCGGGTGGTGGGCGTTGTGGCGGGTGCGGGGAATTACCGACCCGGTATCGTCCTTGATCGCAATCCCGAGCGGGACCATCCCGTAGCACCAGTGTCAATTATGGGGAAGGTCTCGGTTCTGGCGGATGCCACCAAAATGCCGATCAGGGCTGGCGACCTGCTCACGACCTCTGACCGAACCGGTCACGCTGAATGCGCAGGCAATGACGCTGCGGGTGCGATCCTCGGGAAAGCGCTGACCTCTCTTGAAGACGGTTGCGGCATGATCGACATGCTGATCACCCTGCAATAGGAGGTTACCATGGATATCAGTGTCCGAGAGATGCTCGATTGCGTCGATGCCGACCTCAATCAAGATCAATCTGTATTATTCAGGCTCTTTGGGTTTATACGCAGCAGGGTTCCACCTGATCCGGCCGGGGTTGTTGCAAGCGTGTCGCTTCGCCAGCTTGCCAACGATATCGGCGGACAACACATCAACATCAATGTCATCCGCGTTGGATTTGACGCGCTTGGGACAACGGCATTGGCCGATGCGCTGATCGAACTTGACTACTCGGTTTACCGCATCCGCAATATCTACCGTCCGCGCAATCTGGGCGTCGGGCGCGTATTGCATTGGTTTGTCGACAGCGCAGATGCAGACGGTATGGATGACATCGGTGGCACGGGGGAGGCCCGTGATCTCTGGGAATCCTTCTCGGTTCAGAACAATGGGATCGATGCCTTTGTGGCTCGCAATATTTCAGGCACCTTGCTTGGCCTCTCACCGAGACCGGGCGATTGTGACAAGGGCTCAAAGGATGATGGGTGTCTTGCCGGAGGCATCGACAGCAATGATGAGGGTTTGTCCCGAACGTTTGCCCATGAAATTGGGCATTTCCTCGGCCTGCCACATAATCATGATGCCTTGCCAGATGGGCCCTGTCCGACCGGGAATGACCGGTTTAACCTGATGGCTCAGACGGGTTGCGTGCCCTTTATCGCCGGTACTTCGACCCGCGACACCCGCACAGCCGTCAATCTCGATAGTGATCAGGGTAGCGACATGCGTGAACACTGTGCTGTAAGGGAGGGATGTTGAGATGGCCGGAACCAAACCTGAAAGCGCCGATACCAAAAAACTGATGTCTCTGGCGCGATCGCCCGCCGGGACAGCCGGACGTGCCTTGGCCTTTGCCGAACTCGTGGAAGCTGCACCCCGTAACTTGACGGGATTTCTCAAGAACATTGCATTGGACAAGGAGACCGACATTGGTTTGCGAAGCAAGGCCATCGGTGCCATCGGTGAGCGCGCCACGCCTGCGGCCCTCGAGGTTTTACGGTCCTCGCTGAAACTGAAACATCCAATGCTGAAAAGGCGCGCCATTGAGCGGATCGGCAAGGTGGGCGCGGCGACGGATCTCAAGCTCTTGAAATCGTTGAAGAGCGACGATCCCGCGACACGTAAAACAATTCGATCCGCCCAGGTGTTCTTGTCCTATAAGCACGGGCTTGGGGCGTTTCGGCTTGATGCCCAGACCAGCACATTGCCAGCGTCTAGCGCGGCAACCCAGCTTGCCACCATACGGCCCGCCAGTTCTGAGGTTGCGGCAAGGCTGTTCAAATTGGTCCGGGTGCCGGGGCTCAAACTGGCAGCGCAGGCTCCGACAGAATTGATCTGCGGATCTCATCGCTATGCGCTCTTTTCGGTCAAGGGGCTCAATTTGCAGACCGAGTTGACGCACCAGCAAGCGATACCGGTCGTCGTGACCGAGGAGAATATCGAAACTGGTCTTTATGAGCCGATGTATTATATCCTTACGGACCCGGTTGGACGCGGTAGAATTCGTATTTCCGTCATCCGCCCTTCTGGCAGGTTGATGCTTTCGGGGATCGGTACGCAAAAAACGGCTGCCGTGACGTTTGCGCTTGAAGCTGCCGTGGATTCCTTTCACCCACCCACGTCGGTTGTTGGGCGTGTGGGAAAGGATGGGGTGCCGATGTTGCAGTCCGTCCTCACCCAAACCCGTTTCGATAAGGCTCAAGCAAAGCGGCTCAAACGCCCCAAGCTTCAGGTGCAGCCAATAGGAGATTCCAGCTGACAAGGTCGCTTGCGAGACCTTTGAACCGGCAGGTGCGCTTGGGTGCGGAACCCTGCGTGTCGCGTGGTGACTTTGGCCGGATCAATCCGGTTCAAAGGTCAGGATATCCCCCGGTTGGCATTCGAGATAGGCGCAGATCGCATTCAAGGTGGAAAACCGAACGCCTTTGATTTTGCCTGACTTGATCAGCGACAGGTTGGTTTCCGACAATCCGATCGCGGCTGCAAGTTCGCGTGAGGATGTCTTGCGTCTTACCAGCATGAGATCGAGGTTCACTTGGATGGCCATGATGTGTTCCTCAAAGAAATTGGCTGTTTTCGTCTTCGGCAAGCCACGCGCGTTCGAGCGTCTGTGATATCGCCAGCAAGACGACGCCGACAATCGCGAATATAATGTCGAGGTCCAGAGGGTCCCATCCAAATTCAAACCCATCCGTCGATGGCAACCCGATGATGATCAGATACTGCATCACGCCTGAAACAAGATTGTAGCCGACCCAGAACCCGATAAGCCCCCAAGCCATACGTTTGAGGTTTTGTCCAAGGTCTCTGAAGTCTTGCTTTGGCCCACCTCCGAGAATCGTCCAGGCCGCGCGATAGGCGCTTGCGAGACAACAAAGTGCCGTTCCGGTCATGATCAGGCCGATGATCAGCGTCCAAACAGGCGGTGAGGTGTCTTGCTGTGGAAAATCGAATGCTTCCCAGATGCCGTTATGAACCCCCAGAATTTGGCCGATCCACAGTACCCCAAGTATTATGCAATAATAACAGATGCTTAATATCATTGCGGTTTTGGCAAAATACGTCATTTTCGGGTCTCCTTACTTGAGAACGGGCATATAGTTAAACGGCAATAACTAAATGTATTACATCATATAATTTATGTAAAACATAAAATAGTTGTTGAATTGCTTTCGCTATCCTTCTAAATCGCCGCCATAACGATGACCAAACCTGAGAATCAAGGGTGACATATGACTGAAATTTTAAAGATTGCGGGCCTGACCGCCTTCGGATTGCTTCTGGCTGCATGCTCGGACGCGCCTTACGATCCCATTGTCGATGGCCAAAAGAATGCGTCTTATGAAAATGACCTGACCGCTTGCCGTCAACTCTCACTACAGCAGGACAAGACAAATGACGGGGCTACCGGCGGCGCCATTGTCGGGGGATTGATCGGTGGCGTAGAAGCAGATGATGGTGACGAATTGGGCGGCATGGTCGCCGGGGCGGTTGTCGGCGGTCTGATCGGATCGGCGGAAGAAGGTGCAAAGGTCGAGGACGCCAGAGACCGTATCGTTTTTAATTGAATGCGCAGTAGGGGGCATAATGTCGTTGGTTAGAACGGGGATCAATCCGTTGAAAGAGGCGCAGGGTTTGGTCGCAGTCGCGATCATAGTAGTTGCGTCGCTGCTGCTGGTGGGCTGTCAACAGGTCGCGGTTCTCACCATGAACCAGATGGTGACAACGGAATTTCAGGTCATGGGCACCAAGCTCCTGATGCGCGGCGAAATCAACTCCAGATCGCTTGGGCAATTCGAAGAGGTCTATGCAGAAAACCCTGATATCGACACGCTGGTTCAACTGGATGTGCCCGGCTCCATTGACGATGATGTTATGGTTGCATTCGGTTACCGGCTTCGGGAGTTGGGTCTGAACACGCATCTGACAGCGCGTAGTGAAGTCTATTCAGGTGGGGTGGATTTGTTTCTGGCTGGCGTTGAGCGAACGATGGAGCCAGGGGCAACGCTTGGGGTTCATTCCTGGTCAGACGGGATCAAAGATGCGCAGGACTATCCAAAAAGCGCGCCAGCGCACCAACAAAACCGTCTTTATATCGAACGGATGCTTGGCAATGACACGTTCTATTGGTTCACCATTTACGCAGCATCCGCAGAGAACATCCACATCATGACCGAAGCTGAAATTCGGCGCTACGGGCTTTTGACAAACTGATCGCCAGACATGTAGCTTTGGTCCAATTGCCCTGAGAAGCGGTGCCCACAACGGGCACCGCATTGTGTTTTGGAGTTATTCGGCCGCTTCGGCGTAGTCTTCCATCGGCGGACATGTACAGATCAGGTTTCTGTCGCCGTAGGCGTTGTCGACCCGGTTGACCGCCGGCCAATACTTATCAACGCCCAGATTGCCGGGCGGGAAACATGCCTGTTCGCGGCTATAGGGTCGATCCCAGTCTCCCACAAGGTCCCGCACTGTGTGGGGTGCGTGTTTCAGCGGGTTGTTTTCAGGGTCGATCTTGCCATCAATGATCTCCTGAGCTTCCGCCCGAATGGACAACATCGCGTCAATGAAACGGTCAAGCTCATCCTTGGGCTCGGATTCCGTTGGTTCTACCATTAAGGTTCCCGCCACCGGCCACGACATGGTTGGCGCGTGAAAGCCGCTGTCGATCAAACGCTTGGCGACATCATCCACGGTAACGCCTCCATCATCGTTCAGAGGACGTGTATCAAGGATACACTCATGCGCGACGCGGCCCGTTTCCGACGTGTAGAGGATCTTGTAGGCATCCTTCAGCCGTGCGGCGATGTAGTTGGCATTCAGGATCGCAACCTTGGTCGCCTGCGTCAAACCGGCGCCACCCATCAAAAGCACATAGGCCCAACTGACCGGCAGGATCGAAGGAGACCCAAAGGGCGCTGCCGACACCGGGCCGACCGCGGTACCATATTCAGGGTGCCCCGGCAGATGCTCCTCCAGATGCGCTTTGACGCCAATCGGACCCATACCCGGGCCGCCGCCGCCATGTGGAATGCAGAAGGTCTTGTGCAGGTTCAGGTGGCTGACATCGCCTCCAATGTCACCGGGGCGCGACAGGCCGACCATTGCATTCATATTCGCACCGTCGATATAGACCTGCCCGCCGTGGTCATGGGTGATCTGGCAAACCTCCTGCACGGTCGTCTCGAACACGCCGTGGGTCGAAGGGTAGGTAATCATGCAGGCAGCAAGGTGATCTGAATGGATTTCGGCCTTCTCGCGGAAATCGTTCAGGTCGATATTGCCTTTGTCGTCCGCTTTGATCGGAACAACCTTCCATCCGACCATCTGGGCGGATGCCGGGTTTGTACCGTGGGCAGACGTGGGGATCAGACAGACGTTGCGCTGCTGCTGACCGTTTGCCGCATGGTAGTTCCGGATTGTCAGCAACCCGGCGTATTCACCCTGCGCGCCGGAGTTCGGTTGCTGGGAAATCGCATCATAGCCGGTGATCCGGCAGAGCTTGTCATTCAGATCGTCGATCATCTCGTAATACCCTGCGGCCTGATCCGCTGGCACGAATGGGTGCAGATTGCCAAACTCCGGCCAGGTAACCGGTATCATTTCGATCGTGGCATTCAGTTTCATTGTGCAGGAGCCCAAGGGGATCATCGCCCGGTCGAGCGCCAGATCACGGTCGGCCAACCGGCGCATATAGCGGGTCACTTCCGCTTCCGCCCGGTTCTTGTGGAAAATCGGGTGGGTCAGATAGGGGCTGTCGCGCAGGGCGTAGTCCGGCAAACGGTAATGCTTTTTCGAGCTGTCATCCGCCTGATCGATCCCAAATGCACCCCACACGGCTTCAATGGTTTCGGGCCGCGTTTGCTCGTCCAACGAGATACCAACATGGGCTTCACCCACTTTGCGCAGGTTGATGCCGCGTGCTACGGCTGCTTCCATAACGGTTTTCTGCAGTGGGCCTACTTCGACAGTGATCGTGTCAAAAAAGACATCGGGCTGCACCTTGAAGCCATGCTCCTCCAGAACATCCGCCATACGCGATGTCTTGCGGTGCACCGATTGCGCAATGGCCTTTATCCCGTCGGGACCGTGATAGACCGCGTACATTGACGCGATGACCGCAAGCAGGGCCTGGGCAGTACAGACGTTCGAATTGGCTTTTTCCCGACGGATATGCTGTTCGCGGGTTTGCAGCGACAGCCGGTAGGCCTTGTTGCCGCGCGCATCGATGGAAACCCCGATGATGCGGCCCGGCATGGCGCGTTTGAGTTTGTCGGTGGTGGCCATATAGGCCGCGTGCGGCCCGCCGTATCCCATTGGGACGCCGAAGCGCTGAGTGGAGCCCACGGCAATATCCGCGCCCATCTCACCGGGTGATTTCAGCAGAGCCAGCGCGAGAATGTCCGCGGCAACAACTGCCACCCCCTTGTTTTCATGCAAAGCGGCGATCTGATCGGTGAAATCGCGCACATGCCCGTAGGTCCCCGGGTACTGAAAAATTGCCCCGAAGACAGCGCCGGCGTCCAGCTCATCAGGATCAGCGACCACTACGTCGATGCCCAGAGGTTCGGCACGCGTCTTGATGACGGCAACCGTCTGCGGGTGGCAGTTCTTATCCACAAAGAAGGCCGCGTTGTTCGCTTTGGTACGCGAACCCCGATGGGCCATGGTCATGGCTTCGGCAGCGGCGGTTGCCTCATCCAGAAGCGAGGCGTTCGCCACATCCAGCCCGGTAAGATCGGAAACCATGGTCTGGAAATTCAGCAAGGCTTCAAGGCGGCCCTGAGAAATCTCGGGCTGGTAGGGCGTGTAGGCCGTGTACCAGGCCGGGTTTTCAAGAATATTGCGTAGGATAGGGGCGGGCGTCGTTGTGCCATAGTACCCTTGGCCGATCAGCGACGTGAGAACTGTATTCTTGCCCGCGATGTTTTTCATATGGAAGAGCGCGTCGCGTTCGCTCATCGCCGGGCCCCAATCAAGGGGTTCTTTTTGGCGGATGGCAGGGGGAACCGTGGCGTCGATCAACCCATCAAGGCTGTCGAAACCAATCGCCTTAAGCATCTCGTCCATCTCCGTAGGCGAGGGGCCTATATGGCGACGATTTGCAAAGTCATAAGCTTGGTAGGTGGTCAGTTCAAATGCCATCTCAATGCTCCTGAGCGTGGATTACACCGCCGAAAGCACAAAAGGCTTCGGCGGCTGGATGTAGGATGAATGGGGTTAGCTGATAAAGGCTTTGTAGCCGTCAAGATCCATCAGGTCTTCGAGCTGACCGGCATCCGACAGCTTGATCTTGTAGATCCATGCGTCGCCCTCAGGGCTTTCATTCAAATTGGCCGGGCTATCTTCCAGATCGCCATTGACCTCAACCACTTCACCATCGACTGGCGCATAGATTTCGGAGGCGGCTTTTACGGATTCAATCACACCGATCTCATCCCCTTTCTCGAAACTGTCACCGACTTCTTTTTGTTCGACAAAGACAATCTCGCCAAGCTGGTCGGCGGCGTGTTTTGTGATCCCGAAGGTGGCTGTATCGCCCTCAACGAGGACCCATTCGTGTTCTTCTGAGTAATATGTGGACATGTGAGAGTGCTCCCTGGTTTTAGCGTTTATAGTTTTGTTGCACGAATGGCAGTGAAACGATTTCGGCAGGCTGCGCCTTACCACGAATGATCAGATTGATCTTTTCCCCGGCAGTGCCATGCCCCTTTGAAACATATCCCATGGCAACGGGTCCACCCACCGTAGGGCCGAAACCGCCCGAGGTAATCTGACCAATTGTATTGCCTGCCGCCGATTGGATTTCAACACCCTGACGCGCAGGCGCACGCCCTTCTGGTTTGATGCCTACCAGCTTTTTGTCTGCGCCTTCGGCCAATTCCCTCTGAACGCGCCCTGCGCCGGGAAAGCCGCCTTCCTCCTTGCGCCGCTTCTGAATGGCCCAAGCGAGGCTTGCCTCAATCGGGGAGGTCGTCCGGTCGATATCATTGCCGTAGAGACAAAGACCGGCCTCAAGGCGCAGACTGTCGCGCGCGCCCAGACCCGCCGCCTCGCAATCGTCATGGGCGAGAAATGCGCGGGCGACCTTCAAAGCACCGTCTTCCGGGATCGAGATTTCGTAACCGTCTTCGCCCGTGTATCCAAGCCGGGAAATACGGCATTCGAACCCTTCGATCTGAGCCAGCGTGGTTTCCATGAAGGTGAGATCTCGGACCGCAGGGCAAAGTGCCCCCACGACGTCTTCTGCTTTGGGTCCCTGAACCGCCACCAGTGCGCGGTCAAAAATTTCGGTCACTTCAACGCCCTCAAGATGCGCCGCCATATGCGGGATGTCCTGATGTCGCATCGATGCATTCACGACCACAAAGAAATGATCGCCTGCGTTGGCGACGATCAGGTCATCCATGATCCCGCCGTCTGAATTGGTGAAGAAGCCATAACGCGCCTTGCCTTCTTTCAGACTTGCATAGGCCTGCGGGCAAATACTTTCGAGTTTTTCCCCGACATTCTCGCCCCGCAAGATGACCTGACCCATATGGCTTACGTCGAACAAAGCCGCTTTTTCGCGGCAGTGTTTGTGCTCACCCATTATGCCCAGAGGGAACTGGACCGGCATTTCCCAGCCCGCGAAATCAACCATCTTGCCGCCAAGTTCGACGTGCAGATCATAAAGCGGGGTCCGTTTAGGTGCATCACTCATGGCAAAGTCCTCCAATTCGTTGGTTCAGGGTCAATCGCGGACGACAACAACGCTACAATGTGCGTTTCTCACCACGCGGGCAAGGTTTGGTCCAATTTCATAATTGGGGAAATCGCCCCGCGCGGATGCCATGACAATCAAGTCAAAGCCCTCTAGATGGGCCAATCTGAGAATTTCACGGTACACGCTGCCTTGGGCCACATGCACCGGGATGTCTTGGACACCGCCTTCAGTCAGGATGGCCCGGAGTTTGCCGCTCACGTGATCTTTGGCGCCGGCACCATAGTTTGCCGGCAGGTTTGGCAATTGGATAATATCCGGAATGACCGTTACCGCCTGTAGCTCGGCACCATAGAATTTTGCCTGTTCCAGAGCAAAAGGCAGCGCCGCTTTCCAGGAGCGGCTATCGGTGTGGTCGATGGGCAGAAGAATTTTAGTGGCCATGTGCCATCTCCTCGAAAATGTGTTTCTCGAATGAGGAGGGCCGGTTTCGGCCCTCCTCCATGGGGTGTTACTCGGCTGGTGTGGTGCCGCCTTCTTCGCTGGCACCCCCTGAGGCGAAGAACTCTTTCGTCAGTTTGAAGACGATCGGGCTAAGCAGAGCCAGAGCGATCAGGTTGGGGATTGCCATCATCGCGTTCAGCGTGTCCGCCAAGAGCCAGATGAAGCCCAGATCCGCGGTCGCACCGAAGTAAATCATCACGATCCACGCAATGCGGTAGACGATCAGAACTTTATGACCCAGCAGATAGCCAACGCACTTCTCGCCATAAAAGGACCATCCCAGAATGGTGGTGAAGGCAAAGATCGACAAGGCAATGGCGATCAGGTAGCCGCCGAGGCCCGGCAAGCTGGTCTCGAATGCCAGAGAAGTGAGGGCGGCACCGCTTTCGCCGCTTGTCCATGCACCCGAAGCAATGATTGCGAGGCCGGTGATCGAGCAAACGATAATGGTGTCGATGAAAGTTCCCAGCATTGCGACCAGCCCCTGGTTGACCGGTCCTTTGGTGGAGGCCGCCGCGTGAGCGATAGGGGCTGAGCCAAGACCCGCTTCGTTGGAGAAGACGCCCCGCGCCACCCCGAACCGGATCGCCGCCCAAACCGCCGCACCCGCAAAACCACCTTCGGCCGCAGATGGGGTGAAGGCATGGGTAAAGACCAGCGAGAGCGCGTCACCGATGCCGCCGATGTTGATCAGCAGGACCAGCAGGCCAGCGACGATGTAGCTGACGGCCATGAAAGGCACGAGCTTACCGGCAACGGCACCGATGCGTGTGATCCCACCCAGAATGACAGCCGCCGTGAGGATCATAAGAACCACGCCCGTGATGGATGTGTTCAGTCCAAAGTTGGCCTCAAGAACCTGTGCAACACCATTGGCTTGAACGCCGTTACCGATGCCAAAGGCCGCAATCGCACCGAAGAGGGCAAAGGCAAACCCGAGCCAGGCCCATTTCGCGCCCAGACCGTTTTTGATGTAATACATCGGGCCGCCGACAAAATTGCCTAACTCGTCTTTTTCGCGGTATTTCACCGCGAGGACGGCCTCGGCATATTTAGTGGCCATACCGACGAGAGCGGTCATCCACATCCAGAAAAGTGCGCCCGGACCGCCCAAGAAGACAGCAGTGGCCACACCGGCGATATTACCGGTGCCGATGGTCGCTGACAGCGATGTCATCAGAGCGTTGAAGGGGCTGATCTGTCCTTCACCCTGACCTTCCCGACCCTTGAACAGCAGGCCAAAACCCGTGCCCAGTTTCAGGATCGGCATGAATTTCAGCCCGACCTGCAGAAAGAAACCAACGCCCAGAATGAGAACCAGCATCAGCGGCCCCCAGACAACGCCATTGATGGCTCCTACGATTGAATTTAACGCTTCCATGAAATTCCCTCCCTTTTGCGTTTAGTGAGTGCCTTCAGCCAAGAGAGCAGCTTTGCGCGCTTGCTGAAGAGTTGCGAAATCTGCGTCTGCATGAAACGAAGATCGTGTGAGTGGTGTTGCCGACACCCCTAGGAACCCCTTGGCGCGAGCCATACGTTCCAGTTTCTGAAACTCATCCGGGGTCCAGAACCTGTCTATCGCGTGGTGTTTTGGGGTCGGTTGCAGGTATTGCCCGATCGTCAGGAAATCCACATTGGCCGCCCGCAGGTCGTCCATGACCTGTCGGATTTCGTCAAAGCTTTCACCCAACCCGACCATCAATCCCGACTTCGTGAAAACCTCGCGATTGGCCCGTTTGGCGTCATCCAAAAGCCGTAGCGATCGGTAATATCGCGCCCCGGGTCGGACGGTCGGATAAAGCCGTGGAACGGTTTCGAGATTGTGGTTGAAGACATCCGGTGCCGCGTCAAAAATCGCTTGCTCCGCATTGCCTTTAGCTAAAAAGTCAGGCGTCAAAACCTCGATGCTTGTGGTGGGGGCATGATGGCGGACGGCGCGGATGGTTTGGGCGATATGCCCAGCACCTCCATCCGGGAGGTCGTCGCGATCCACGCTGGTAATCACCACGTGCTTCAAACCGAGTTTTTTGACGGCTGCCGCAACGCGTGCGGGTTCAAACGCATCCAACGCCTCGGGACGCCCGGTAGAGACATTGCAAAAGGAGCATCCGCGCGTGCAAACCTCGCCCATGATCATCATGGTGGCATGTTTCTGAGACCAGCACTCACCGATATTGGGACAGGCAGCCTCTTCGCAGACCGTTGTCAGCGCGTGGTCCCGCATAAGCTTTCGGGTCTCGAAATAGGCTTCTGAGTTTGCAGGCTTCTTTCTGATCCACTTGGGCTTGCGAGGGATGCTTGTGCTGGTCTTGTGCGCCTTCTCCGGATGGCGGTGACGTATTTGAACGGTCATCTTCACCATCTCCTATGCGTGGACCGCGCGGCCGAGCGCATCAAGACAGGCTTCCTTGACGGCTTCACCCAGCGCCGGATGGGCATGGCAGGTTCGGGCAACCTCGCCGACGGTTGCCCCGTTTGCCATTGCCAAAACCAGTTCCGCAATCAAATCACCGGCATGTGCGCTACAGATATGGGCACCGAGAATATTGCCATCGGGGTCGCAGAGCACTTTCACCGCGCCATCGGTTTGTCCCGATGCGCGCGCGCGCGAGTTTGCCATCAGGGCGAATTTTCCAACGCTGTAGTCGGTGCCCGCCTCTTTCAGGGCCTCTTCGGTGAGGCCAACGGATGCCACTTCGGGGTCGGTGTAGACGACTCCGGGTACGGTTGCATAGTCGACGTGGCCATTAAGTCCTGCCAGCGTTTCCACGCATGCGACGCCATCCTCTTCAGCCTTGTGGGCCAGCATCGGGCCGGGAACGCAGTCACCAATGGCATAGATGCCAGGGACCGACGTTTGAAAGTGATCATCCACGACAATTAAGCCGCGTTCGCAGGTAACGCCGAGCGCCTCCAGACCCAACCCGCGTGTGACCGGGCGACGGCCAATCGCGATAAGCACTTTGTCGGCATCCAGCGTTTCCTGCGTGTCCCGTCCCACACGGTCCAGGGTCAGGCGCAGGCCGTCATCTGTTTGGGTGATCCCGGTCAACGCCCTGCCCAGTTGGAATTTGAGGCCACGCTTGGAAAGAGCGCGCTGCGCCAGCTTGGCGGTCTCTCCGTCAATCCCGGGCAAAATCCGGTCAAGATATTCCACAATCGTCACCTTCGCGCCCAGTCTGGACCAGACCTGTCCCAATTCCACGCCAATGACACCGGCACCGACCACCACGAGATGATCAGGTACCGCGTCCAGTGTCAGAGCGCCGGTGGAGCTCAGCACGTTGATTTCGTCAATCTCGATCCCGTCAAGCGGTGTAGGTTCGGAGCCGGTTGCAATTAATATGTTTTTTGCCTTGAGACTGACCGTGTCCTGGCCCTGGCGGATATCGACGCGTCCGGGGGTCGGAATCGAGGCCCAGCCGTTGATCTGTTCAACCCCATTCTTCTTCAAAAGAAACGCAATGCCTTTGGTTAGATCGCCAACGATCTTGTCTTTGCGCGCCATCATCGCGCCGAGGTCAAGCGCGGCCCCTTCAACCGCGATTCCATGCGCAGCAAGGCCCGATAGCTCGGCAAACTTACCCGAAGAGGTCAGCAAGGCCTTGGAAGGAATGCACCCGACATTCAGACAGGTGCCGCCAAGGCTGCCGCGACCTTCGATACAGGCGACAGAAAACCCAAGCTGTGCTGCGCGGATGGCGGCGACATATCCGCCCGGGCCTGCGCCAATGACAATCAGATCGTAGGTCATTTCCTGGGTCCGCCTTCAGGTTCAGTAAATCGGATGGGACGCGCAGAGATGGCTGACCGCTTCCCGTGTACGGCTCTCAATTTCCGGGCTGCCGTCCGGAGACGTGGCGAGCGCATCCAGCACATCACTGATCAGATGGCCGATCTGCCGGAACTCTTCAGGGCCGAAGCCACGGCTACAGCCAGCGGCGGTGCCGAGGCGGATGCCGCTTGTAATGGTTGGTTTCTCCGGGTCCCCGGGCACGCCATTTTTGTTGCAGGTCATGCCTGTGCGTTCGAGCGCGACCTCTGCGGCGTTGCCCTTGACGCCTTTGGGGCGCAGATCGACCAGCATCAAATGATTGTCGGTCCCGCCGGAAACGATATCGCAGCCTCTCTCCATCATCACGTCCGACAGGGCTTTGGCGCTATCGACAACAGACCGCATGTAGGTCTTGAACTCGGGCTTCAGAGCTTCGCCGAAAGCCACGGCCTTCGCCGCGATCACGTGCATCAGCGGACCGCCCTGCAAACCGGGGAAGACCGCCGAATTGATCTTTTTGGCGACAGCCTCGTCTCTGGTCAGGATGATGCCACCACGTGGCCCCCGCAACGTCTTGTGGGTCGTCGAGGTCACAACATGCGCATGCGGCATAGGTGACGGGTGCAGCCCGGTGGCAACGAGCCCGGCAATATGCGCCATATCCACAAGTAACCAAGCGCCCACTTCGTCGGCGATTTTGCGAAACTTCGCAAAGTCTATAGTGCGTGAATAAGCGGATGCGCCCGCGATGATCAGTTGTGGCTTTTCCTTGCGCGCAAGATCAGCGAGCTGGTCGTAATCAATGGTTCCGGCCTCGGTCAGCCCGTATTGAATTGGCTGAAACCATTTGCCCGAAAGGGCGGGCTTGGCACCGTGGGTCAAGTGCCCGCCGGCATCCAGAGACATGCCTAGGATCTTGTCGCCCGGTTTGAGCAGCGCCAGTTTGACAGCACCATTGGCCTGTGCACCGGAGTGTGATTGAACGTTGGCATATTCGGCCCCGAAGAGGGATTTCAGCCGGTCGATGGCAACAGCTTCCACTTCGTCCACAAATTCGCATCCGCCATAGTAGCGGCGGCCCGGATATCCTTCGGCGTATTTGTTGGTCAGAACTGACCCTTGCGCGTCGATGACTGCTTTGGAGGTGATGTTCTCCGAAGCAATCAGCTCGATTTGGTTTGCCTGTCTCTTTGCTTCTCGTGCAATGGCTGCGGCGATCACGGTATCCGCTGTATCTAGCGATGTCTTGAACATTGGCCCCTCCTGAACGAATCTCTCATTCGAAACATTTGTTTCCTATAGTGGAGAAATTCTCTTAATCAATATAAATTCTCGAATATTCCTAATTGTGAGATCATCGTGAACACTCTACATTGACGGAAACAGCGAGGAAGAATGACAGAAGACACTGAAATTCCGGCTGAAAATCGCCCGGAGGCGGAAGATGGCCGAGAGCTGGCCAAATCCATCCGCGATGCGCGTCAAGCTAAGGGTTGGACGCTGGAGGAAACCGGGAAGGTCGCTGGAATCGGCCGGTCAACCTTGTCGAAGATCGAAAATAACCAGACGCGCCCCAGCTTTGAAATTGTGCGGCGGCTGACCCATGTGCTCGACATGAACCCGCCGCAGCTCTTTATGCAAAGTGGGCATAACGGCATTTCAGGGCGCCGCGACTATACCTTGCGTGGTCAGGGAGAGATGCGCGAAACGGCGACCTACACCCACGAGCTGCTCTGCAATGAGCTCACGAGCAAGCATATGGTGCCCTATATCGCGACAATAAAGGCGCGCGATGTATCGGCTTATGAAACCTGGATTCGGCACGCCGGAGAAGAATTCATGTATGTCATAAGTGGAGAACTGACTTTCATTTCGGAACATTACCGCCCCTTGGACCTCAAGGCCGGGGATTCACTTTATTATGATAGCGGCATGGGGCATGGATGCATCTCGACAAGTAAGGAAGATGCGGTTGTTTTGTGGGTTTCACTCGAAGTCTGACCTGCGCAACCACCCATGGGCGACTGGCACCTTCAGTGATCAAGGGGTGCCAGCATTCAAATTGGCTGGGCGTCACCCCTTAGCTCGACTTTCTGACAACAAGGTCAACAGGCATTCGGGTGCCGGTTTCAGGTGCAGATCCCTCATTCAACCAAACCAGTATGCGCCGGGAAACCTCTTGTGCAAATTGCGGTATGCCACAGCTCACCGATGTAAGTTGCGGCTGGCTCTGCTCGCAACCCTCTATGTTGTCGAAGCCGACAATCCGTAAATCCTGGCCGATTTTGCGCCCGAGACTTTGACCGCCGGACAATAACCCAAGAGCTACCAAATCATTGAAACACAAGACACCGTCCACATCCGGGTGTTCGTTCATCAGTTGTTTGACCCCCGACACTCCGAAATCGTAGCTTGCAGCGCCGGTAATGACAACGGGTTCTTGGCCTCGTTGCGCCACGACTTCGAGGTATCCTGACATTCTCTCCTGTGTCACCGCACGTCCTGCCAGACCTCCGACAAAGGCAACACGTCGGCACCCGCGCTCGTAAAGATGCAAAGTCGCCCGCCGGCCACCCGCTTGGTAATCCGGAGCAAGGAAGGGAAACAGCCCTTCGCGTTCGTCGACCTTTCGAAAGACCTGTATCGCTGGCAACCCGGCGCGTGCAATCGCCTCAAGGGGTCTGTCATTTACCCCGTAGGCGGGCGACACGATGAAGCCAGAGACGCCGTGTTCGATCAGCGCGTCAATCATCTTCGCCTGTAGTTCAGCATCTTCGCTGACGTTCGCAAGGACCACGGCATAGCCCTGCTCGGACAACGTCTGTTGGAGCGACGCCGCAAATTCGGTGAAAAAGGGGTTACGCAGATCGTTGATTACCAGTCCGATCAGCCCGGTGGACGAAGAGCGCAGATTGGCGGCCGAACGGTTATACACATAGCCGATGCGGGCCATGATTTCGCGCACATGGATACGTGTGTCCTCTTTGACCAGGGGGCTCTTTTGCAAGACAAGGCTGACAGTGGACTTTGAGACGCCTGCTTCCCGGGCAACATCCTTGATTGTGGGTCTACGCTCCATACCGTTGTTGGTATCAGATGCCGTGCAGGGATAGCAGGGTTTTCATTCGACGCTCTGCGAGTTCCGGTTGGGCCAGAAGCCGGGCCTGATCGGCAAGACGGAAAACAGATGCATAGTGGGTTATGTCACGGCTGGACTGGAACCCGGCCGGCATGATGAAATGCTCCTGTTGCCCGTTGAGCCAGGACAAAAACGCAATGCCTGCCTTGTAGAAACGGGTGGGGGATCTGAAAATCTCGTGGCTGAGGGGAACTGTTGGGGCGAGCAGATCGTGAAATCTGCTCAAATCCTCTTCGGCCAGCGCCTCCAGAGCTTGCGCTGCCGCCGGGGCGATAGCTGCAAAAATACCCAACAGCGCGTGCGAGTACCGGATGCCGTCCCCGGCGATGAGATCCGCATAGCTGAAATCATCTCCGGTATATAGGCGCACGCCCTCCGGCAAACGCGCGCGAAAGCTCTCCTCGTGCGACTGATCCAACAGGGAAATCTTGATGCCATCCACCTTGGCCGGCTTCTCGGCGATCAAGCTCAGAACGAAATCGCTGGCCAAACCGACATCGCCATACCCCCAGTAGCCGGCTAAAGCCGGGTCAAACATGTCACCCAACCAATGAAGAATGACCGGTTGTGCAGCACCATCGATCAAGGCCCGATAAACCCGTCGATAGGCGTCGCAGTCTGCGTTCATGGCGGTAAAGGCGCGCGACGCCATCAGGATCAACTGCCCGCCCGCCGCCTCGATAACCTCGGCCTGTTCGGTGTAAGCGGCCTGTATCTTCGCGCTGGTCGTGAGGTCTTCAAGCGGGATATGGTCGGTCCCTGCACCACAGGCCACGCGTGGTTTGAGCGGGTGCATCTTGGCTTCGGGCATCGTGCGCTCGATCAGGGTGCGCGCCGTCTGCCAGTCAACGCCCATACCGCGTTGGGCAGTATCCATGGCTTCAGCCAAACCCAATCCCTGATCCCAAAGACTGTGGCGAAATCGCAATGTCGTGTCCCAATCCACGGCGGGCCGGGTGTCCCAGGGGTTTCGTTCACGCAAGGGATCGGAGATGACGTGCGCGGCGGCAAATGCCGTCCGGGTAAAAGGTACGCGCGGCGCGCGCGGGTTGAGCGGATCGCCTACAAGATCGTAGGTTTCAAGATTTCCATCCGGAGTGGGCAGCGTCAACATCTCCCGTCCTCACACTTCGATGTCCAGGACGAGCACACCTTCCAGCCCGCCTTCGGCATTTGCAACAATCTGGCCGCCCAGGACCTTGTGATCCTCGTTCTCTGAATACGCCTGCAGATCACTCCAACCGTCGAAATCAATTGAAAACCCGTGCATGTAGCCACGCTCAATCTTTTCCGGACTTTGCGATCTGCCACCGCCGAAATTGCGCGCACCCGGCATCATCTCTGTCAAGCGGCGCAAACCGGCATAGATATCAAGGATCGTGCTCTCGGGGGTCTCAGAGGTGAATTTGGTCAAAACCATGTGGCGGATCATAGGGCAATTCCTTGGTCTTCTTTGATCATATCGGCGGCCTTTTCACCGATCATGATGGTGGGGGCATTGGTATTGGAAGAGTTGACACGTGGCATGATCGAGGCATCGACCACGCGCAGGCCTTCAATGCCATTGAAGCGGAGGCGTGGGTCAACAACCGCGCCTTCATCGACGCCCATGCGGCAGGTTCCGGCACAATGGTGTGAGGTTTTTGAATGGGTGCAGATGAAGTCGAAATACTCTGTATCGGTCCGAACGCCCGGTCCGGGCAACCGTTCAGCCATAATGTAAGGTTTCAGAGCATCCTGAGCCAGAATGGACTGAACCAGCTTGAGACCTCTGATCGACATTTCGCGGTCGTAAGGATCGGCCAGATAGTTGGGGTCTATGCAGGGCATGTCCGCAGGGTCGCCGGAACGCAGACGCACACTCCCGCGAGATCGTGGCCGTAGGAAGCAGGCATTGAGCGTAACACCCCCGTTAGGCATCGCCTCGACACCCGCCTCAATGCCGGTGCCCAAGCCCAGATGCATCTGGATATCCGGCGATCGGGCGTCGGGATCCGCATACCAGAAACCGCCTGTTTCAAAGAGGCTGGAAGCGACCGGACCTTTGCGGGTGAGCAGATATTGCAAGCCGGCCATGGCAGATAAATGCAGCTTGGCATATCGGTCGTAGGTGTGAGGGCCGGTGACTTCGCAAATCGCATAGAGATCAAGATGATCCTGCAAGTTGGCACCCACGTTCGGTTGATCCAGGACAACGTCGATACCGATTTGTCTCAGCGCGGCTGCAGGGCCAATCCCGGATAGCTGCAACAGGCGTGGCGAGCCGATCGCGCCTGATGACAGAATAACCTCGTTGCGGGCTGTGATCTCGGTGCCGTCGGCCATCTCGATACCGGTCGCCCGCCCGTCTTTGACCATAATACGGCGAACCTGGGCGTTTGTTTTCACGGTCAGATTTTGACGGCCCTTGTTCGGGGCCAAAAAGGCCATTGCGGTTGAGGATCTGCGTGCCTTCCTTTGGGTCAGCTGATAATAGGCCGCTCCGTCCTGTTTCTGCGCGTTTACATCCGTGTTCCGGGGGATACCCAATTGACCGGCCGCTTCGATGTAGGCGTCACAAATGGGTAACGGGGCGGCGGGCTGGCTGACGCCCAAAGGGCCTCCTTGCCCGTGAAATGCATCATCGTGCGTGTCGTTGTCTTCGGATTTCTTGAAGTAGGGCAGGACATCCGCAAAGCTCCAGCCTTCGCAACCGAGCTGGTGCCACTCGTCATAGTCCTGCGCTGCGCCTCGCGTGTATATCTGGGCATTGATCGCAGACCCCCCACCAATGACTTTGGCCTGCGTATAGTTAAAGACCCGGTTTTTCATGTGTTTCTGCGGGATCGTCGACCACCCCCAACTGCCAATGCCCTTGGTCATTTTGGCGAAACCGGCTGGCAAATGGAAAAACGGATGGCGATCAGACCCTCCGGCTTCGAGCAGCAAAACACGGACGCTTGGGTCTTCGCTCAGGCGGGCCGCGACCACCGACCCAGCCGAGCCCCCACCGACGACGATGAAATCAAATCCCTTGGTCATCGGTAACCTCTACAATCGCGGGATGGACAGACCGCCGTCCACCGGGATGCAAGCGCCATTGGCAAATCGCATCTGCCCATTGGCAATGGCCAAAACGATTTCGGCGATGTCCTGCGGTTCCCCCCACCGCTCGGCAGGCACGAGGCCATTTTCAATGCGCGGTGTATATTCGTCACGCACGGCCGCTGTCATATCGGTGGCAATGATCCCTGGACGCAATTCAAAAACGCCGATCCCATGGGGGGCAAGACGCAGGGCAAAGAGGTCTGACATCATACTGGCACCAGCTTTTGAAATGCAGTACTCTGCGCGCGTCGTTGAGGCCATCTGTGCGCTGACGGAAGTGATGAAAGCGATCGAGCGGTAGTGTTCGGATGGACTTTTCACCATGCGTTTAGCCACTGCCTGAGCCAGAAAAAAGGCACCACGCAGATTGACACCCAGAACATGGTCCCAATTGTCCGGTGCAAGATCGAGCATATCGCCGCGCACCGGCGCACCGACACCGGCGTTGCTCACCAATGTCGTAAGCGGACCCAATGCCTTCTCCACCCGATCCAGTAGCGCGGGAATGCGATCAACATCCGCGATGTCGTGCTGAAAGTAATGCGCTTTGGGACCCAATGCGCTCAGGGCACTGAGGACTTTGGGATCATCGTCCGGGGGCAGCGAAACAACAGCCGCCTGAAATCCCGCGCCGATTAATTCTTTGGCGACGGCAAAACCAATGCCCTGTTGCCCCCCGGTCACCAATGCCGTTCTGCTCATGCCGCGAACTCCGTATCTGTGATGTGGCGTCCTGCGCGCAGGGCCAGCGCTGCAATCGTCAGCGCCGGATTGACCGCCGCTGATGTCGGCAACACGGACGCATCAACAATGAAGAGATTGGGGTGGTCATGGCTGCGACAGTAGGTATCGACGACACTCAAAGCGGGGTCACGGCCCATCCGGGCTGTTCCGCACTGATGGGATGGCGTCCTTCGGTCAAACGCACGGGACAGCACAATCGGGAATCCAGCCTTGCGCAGGCAGGTTTTGAGCTGCTGAACCAGCGCTTCATGGGTGGCCCAGTTGGACCTTTGCCAGTCCAGTTTGATCTGGCCGTTTTTGAGGGTCACGCGGCTTTCAGGGTTCGGCAGATCTTCTGACATGGCGTAGAAATCGAAAGAGCGCGCAGCCAGCATCACAGCCAGCCAGCGCGGCAGCGGCGTTGTGCCATCCAGAATCGGAGCCGATATCTTGCCGAGCAACTGAATGTTGCCCAATGGTGCGCCACCTTTGCCGTCCGAGAGGTAAAAATCGTTGATCATCAGTGTTTTCTGGTAGATCGCCCGGTTCTTCCTCAGCGGGTGCAGGGCCAAAACAGCGGAACAGTTATGGTTCATGAAGTTTCGCCCGACTTGATCTGACCGGTTAGCCAGACCCTTTGGATAAAGCTCGCTCGCCGACGCTAGGAGCAGGGCCGCGGACTGAACGGCCCCGGCCGACAGAACCACGGTGCCCGCATCAATGGTGCGCTCTTCACCCTCTAAGGCGCAAGACACGCCAGTAATTCGCCCCTCAGCATTTGCCTGCAGCGATGAAACCTGGCATCCGGTCCAGAGGTCAACATTTGGGTGCTCCAGCGCAGTCTTGAGGCCGATGGTTTCCGCATCCATCTTGCCGCCGCAGGTGTCGGGATGCCCGTCCCAAGGATGCCTGCCTGCCGCGAGCCAACGGTCAATATCGACGCCCAGAGGAAGCGATGCGGGGTTCAGACCAGAGGCTTTTAGCCGCTGTCTCAATTGCGCGATATCGGGCTCATCCTGCACCGGAGCATGCAAATACGCGCCGGAACGGGCCGGATCGGTTGGATCTTCGCCCGTTGGGCCACGGACCTCGTAGAGGTGTTCGGCAGCGAGGTAGTCAGGCTCGAGTTCTTCATAGGCAATTGGCCAACCGGGTGTGGACCCGCCGCGATGTTTGATCGGTGAAAAGTCCGCTTCCCGGTAACGGATCAAAACGGCACCGTAAAACTTGGAATTCCCACCAACATTATAGAAATTACCGGGGTTGAAGGCTTGGTCGGAGCCGTCCAGCCACATTTCGTCCGGGCGGAAAACCCCATCAGCAAAGATCGCCCTCGCATCACGATCCGCAGGTGACGGTCTGAGAGCTTCGCCGCGCTCAAGGATCAATATGCGGCGGCCGCTGGGTGCCAGAGCGGCGGCCAGTGTTGCCCCGCCCATGCCGGACCCGATGATGACGACATCCGGTTGCATCAGGGTTGAATACGAGCTTCTGTTTGCGGATCGAACGCGACGGCTTTCTCCATGTTGACGGCAAAGGTGAAATCCTGCCCCGGGCGCACCTCGGCATCGGAGCGCATCCGGGCGATCACGTCCTTGCCACTCAACTGCATCGACACGAACGTATCGGACCCGGCGGGTTCGGTGACCACGATCCGATTGGTCATCTGTGCGATGTTTTTTGATTTGCGGTCCGCGCCATCGCTGTCGGTAATGGTTTCGGGCCGGATGCCGAGCAGGATTTCTTTTCCTTCCCACGCTGTCAGGTTTCCCTGGCTGAAGGGCAATAGCGTGGCGCTTCCATCATGAAGAACAATCTCCGCATGTGGCAGGCCGTCTTGAACCCGGACTTTTGCGGGCAATACGTTCATCGCTGGCGATCCCATAAAGGTGGCTACAAAGATATTGGCCGGACTGTCATAGATTTCCTGCGGTGTGCCCAATTGCTGGACATAGCCCCCGTTCATCACCGCAATCCGTGTCGAAAGGGTCATCGCTTCGATCTGGTCATGGGTGACATAAACAATGGTCGTACCGAGTTTCTGATGCAGCTTCTTGATCTCTGTCCGCATGTCCACACGCAGCTTTGCATCAAGATTGGACAGCGGTTCATCGAACAAAAACACATCCGGGTTGCGGACCAGCGCACGCCCCATTGCGACCCGCTGCCGTTGCCCCCCGGAAAGCTGACCGGGTTTGCGGTCGAGCAGCGGTTCAATCTGCAGGAGCTTTGCCACATCGCGCATGGCGATTTCGCGGTCTGCCTTGGGTGTGCCATGCATTTCCAGCCCAAAAGTGATGTTCTGACCGACCGTCATATTCGGGTAAAGCGCGTAGCTCTGGAAAACCATGGCGATGTTTCGCTTGGACGGGTGAACCCCGTTCATTACGCTATCCTTGATGCGGATTTCCCCGCTGGTGATTTCCTCAAGTCCCGCAATCATGTTCAGCAGGGTGGATTTGCCGCAACCAGATGGTCCGACGAGCACCAGAAACTCACCTTCTTCGACGGATATGTCGACGTTGTGCAAAACCTCGACGGACCCATAGGATTTTGTTGTATTATCAATATCAAGAAAGCCCATGGGTCTATCCTTTCACGGAGCCCGCCATCAGGCCGCGGACAAAGTAGCGGCCCGCAACGATGTAGACGAGCAGAGTTGGCATTGCGGCGAGGATGGCACCGGCGAAGTGGACGTTATATTCTTTTACGCCGTGCGACGCCTGCACGAGATTGTTAAGTGCCACCGTCATCGGCTGGCTGTCAGCTCCGGCAAATGACGCGCCAAAGAGGAAGTCGTTCCAGATGTTGGTGAATTGCCAGATGATCGATACCACGGCGATCGGCCCCGAGGAGGGCAAGAGGATGCGCCAGAAAATCTGGAAGAAACCAGCGCCGTCGATTTGGGCGGCACGGATCAGTTCTGTCGGGAAGACCGCGTAATAGTTACGGAAGTAGAGTGTGGTGAACCCGATCCCGTATACGACATGAACCAAAGCAAGGCCCCAGGTGGTTCCGGCCAGTCCCATCAGGCCCAACATGCGGGCCATTGGGATCAGGACGATCTGAAACGGGATGAAACAGGCAAAGAGCATCAGGCCAAAAAGGATCGTGTCGTATTTGAAACGCCACTTGGTCAAAACATAGCCATTCAGCGCGCCCAGCACGGTGGAGATTGCCACGGCGGGCACGACCATCTTGATCGAGTTCCAGAAATAGGGGGCCAGCCCTGTTGGCTCTACACCGATCTGGGCTGACGACCAGGCCTTGAACCACGGGTCCAGCGTGAATTCCCGGGGCAGGTTCATCATGCCGCCGCCGGTGATCTCGGAGAGCGGTTTCACCGAATTCACCACCATCACGTAGAGCGGTAGCATGTAGAAAAGCGCGAAGAGAATGAGCACCACATAGATCAGCGTGCGCGTGATCCGACCGGTGCGGATTGCGGTATCTTGAGAGGCGACAGACATCAGCGCTTCTCCCGCAGTTCGGAATAGAGGTAAGGGATCATGATCGCTGCGATGGTCATCAGCATAATCGTGGCAGAGGCAGCACCAATACCCATCTGGTTTCGGGTGAACGTGTAGGAATACATGAAGGTGGCAGGTAATTCCGTGGCCCGGCCCGGCCCGCCGCCCGTCAACGCGATCACCAGATCGAAGGTCTTGATTGCCAGATGCGACAGGATCACGAAAGCCGACAGGAAAGCGGGGCGCAGTTGTGGGATGATGATCCGGCGATAGAGGTTCCAGTTGCTGGCACCATCCATCTGTGCGGCTTTGAGGATTTCATTGTCGATCCCGCGTAGGCCCGCAAGAAACATGGCCATGACAAAACCGCTGGTTTGCCAGACTGCGGCGAGAACGACCGTGTAGATCGCGAAGTTCCTATCCTTGATCCAGCGAAACTCGAAGCTTTCCCATCCCCATGTATGCATGACGTTTTCCAGGCCGATGCCGGGATCGAGAAACCATTTCCAGGCCGTACCGGTAACAATGAAACTGAGCGCCATCGGGTAAAGGTATATGGGCCGCAACAGCCCTTCACCGCGGATTTTCTGATCCAGAAAAATGGCAAGCCCCAACCCGATACTGGTGCAGATCGCGATGTAAAGCGCTGCAAAAATTCCCATGTTTTTCAGGGAGATTTCCCAATGGCTGAGACGCCAGAGTTTCGAATAATTCTCCAGTCCAACCCAGCCATAACTCGGCAGCAAACGGCTGTCGGTGAAGGACAGGTAGACAGAAAACAGAATGAACCCGTAAACAAAGACCAGCATCATCGCCACCGACGGCGACAGCACCAGCTTGGGAATCCAGTTCTGAAGACGTGTCTTGAAATCGCTGTTGGCCGTGTGAGCCACTATGCGCCCTCCGCGTATGTCTTTGACGTTTTGCGCGATGGGCGCAAGAGAGGGTAGGGCGGCATCTCCCGCCGCCCTACCGGCAGGATCACTTAGCGATCGAGACCGCGTCTACCAATTCCGCCACCGCTGTTTCGCTATCATATTCGCCGTTGAAATGCGCTGTAACAACGTCATAGATCGCGTTCTTGACCGATGCTGGCGCCGCGTGACCATGGGCCATGGACCCAAAGAGGTTGCCAGAGGCCGCTGCCGCTGCGAGGTCTTTCATGCCTTGCTTGCCGCAGTCATCAAAATCGGCATCGCTGACATCCGTGCGTGCTGGCACCGATCCTTTGACGACGTTGAATGCGGATTGGAACGATGGTGACAGGATCGCCGAGGCCAGAGCCGCCTGTTCAGCCGATACCGCGCCGCCTTGATCGAACATCATGAATTGATCTGCGTTGAAGGTGACCTGCTCTGCCGTGCCGGGGAACCGGAAGCAGAGGAAATCCTCGCCCGGGACCTTATCGGCGTTCAGGAATTCCCCCTTGGCCCAGTCACCCATCATCTGAAAACCCGCTTCGCCATTGATCACCATCGCCGTGGCAAGGTTCCAGTCGCGGCCCGAGAAATTGTCATCAACATTGGAGCGGATCACTGCCATGCGGTCAAAGGCTTCTTTCATGCCCTCAGAGCCAAGTGTGCCCTCATCCAGGTCAATGAAAGCAGCCTTATAGCCGTCCGGGCCCAGCACCGACATAGCAACCGCATCGAAAACGGTCGCGTCCTGCCAGGCCTGCCCCCCGTGGGCGATGGGTGTCACCCCAGCGGCCTTGAGCGTGTCCAGAGCTGCGGTGAATTCGTCCCACGTGGTGGGCACGGCGATCCCGTTGGCATCCAGAACCGCCTTGTTGGCCCAGACCCAATTGGTCGAATGGACGTTCACCGGTGCCGAAACCCATTTGCCGTCCACCTTCGCAAACGCCTTGAGCGCGTCCGGAACGACATCGTCCCAGCCTTCCTTGGCAGCCACGTCGTTGAGATTTGCCAGCGAGCCTTGATTGCCCCAATCCAGAATATCAAATCCCAGACCCTGAACAGCTGTCGGTGCATTACCTCCCGTTACGCGCGCGCGCAGAACAGTCATCGCCTGTTCCCCACCGCCACCAGCGACCGGCATATCGGTCCAGCCGATACCCTGTCCTTCAAGATCCTGCTTGAGGACATTCAGAGCAGCGGCTTCGCCGCCTGACGTCCACCAGTGGAGGACCTCAACGTCCTCAGCCGCAACCATGGTTGTCGACGCCATCACCGCCGCCACAACTGTGGCTTTGGATTTCAAAATTGCACGCATTTGGTTTCCTCCCTTATTGCGTAATCGGGTCTTCACGCTTTTGATCGCGCGGTTTCACCCAAGAGGTGCGTGTGCGGCCAACGCGCATCACGACAGATTTCACCTCAAGGAATTCTTCAAAGCCATAGTGGCCGATTTCCCGACCCTGGCCGGATTGCTTCATCCCGCCAAAGGCCAGTTCAGGATAGCCATCCATCCACGTGTTGGTCCATACCGTACCAACCTGAGCACGCCGGGCAAACTCAAGGCAATGGTGGATATTCTCGCTCCAGATACCCACTGACAATCCGTAAGATGTGTCATTGGTCAGAGAAATTGCCTCTTCAAGGGTCTTGAAAGTCAGCACACTCAGCACCGGGCCAAAAACTTCCTCTCGTGCAATTCCCATTTCGGCCGACACGCCACTGATAATGGTCGGTTGGAAAAACTGCTGACCCAGCCCCGGCACATCGAGAAAGCCGCCGCCCAATTCGAGTGTTGCTCCCTCCGCGACGGCGTTTTCCACATAGGCGCCGATATTGCTGTTGTGTTCGGCTGTCACGATGGCGCCAACCTGTGTGCGCGGATCAAGAGGATCACCAAAGGCCACATCTCGCGAAAGCGCGACGACTTTAGCCACAAACGAGGCAGCGATATCCTCGTGGACGATCAATCGGCTGGAGGCGTTACAGCACTGACCCACATTGAAGTAAGCGCCAAAAACGACCGCGTCCGCTGCGTCGTCCAGATTTGCGTCCGGAAGGACGATCTGGGCGTTTTTTCCGCCCAGTTCAAGCGCGACTTTTTTCAATGTGCCGCCTGCGGCTTCGGTTATCTTTTTCCCGACGGCAGTAGAGCCAGTAAATGTCACCATATCCACTTTGTTATGGGTAGACATCAGGCGCCCAACCGGTTCGCCGTAACCCAGCACGATATTGCAGACCCCGGCAGGAAGCTCGGCCTCTACCAGCAACTCGCCCATCATCACCGTCGTTGAGGGCGTGACCTCCGAGGGTTTCACGACGACGGTGCATCCTGCGGCCAGAGCAAACGGTAACTTCTGGCTCAATATCCAGAACGGGAAGTTCCAAGGCGTAATGATGGAGACAACGCCGATGGGTTCTTTCAACACGACACCCAACATGTCGGGACCCAGAGAGTTATAACTATCGCCGTGCAGTGACCGGGCCAGAGAGGCTGCGTAACGCCATAAATCCGCGGCCCCTGAAACCTCCGCCCTGGATTGAGTGATCGGCTTGCCGCTTTCCAATGTCTCTTGCACTGCAATGCGATCGACATTTGCTTCGATCAAATCCGCAGCCTTTAGCAAGTAAGCAGCCCGTTCGCGGCCCGAAATACGGCTCCAGATGCCCGAATCAAATGCAGCGCGTGCGGCGTTGATGGCAGCTTCCGTTTCAGAGTGCCCACCTTTGGCGGATTTGCTGACGGCCACCCCGTGTGATGGGGAACTGCGTTCGAATGTTGCCCCGTCAGCGCTGCTTTGCCAGACACCGTTAATGAGATGCCTTCCCTCGAAAGGTTCTGGCAGGATGCAGGGAATTGACGGGGTGATGTTGAATTCATTCATCGCATCATGTCCCGGAGAACGTTGGTGGCCGCTTTTCAAGGAATGCCGCGACACCTTCTTCACGGTCTTCGCTGGCAGCCACCGCGGCACTCCCCAATGCCTCGACCATGGCCCCCCTGTCTTCGCCCGCCGCCGCATGGATCATGTTCTTTGACACTTCCGTAGCGCGGGACGACATCTGGCTTAGCGTGTTTGCGATTTCCATAGCTGAAACAAGAGCGTCCTCGGCCAGTTCAGCAGCAAAGCCCAAAGCCATTGCGCGCTGAGCAGAAATGCGACGCCCGAACAACGCCATTTCCTTGATCACAGGTTCGGGCAACAGCCGAAGGAGGCGTTGTGTGCCGGACCAACCCTGTACAATGCCGACGCGAGCTTCGGGCAAGGCGAGCGTGGCGCGGGGAGAAATCACGCGGATGTCACAGGCGCTGGCCAACTCCAGCCCGCCGCCAAAAGCATGACCGTTTAGCGCCGCAATCGTTGGTTGGGGCAGACGCGCGAGACGGTCGAAAACGCGGTGCCCGTTGCGCACCCAGTGGCGTGCAAATTCGGCTGGCGTAAGATGCCCCCAACCCGCAATGTCCGCTCCGCAACAAAACGCCTTGTCGCCGGAACCCGTCAGAATAACGCAACGGATTGTGCTGTCGGAGTCAATCCGCATCAAATGGGATTCCAGCGCTTCGATCATCGGGATAGTCAGCGCATTCAACTTGCTCGGGTTCTTCAATGTCAGAACGGCGACATCTCCCTTGATCTCCAGAACAACGTCGCTCATAGGACCAATCCCATCGGTGTCTTTGCAAGGAGTGATCTGGGCATTAGCTTGGCGTTTTCAGCGACCTTCACCCGGTGTTCGGAGGCGCGAACGATATCTGTCTGCGGATCAATGCCCGGCATGATTTCGGTCGCGACCAACCCGTCTTCGGTCAATCGAATGACACAGCGCTCGGTAATGTAAATCACGTCTTGCCCAAGCGATTTTGCGCGATCCCCCGAGAAAGTAACGTGCTCGACATTCTTCACCATCTTGGTAAAACGGCCCGGCTTGGCGACGTTGATGCCGTCATCGCTAAGTTCTATCTGTGCGCCAGCTTCAAACCATCCCGAGAAGACAATGCTGCGCGCGCGCGCCGTTATGTCCACAAACCCGCCACAACCCGCTGTCAGGTAAGGTTTTTTTCCCAATTTCGAAACATTGACGTTGCCATGCGTGTCCACCTCCATGAAGGAGAGAAAAGACATATCGAACCCACCTCCCTGAAAATAAATGAACTGCTGTGGCGATGGCACAAACGCATCTGCGTTTGAGGCACAACCAAAGGCGAAACCTGTCAGCGGCACCCCTCCGACGGCCCCCTGTTCGATGGCCCAGGTCACCGCTTGCGGATGACCTTCTTCCAGCAGAATGCGGGGCACCATAGCGCTGATGCCAAAACCGAGGTTCGCCGTCATTCCGGCGCGAAGTTGCTGCGCGGCCCGACGGGCAATGACTTTTTCAACTCCGTGTTCGGCGTGGGCAAAACTCTCCCAGGGGCGCATGACCTGTCCGGAAATGGCCGGGTCGTAGTCCGTCTCACAGGTCTGTTTCTGATCCGGGTCGATGATCACAAGGTCGACCAGGTGGCCCGGCACGCGAACATCATGAGGGCGGAGGCTGCCCAATGCGGTGATCCGTTCCACTTGTGCGATTACCAGCCCTCCGTTGTTGCGAACGCAAATCGCCTGCTCCAGGCCACCCAGATACGCGCCTTCATGTTCGTAGGTGAGATTGCCGTGCGAGTCCGCCGTGGTCGCCCGTAAAATGCAGATATCGGGCACGACATTTGGAAAATGCAGCCACGTGTCTCCGGCGAATTCAACACGTGATACGATCGGACGTGCGGCACCCCGGGCATTCATCGCACAGCCTTCGCGGACAGGGTCAACGAAAGTCTCCAGCCCGATCTGGGTAAGGACACCGGGGCGGTGGGCCGCTGCTTCGCGGTGCATATCGAACATGATGCCGGAGGGCACATTATACGCAGCGACGCGATCTTCGACGATCATTTTCCAGATTTCAGGCATCGCCAAACTGGACGGGCCTGAAGGGTATGACCCTGCCAGAACGCGTGTCAGCAGACCATCCTTGGCGAGATGATCCATCCCTTTGACGCCATACATGTCACCTGCCGCGATTGGGTGAAGGGAAGTGATGTCGCGCGGATGGCCTTCTGCCTCGAACCGCTCACCAATGGCTTTGAGCATGAGATCAGGGCACCCCAACGACGAGGATGACGACACCGTGACAACGGCCCCATCGGGGACACGCTTCGCCGCTTCGGCGGGAGAAACGACCTTGCTCACGATACCTCTCCGTAATTGACCGTTATACGCTTTCCGCTCTGAGCAGCTTCGCGAACCGCCAAAGCAACGGCCAGCGATTTGACACCGTCCACGCCATCAGCCGCAGCCCGACCCTGCCCCTCGACGGCTGTGACGAAATCTGAAACACCCCGCTCGTATAGCGAATGTTGTGGAAAGGGGATTTGTTGCCTTCCTGACCCCGTGACCAGTTCTACGGTGCCAATTGGTTCCTGTGTCATGACGTTGTTTGCAAAAATCGACCCGCTTTCGCCGTGAACCTCCAGCCCATTGCCGGCAAATTCATGCGTGAAGCTCTCATGGGACATCACCATCGTGCCGGATGGCATCATCCAGACCGACATGGCCGAATCCTCGACACCCTCGCCCATGCCAGAGGATGTCACCTGTGCCACGACAGATTGAGGGTCCTCGTTCAGCAGGAACCGCGCAACGTCTGCATTGTGCACCGTTATATCTGGCACCACGCCGCCACCAGCCGCAGCATCATTTATCCGCCAGCCCTGCAGGTTTTCGGGCAGGTAGACCGCGTGATGAATGCGCAACGACAGAACTTTGCCAATTTGGCCTTTTGCTATCACTTCCTTTATCGCCCGATGGGCACCGGAACACCGAAGATGATGATTGGTGCCGAAGACAACACCGGCATCACGCGCAGCCGCAACCATCCTGCAAGCTTCGCCCAGAGTGATCGCCAGCGGTTTTTCGCACAGCACATGTTTGCCCGCCGCAATGCACGCCATGGCTTGGCCAAAATGCTTTTCGTTGGTCGTGGAAATGTAGGCGATTGTGGCGTCCGAATCCGCAAGGGCCTCAGCGAGATCGGTCGTGACAGATGGAACGCCATGATCTCGGGCCCAGGCCGCCCCACGATCCATCGACCCACTCACAACCCACGAAACCTTGTGACCGGCTTGGGATCTGACCGCCGATAACATGTATTGCGCAGCGATGGTGCTGGCACCAACAAATATCCAATTCACGAATCAAACCCCGATATTAGACCGTTCCAAAGTGATATTGGATCGTTCCAATTTTTACAAGACGGCAATTTCCATCACCCGACACAACAAGTTCGCCATCACGTGCCGTTCAGAAGTCCTTCACGCTGCAAAAGGGCTAGTTCCTTCAAGCGCAATACGTCCGACTGCCTGTGTCTTTGCGCCTGCTCCGCCCTCAGGTCTGTCAGTTCTGTTGAGGCAAGAAAATCATCCGCCAGTTCCTGAAGGGCTGGAATGCGGGTACTGGCGTCGACCAGTACTTCGATGATCGCGCAGATCGCCATAACCTGGTCGGCGGTGCCGCGCAGGCGAATATGGTTGTGCGCGATTGCTTCCGAGATTTCCATATAACCAAGCAGCAATGCGCCCACAGTCTTCCGATCAGTTACCCCATATGGCGGCGTCAGCCTCGCGCCAGTTTTCAGACGTGAAACGCGCAGGCCATTTTCATCAAATCGGACAGTGACACGTTCCTCATCCAACGCAATTCGGGAAGCTTCCGAACCGGCCAGTTTGCGCACACCCGATGCAGAATGCGGCTCCGCCCGGTCAAGCCCGGCAAAGAGGGCCGCGATCCAATCGCGAAGATGGCGCGGCTCAGGTGACATATTCAAAAATCCCCAGACCCGTCGCGCTGATCGATTTCTGGCCGATCACACAGGAGAGCTTGCAACGGCCGGCAATCTCGTTGATGAAGCCCATGCCAGGGCGCATCGGCTCCGCCAGGAGTAGCTGCGCCGCACCATCCGTCTCAAACACCAATTCAAAGCGCGCATTTGGATTATCTCCCCTTAAAACCAGCTGCCGTGGAAGATCGGACAGTCGCCGATCCGGATGGATCGCTGCAAGCGCACCCGGCAATCTGCGACTTGCAACAATTGGTTCCATCTCCAGAGATATGTCGATCTGATCGGGAGCAAATCCAATAACCCGCTTGCCATATACCAGAAAGACATGGGGGGGTTGTTTGACGAAATGCTGTTTGTCGGTACCGCGTGCCACAACCACCGTGATGTCCTGATCAAGTGCAAATGCGCCCCATTCCCAGGCAACATCTTCACCCCAAAACCAGCGCCCCCAGTTGTGATCATGGTAGGCGCGCGCACCCTCCAAAGACAGATCTTGCCCGTCAATGCGCAGATGGCCAGAGACAGACATCACCGGAACAGCGCTCCAGCCGATCCATCCGCTGCCGAACTTGGCGGTAAGATCAAGCGCTCCGGCGGGCAACGACGGCTGCGCAACAATCTCGGCTTCGAATCCGTCATCGGGACGCTGCACCCGGGTGTGCAATGCGGTGCCGTCTCGAGAGACCGCCAAGGAAATAGATTTCAAAAAAACCGATTGAAGACTGACGCTGCTATCGGACATCGAAGTGATTTCAATTCCGCCTGTCCAAACTCCCTGAACATCACAGGCCAGCGCCGTGCCGACGACACGCGTCCGTCTGTCCCAGGGCGGGCCATGCAGCGATAGGTTGATAAGAACGACATGACCGCTCTCGGGCACAAAAATGTTCAGATGGAACCAGTCTTTGTAGGCTTCTGCTGTAGGGTCGCTGGTCACAGGTGGGCGCAGCGCATCGAAAGCTGTCACCGCAAAATGGGTCCGCTGTGAACCGCGTCACCGGGTTCGACTGCGTCGACGTCAGGTGCCAAGCGCGCCATCGCTTCGACGGATTGGACGATCTCGCGAGAGTGTATCCAAAGGCCCATCAGAGTATCGATGAAGTTGATGTTTGCAGGCACATTGCCCGATTGGCGCACCTTGTTTTCGAGCGGGGCAGGGACGTTCTCAATGGTTTCAGCCAGGTCATCTGCCAACAGCAACGCCAGGTCATTGCGAATGTGGTCAAGAACCGGTGCTGCGGGCATGCCTTCGGTCCAGCCCGTGACACGCAAAGCATTCCAAAGCAGGTCGCCGTTTTCCTTGATGGCACTTGCTTCCAGCGCGCGTCTTATGCGGGCGCCTTCAGCGGTCTTGGATATCTCGCGACCCGCCTCGGCCAGCCCCGCAAGCGTGGAGCCTATAACACTCACGCCCGAAGTATAGTGCAAGGTAATCAAGCGGCTTGCGAGGGAGGCAAACAGGCTGGCGGTCGTACGTCCGGCGTCTTCGGGAGGATCGATTAATCGAATACTTGCGGTATCTGGCATGATCTTTTCCTCAGGATGCAGCTGGGATTTTACCGGTTTTGCGGCGTGTTTGTTTTCGGGCAGGGGCTTTGGCGGCCGTGGCTTTCGCCTTGGTCCGGCGTGCGGCCGGTGCCGCGACCGTTACTTCCAAAGGAACGACGCCCTCGGAACATCCATAGATCAGCACAGCACCGCGATATACACCAAGCGGCATCTCTTTTGGTGCTGAAAGTGACAACGTGAAATCGAGTGTTTCATCCGTTGCAAGCAACGCCGTCGGAGGGGAGAATGCCGTTTGGGCAAACCAGGTTGCGCCCACATCAGATACAAGCGGCGTGATCATCGGGGTGATCATCGAGTGTACGCGCTGTCGGTTTTCGACATTGATTTTGGCAGAAGATTTGCCCCCCGGTGCCATGGAGAGTTCAACAGTGTGGCCATCCACCTGCTGCACAACCGTGCCGGGCGTCACGGGACCAACGATACCCTGCAACTGCCGCAGATAGTTCATCGTCGCCTGACTCAGGCTTTGCTGAAAAGAGCTTTGAAGTTTGACAAGCTCCTCAAACGGACTGGACGGGATGTTCCCGTGGTCATGGTCATGTGGCATCTGATCTCCCCCTCATTTCAATCTTGCAATGACGTATTTGAGCACCTCGCGCAGGAAGCGGCGGTGACGGGTTTCGGGCATGAAGCTCAAGCCTTCCGCTTCGAATGCCAACGCGCGGGAAATGAAGTTCTGCGCGATGGTGCGCCCATGATCAATCGATCCTGCTTCGTGCATGGCCTGCAATAACCAACGCACTTCATCCGGTTCTTTTTCGGCGCGCGGCAAGGTCAGAAGTTTGATGGCGCGGGCGCGCTGCCGTTTCGGGGCGGTGCGCAGGAAATGCAGCAACATCACGGTGCGCTTGCCTTCGAAAAGATCGCCGCTGATCTCTTTGCCATAGAGGACTTCGTCCGCAGTCAGGTTCAGCAGATCGTCCTGCACCTGAAACCCGATACCTGCCAGATATCCAAGTTCCATCACATCAATCAACGCCTCTTCAAGCTCTGCGACCATCGAAGGCCCTGACCCGGCCACAACACCCAGCCGCAGAGGCGCGATCATTGTGTACCAGCAGGTCTTTTTGTAGGCCATGCGCAGGTAGTCGTCGGTGTCGAGGTCAAAACGTGCGTTATGTATCCAGTCAAGCTCGATGGCCTGACCCTCGACGGATTCCCGGCTTAGCCGCTCAAAATCCTTGAGAATCCGCATCGCCTTGCGGACACCCAATCGTTCGACATTGTCCAACAGCAAAGACAGACAAAATACAAATGTGGCATCACCTGTATTGATGGCGATCGGAACGCCGTGGCGGCGAAACAAGGTCTCGTCACCGCGGCGGAAGTCCGAATTATCCTCAATGTCATCGTGGACAAGCGCACCGTTGTGAAACAATTCGATTGCGGTTGCCGTGTTTTCAGCCTGCGTTTCGGTACCGCCCATCCCCTGACAAGCCGCATAGACAAGGGCAGGGCGCAGGCCCTTGCCGACCCGGAATGGATAATCGCTGATCTGATCGTAAAGCACATCCATCCCCGTTTCGCGCCGAGCGTTGAAAAATCGCGTCATCGAGGCTTCGGTCCTGTTACGCGCGGTTTTCAATGCCTCTTCGATCAGGCTGCGGTCGTAATCAGACCCGTTCAAAGTGGCTTCTGTGCACAGGCAATGCCGAACCCGGGTACCAAATCTATCCAGCCGGTATTCATAAAACCCGCAGCCTCAAAAAGCGCCATAAATTGTTCTGGTGTATGAAACCCGATCCAGCCGGGGTCGGCCCATAGCGCGAGCGAAGAAGACCGTTTCACAAACCATTCGGGCCCTGCATCGATTACCGTGTAATAGCCACCGGGCCGCAAGGACCGAAAAATCTCCCGCGTTGCGGCGGGGGGGTCGGGATAGTGATGATGTGCCAGACAGGAATAGACCAAATCAAACTGATCGGTGAAAACCTCTGGCAAATCCCCCACATCGGATTGGAAAAAAGCCGTATTATCGAAAGCCTTGGCGCGCGCCGATTTGTGACCGGCGTTGACCATGCCAGCCGCCAGGTCAATTCCGATCACCTCGCCATCGGGCACCAGCTGCGACAGTCGACAAAGCTCGCGGCCCGCCCCGCATCCCGCGTCCAGCAAACGGAAATCCGGCCGGATATAGGCCGATAGTTCCTGCACCGCTGCGTTCATGATCGGCGTCGAAAACGGCCGCACATAGGCGTCGTAAATCTCCCCCATGCGATCGAATTCAGAAACCAATGCGTCATTTTCTGTCGCACGCCCCAAAAGCACGGGGCGTGGATATGTCTTGCAAAAATGCTGACCCAATCCATTGCGCTCGAGAGGGGTCGGGAGGGTTCCTTCGGTCGTGCGCTCAATCAGCCCCGCCTGACGCCCTTGCTCATAAGGTTTCATTACAAAGGCAGAATAAAGGTGCATGGCTTGCACCAGAACACCTTCGGCCATGATGCCACCGGGCGCGCTCACGGGTTTTTCCGGGCGGCTGATTTGCGCTTGGGTTTGGAAACGGCCGGGTCCGGGGGCAGGCGGCGCAGCACAACCGGTATCTCACGATCGCCGAAGTGCGGCACGCTGACTGTTCCGTGCAAATCGGTTTCCACTGGCATCTTGCCAGACGGTTTAGCCTTGAGCGTAAAGATCGCATCTTGACCCGCTGCCACCATGCGTCCGGCGGGTTCTGCGATCACGCCTGCCTGTTTCAGGTTTTCAGATACCTCAGGGTCGGCTGCAACCTCCTGACCCGTGGTATTGGTCACAGCAAAGCTTGCCGAGGCCTGCTTACCAGCAGGGGCGGCCAGAACCAAAGGGGGAATAGCCGGGGCTGCGGCCTTGGGCGCGGGTTTGTTGACGGGTACGTCCGGGGCTGAGCCCTCATCCGCCAGCTTGCGCAAGGCAACGAGGTAGTCGCGCGTCACATCGAACAATCCGCCATAATACTGCATATTCAGGCGAAGGGCCTGACGCGCTAATCCTTTGAATTGTGAATTCAGCATTTCCTATCCAACCGTATCCTTCGCGCCGGGAACCGGTCGGGCTGTTTTGCCGAAACAGGGCCTTACACAGTAAAAATGATCATACCAGTGATGCACATAGTCAGGTTGGTCAAATACATCGACATGATGACAGCAAGCGCGTTCCGATTTGCCCACGTCAATTGTCCAACGCAGGAAATGGCTGTTACATCCCATCACCCAGATCAGAGCTTCGAGTTCGGCGCAATGAACCGTATCATCAAGCGCGGCATCAAAACGTGCAGTCACAGTGCGGCGTTCTTTAGGACCCAGGGAGAAGCTGTTGGGCGTAAGTGATACTCTTCCAGCATCCGGGCCAGCGGCGACGATCGTGAAGTTCCGCGCCCGGTAATCGGTGTTGGTGATCCGAATTTCCATCGTACCCGAACTGCCTTTGCAGAGATCACAATGATATTCACCCAGATCATGAGGCATCCAGCAAGGTTCCGGTATCTCGCAACTGCCCGGACCAACATTTTGTGACAGTCCGGAAAGAAACCTGCGCGCACTGCCAGCAAGACTGTCGACAATATCACCGCTCAAATCCAGTTGTCGTGACAGGACGTCTGACATGGCGTCCATAGTTTGCCGCACATCAGTCGCAGCCGATTTGCGTTTTGTCATCGCTGTTCCCCTTTCTTGATCGGAGCGCTGAGCGTCAGGCGCATCACGAGCCGCAGGCGGTCCATAACAAAGGTTGCATGAAACCGGCGCCCTGCACCGATTTGGGTTTTCTCATTTTGTGGTTCTGGCAGGGAAAACTCCCCAATCAGATCGCGCTTATCACCAGGTTTCAGGGGTGATTTCACCTTGTCGATCAGGCGCAAACGTACAAGTCCAAGATGTGATCGGCGCAACCCGTCTATGAATTCGCCAAATACCTCAAGCGGCGCTTCGGTGGCCGAGCCATAGGCCGCTGAGAACGCCCCTGCCAACCCGTCAGAAGCAAATAATCCGGCGATGCCGCCAGCGGGCAATGCCATATCCGTATTTCCGAGGTTCGCAACGTTCAGATCAATGCGGATCTTGTCACCCGGACGGCCGGTGATCTCAACCGAGGACGGCGACAGCCGCAGACGCTTTTTGGGTGCCACCACGATGGATACCGGAATGTCCCCGCCTTCCGTTGTAAGCACCGCCTTATGAGTTCCCGGCGGGGCATCGAGCCCGATCCGGGTCGAAATGCGCGTTTTTCCTTTTCGCGGCAGTAAGCGTGCTTTCACCTCCGCGCCCACCGCTTTCTTCATATCGCCACTGAGTTTCAACACAGCGGATTGTGCTCGCTCGACCGGGAACGAAGCAATGCCTTGCCCTTGATCGAGGTGGATGCTCTCTTTGAGATCAGCCATCTTCTTCTACGAGTTCAATGCGGTTGATGTTCCCCCGGATGGAATCGTTGGTGCTGAAACTGTTCTGAGGACCGCACAGCTCACAGGGATTGGCTTTGTAATCCTCCGTTATGACCTGCGCTTCGCCGCAAAGGTTGATTGACAGCAATTCATTACCGAGAAGAGACAGACCTACTTTGAAATTCGCCGGGAGATGCGCCCGGATCGCCGGTATCTCTTTCACCCGCAGCGAGAAGTCGATCGGATCGACGCCAAGCTGCACTTTCGGCAATTCAGTGATACCAAGCTTGATTTCTGGCAACTCGCGAACCCGTAGCGAAATTTCCGGTAGTTCGCGAATTCTCAGATCAGTATCCATCGACAGATCGCCGTCGATGGATGTGCCACCGCGCAAGGTCAGATCAATTGTATAGTCGTCGGGAACGTCTACGCCCATATCATTCTCCTTCGTCAGAGTGGGCCGATTGTTCGCGCATAGGTTAACAGAAATTATGGATTCTGCGAAGGTCGAATCCTGGAACGCCCGAGCGCTCGGCGCATTCACGAGACGTGACCGCCGTGGCAAGTGTCAAATTTCAGCGTTTCACAAGTTCAATTGCGTGGGTTTCGATGCAAGCAATTCTGCAAGGAAACGGCTTGATCAAACGACAGGCCAATCGCTTCTTTGCCCAGTAATGCGCCGTTCTCCGAGCAATGCAGTTGAAGTTGATGACTGTCGATCATTTCGGGCCTGTCCGTTCGCGCCCTGAACCCAGTGCCAAGAACCGTGTAGTCGCCCAGATCATTTGGCGACGACAAAAAGCCTTGCGCCAAGATACGCCGAACCGGGCGATCAAAGAGACCTGAAACGATCCGGGTGGCGACCAATTGCTCTCCTACAGGCTGCCCAAAAACCTGAACAGCATCGAACTGCAAATACGTTTGGGTGCCTATGCTTGAAATACTTGTTCCGCCAATCCGGTCGGCTGCTTTGTTGGCCAACGTACCGAAAATCTGCGCCTCTGCCTGGGGCGGAATGGCTTTGAGACCCGTGGCGAAGACCTCGTCTTTTCGCCAGAAACCGCTTACAGCGACCCAATCTCCGGATGTCAGATCAAGCTGTGGAAGCTCCGCAACATTGATAGAAGTTCCCATGATCGAGAGGTGATTATCAGAGACCGTCGCCACCGGCCCGATGATGGCAAAGAGCTGTCGCGCATCTTCGACCTGAACGCCCGTATCACGCGTTGCGAGACCTACGGCAACGATATCGCCGGAAGAGAGCTCCGTTGCGCGGAGCGGACCCAATGGAGAGCGCACGACGAGATCTTGTGGGAATGTCAGGTCCTGTCCCGCAACATCGATTTCCTGCGCCACGTTCAGAACGCCAATGAGGCCGGTGCCGGTCAGGCCACCTTCTCGTGGCTCCTCGGCATTTGACAAGCTTCCAAAGAGGTTGATCGCAACCATCAGGATCAGGATGATAGAGGGAGTTTGAAACGTCATATTGGTTAATCTTCTTTTGGCGGATCGGCGGTGGGCGCGATGAATATTCCGGTGACAAATCGCCCGGTTGCGGACTCTTCCGCTCTGTCATCCTGTTGCTGCAGCTCGTGGGCAAGGGAATTGAGTTCGTCCAGAAACTCGCGTGCGCGCTTTCTGGCGGCGTCTTCTAGGATATTTATCGACTGATCGGAGAGGTGAGAATACCGCAGTACTTGGTCGAAATGCCGCCGGCTTTCCAGGCGATCGGTTGCATTTTCCACCGCCACACGGAGGTGGTCAAAGAGTGTCGCCTCCAGCGCTGCGAGGGTCTGCGCCTGGAATTTTGGAACGTATGTGGTGGTCAAAAGCTCAAGCTTTCCGTCGGGCTTTTCCTCCACCAAACGTTGGGTTTTCATTTCCGCCAAAACAGTTGCGGGGGGCAGGTCAACCTTGCTTGATCGCACCAATGCATCGAACCCCTGCTCCCCCCGTCGGGTCAACAGCCCAGGCACACCGGTATCGCTGCCAAACGGTGGGGTAAACGCCCAATGTGTTTGTACGATCGCAATAGGGCTGACCCTGGCGATGTTACCTGCGGATTCGGGATTTGAGGCGCGCAACCGGCGTACGTCTTTCCGATGAACCCCAGTTTTGAGCGCAATATGGCTGTCGGTAGCCGCCCCATCACTCAGAACGTCCTGAACCATCGCGGCTTTCATCAACTCGACTGCGTCCTGTATCGAAAACCCATGACTTATCATGAGCTTGGCGATAGGGCGAAGCAGTACAGACAGCGTTTTCTTTAAAAGTCTGGCCGGTTCTTCCGACAAATTATCATCCTCTAACAAGCTCCACACATAGGCGAAAACTAGCCCGTTTTAAGGTTTTTCACCACAGTGTGATTTGCAATGGGAATTTTTCCCACAAATTATTACAGCCGTAAAACAGGACACGAGTACCCAATGCTGACACAGAGAATTGCCCCCCGCGACACGACCGATTGTGACCCTTTTCGCCCCGAAAATTCTCTGCCCAGAGGCGTTCCGGAAAACTGGTTTACGGAATTTGGCTGGGGACCAGATACCCCACCACGGCACAGCACGATTGCCGCCGCGATTGAACGAATGATCCATCTCTATCCGAACCAGTTCGCCGTCAGAGCCAACGGGGCGCAATTGACCTATGCGCAACTGGGTCGTGCCGCGGACCGACTGGCACATCATTTGCATTCCCACGGGGTGGTGCGGGGCGATGTGGTTGGGATTTTCCTCAAACGTTCCATCCCGATGGTGGTCGGCATTCTTGCTGCGATGAAGGTTGGCGCGGCCTACGCACCGCAACATATCGGGGTCGCTACCGACAGTGCCTTGCGGCATATTGCAAAAGTCACCAACATCACGGTCATTTTGACGCTGAGCGAACTACGGGATCAGGTTCCTGTCTCCGCAGGCCAAATTTTGATCGCGATTGATGAGACCATGGAAGACAACGGGCTGGTTAAGGCACCCGTCATCAGTCCGGTAACGCCAGATGATAACTGCATGGTTCTGTTCACCTCTGGCACAACCGGTACGCCCAATGGCGTGCAGATCACCCATCGAAATCTGGCGAATATCCTTTTGACCAGCCCCGGCGACATGGGAATTGGGCCTGGCCAGTGCGTTGGGCAAATCCTTTCCATCGCCTTCGATATGGCTGCCTGGGAAATTCTTGGATGCCTTGCCAACGGCGGCACACTGGCGATCCGTGGCAGTGATATCCAGGCGACCGCAGAGCAGGTGGATGTGCTGATTGCTACGCCCTCCATCCTTGCAACTATCGACGCCTCACGCTGTCAACAGGTGAAGACGGTGGCCGTTGCGGGAGAACCCTGTCCTCGCCCTCTGGCAGATACCTGGGGATTATTCTGCCACTTTTACAATTCTTGCGGCCCGACCGAGACAACGATCATAAACACCGCCATGCGGCACCGTCCCGAAAAGCACGACCTGACAATCGGCAAACCAACTCCCAACAACACCGTTTATATTCTCGATGACGCGCTGAAGGCGCTACCGTTCGGCGAGAAGGGGGAGATGTGGGCCGGGGGAGATTGTGTCACGGCGGGCTATATCGCCAATCCCGAACTCAACGCCGATCGCTACCGCCCGGATCCTTTTCGCCCTGGCCAAAAAATGTTTCGCACCCGCGATCTGGGACGATGGACAGAAACAGGCGAATTACGCCATTGCGGGCGGGTTGATGATCTGGTGAAAATCCGCGGTTTTCGGGTTGAACTGGACGGGGTGAGCCGCGCTTTGGAGGCGACGCCTGACTGCGCCCAAGCGGTGACGCTTAAATACGATGACCGCACGCTTGTGTCATTTGTCAGCCCAATCTGCACCAATCCGCATGAAGCCGCAGAGGTCGTGGCAACCATGTTGCCCTACTATTGCGTGCCGGCGCTTGTCATCCCGCTGGACGATCTTCCAAAGACTGCGCGTGGTAAACTGGACAAACGCCTGTTGCTTGAGATGGCGCGCACCGAATTGGCGGCATCAAAGGCAGAAGCAGCGCAATGAGTGACCAGATCAGTACCCGGGAATTTCGGCAGGGATTTAACCTGCGCAGATTCACACGACATCCCGCGTTGATTGAGTACAGGCGTCTGGCCGCAATCGTTGCGATTGCGAACCTGTGGCTTTTTGTGCAAGGCGTGGCCGAGGGGTGGTGGGGGAGTTTTGCAGCTTTCGATCTGGCTGCCATCGCGAAGATTGCGCTGCTGAACTTTTCGCTTGGCATCCTGATCCGTCAGCAAAGGGTGGTGAATTTCCTTTTTTGGGCAGCGACGCGCGTTCCGGTGACTTGGCCTTTGCAGCTGCGCTGGCTGGCGGGCAAGGTTTTTCACTTTGGCGGATTACATTCCGGCGGAACAGTTGCGGGATCGATCTGGTTCATCTTTCTGGTCTTCGCCATGCTCTCGAATTGGCGGGCGAGTGACCCCCATACTTCGCTGACAACCATAGGCCTGAGCGGCGCCATGGTCGCTTTGATGGTCGCCATGATCCTCACCGCCATCGGACCGCTACGCGCCAGATTTCACAACCGGTTCGAGCTGGTGCACAGGTTTGCGGGCTGGACACTTCTGGCGCTGTTCTGGGGGCAAAGTGCGGCCCTTCATCTGGACGCAGGCAATCCGTTTGTCGGTTCCTTTTCGTTCTGGATGCTCAGTCTTCTGACCCTTTCCATCCTCTCACCCTGGCTCACACTCAAGAGAGTGCCGATTGAGGTCGTCAAACCGAGCAACCACGCGGTGTCGATCCGGTTCGACTACGGTGACACGCCTTTTCCCGGCTCGTCCAATGCGATCAGCGTCAACCCCCTGCGGGAGTGGCATTCTTTTGCAAACATTCCGACTCCAGGAGAAAGTGGATACCGTCTTGTGGTCAGCCGTGCCGGAGACTGGACAGGACGCTTCATCGACAATCCCCCCTCTCATGTCTGGGTCAAAGGGATTACGACCTCGGGCGTTGCGCGTGTTGAAGTCTTGTTCAGGAAAGTCGTCTACGTCGGGACCGGCAGCGGGATTGGTCCCATCTTGCCGCATCTGCTGGCCCATGATGTACCCAACTATCTGATCTGGTCCACAAGATCACCACGCGCAACCTACGGAGACGCGCTGGTCGATGAGATCGAGGCAAACACCGAGGATCCGCTGATCTGGGATACCGACACACGCGGGAAACCGGATTTGTCGCAACTGGCTCTTGAAGCGGTCAGAAAAACTGGAGCCGAGGCGGTGATCGTGATCTCGAACCAAAAACTCACGCAACGGGTGATCTACGATATGGAGAGCGAAGGCATCCCTGCCTTTGGCGCAATCTGGGACAGCTGACCGATGTATGACACCATTCAAACAAGCACGGCCGACCGCGTCCTGACAATCACGATTGACCGGCCCAAATCACTGAATGCGCTCAACAGTCAGGTTATGTCGGAACTGCTGGCCTGCGCGACGGAACATGACCGTGACCCCGACATCGGCTGCATCCTCGTTACAGGCAACGAACGGGCGTTTGCAGCTGGGGCAGATATCGCTGAGCTTGAAGTTCAGGATTACGCCAGCATGTATGAAAGCGATTTCTTTTCCGGGTGGGATCGTTTCGCCGCCTTGCGAACGCCAAAACTAGCTGCGGTTTCAGGATATGCACTTGGCGGCGGCTGCGAACTGGCCATGATGTGTGACCTGATCATCGCTTCTGACACTGCGCGCTTTGGGCAACCTGAAGTCAAGATCGGCTGTATTCCGGGCATCGGTGGCACGCAACGGCTTACGCGATTGATCGGCGTGGCCCGGGCGATGGACATGATCCTTACAGGGCGCATGATCACTGCCGAAGAAGCACTGCACTACGGGCTGGTAAGTCGCATTTTGCCGGCAGAAGATCTCTTGGCTGAGGCCACGCAGATTGCCGGGCAGATTGCGGGATATCCAAAGGACATCACCATGATGGCCCGCGCCTGTATTCGTCATTCCCAGGAGGCCACGCTCGAAGCTGGTCTGCGGTTTGAACGACAGATGTATCATGCGCTTTATGGGTCGTATGCGCAGAAGGAGGGCATGGCCGCCTTCCGCGAAAAACGCGACCCCCAGTTCCGCTAGAAAGTTTCGGTCCGACATACGGCCCAAGCTGGCCGCCATTGCGCCCGACGCCTTTTTGTGACGATTGGCAAGATGTAGCATTGCGCCTGACTGCGAAATCTCAACCAATCCCAACGTCGGTTCGACGCACAAACGTTGTTTTAACGCAACGTTGCTCGATGAGGGCTGAATTACAACCTCCGCAACATTCTGAAGTACGGAGGATTGCACAGATGATGACTCGAAGAACCGCCCTTCTGGGGACCGCCTTTCTTGCTTCGACCCCGGGGTTGATCAAAACCGCGAGCGCCGAGGAAATTATGGACACTTCAGGCGCCGAACCTGTTGACCTGTCCGGCCTCAAGCGTGTGAAACACAAGCTGGTCGCTCCGCCATTTGTTCATGCCCATGAGCAAACCACTTCGGAGCCGCCGGTGATCCACGAATTCGAGATGAAAATCATCGAAAAAGAGATTCAGGTCGATGATGATGCCTACCTGCAAGCGATGACCTTCAATGGCTCCGTACCCGGACCGTTGATGGTGGTTCATGAAGGTGACTACGTCGAATTGACGCTCTTCAATCCGCCCGAGAACCTGATGCAACACAACATCGACTTCCACTCGGCAACCGGAGCTTTGGGAGGTGGGTCGTTAACGCTTGTAAACCCAGGTGAGAAAACCGTGCTGAGGTTCAAGGCAACGCGGCCTGGCACCTTTGTTTATCACTGTGCACCCGGTGGTCCGATGATCCCCTGGCATGTGGTTTCGGGGATGTCGGGAGCGATCATGGTGCTGCCCCGAAATGGGTTGAGTGATCACAATGGTGCGCCGGTCAGCTATGACCGCATTTTCTACATCGGCGAAAACGACTTCTACATCCCCAAGGATGAAGATGGGAACTACAAGCGCTTCGAGGATGTTGGTGAAAGTTACCCTGATACGTTGGAGGTCATGAACGGGCTGATCCCGACCCATGTCACTTTCAACGGGCGCGTGGGCGCATTGACAGGGGACAATGCGCTCACCGCGGCGCAGGGAGAGAAGGTGCTTTTCGTACACTCACAAGCCAACCGCGACAGCAGGCCTCACCTCATCGGTGGCCACGGCGACCTCGTCTGGGAGGCAGGAAAATTCAACAATATCCCCGACCGCGATCTGGAAACATGGTTCATCCGTGGCGGGTCCGCTGGTGCGGCACTTTATGAGTTCCTTCAACCTGGCGTCTATGCCTACGTGAACCACAACCTGATCGAAGCCGTGAACCTAGGCGCAACAGCGCACGTAGTGGTTGAGGGCAACTGGAACAATGACCTGATGGCCCAGGTGGTCGCGCCCGTTGAATACGATGTGCTGCACGAAGGCCGGACCGCGCTGCCATAGGGTTTCGTATCTCAAATCTCATCATTGGGCGCACTCCTGCGCCCAATTTCGCGTCAGGGAGGGCAGGTTTCTCATGAAAGGGTTCGGTCTTGGCGTAGCGCTGGTAGCCTTTGCAGGCGCTTACGTTGTTTTCTCACAAATGATGCGGCAATCATTACCGGATGATCTGCCTGAAATGCTCTCACTGCCAGCCGGGACAGTCGAATACCGCCCCACCGGGGAATTTCGCACCGATGGCCGCGTCCGGACGGCACCTCTTGAAAAGGTGGAAATCCCCGGAAATCTGGAGATGATGCGGTATCCTGTGACGCAGCAAGCCTATATGGCTTGTGTTCGGGATGGCGCTTGCAAATCGACGCATTCATCGGACGCTCCGGATCTGCCGCAAACACAGGTCAATTTTCGCGACGCTCTGGACTTCGCCGAGTGGCAATCAAAGCGAACGGGTCAGAAATGGCGGCTGCCAACAGGCGCCGAGTGGGCTCATGCAGCGGCCGAACGCTACGTCGATGATGCCCTTGATGAAGCCCCTACGGGTGACATGGCCCAACGTTGGCTTGACGAATATCGCACAAATACAAAGCAGCGCGAAAACGCGGATCCCTCCTTGCGTGCCATTGGCGCTTACGGCGAAAATGCACTTGGCATCGGCTACATCGGTGGCAATGTCTGGGAATGGACAACCACATGCTTCAAAAAAGCGGAACTGACCGCAGAAGGCGACTACATCCGCGAGAGCGATGACTATTGCGGTGTCAGGCTAGCTCAGGGCATTCACCGCGCGTTCGTCATTGATTTCGTACGCGATGCAAGCGTTGGCGGCTGTGCTGTCGGATTACCTCCGGATCATCTGGTCATTCGGCTGATCCGGGAAAGCTAGCGGGCGCTAAACCAAGCAACCAGGGCCACATGCGCATGCAGATCAGACCAAAGCCGACAATCCAGAGACAGGAGGCGAACTGAACACCGGTGAGCCCCGCCAAGGTCGCGAACGGCAGGGCGGCACGAATAAGTGCAGCACCAAAAATTAATGTGATTGCGACCGTCAGGATAGGGCCTGCCGCCAACCGGCGTCCGGTGTGCCCAAGGCTGGCTCGCATCATGACGGCGGCTGTCATGCCGCCGATCGCGCCCATTCCGAGGATGTGTAGCCCTGAGGCCAGGCTGAGACCGGGATCCCGGGTCGCCAATGCAAGGAGGATAAGCCCAACGGGCAGGCATAAATAAGCTGCGTGTAACATCAGCAGAATGGCAGATCGGCGAACCCTTAAGGGCTTCCAGCCAAGCAGCCGTATCAGGTGACACATCGATGCGAGACCCAAGGCCACAGCAGTGGCACGCGGGTTCGATTGCGCCACCCACATCGCCAAAGCCACAAAACTGACGGCAAGAGTCAGGATATCAATGCGACCAAATGGGGCCGGTAATGACGTGGCCTTTTGCTTTACCAGCCAATTTCTTGTGAAGCTCGGAATGATGCGCCCACCAATCAGGATGATCAGCATGAGGATCACGGCAAAACCGGCACGGCGGCTGTAATCCGCAATTCCGAAGCTCATAACTTCGATGTGAAAGGCAACATCTGCGATCAATAACAAGCCTACCAAGCCGATCACGACCAGATTGCGCCAGTTCCCGCTGACGATAAGCTGAATTGCGACGCTGACACTGACCACCGCCAAGAAGCTCGTGTCGATGACCATGACAATCAGGTCCGGCAGTTCCCAGAGGCCAAGCATGACCAAGCGGCCGGCGATCCAATGCGCGGCACCCAATCCCAAAGGCCACCCTTTGATCGGAGGCAACCCGGTCCAGTTCGGAACAGCGGTAAGCAAAAAACCGGTCAGAACGGCAGAGGTGTAGCCAAAGAGCATCTCATGGACATGCCAGTCGACCTGGGAAAGCGGTCCTGAATGCTGCCAATGCCCGGACAGCATTGCCATCCACAAAACGATGGCGATCACGGCAAAGCCTGTTGCCAGCGTAAAAAAGGGGCGAAACCCCATGCCAAAGATGACCGAAATGCGTGGACGGATCATCGCAAATGAGCCCTCGTTAACGGCACGATACGCCAGAAAGAGCATCGTGCCGTTTGATACTGGCGAACCCTACTGGACGCTCTCAAACAAGGGGTCAAAACGTTTGGCCGCCTTGCCCCGTTGCTTGACGCCTTTCGCGGCCTCAAGGTTCACAGCCTCGCCGACCTGGATCAACGCAACCATGCCCAAAGCGTAGTGGGGCGTGCATTTGATGCCGTAAAGGCCTTCGGCTTCGACCGTCAGCTCAAAGTCTGCGCCCAGTTTACTTTTGAAGGCCTCCACGCCGTCAGGCAGCATGCCGTCAATGGATTCCGCATTGTGCCCTTTGTCTGTAGAGATAAAATGAATGATGTCTCCGGGCTGCGCGGCCACATAGGCTGGTTCAAACACCATGGTGCCCTCCGCACCCTTGTTGAGCATTTTTACCTCGATGGTCTCGGCAGTCAAGGCGGTGCCGAAGAGCAGTGAAGCGGCGCATGCCAGCGATCGTATCATCATCACGGTTTCCTTTCTGGGGTTCGATGTGCTTGAATTGGCGGCAATCTGACCGAAGCAGGCACACGCCTCTTTGCGCCAAGACAAACTGCGGGGCGTAATGTGAACAATCTCGATGAAAGCCTCCTGACACCTCTTGCGCTTTTCTCAAAGCTCGACCGTGCCCAAATCCGAACGATACTGGACCTCGCAACACCTTGCCGGTTCGATTTGGGTGCAACGGTTTTTGAAGAAGGTCAGGAAGCGGAATTCTTCTATCTTCTACTTGATGGGTATGTGCGGGTTGTCCGATTGACGCCGGAAGGCGACCAGGTGATCGCGCTGCACATCCCCAGTGGTCACTTGTTTGGGATCGCAGCGGCTCTGGGCCACACGACGTATCCTGCCACCTCCGTCGCCGCCGCAGAATGTGTTTGCCTGAGTTGGCCAATGAAGCTCTTGCAGGAGTTTCTGACCACCTATGAAGGGCTATCCACGGGCGTTTATGGCGCGGTCGGTCAACGCGTCGAAGACATGAACAATCGCATCCTTGAGCTTGCTACCCAACAGGTGGAACAACGTGTGGCAAATGCACTGCTACGTCTTGTTCAGCAAACCGGGCATAAGACCGATGAGGGAATTGAAATCGGGTTTCCGATTACACGTCAGGACATCTCGGAGATGACCGGCAGCACATTGCATACCGTCAGTCGTTTGCTGAGCGCATGGGAGCGGGAAGGGACTATCAAAAGCACGCGCAAGAAGATCGTGGTCACCGATCCACACAAGCTTGTTCGACATAGTACCTAATGCTGTCTGATCGCCCGGTTCAAAGCGCGGCGAAACAGCACCTCGGATACGTCATGTTCAATACAGGCGTCCCGCAGCGTGTGATAAGGTGTAATGGCGCAACCGACGCATAGCATCTTATAATGGATGAAAACCGGAATGGTTTGAGGCCACCGGCGCAAGATATCACACAGGAGCATGTCCGGGTCGTCTATTGCTGCGGTCTGCGCCAAGGCCTCCTCCTTTCGCAACAAATTTAAGATGAGATTCACAGCGTTCTTTGCGCTGGCACAACCTGCGCGCGCGGCCATCAGGGTATGGCTGGGAAACATAAGCGAACAGGGGATGCAGGAAATGTCAGAATTCCTAACCAAATCGCGAGCGCGTAACATTTTTTACGGGGGCTCGCTGTTTTTTGTGGTGGTTTTTGTGGGGTTGACCGCACACAGCCATCGCTACGTGGTCAAGACATCAACAGCCGGCATGCCGCTCACCGAAGAGGTGGCGCTAGGCAAGCATGTCTGGGAACGCCATAGCTGCATCAACTGCCACACCCTTCACGGAGAGGGCGCCTATTTTGCGCCGGAAGTTGGCAATGTGATGACCCGCTGGGGCGTGGCCGATGATCCTGAAGGGGCCTTTGAGGTGCTCAAGGGTTGGATGGAAGCCCAGCCAAGCGGTGTAGAAGGCCGCCGCCAGATGCCGCGATTTGAGATCACCGATGAAGAGATGCGCGCGCTGGCCGAGTTCCTGCGTTGGGCGGATCAGACAGACACCCAGGGTTGGCCCCCCAACGACGCAGGTTAAGGAGAAAACCAATGAAATACGCTTCCCAAAAAGTCGCCTACGCATATTTCCTCTGCGCCATTGCGCTTTTCGGAATTCAGGTGTTGGGCGGGCTGTTGGCCGGCTGGATCTATGTCTCGCCGAACTTCCTTTCCGAGATACTGCCCTTCAACATCATCCGGATGATTCACACCAACGCCTTGATCGTCTGGCTGTTGCTGGGCTTTTTTGGAGCGGCTTATTTCCTGATCCCCGAAGAGAGCGAGTGCGAAATTTACTCGGTCAAACTGGCCTACATACAGTTGGTCTTGTTGATGGTGGGCACACTTGGGGCGGTCGGCAGTTATCTTATGGGAATACACGGCGGCCGCGAATTTCTCGAACAGCCTCTCTGGGTCAAGTTTGGCATTCTGGTCGCGGCTTTGATTTTCCTGTTCAATGTCTCGATGACCGTTCTGGCGGGTCGCAAAACAGCCATCACCAATGTTCTGCTCATGGGCTTGTGGTTGCTCAGCCTGTTGTGGATTTTCGCCTTCATCAACCCTGACAATTTGTCACTGGATAAAATGTACTGGTGGTTCGTGGTGCACCTTTGGGTGGAAGCAACATGGGAGCTGGTGATGGCATCCATCCTCGCCTTCCTGTTGCTGAAACTGACCGGCGTAGACCGTGAAGTGGTCGAGAAATGGCTTTATGTCATCGTCGCCACGGCGCTTTTTTCCGGCATCTTGGGAACGGGCCACCATTTCTACTGGATCGGTCTGCCCGGCTACTGGCAATGGATCGGGTCCATCTTCTCGACATTCGAAGTTGTTCCGTTCTTTCTGATGATGAGTTTTGCTTTTGTCATGGTCTGGAAAGGGCGCCGGAACCACCCCAATAAGGCCGCGCTGTTGTGGTCTTTGGGCTCGTCGACCGTGGCATTTTTCGGGGCAGGGGTCTGGGGTTTCCTGCATACGCTGCATGGCGTGAACTTTTATAGCCACGGGACCCAAATCACGGCAGCGCATGGGCATCTGTCCTTTTACGGTGCCTACGTGGCGCTCAATCTCGCGATGTTCACCTACGCCATGCCCATGTTGCGCGGAAGGGAGCCCTACAATCAGGTTCTCAACATGGGATCTTTCTGGCTGATGACAGGAGGCATGGCGTTCATGACCTTCGTGTTGACCTTTGCGGGCACCATCCAGACACATCTGCAACGCGTCATCGGTGATTACTACATGGATGTACAGGATGCGCTGTCTCTTTTCTACCTGATGCGATTTGGCGCGGGTATAGCAGTTGTCATCGGAGCCCTGCTTTTCATCTACGCCATGCTGGTAGTGCGCAAAGCCGAGATCATCTCCCCAGGGGATGCCACTCAGGTCGCGGGTGAATGATCATGAACGCTCCCTCACCAGAATTGCACACCCCGTTTTACGAAGCCACAGCGCAGGAATGTGTCCTTTTTGAGACCGCGCATGAAAATGGGCTCCCCCTGCTTTTGAAGGGGCCCACAGGTTGCGGCAAAACCCGGTTTGTAGAGCATATGGCCGCGCGCATGGGGCGGACACTCTATACCGTTGCTTGCCACGACGATCTCTCTGCCCCCGACCTGATCGGTCGCTATCTGTTGCGGGGCGGCGAAACGGAATGGGTCGACGGTCCCCTGACACGGGCCGTGCGCGAGGGTGCTATTTGCTATCTTGACGAAGTCGTCGAGGCCCGCAAAGACGTCACCGTTGTCCTGCATCCGCTAACAGACGACCGGCGCACCCTGATGATCGACCGCACTGGCGAAGCACTGCAAGCGCCACCCGGTTTCATGTTGGTGGCCAGCTTCAACCCGGGGTATCAAAGTGTTCTCAAACGCATGAAACCTTCCACCCGGCAGCGCTTCTTGTCGCTGACTTTCGATTTCCCGGAAGCTGACGTTGAAACCAGGGTTATCGCTCGGGAATCGGGTCTTGATCACACGCGGGTCACCTCCCTTGTGCGGTTGGCTGGGCATATTCGCAATTTATCAGGCATGGATCTGGAAGAAGGCGTTTCAACGCGGTTGCTGATCTATGCCGCAAAACTTGTGAAGGCCGGAATGAACCTTGACCACGTTCTTGAAGTGGCCGTCATCGAGCCGTTAACTGATGATGATGATGTCAAAACCGCGCTGCGTGACCTGATAACAGTGGTTTACGGCTGATCCGATGTCGATACGCCCGCTTGATCTTATGGAGCCCGAGGAAACGGTCGGCAATATATGGCATGGGATCGCGGCCACGTTGGGCGAAGAAACCGCTCATCTGGACGCCTCGGCCAGTTTGGAAGAATTGCGTCCCAGCCTCTCTTGCCTGTTTCGGGCGTTAGGCGGGGCTCGCTCGGTTGAAATCGCCCCGGCACCCGCCACCCGATCGGAACATCGATTGGACAAGTTGCGTAAGCTGGGCAATGCGCATGTCCTCCAGCATCAGGCATATTTCGATGGTGAGCGGTTGTTATTGCCCCCTTGCATCGCTTGTTTTTCACAAGCGAAGTTGAACCGCACCACATATTTCTGGCTGACAGCGATGGCCGCGCTGGCCGAGGTGCCGGAGCTTCCGACAGATCCGGCGGTGGCTGATTGGATGCAGCTGCATCAGAACCATCAACTCTCAAAAATGGTGCGCGACCAATGCCCAGGTTTGAGACAGAGCCATCACCTTATGCGACAGGCCGCAATTGCAGCGCGCCCCTCTCATAGGCTTCCCAAGGTCGAAACCATGATCGAAAATGCAATCCTCGAAACGCTCTCGGGTCGGGAACCCAATGACCCGCCCACGGGACAAGCCCCCAAGGGATATTGCCGTTTTGCGCCGGTCCCCTTCTGGTTGTCCTTTGGCAAGCCCGGGGGAGGCGGGCTTGCCGAAGCGTCCCCGGATCAGATCGCAGCAACTCCGGCGGCAGCCGCAACGACCACGCGCAAGCTTGGCCTGCGGTCGGATACTTCTGAAGCGATGCGCAAAGACAGCTTCATCATTCATCGATTTGAGGCCATCCTAAGCTGGGTCGAAAGCATGAACCTGAACCGCAGCGTTGATGACGATGATGACGAGAACGCGCAGAAAGCGGCCGAAGATCAGGACAACATCACGCTCTCAAGGCATGACCGCCGCGCGGCTACGAGATTGCGTCTGCATCTTGATCTGTCTCCAGGGGATGCGGAGCATGAACGTTTGGCCGGGGAATTCATCTATCCTGAGTGGAATCATCGCAGCCGCAGCTACATGACGGATCATTGCCGGGTGCTGGAGGCAGATGTAGAGCCCGCAGCGGACGTCGCTTTGATCCCTGATCCCAAAGGCATGCGCGATGTCAGGCGGCAGTTTGAAACGCTTCATCCGCGGACCATTCACAGTCCCCGGCAACTTGATGGTGACGATCTTGATCTGGACGCATTGATAGCAGCCCGGGTCGATCTGCAGACAAATGGGTATTGCAGCGATCGCATCTACCTGAGCCACCGCCGAACAGAGCGCGATCTCTCTGTCGCTATCCTGTTGGATACTTCGCGGTCAACCGAAGCCGCGGTGGGGGAAACCAACGTGATCGACGTGGCGCGTGACGCTCTGGCTGCTCTGGCCGGAGGGATTGATGCCACCGGTGATCGTTTTGCGATCTGGGGATTTTCATCGTTGCGACGCGACAGGGTCTTCCTGCACAGATGCAAAACGTTTGACGCCGCTCTCTCTCCGGATGTGCTGGATCGGATTTGCAGCCTTAAACCCGGGCACTACACCCGTCTTGGCGCCGCAATTCGCCATGTAAGCACCCAGCTGGACACTGAAACAGCACGCTGCAAATTGTTACTGGTACTGACTGACGGCAAGCCCAATGATCTCGATCACTACGAAGGCCAGCACGGTATCGAGGACAGCCACATGGCAATTCGCGAAGCCCGCAACCGGGGTCAGGCGGTCCATGGAATCGTCATAGACGAAGACGGTCAGAACTGGTTCGCACGTCTTTTCGGAAAGCATGGGTTTACCCTTCTGCCGCAACCTCAACGCTTGACTAAAGCCTTGCCGGATATTTACCGCGCCCTCATCCTGGAGATTTGAACATGATGCGCATCTTTTTCGTGATCTTGCTGTCTGCGCCGTCAGCTGTGACCGCTGATGGATACATCCGACCCATTCCTCAGCCGCAATCCGCCACGGCAGAATTCTGGTTTCTGGCCGCATCCCTGGCTTTGATCGGCGCACTCTGGGGCGTGCACCGGTTGGTCTCCCGCAGATGAGCACCAAAGGATGGAGTGTCTGGCAAATTACTTTGGCGCTGTATCCCTTTGGGGCAGGGGCCATGGCGCTGAATATCTATTTCGGATCGCTGATTGTTTCATGGTTTGGTGCGCCAGTCATTACACCTGGCATCGCAGTTCTTCTGGGCCTGCCGCTTGGACTTCCCGCTACCTGGTTATTCGCAAAGCACATCAAACGATTGATGACATCTTAGCTTGATGAACGATGCATCGCGCTTGCTGAAGACAGCAATCGATCCAGATAGCGAACGTTGCGAACAGCGCAGGATGCCATACACGGCAGTACACCGGAAATTGATCTCGACTCGCTGGTATGAAAATCGAAGCCCTGGCTCAACGCCACGAACGCTGACCACATCCCTCGCAGCATCTTCGAAATCGCTAAATCGACAAGAACTGAACATGATCGTCTTCAACGTAAACTTTCACGAAATGCAGGTTTGTGATGCATCAAACAATTAACCTCAGGATATTTCAAACGAGCCTTGAGAACCTATGCCCGGCCAGTTGGGTATCCCAAACGGTTGCGCAATCCGGGATAAAAACTCGGTACCCGCAGCCAAGGCAGCTTATTTTATTGCGCTTTAGGCGAGTCTAAAATTTAATAAGACATGTTATGTAATCTGATTAATATATTTGATACGCGAGTCGTCGCTTCCTGGAAGGTCTGCGTTCTAAATGCCGCAAGGGTCTCAAACGACAGCCTTTTGAAGCCTTGCACACCATCACGGGGAACATAATAGTTGCGTTGCTTACTGGCCAAATACATTTGACGAGACCGCGGCGCGAGACGCGTTTGCAAACGCTCTTAAATTTGAGGCCAGTGCTTGGCATTAAGCTAAGTCAATAACTGGCCCTATTTGAATAAGTGGCTTTTCCTGTAAACGCAGGCTCAGTGGCGCATCCAACTATTTATGGAATCACCCACGAGGACGCTATCCGCTTGATCACTGCAGCCTGGTTTTACGAGAGATGTCGTGGCCAGAACCACTTACAATTCCTGGAGACTATAAATGTCCAACACCCTGACCGCTCAAGACCTGGCTGATACTTTCGATGCTTTCAACAGGCACGATGTGGACAGCGTCATGAAGTGTTTTGCAGAGGATTGCGTATTTTTCACTGTGGGTGGCCCGGAAGTTTTTGGTGCTAAAATCGAAGGTGCCAAGGCCATTGCAGAGGCATTTTCGGCGGTCTGGGCTGGTATGAAAGACGCTCATTGGGATCATCACAGCCATTTCGTCCATGGCGACCGCGCCGTTTCAGAATGGACGTTCTCCGGCACTGACGCTGACGGCATGCGTGTCGAGGCACAAGGCGCTGATCTCTTCACACTCCGCGACGGGCAGATCATCGTGAAACAAGCATTACGTAAATCGCGTCCTCCGTTCAAAGCGTAAGGATGCGTCTCTTCTCAGACTGAAGGAATGAGAAAATGCCGGACAGAATGCGGCCCCGCCATTGGCCAAAGGCCAGCTACGATCCAAAATACGACCCGATGGTCGACGCAGGCCCCGGCCATAACCGAGATCATGCGCCGACCTACTGGATTGGGACCGCGGGCGCACCTCCCGAGGATGACGGACCTGTCTCCGAAGATATGGACGTCGATGTTGTTGTCATCGGTTCTGGCTACACGGGTCTTTCCACGGCAATCCACCTGGCAAAAGAGCACGGCATCAAGGCAACCGTGCTTGAGGCAAATACTGTTGCCTGGGGCTGTTCCACACGTAATGGCGGACAAGCCCAGATATCGTCCGGCCGTCTCAAACGCTCGCAGTGGATTCAACGCTGGGGCGTTGACATGGCCAAGAAGATGCATGCAGAGGTCTGCGAGGCATTTGAACTCTTCAACGATCTGATTGGCTCAGAAGATATCGACTGCGACCCGCAGACGGGTGGGCATTTCTATCTGGCGCACCGTGAAAAAGTCATGCCAAATCTGGAAAAGGAATGCCAACTGCTCAATGAAACATTTGGGTATGGCAGTCGCATGATCGGACGTGACGAACTGCATGAACGTTATGTGCGCGACCAGGAAGCCTGTGGCGCAATGTGGGAACCCGACGGGACCAGCATTCACGCGGCGAAACTGGCGTTCAGCTATGTCAGGCTAGCGCGCAAACTTGGCGCAAAGGTGCACACGGCAAGCCCGGTTATGGGATGGAAGGTCAAAAACGGCATGCACCACTTGACCACCCCTGGCGGGACCGTTCGCGCAGGTGCGGTGGCTTTGGCCACGGCTGGCTACACGCCCCCCGGCCTTGACAATCGCACCAAGCATCGCCTCATGCCGATCCTGTCAAATTCGATCGTCACCCGGCCTTTGACCGATGACGAAAAGGCCGAATGTGGTTTCCAGACCAAATCGCCGCTGACGGACACGCGCACATTGCGCCATTACTATCGCTTCCTGCCCGACGACCGCGTCCAGATCGGTAGCCGTAGCGCCATCACCGGGCGCGATGCGGAAAACCCCAAACACCTTGCACTCTTGCGTAAGGGCCTGCACCGAAAATTCCCTGCGTTGACAGACGTGGACCTCGACTACTCGTGGTGGGGTTGGGTCGATGTCAGCCACGACATGATGCCGCGCGTCTACCAGCCTGACCCTGACCGGACGGTATATTACGCCATGGGTTACGGTGGAAACGGCGTGATGTATTCCGCCCAGGCTGGCAAGCGTCTGGCCCAGATTGTTGCCGGCAAGAAAATCGAGGTTGATCTGCCAATCTTCAATTCGCCGCTGCCAAGCCACGGGATTCTGACACCATTCAGACGCCTCGGTCAGCGCATAATGTACCCGTACTACTACGTGAAAGACGAAATCCTATGACGCAGTCGGTTATCGATTTTTCGAAGCATGAAGGGACCCTTGGCAAGCGCCGTTTGGCGGATCTGCCAGACAGGGTGGTCGAAGGCGATCCGCATCACGAGACGCGATCACATTTCACCAGCCCGGATGGCACGTTTCTGGCCGGAACCTGGACAAGTACGCCAGGCAAGTGGCACGCCTTCTCTGATCGGGATGAGTTTTGCTACATCATCTCGGGTCATGTTCAATTGATATCTGAAGACGGCGAAACACAGACCTTTCGCGCAGGAGATTCATTCCTCATCCCAAATGGGTTTTCAGGATTTTGGAACGTGATCGAAACCACAACCAAACACTTCGTAATTCGCGATTACTCTGCAAAATGACCAATGGCCAACCGCTTCAACTCCTCAAAAGATCAGGCATGACATGCTAAATGTTCACGGAATTTCGATGATGTTATCAGGTGAATATCTATCTGATTTAATGACGAAGTTCCGTGTTTTTCTTGCGCGTCAGGTGTCTTCCAACGGAAGTGACGACACCACAATTGCGGCTTTTGGAATTAGCTGGACGTTAAGAACTCGAAATGCCATCGTGACCCAGGGGAAAGTGACTCCGCACCATACCAAGTTGCTTGGCAACTGGGCACGGGAGGCAATAATCGCAATTCGAAACCGCCTTATCCAAGCAAGAGACACCAAGACGCGTTTTGGCATAACCTCCTTCGGGAAGGGCATGTGGCGAGAGCCTCGGATGTGTTCCCGTCAGGGTTCGAATAGCACTGAATATTCCTGCGGCAGAGCGATGGACGCAGGATGGCTCAATTCGAAAATTACGGCTTTGAGCGGTACGCTGGCTTACGCGGCCTCGCAGATTGCATTCTGTTCGATTGGCAGGCGCGCCTACGCTTTCAGTCCAATGATCGTCATGTCCTGCTACACTACGGCTAAACGTAATTCTGACAGCGCCGCCGAAATTCCCATTCCGCAAGCGGCTCGTGCCGGTTCGCGGTCCATCCACAGGCCATCAATAAGGACAAGCGTCTTATATGGCGCGACAAGAAGGCCGGACAGCCGGCTCATGGAACTTTGATTCAACAGCAAGGAGAACTCTACATGAATCCCATCAAATCTTTTACAACGTTTGCGGCCGTTGCGTCGGTTGCGGCACTGACGCTGGTTGCCCCAGCGCATGCCAAGAACTTCAAGATCGCCGTTGGCGATAGCGGCGGCAGCAGCCAGGAAGCGACAGGTCTGGGTTTTGTCAAAGCGCTTGAAGAACTTTCTGGCGGCAAGCACACTGCTACATTGTTCCTGAATGGTCAGCTGGGCTCGGAACAGGATACAGTGAATGATGCGGCAATCGGGACATTGGATATGTCCTTGCTGGCGATCAACAACATCACGCCATTCTCGCCAACTGTGGGCGTCTTCACCCTGCCTTACGTCATTCTCAGCCTCGAAGATGCGGAAACACTGACCCAAGGCCCCATCGGACAGGAGCTGACCGAAAACACCATCAACGACGCCGGTGTGCGCATCATCGCGTGGACCTACACAGGCTTCCGTGTTCTGACAAACTCCAAAAAGCCAGTTAAATCCGTGGCGGACCTTGAAGGTCTGGTGATCCGTGTTCCCAAAAACGAGATCATGATTGACACGTATAAATCCTGGGGCATCAGCCCGACACCGATGGCCTGGTCAGAAACTTTTGCGGGTCTTCAAACCAAGGTTGTGGATGGTCAGGACAACCCCTACACGACCATCAACGCGATGAAGTTCTACGAAGTTCAGAAGTATGTGACCAATATTCGCTACATCTTCTCGATTGAACCTCTGATCATTTCTGAAAGCGTATTCCAGGACCTTTCTGCCGAAGATCAGAACACTGTGCTGGAAGCCGGTAAGGCCGCGACACAAGCCTCTGCTCAGTTCCTGCGCGACAAGGAAGCCGAGATCAAACAAATCCTGCTCGACAAGGGTATGGAAATCTCTGATCCGGAAAACAACGAGCAGGAGTTTATCGACCTTGCGACAGCAGCTGTCTGGCCAAAGTTCTATGACAGCATCGGTGGTATCGAAAAAATGAACGAAGTGCTGGCAGCCATCGGGCGAGACCCGGTCGCCGAGTAACATCGCAAAAGAAATAATGAGGAGCGCCTTTGGGCGCTCCCTTCACATAGACAGTGAGGGACACATGACTAGATTCTGGGGTATTCTGAACAATATAGAAAGCTACATATGCCGCACCCTGTTGGCGATATTTGTGTGCCTTCTGTTCCTGCAGGTTGTCGTACGAACCGTATTTAATTTCTCGTTCTCCTGGGTGGAAGAACTCTCTGTTTACATGTTTGTGTGGTTTGTCTTCTTTGGTGCCAGCTACGCCGCAAAAATGAACGCGCATAACCGCGTGACTTTCCAATTCAAATTTTTACCACCCAGAGCGATTAAGTACATTGAGGCATTTGCTGACCTCTTCTGGCTGTTTTTCAATGTCTACTTTGTCTATCTGTCGATTGATTTCATCTTCAACAAAATGAACCGCTTTCAGTCCTCACAGACCTTGGGTTTTCATCTGAGCTGGGTCTACATCGTGCTGCCCATCGCTTTCACGTTGATGACGATCCGCATCCTGCAAGTGAACTACAAGAAAATTATCCTGAACGAAGATCTCCGCGATCCTGACGCGATTGATCTCGAAGAATTGCGCGCAGAAGAAGCCGGAAGCGCGGCAGGCCAAAACGACCGGGGGAACACCTAATGGGCACCGAAATCATTTTCATCCTCTTCGGAGGATTTCTCTTCCTTCTCTTTATTGGCGCGCCGATTACCGTCGCACTGGGTGTCTCGACCCTGATTTCGTTTTTGTATCTCGATGAGAACCCCATCAAGTTCGTTCAGATCGCCTTTACCTCCGTGGGGTCCTTTCCCTTGATGGCGTTGCCTGCATTCATCCTAGCTGGCGCGTTGATGGAAGCCTCCGGACTGTCGCGAAGGCTGATCAATGTGGCTGAGAGTTTCGCGGGCCCCTTCACGGGCGGCATGTCGGCCGCGACCGTTTTTGCATGCCTGTTTTTCGGCGCTATTTCGGGCTCCGGTCCGGCCACTACGGCTGCTGTGGGCATGTTGATGATCCCGGCGATGATTGAACGCGGATACGGAAAACCATTCTCATCCGCGATTACCGCTTCCTCGGGGGGGCTGGGCATCGTGATACCGCCCTCCATCCCGTTGATCATCTACGGCATCGCGGCCCTCGGCATGCCGGCCCCGCCAGAAGCCGTTGCCGCACACGGCACATTCCAGACCGTCTCCATCCCCAAACTCTTCATTGCGGGTTTCATGCCAGCCTTCCTGATTGCGGGCAGCCTTCTGATCATGAACTACATCCTTGCCAAGAAGAACGGATACAAAGGCTCCGCCGAAGGATGGTCTGCACGTCAGATCTGGTGCGAGCTCTACCGTGGTTTCTGGGCGCTGATGGCACCTGTGGTGATCCTGGGCGGTATCTACTCGGGCTTCTTCACCCCAACGGAAGCCGCCATTGTCGCGATCTTCTACACTTTGGTTGTCGGAGCGTTCATTTACCGTGAGCTGACATGGGCAAATCTCTTCACCTCTCTGGAGACCACAACCTGGCTCACCGGGCGGGTCTTGCTGATCATGTTCACGGCTACGGTGTTTGGGCGTCTGCTGGTAGAAAACCAGATTCCAGCCGTCATCGCGGAAGGCATGTTGTCCGTGACGGACAATATCTACGTGATCTGGACGCTCGTGATCTTCTTCCTGCTCTTTGTCGGGATGTTCATGGAAACGCTGGCGACAATCCTGATCCTCGTTCCTGTGATGTTGCCGGTGGCTTACAGCATGGGGATCGACCCGATCCACTTCGGCGTTGTCATGGTGTGTACGCTTGGCATTGGCTTCCAAACACCACCCCTTGGCGAGAATCTGTTCATTGCCTCCGGGATATCGAACATCTCGATTGAACGGATTTCAGTGGCGGCCCTGCCCTTCGCCTTCATCAATACCATCGCGATCTTCATCATAGCCTTCTTCCCGGAGATATCGCTTTGGTTGCCGAGAGCCTTCGGATATTGAGCCGCGAACAGAAAAGGATCACAAAATGATACCCCACGTAAAAGACATTCTGTTCGCGACAGATCTCTCGCCGAATTCTGACAATGCGCTGCGCCATGCCTTGGGTTTGGCGCAGTCACTTGGCGCAAAGGTGCACATCCTTCATGTCGCCGAGCCACTCTCGCAAGATGCGGTGGTGACGCTGCGCATGTTCTTGCAGGACGAAACAGCGCGCGACAAAGCCATCAAAGAGAGGCATGCGTCGGTTAAGGATATGCTCAAGCTCAATCAGAAGAAGTTTGTGCAGTCGCTTTCTGACGCTGAGAAAGACGCTTATTCAGCGGTCGGATCGGTTGAGTTGGTCGATGGTCACCCAGCAGAGATGATCCTTAATCGCGCAAAGGAGCTCAATTGTGGTTTGATCGTCATGGGGACCCACGAGCAAGGCACAGGGCATACGTTCATCGGGACCGTTGTAAAACGGGTGCTGCGGCGATCCTCCATTCCAACCATGGTTGTCCCGCATCTTACCTGATTGACCGCGGCTCTGCGAAACCCCAACATCAAACGTGAGCCCTGACGGCTCGCGTTTGCTTGTCTAGCTGCACCAAAGTGCCGGGAGGGTGTGCATGGCCGTTCCAAAACCAAAGATACCACCACAGACCATGTCCAACTGGCAGCGGATCGTCGACCTGATCGCGCGGCTGGCGGATGTTCCGGCAAGTCTTGTCATGCAAACCCATGCGCCTGATCATTCTGTTCTGGTGACAAGTCACAGCCCCGGCAACCCCTACGATGTCGGGCGCCGTTTCACGCTCAATGACAAACTTTACTGTTTCGGTGTCCTAAAGAATGACGGAGAGCTAGTGGTGGAAGACGCCACCTGTGAACCTGCGTGGGTGGACAATGAAGACATGGAACACGGCATGAGTTTTTATGTTGGATTTCCACTTAAATGGCCTGATGGGGTCATTTTCGGAACCATTTGCGTGCTGGATAAGCACCGCAATCGCCGGGCCTTGATGTTTCGTGAAGGGTTGCAGGAATTTGCCCGCGTGATCGAGGCTGATTTGCGGCTACTGACGGAAATCGACCAGCGCGCAAGGCTGGAAGCCAAATTGCAGGCGACCTTGGATCAACTGGAAAGAAATGTGGCCAAGCGTACTTCCGAACTGGAAGAAGCCAACACCGCGTTGCGCGTGCTGCTGGCGAACGTCGAACAATCCCGCAATGAATATGACGCCAAGGTGCTTCGTCAAATCAAGGGGTTGGTTTTACCCCATCTTGGCAAGCTCCGCAGCCGTCTGGAAGGCGATAGCGCGGCCAGCGCCTACCTCGAAATGATTGATGAGAACCTTCGGTCGATCACTGCCTCCATGTCCGACCAGTTTTCCGAAGTCTTCGAAGTTCTGACCCCTTCAGAACAAGAAGTCGCGCAAATGATCATGCACGGACAGACGACCAAGGATATCGCGCGTACTCTGTCGCGCGAACCCAGCACGGTCGAGTTTCACCGCAACAATATTCGCAAGAAACTCGGGCTCAAACGGAGTGGCAAGAACCTGCGCAGCCTTCTTTTATCCATTCAGTAAACCAAGGGGTATTTCCCCATGTTTTACCATGGTTTTTCCAACATCATGAAATGCTGATGTCCTCCGTTACTCTCCCGCTACCGGGCGACGCCCGACCCTAGCCAACATGGAGAACCGAAATGGAAAGAGACGATCTGAATCTCATACCAACTGTGCTGAACGGTGCCAGAGACACCTTGTCCCCCGGCCTGTCACGCCGCTCATTTTTCGCAGCAGCGGGGGCCGCCGGCGTAGGAACGACTGCGGCGCTCTTGGGCGGCACCTCAGCCAAGGCGCAATCCACTGACTGGACCCAGCCGGGCAACAACAATCACGTCATAGATTTGCAAAGCACAACCGGATCGGCGGTTGACGGGGCAGTCGGCGTCGATTTCTACGGGCATTGCGCTATCAAAATCACCTCTCCCGGAGGCGCAACAGTGCTGTTCGATCCCTGGCGCGATGACCCGTCCGGGGCGTGGGGACTATGGTTCAAGAATGAGTTCCCGGAAACGCCCGTCGATATCTGCATGTCGACCCACACGCATTTTGATCACGACGCTATCCACCGTCCGGTATCGACCATGGTGCTTGATCGAATGGTCGGAAATTTTGAGTTTGCCGATATCAAAATCACTGGCTTTGCCGACAAACATGCCTGCGTGGCCCCCGGGTGGTACAGCTGGACCGATGCGCTCGCAGAATTCGGCGTTAACGCCTGCCCACCCGATAACGTCGGCCATATGGATATGGTCGTTTACCTGGTGGAGACAGGCGGTATTCGGACGCTGATCTGGGGCGACAACCGGCACAATCCGCCGCAGGAATTCTGGGACGCGATTGGCCAGGTCGATGTGCTGACCCTGCCTGTCGATGGATCCCAGCATATTCTGAGTTACGAGATGGGGAACAACATCGTCGAACGCCTCAAGCCCAAGGTCGTGATCCCGACCCACTATCTGAACGAGACCACAAGTTACACGCTGACCACCCTTCAAAACGCAGATGAGTGGGTGAAAGCGCAATCCAGCTACAAGATGCTTGATGGCGCCAGCGTTTCGCTTAACGCCAGCGAGGTCGCGGGCATGGATCGCGAGTTCATGTACTTCGGCCACAATGCTCTGACTGCCTGATCAGCCGTACGACCCGCTCCCAATCCGGTTGCCCGGGTTGGGAGCGGACCGTTTAACCGTGACACACGTCATGGAAATAGTTGAACGCGCTCGCGCCAGAACATCATAGTTTGAACCGGGCTTCGGGAATGACCGCTATCGCCGACATTTCGACAAGAAGCTCGGGCCGCACCAGACCGGCAACCTTGACGCCGGTAGAGGCGGGACCGTGTTCGAGGCCAAACCGCCGTCCGCGCACATCTCGAATGGCCGCAAGGTCCTCGTCTCGCACATAATACATCGTAACCGAGATCACATCATGTATCGATCCGCCCATAGCGCTCAGAATCGTCTCGATGTTATCGATCGTTTTCTCGGTCTGTGCCGTGGGGTCGTCAGGCCCGACCAGTTCCCTCTCAACTGTCCAGGCCACCTGACCTGCGACATGCACCCTGTGGCCAGCCGGTTCTACAGCTGCCTGGCAATAAGGATAGTTTTCTATCCCCCAGACATCGGGCGTGTTGAATCGGATTGCTGGCCTGACTGTTTTACTCATCTCTCGCTAGCTCCCAAAGATATTCTGCATCGCCATACGCCTAGGTCCGCTTGCTATTAACCGATCACTAGGCACCATCGCAGACCTGTCAAAAGGTGCTCCATCGACAGCCGCATTGGCAGAGTTCAACGTTTCTAGGCGGAGAACTCGTCAAAAGCCTCCAGCGCTTTCGCACCGTAAGCAATGGACGGGCCGCCGCCCATATAGCCAATCATTTCAAGCGCTTCACAAAGCTCTTCTCGCGTGGTCTTCAGCCGGACCAGAGATTTGACGTGAAAGCCAATGCAACTATCGCAGCGGGTGGACACCGCAATTCCAAGTGCAATCAGCTCTTTTGTCTTCTCATCCAGTGCACCAGATTTCTTGGCCGCCTGCGACATGGCGTTGAAGCCCGCGAACATATCCGGCGTTTCTTTCTGCAATTTGCTGATACGACCGATGGTCTCCCCTAAAAACGTCGTCCAGTTCATGATTGAGCTTTCCTTTCGATATGGCTGCGCGTTAGCAGATGGTATGAAACTTGAAGAAATGGCCTGGCAAGAGGTCGATACCTATCTTGCGACCTGCCAAGGGGTGATCCTGCCGACGGGATCGATTGAACAGCACGGACCGCTCGGTCTGATCGGGACAGATGCGATTTGCGCGCGCGAAATTGCCTGGGCGGCGGCAGACCAATGCCAGGCCATCGTTGCACCGGAACTGGCCTATGCTCCTGCGCCGTTCAACATGAGCTTTGCGGGCACAGTCTCGGTGAGCCCTGCCCTTTTTGAGGATCTTGCGCTGCAGGTCATGCAATCTCTGGCGCATCATGGGTTTCGTAAAGTCTACATTTTGAACGGACATGGTGCCAACCTTGAGCCATTGACCGAGGCCAGCATGAAGGTCGACGCAGACACGCGCATCCGCAGCTGGTGGGACTTCGAAGAGGTCAATGTGCTGCGGGAAGCGTGGTATGGGGATTGGGAAGGTATGCATGCCACGCCGTCCGAAGTGTCGATCACGCAGCACACCCATCGCACCATCGAAGACAAAAACCTCCCTGCGCCACGCAAACTCACGCCCGATTACATCAAGGCGCATGCTGGGGACAAACATGGACCACCAGAGGACCACCGCCGCGATTTTCCAGACGGCCGGGTCGGGTCTCATTCTGCATTGGCCCGGCCTGACCACGGTAAGGTGCTGCTAGAGACGGCAGCCGCCGCAGTCGCTGCGGATTTTCTGTCTTTCACGGGGTGATCACTTGCTTTCATCCGCGCCCATTTTTCGTTCAAGCCAGCGGACAAAGAAGCTGATGATCAGCACCAGCACGAGATACTCAAATATCAGCAAAGTGTAGATTTCGAGGGGGCGATACTCTGTCACCACCAATTCATTGGCGCGGCGCGTCAACTCCTGCATGCCGATGACAGAGGCAAATGCGGACATTTTGACAATATAGATGAATTGGTTCGCCAGGGGTGGCAGGATGCGTTTGATCGCCTGAGGCAAGATGACGTAGCGCATGGTTTGCCGATAGTTCAAACCAACGGTTTTGGCAGCTTCGGTTTGCCCCTTGCTGATCGACTGAATGCCCGACCTGTAAATCTCTGCGGTAAAGGCGCTGTCAGAGATTGCAAGCGTCAGAACCGCGCCCCAGAAAGCATCAATGCTTACGTTGATCCCGATGGATTTCAGCACAACCGGGAGCCCGTAGAACACCCAAAACAGCATCGGAAGCAAGGGAATGGCCCTTATGAATTCGATGTAGATGCGCGATGGCAGTCGTATCCAGCGATTGCCCGACATGCCGGGCAAGGCCACCAGCAACCCCAACATCATCGAAAGCCCCGCTGCTATGAGCGACAACAGGATGGTTGCACCGAAGCCGCTAAGCAAGAAGCTGATATTGGACATACCCTTTGGTGTACTGGGATCAATCACATACCAACCCCAGGTTCCGGAGCCGGAGCTACACCCGGCCAGAAGCACCAAGGCACCGAATGACAAGAATATACGTAGTCTCATGGGTGCGCCCCCTAGTGCTGCAAGATTTGGCTGAGGAACAACTGACAACGCTGGGATTTTGGCGCATTGAAAAACGCATCCGGTGGGCCGGTTTCAATAATCTCGCCATGATCCATGAAGATCATGCGGTCAGCAGCACGCCGGGCAAATCCCATCTCATGGGTGACGCAGATCATCGTCATCCCCTCTTCGGCAAGATCAACAATGACATCCAGAACCTCCGAGATCATTTCCGGGTCCAGCGCGGAAGTTGGTTCATCAAAAAGCATGATTTTCGGCTCCATGCAGAGCGATCGGGCAATCGCAACCCGCTGCTGTTGGCCACCGGACAACTCGCTGGGTTTCTTTTGCGCCTGATCGGGAATGCGGACACGTTCCAGATAGCGCATGGCCCGCTCCTCGGCATCTGCCTTAGACATGTTGCGGGCCTTCATCGGCCCCAGCGTTAGGTTCTGCAAAATCGTCAAATGCGGAAACAGGTTAAACTGCTGAAAGACCATACCAACTTCTGAGCGGATTTCGTTGATCGATGCTTCATCCTTCATCAAGATGCCATCGACAACGATCTGGCCTGAATTGTGCTGTTCAAGTGAATTCACACAGCGAATCAACGTGGACTTCCCGGAACCCGACGGCCCGCAGACAACAATCCGTTCGCCATGATCAACTTGCAGATCAATATCCTTGAGCGCATGATAGTCGCCATACCACTTGTTCAATGCGCTGATTTTGATGGCCGGACCTTTTTCGGACATAGACCCCTCCCCGGTATGTTTGTTATCGTCTTTGTTACTTGATATTCCGATAGAACTATACAAAAATTTTAATGCACAGACATAATACAGACAGAAAGCAACCAACAGGGACGACATAATGAAACTAATGAAAACGGTAGGCCTGGCGACGGCATTTGCAGTGTCACTGCTGGCAGCACCAGCAAGCGCGCAATCCGCCTTGAATGAAATTCTGAACGGTGGCGTTTTGAAAGTCGGCACGACGGGTGACTGGAACCCGATGTCGGTGCGGGATCCGGCGACCAACTCCTATGTCGGATACGACATTGATGTGATGACACAGCTGGCGGCGGACCTCGGCGTGGAGCTTGAAATGGTTCCCACCGACTGGAAAACCCTCGTCAATGGTGTGGTCGCAGGCAACTACCACATGACCGGCTCCGCTTCGATCAGCCCGGCACGTCTGAAAGCCGCGGGCTATTCAGACAGCTATATTGACGTGGAAATCCTGCCTTTCACCACAGAAGACAAGGCTGAGCGCTTCGGCGAATGGGAGACCATCAACAAAGGCGACGTCAAGGTTGCCACGACCCTTGGCACCACCTTTGAAAAAAGCGTCCGGAGCTGGTTTCCCGACGCCGAAATCGTTGTGGTTGAAGCTCCCGCACGAGGCTTTCAGGAAGTTCTGTCGGGTCGCGCCGATGTCTTCATCACATCTAACATTGAAGGGTCGACGCTGCTGACAAAGTTCCCAAATTTGCGCCAAATCGGCGTGTCCAACTCGCGCGCGCCAACCCCGATTGCAATGCTATTGCCGCAGACCGATCAGGTTTGGATCAACTACGTCAACAGCTGGATCGAACTGAAGAAAAAGCAGGGCTTCTTTGAAACAACCGCCGAGAAATGGGGGCTTTGAGCCGCCAGAACAATAAGTAGCCGTGAGAATATATGCCGCGCAGCGTTTCAGGCCGCGCGGCACATCTTCAAACACTCAGAAGTTAACACGCCGGATCTGAAAGCCTGAGTGCAGTGCGATTTTCTCACTCGGAACCAGCGGCGATCAGGACATGCGCATGGCAGAAGAGAACCGTCGCATCGATATGCACGCCCATTTTTATGGTGGCGGGCTGGTGGAGACACTGCAATCGCGCAGGGAACGACCGTACCTGCGAAAACGAGAGGACGGCGTGACCGTCATGGTCGCGATGAATGGCGAATTTCCGTTTACGGATCATTATCATGACCCGCTCGTAGGTTTGGCAGAGATGAAATCTGCAGGGCTGACCCACCGCATGCTGACTTTTCCCGGTGCTCTGGGTGTGGACTTATTGCCCGCAAATGAAATTGCGACGGCAATCTCGGATTACAACGATTTCCTTGCAGAACTGGGCACGCAAAGTGCCGGGGCCCTGATCGGGCTGGCGGGGGTGCCTCTGGACGATCTTGAGCTTGCCTGTGCGGAGGTCCGGCGTATTCGTCGAGACCTTGGCTTACCCGGGATCATCTTGCCGTCGAACTACTTCAACTCCTTGCAGGAAGCCGCCACCCTTGTGCCATTGCTTGAAGCAGCAAATGACCATGGCTGCCATATCATGTTGCACCCGGGACTGAAGGTCGGGCAGGAGCCGCCTCCCCTGCCCGCAGATTTTGTACAATACAGGCTCTCCGCCGTGGATCTGCAATCAAGCGCCTCGCAGGTGGCCCTGACCCTGATCCTTTCTGACATAATCGAAACCTATCCCAACATCAGCTTCCAGATCGTCAATCTGGGGGGCACCCTGCCTTTCATTTTTGAACGCCTGGAGAGCATTGCCCGGCATCGCAATCCGGACCTGCCATTTCCCACGGAAAAGCTACGGCACCTGTGGTATGATTGCGCGTCGCTTGGTCCGCGCGCTTTGGAGGCCGCAGTGAAGGTTCTTGGCGCGGATCGGATCATGTTGGGGTCGGATTATCCGATCTTCAAGGACGATCCTTATGCCCATGCCGTTGCGCCCGCCAACCTGACGGAAGCAGAGAAAGAGCAGGTAACGTGGAAGACTGCCCATCGTCTTTTAACACGGCTCGAAGACCTGCGGCAAAAGCCCTAGGTTGATCCAAACGCGGCTTGCTCAGCGTCGATCAACCTTTGTAGCTGGAGCCGAAATGTCTTTGCACCCAGATCGAGCCCCAGGTCCAAATGCGGTGTGACCGGCGCTTCCATACCCTTGTGAACCGCTTCCAGAATATCCTTGTCCTCGTTGAAGGCCATGATCGCCCCGTCATTCATCTTTTTCGAAATGGCCTTGTCATCGGGGTCGGTGTTGCGATGCTGGAACCAGATATACTGCGCGTTATGCGCGTCAACTGGCGTCATGAAGTTGTATGAGATGTTCACATAGGTCTGATCAACTGCGGGTTTACCTGGGCCACCGGTCCCTACGGGCGTGTAGACAGATTTGTTGAGCGCAATGGCGGGAAAGCACATCTCATAGTGCTGTTTGCGATCACAGTTCCCCCCGAACCTGATCAAGTCCTTGTAGTAAGGTGACGGTGGTTGATCGTAAATCCAGCGCGACACGATCACGCCGCGGTCGGTCTTTTCCATGTCCAACGGCTGGTCATCGGTCCCACCCCCGGCAAAAGACGTGACATGCACCCAGGCGACATGGCTGGGGTCCAGCAGATTATCGACGATCCAGAGGTAGTTGCAGGCAATCGGGAGGGTGCCGCCATCGGTGTAGCCCCATTCCGGATTGTCAAAGTTTTCAATCTTAAAAATCTCGTCTGGATCAGCCTTTTCCGGATCACCCATCCAAATCCACAGCAGGCGGTATCGATCCACGACCGGATAGGATCGCACGACCGCCCGTTTCGGGATGCTGCCCCTCTGTGTCGGCGCATCAACGCAGGCCCCAGAACAATCGAAGGTCAAGCCGTGATAGCCGCAAACGACATTATCATTTTCCAGTTTCCCCATTGAAAGGGGCAATTTTCGATGCGGACAGGCGTCTTCGAGCGCTGCTGGCGTGCCATCGGACTTCCGGTAAAGAACAATGTTTTCGCCCAGCAGCTTTTGCGCCGTAAGGGTCTGATCATAGTCCTTGCTCCAACCTGCGACATACCAGCAATTGCGCAAAAACATCTGTCTTCTCCTCTGACTTCTTCACCTAGCAGCATATGCGCTTGGACAGGATTGCTCCATGACTGTCTGTTAATGCACCTTATTAGCTGGGCTTATTCGACCCATGAAAGACGCATGAGAGGATGTTTTAATTGCCCAGAATGGTTGGCAGACGCAAACCCTGTTCGCGCGCGCAAGCAACCGCATCGGCGTAGCCGGCATCGGCGTGACGCCACACGCCCGATGCGGGATCATTCCACAGCACGCGCGCGAGCCTTGCCGCCGCCTCATCTGTGCCATCTGCGCAGATGACCATTCCGGCGTGCTGGCTGAACCCCATGCCGACACCGCCACCATGATGCAACGAAACCCACGTGGCCCCGGAGGCTGTGTTGATCATGGCGTTCAGCAGCGGCCAGTCGGAGACGGCATCGGAGCCATCCTTCATCGCCTCCGTTTCCCGATTGGGTGAGGCAACCGATCCGCTGTCGAGGTGGTCACGCCCGATCACAACTGGCGCGGATAGCTCGCCGCTTTTGACCATTTCGTTGAACGCAAGGCCGAGTTTATGTCGTACGCCCAGACCCACCCAGCAAATCCGCGCGGGCAATCCCTGGAAACTGATCCGCTCCCGCGCCATGTCCAGCCACTTGTGCAGGTGTGGATCATCGACGAGTTCCTTCACCTTGGCATCGGTCTTGTAAATATCTTCCGGATCACCCGACAGCGCTGCCCAGCGGAAGGGGCCGATGCCCCGGCAAAAGAGCGGTCGGATATAGGCGGGCACAAAACCCGGGAAGGCAAAAGCGTTCTCCAACCCTTCCTCCAGGGCGACCTGTCGGATGTTGTTCCCATAATCCAGCGTTGGCACCCCCAAGTTCCAGAAATCCACCATCGCCTTGACGTGGATTTTCATCGAGGCGCGCGCAGCTCTCTCTACGGCCTTCGGATCGCTCTCGCGTTTCTCGCGCCATTCTGCCATGCTCCAGCCCTGAGGCAGGTATCCGTTGATGGGATCATGGGCAGAGGTCTGATCGGTGACGATATTGGGTCGGACGCCACGTGTCACGAGCTCGGCAAAAACATCCGCAGCATTGCCCAGCAGCCCGACGGATTTGGCCTCACCCGCAGCCGTCCAACGGGTGATCATCTCCAAGGCCTCGTCAAGCGTATCGGCTCTTTCATCGACGTATCGGGTACGCAGGCGGAAATCGATACTGTCAGGGTTGCACTCGACCGCAAGACAGCAAGCGCCCGCCATGACCGCCGCCAGAGGCTGCGCGCCCCCCATGCCACCCAATCCGCCGGTTAGGATCCATTTGCCGGTCAGGTCCCCCTGATAATGCTGTCGCCCGGCCTCGACAAAGGTCTCGTAAGTGCCTTGTACGATCCCCTGTGATCCGATGTAGATCCACGACCCGGCGGTCATCTGGCCATACATTGCCAGACCTTTCTTATCGAGCTCGTTGAAGTGATCCCACGTCGCCCAATGCGGAACGAGGTTGGAATTTGCGATCAGAACGCGCGGCGCATCTGCGTGGGTCTGGATCACAGCGACCGGGCGCCCGGACTGCACGATCATCGTTTCGTCTTCTGCGAGGTCCTTGAGCGTCGCCACCATCGCGTCAAAATCCGACCATGTGCGCGCGGCGCGTCCGATACCGCCATAGACCACAAGTTCATGCGGGTTTTCAGCGACATCCGGATGCAGATTATTCATCAACATGCGCAATGGCGCCTCGGTCAGCCAGCTTTTGGCATTCAGTTCGGGACCTGTTGGCGGATAAACGTCACGTGTATTCTTGCGGTCGCGCATTTCCGGCTCCTTATGTGTTGAATTCACCACTGCGGGCGAGGCGATCCAGATTTTTGAGGATTTTCTGCAAGACCGCGCGCAGGCCTGATGCGCGATCTTCGCAGTAGGTCCAGGGGGCTTGCTCTTCCATGTAGGCACGCTGGGCCAATTCCATCTGGATGGCGTGGATCCCTTCGGCGGGCTTCCCGTAATGGCGGGTCGTCCAGCCACCTTTGAAACGCCCATTCAGAACAGTGCTGTATTCGATTTCCGACAGGCACTCCTGGTGGACCGTTTCCTCCACCAGCCGATCACAGGTGAGGCCATCGTTGGTACCGATGCTAAAGACAGGCAACACCCCTTCGAAGAGAAAGGGAATGGTCGAGCGAATGGAGTGGCAATCATAGAGAATAGCGACCCCGTGACGGGCCTTCACGCGATCCAGTTCCGCCCGCAACGCTTCATGGTAGGGCAGATGAAAGGCTTCGCGGCGCGCCGCGATCTCATCGTCTCCGGGGGCTTGCCCTTTAAGCCAGATATCAAGCCCATCGAAGTCCGTCTGTGGGCAAAGCGTGGTCGTATTTTGGTTTGGGTACAATGACATACCGCCCGGATCGCGGTTTGCATCCACGACATATCGGTGCACATTTGACCTGACCACCGTCGCGCCGTCGAGCAATCCGCCATAAAGCCGGGTGATGTGCCAATCGGTATCTGACAATCCCTGACCGCAGGCATTCAGTCTGGAAAGGATGTCCTCCGGTACGAAAACCCCACCGTGGGGCTGCGCGAGCACAACCGGGCTGTGCCCCGTGATCACCTCAAAAACCTTCATGCGTCCAGTTCCGGCATGGGGACTTTTGCAACATTTTGCACCTCGGCCGAGGCAATAAGATCGGCTGCACGTTTGATATCGGGCGCGAGATAACGATCTTCTTCCAGCGTAGGCACATCCTTGCGCAGCAAGCGGATACAGCGCGACAGGGCGGCACTGGTTTCCAGCGGCGCACGAAATTCGACGCCCTGTGCGGCACAGAGCAGTTCAACACCCAGAATATTGTGCAGGTTCGACAACATCCGATGCAACCGAAACGCCCCATGCGCCGCCATGGAAACATGGTCCTCCTGATTGGCGGAGGTGGGCGTTGAATCTGTCACGCAGGGGTTTGCCAGATGTTTGTTTTCCGACATCAACGCCGCCGTGGTTACCTCTGCGATCATGTAGCCGGAGTTCAGGCCCGGATTTGGCGTCAGAAAGGGAGGCAAATCAAAGGACAGGGTCGGGTCGACCATCAATGCCACGCGTCTTTGCGCGATGGCTCCTATTTCCGACAGTGCAAGCGCGATCATATCGGCGGCAAAACCAACCGGTTCCGCGTGAAAATTGCCACCAGAGACAATCATATCCGCGCCCGTCAAAACCAGGGGATTGTCCGTGGCGGCATTGGCTTCAATCCGCAGCGTCATCGCCGCCTGTCGCAGCACATCCATAGCCGCCCCGGTAACCTGCGGCTGGCATCTGATACAATATGGATCCTGAACACGGCTATCGCCTTCGCGGTGGCTTTCGCGGATCTCGGATCCGTCCAGCAACGCCCGCATCGCCGCGGCGGCTTCAATTTGCCCGCGATGCCCCCGCAGCGTGTGGATTTCAGGCTGCAAAGGGGCGGTCGAGCCCATGATCGCATCCGTGGATAGTGCTGACGTAACAAGTGCTGAACTGGCCGCCTGCCACGCGCCAAAGAGGCCGGACAAGGCAAAAGCAGTAGAGAACTGGGTGCCATTGATGAAAGCCAGGCCCTCTTTTGGCCCGAGCTGGATGGGTTGCAGGCCAGCCTTGCTCAAGGCGTCGTGGCCCGGCATGACATCACCCTCAAACTCCGCCAGCCCCGCGCCGATAAGGACAGCCGCCATATGAGCAAGGGGCGCCAGATCGCCCGAAGCGCCCACTGAGCCCTGCGCTGGAATCATAGGCGTCACACCTCGCGCCAACATCTCTTGCAGCAATTCAATGAGCGACCAGCGCACCCCGGACGCTCCGCGCCCCAATGACAGCATCTTCAGCGTCATGATCAACCGGGCGTGAGCACGCGATATTGGGTCACCCACACCGCAACAATGTGACAGGATCAGATTACGTTGCAGCGTCTCTGTATCTTCGGGTGCGATCTTCAAGCTGGCCAGTTTTCCAAAGCCCGTATTCACACCGTAGACTGGGTCTTCGCCGCGAGCCGCCGCCGCAATGCGTGCAGCCGCAGCCTCGACAGCACTGCGGCAATCAGGGTCCAGGACCACAGAGGTTTCATGATGAAAAACCTCCGCTAGATCACGCAATGAAACAGCGCCGGGCGTCAGTGTCAGAACGGTCACGGCTGACCTCCAAAAATCCGTGAATGCAGCGGATTGAACCCAATTCTGTAAACCAGTTCAGCGGGCGTCTCGACATCCCAAACGGCAAGGTCCGCGCGCATTCCCGGGGCGATCATACCGCGATCCGTGAGCCCCAGAGCAAGCGCCGCATTGCGCGTAGCCCCGGCCAATGCCTCTTCCGGCGTCATGCGAAACAGGGTCGAGGCCATATTCATTGCCAACAACAGGGAGGTCATTGGCGAAGAGCCGGGATTGGCATCAGTCGCGACCGCCATCGGCACGGCGTGTTCACGCAACAGATCAATTGGCGGCCTCTGGGTTTCACGCAACGTGTAGAATGCGCCCGGCAAAATGACCGCAACGGTGCCTGTCACAGCCATGGCCGCCACACCCGGCGCATCGAGGTATTCAATATGATCAGCGGACAGGGCGCCGTATCCCGCAGCCAGTTTTGCGCCCCCCAGATTTGAAAGCTGTTCGGCATGGATTTTCACCGGCAACCCGAGCTCGCTGGCCACCTCAAACACGCGCGCTACCTGCTCCGGCGAAAAAGCAATGCCTTCGCAAAATGCATCCACCGCATCCACAAGACCTTCGCCATGCGCTGCACGAAGAGTGGGAATACAAACCTCGTCAATATACGCATCCCCTTGCCCAGAAAATTCTGGTGGTTCCGCGTGCGCGCCCAGAAAGGTGGTCTGAACTGTCACGTCCCGCAGATCACCAAGGTGACGTGCGGCCCGCAACATGCGCAGCTCCACCTCCGCATCAAGGCCATAGCCCGACTTTATCTCAACGGTAGTGATGCCCTCGGCGATTAGGGTATACAGTCTGGGTAGCGCCTGAGCTACCAGCTCGCTCTGGCTGGCGGCGCGCGTCGCCGTGACCGTTGACACAATGCCGCCGCCAGCGCGCGCAATCTCCTCATAAGACGCGCCATTCAGGCGCATCTCAAATTCCCGCGCCCGGTGGCCTCCGAACACCAGATGCGTATGGCAATCGATGAGACCCGGGGTCACCAATCTGCCCTCCAGATCGAGAGCGGATGCCTTGGAATATTCTTGCGGCAGTTCGGCCTGCACGCCAACCCAAATGATCTTTTCATCCTGTAAGGCAATTGTATCGCTACCATCCAAACCATAGGCCGCGCTGCCGGGTACCATGGTCGCAACTTGGCAATTTTTCAGAACTCTGCGCGTCACGGGAACACCAAATTCGAAATTCATCTTGTCAGCCAGATTGTATGGCCTTAAGTTTATTATGTCCATTCATAATAAGGATCATGAATGACCATTTTTGCGCAACGTGCCTACCTCCAAGATGGCTGGGCCAAGGATGTTCGGATAACCCTGCGCGCAGAAGAAATCGCGCACATCCAGACCCAGACAGCACCGAAACCAGAAGACATTCGTGTCGATACGTTGCTGCCTGCATTGTCGAACCTTCATAGTCATAGTTTTCAACGTGCCATGGCCGGGATGACGGAGTTTCGCACAGCGGGCAGAGAAAGTTTCTGGACGTGGCGTGACCTGATGTACCGGTTTCTGGATCATCTGACGCCAGAGGAGATTGGGGCAATCGCGCGCCTCGCCTTCATGGAGATGCAAGAAGCGGGCTTTGCGGCGGTGGGCGAATTCCACTACATCCATCATGCACCCGGCGGGCAGTTCTATGACAACCCCGCTGAGCTTTCGGACCAGATATTGCAGGCCGCGTCGGATACCGGCATTGGGCTGACGCATCTGCCTGTCCTTTATTCTTATGGCGATGTTGGTCAAAAACCACTGACAGGCGGCCAATTGCGTTTTGGCCATAAGGTCGATCAATACATTGAATTGATCGACCGTTGTCAGGACATGGTAAAGCAACTCAACGCAGATACACGCCTCGGGATTGCACCCCATTCCCTGCGCGCGACTTCGCCTTCCGATCTCGCCCGGGTATCGAGCCTTCAGGCGCAGGGCCCGATCCACATCCATATTGCTGAACAGGTGAAAGAAGTCGAAAGCGTCAAAGCGGCGCTCGGGGCGCGACCGGTAGAGTGGCTGCTACATAATGCCGAGGTCGACGCGAGATGGTGCCTGATCCACGCAACCCATATGACAGACGAAGAAACGCAGGGCATCGCTCAGAGCGGGGCGATTGCCGGCCTCTGCCCTGTGACAGAAGCCAATCTGGGTGACGGTATTTTTAACGGTCCCGCATATATTGAAAACGGCGGAAAATTCGGCATCGGCACAGATTCCAACATCAACATTTCGCTTTGCGAAGAGCTCAGAACACTGGAGTATTCGCAGCGCCTGAAACACCAGCAACGCAATGTTCTGGCGGCAGGCCACGGGTCCACGGGTGAAACGCTCTATACAAACGCCGCATTGGGGGGTGCGCAGGCCCTGTCACGTAACGCGGGCATTCTGGGTGAAGGGAAGTTGGCCGATATGGTCGCCATCGACAGTACGGCTCCGGCTCTCTGCATGCTTCGGGACGACCAGTTGCTTGATGGTCTCGTTTTCGCGGCCAAAGACAAGGTCGTCACGGATGTTTGGTCAGGCGGGCGCCATCAGGTTCACGGTGGGCACCATGTTGCCCAGGAAGAAATCCTGTCGCAATATCGCGAGGCCATGCGCAAGCTGATGGCGACATTGAACAAATGATATGATCTCAAAGAATAGGTGACATGCTCAAGACCTTGCCCTTCAACGCCTTGCGCACTTTGGAATCGGTCGTACGGCTGCGCGGTTTCGGGCGTGCGGCGGAAGAATTGAATGTCACGCAAAGCGCGGTCAGTCAGCATATCAAACTGCTGGAGGATTGGTTGGGTCACAGGTTGCTGATCCGCCGCAGCCGCAAGACCGTGCCCACCGAGGCGGGCGAACGCCTGGCACAAGCCACACGCGAAGGCTTTGGCGGCATCGAGATGATCTGCGACGAGTTGCGTGGATCAAAAAGAACTCGTGGGCAAGGTATACTGGTTGGCGCGCCGCCCGGTTTTGCCTTTGTCTGGCTGCTGCCCCGGCTTTTGAGGTTTGACCATATGAATCCGGACATCTCAATCTCATTGTCAACCGATCCTCATTCACGTGAGCCCAGCACCGGAGAGGCGGATGTTTTCATTTCATATAGCGCCGGGGGTTTCCCGGGTTTGCACGCCGAACAATTGATGGACGAGAGGATGTCACCGGTTTGCGCACCGAATTTGGCGCGAACAGTGAACGCCATTGGCGACCTGTCCAATCACACCATCCTGAGGGACAATCTGGAATCCGACGAAGCCCTATCGCCCTGGGAATTCTGGGCAAAAGAGTGCGGGATCGGATTGCCACGTTTCAACCGCACAAAGACATACGGTCAGGCAAATCTTGTGGTTCAGGCCGCGGTTCAGGGTCTTGGGATCGCAATGGGAAGAGGGCCGCTGGTTGCGGATGCCATCAAGGATGGGACGTTGGTTCGCCCGTTCGAAGCCACAGCGCCGTCGCAGTTTTCTTACTGGTTTGTCTGCCGACACGAAGCGCTCAAATCGGATAACGTAAACGCTTTCCGGAAATGGCTTCATGAAGAAGCCAAACCTTTTAGACAATCAGGCAATGTGGATTAGGACCACTTTTCGGTGCAGGCGCAGCGCTTGCCCGTGGGTGCCTTCGCAGCACATCTGAGCGTCTCACATGCGAAGCCCAACCATTCAGCGATACCTCAGGTTTCCGCAGGCGGCCTGACCTACCATTGCCGCCGGGCTCTGGAAGACCTTTGCAAGATCTGGGGAGGCCTCCAGCAAAGCGGCACTTTCAGGGAGGCGGTCAATTCGAAGGATGCCATTCTCCCACAGCGCCAAACCATCCAAGCGGATGCTCGGGTCAAGCACATTGAGTGAAATCTCGCCGGGCGGATAAGCCCCGCAAGTATGGAAATGCAACAGACGTGGATTACCGAAGGCGCTGCCACTCCAGCGCTCAAAGTGACGCCCTGCTGCCGTTTTATATTCACACCCCGGGTGAATACCCGCATGCCAGGAATGCACGTAGTAGGTGTCGATCCCGTACTTGTTGCCGACAAACTCATAATGCGCACGCGCCGCCGCTACATCTTTGGCAGACCCTTCGAAACCGGTGATGCGCGAACCGTCAAAATTCACCAACAATGTATCTTCTATCTCGCAAGACCAGGGCGAATAGTAGTGTGAGCCCGTTCCTGTCAGGAACCCACGCTGCGCCACACTACCTCTGAAATCGGATGCCGGGACCGGAGCAAAGACGGAAACAGGAAACCGCTTTCTGGTCACGTCACCGATTTGCGATGTGGCTTGACCCACCTTGCCTTTGAAATCGGTCCCCGCCGGGCAAGTCACGTGAATTTCTTTCGCGGACGCAACAGCGGCGTTGATCAGCTGCTTGAGGTCTTCGAAGGCGCTGTAGTCGATGGTCCCGAATGGCGATGCCAGCATTTCGCAGTCAAGCGCATAGCTGATGATCTGCTTTTTCGATGCATCTTTCGTTCTAAATCTGATCTGATCACCCAACCGGGCAAGAAAAACCGTGCAATCGGCCTCCAGCATCTTTGCGACCAGATTGTCGTCAGGGTCCGTGACATCGCGCGCCAGCGGAACGCCGTAGCTTTGCGTGATCAGCCCCAAATGCTCCGCAGTCTTATGGACCTCATCCAACAGGGCCGGATCGTAGTAACCGTCGTTTTCAGTTTCATAGACCAGCAGGACCTTCTGACCCGGTGTGCATTCCGCACAATTGATCAGGAGGTTCCGCGTACCTTCTTCCAGGCGCTGTTGCAGATGTGTGTGCAAGTGATGTCCCCGGTTTCTCGCATGTCCGTTCCCCGAGCACACCGTAGCAAGTGGCGAGCGATCAAACCATTTGGCGTTCATTAACCCCATCATTAGCAATTCTAATATAAGAGCTTTTGCCTTGCCGAAAGTTAGTCATTATCGCTATTAAAGATATACATAATGAAGTGAGCGGCCTCCAAATGCGGACGAGTTACCACGACATCAAAGCCGATGTTCTAGATCGCATTCGCAAAAACATCTGGCCCCCCGGTGCAAATCTTCCAGGCGAAATTGAACTGGCTGAAGAATTCGGGTGTGCACGTGCAACTGTGAACCGCGCGATGCGTGAGCTTGTGAGCGAAGGCATTCTGGAGCGCAAACGCAAGGCAGGAACACGTGTCAAATCCTCGCCCAGCCGAAAAGCCAAGTTCTCCATCCCGCTCATTCGCGAAGAAATCACCAATACCGGTGCGACCTATCGATACGTGCTTGTCGATCGAAACATTATTGCCGCCCCGGGTTGGTTGCGTGCTCAGATCGAGATCCCTAAAGGCCAGAAAGTATTGCATCTCAGATGCATGCATTACGCGGGCAATCGCCCCTACCAGTTCGAGGAACGCTGGATCAACCTTGGCGCGGTTCCGGACGCGGAAGGCTTTGACTTCAAGGACATGGGGCCAAACGACTGGCTGGTGCGCAAAGTACCCTTCACCAATGGCGAGCTGGTTTTCTCGGCCACAAACGCAACACTTGAAATTGCCGATTTTCTGAACATTGCGGAGGACGACGCCATTTTCACGGTCGAGCGGACAACCTGGCTGGAAGACATCAGCGTAACCTATGCGCGGCTCTATTTCGCGCGGGACTATAAAATGACGACGCAACTTTGACCTGGATGCCAACCTCGCTGATCCCCACGCCTGCACTTTTGAAGTCCGAGACCCCCCGGCGACCCACCCGACAGCACCCAAAGATTTTTTCTCCCGCAACCATCTTCGATATCAAGAAGCGGGTCGGCGATGATTGACGACGATCTGACGACCGGATCCATCAAAGGCCACTTTCGCCGATTGGCGCTTCCTGCCGCGATAGGGATGCTGTTCAGCACGCTCTACAACGTGGTGGATACCTTCTACGCGGGCCTCTTCGGTACCCAGGCACAGGCCGGGCTTGCAGTTGGCTTCCAGGCGTTCTTCGTTCTGGTCTCCGTCGGTTTTGGACTGGGAGCGGCGATGAGCGCACTGGTTGGGAATGCAAAAGGCCGCAAGGATGTGGCCGATGCGCGCCACCTCGCCGCCCAGGGCATCAGCTTTGCCCTTTTTGCCACGGTGGTGCTGATTTTCCTGTCACTGTTGGCAGGGCCCGCGCTCATCAATGTGGTTTCCGAACCCGGAGCATATCGCGATGCCGGGCAATCCTATTTCAACTGGCTGGTGCTTTCGTTGCCGGGATTTATCGTGGCCTATGGCGGCAACGGCATCTTGCAGGCACGGGGTGACACGGTATCCATGCAACGCGCGCTTATCGTCGCCTTTTTCGCCAATATCGGGCTTAATCCGCTGTTGATGTACGGCATTCCCGGGGTGGTTCCCGGCATGGGGTTCAACGGCATCGCACTGGCGACCGCGCTTAGCCAAACCGGCGTCGCGATCTACTTGCTTACCAAAATCTTCGGGCGCGCCATGATGCAAGATCTCGCATGGCGTGAATTTGTCCCAATACCCTCGAAATATTCCGAGATTGCCAATCAGGCATTCCCGGCGAGTTTTGCTCTGCTCATCAACTTTGCCAGCGGTTTCGTTGTTCAGTTCGCGCTGAAGGCTTACGGCGCGACGGCCCTTGCCGCCTATGGAATATCTCTGCGTGTAGAGCAGCTCTTTTTGCTCCCGGCGGTCGGCATCACCATCGCGCTGGTTCCCATCGCAGCTCAAAACTATGGTGCGGGAAACCATGACCGGGTTCGCCTGGCTTTTAAACGGTGCTGGACGCTGGGCGTGATTGCCACCTGCTGTGCCTTTCCATTCCTGTGGTTTTTCGGAGGTTTTGCCACGAGCCTCTTTTCATCCGATCCCGAAGTCATCCGGATCGGGGCACTTTTTCTGAAGATCGAAGCGATTGTGCTGCCGCTCTATGTTGTTCTGTTTTCGGTGAACTCATTGCTGCAGGCCCTGAAAAAGGCCGTATGGACCATGTGGATCGGTATTTATCGGCAAGGCATCGGCATTGCCTTTTTCATATGGCTACTTACGGCGGTCTTTGACTTCGGTCTTTCGGGCGTTAGGATCGGGATTGCACTTGCCGTCGTCACCGGGCTGATGCTGTCACTGGCTGTCGCCGCCACTGTTGCCCGGCAGCGCATCGGAGGATTAGCGCCTGCTTAAATTCTGATCAAGGTCCACCGCGGCCGCCTGCCAAGACAAGTCACATTTGAGAAAACTGTTGCCAATCATCATTAAACGCAGACATAATCCGTTTGATATAGGTTTATTCGAGGCCGATAACCGATGAACTCTGGCGAGATGATATCCGTTTCAAACGTCGATAAATTCTACGGTTCCTTTCAGGCTCTTACCGATATCAATCTCACGGTGGAAAAGGGTGAAAGGGTTGTGATTTGCGGCCCGTCCGGCTCTGGAAAATCAACATTGATCCGGTGCTTCAATGGCTTGGAATTTCACGATTCAGGCAGCATCACAGTCGATGGAATTGAGGTTGAGGAAGGGTCAAAGGCGCTCAAGACCCTTCGGCAAGAAGTCGGAATGGTGTTCCAGCAGTTCAATCTCTTTCCGCACCTGACCATTCTTGAGAACCTGACCATCGGACCGATCCGGGTCCAGAAAATCCAGAAAACGGAAGCGGAGGAACGAGCGCGAAAATATCTGGAGCGGGTTCATATCCCCGAACAGGCGGACAAATTTCCCGCCCAGCTCTCGGGCGGCCAACAGCAGCGCGTCGCCATCGCCCGGTCTTTGTGCATGGAAACGCGCATCATGCTTTTTGACGAGCCGACCTCGGCGCTCGATCCCGAGATGATCAACGAAGTGTTGGATGTCATGGTGGAACTGGCCGATACCGGTATCACCATGGTCTGCGTGACCCACGAAATGGGTTTTGCGCGCAAGGTTGCCGATAAAATGGTGTTCATGGAGGCAGGCCGCATCCTGGAAATTTCAGAGCCCGACAAGTTCTTTACCAACCCCGACAGCCCGCGCTGCAAGCTGTTCCTGAGCCAGATTCTGGAGCATTAGGATGACCACGCGACCCGGCACCAAGCGCAAATCCCGGCTTCAATTCTCAAAGATTGTGAATTCGGTTCCGATCTCTCTCGCGCTCTACTTCACTGTTATTCTGGGCATCGTCTGGCTTGCCTATTCAGGGGCGCAGGCGATGGGATACAATTGGCAGTGGTATCGCATTCCTCAGTATTTTTATACACTCACCGACGACGGATTTCAGTGGGGTGAAATCATGATCGGGCTGGTCAAAACGATCCAGCTTTCGGTCACTTCCTTCATTTTCGCGACACTTCTGGGTCTGCTGATTGCGCTGTTGCGGCTTTCGGGGCTGGTCGTTGGTGGGGCGATTGCCATCGCTTTTCTGGAGTTTGTTCGCAACATGCCAATTCTGGTGTTGCTCTATCTCTTTTATTACGTGCTCGGCCCCGTCTTTTCGCTGGATCGGTACACGGCAAGCGTCTTGTGTCTTGCGGTGTTTCACGCCGCCCTTATTTCCGAAATTTTTCGCGCGGGCATCAATGCCGTCCCAAAAGGTCAGTGGGAAGGTGCCACCTCTATCGGGATGTCAAAGGCGCAGGCATATCGCTACATTATTCTGCCCCAGTCCATAAAATTCATGCTGCCGCCCATGACCGGCGAGGTTGTTCATCTTGTCAAAAGTTCCGCAATCGTCAGTGTCATTGCGGTCGCCGAACTCACCACGATCGGGCGCAACCTCATTTCCGACACTTACATGAGCTTTGAAATCTGGTTCACGATTGCAGCCGTCTACATGGTGATCACGCTCGCGCTGTCAATCGGCGTCTCAAGATTGGAAACCAAATACGCGGTCCAGACATAAACCCAAAACAGAAACGATCAACAAGGAGATAGGACATGAAAATCACAAGACGACTGGTGGGGATGGCGCTCGCCTCCGCTGCCGCGATGTCTCTGGCATTGCCAGCCGCAGCGCAGCAGACGCGGCAAGGTCTATCCAGCGACAGCGTTATCGAGACCATCAAGGAACGCGGCGTGATCAAGATCGGCCTGTCGCTGTTCCGGCCCTGGTCGATGCGCGATCTGGACGGTGAACTCGTCGGGTTCGAGCTGGATGTCGGGCGCGAGCTTGCCAAAGACATGGGCGTTGAGGCGGAATTTGTCCCGACCTCATGGGACGGGATCATTCCGGCGCTGGTTTCAGGCAAGTTTGACGTCATTATCTCCGGTATGTCGATCACACCTCAGCGCAACCTGACGGTCAGCTTCTCTGATCCCTACGCCTATTCCGGCATGACGATCCTTGCCAACAGGGCCATGACCGAAGGCTTTTCGCTGGAAGATTACAACAACCCGGATGTTACATTTGCTGCCCGTCGCGGAGCCACGCCGGTTGCGGTCATCCAATCTATGTTCCCGCAGGCACAGCTTCTGATGTTCGACGAAGATGGGGCCTCCACTCAGGAAGTTCTCAACGGAAATGCGCATGCGACCATGGCCTCCGAGCCCACACCGTCAGAAGAAGCGAGACGCTATTCTGATACGCTTTATGTGCCATTTAACGAGACCTTTCAGGCGGGCGGTGAGGCCTTCGCTTTTCGCAAAGGGGATCCGGATGCCGAAAACTATTTCAACAACTGGATCGGCGTGAAGACCCGCACAGGCTGGCTGAAAGAGCGGAATGATTACTGGTTCCGTGGAGATGAGTGGAAAGACAGCGTCGCTGAATAAGCTTGAGGATCAGCATCCAGACGGGCGTTCGTCGCCCCTCTGGGATTTTCCCGGTTGAAAGCGGATTGCATGCGAAATCTGATTAAACGCCTCCATTGGATGGACTACCTTATGTTGTTCGTCCTCGTTGCAGCAACTGCTGCAATCGTCGTGCGCGTTGGTGGCGTTCTGAACTACGATTGGCGCTGGGAGAAAATCCCGAACTATATTTTCCGCTACAAGGAAAGTGAGGAGCGCTGGGTCGCCAACCTGCTTGTGCAAGGCCTTGTTGCGACGGTCCGGATCAGTATCTACGCCAGTATTCTGGCCCTCATTCTTGGGGTGATATTGGGTGTCGCACGCTGCTCGGCAAACCTGACAATAAGGATGCTTGCGCGGACCTATCTTGAGTTTCTGCGCAATGTTCCTCCCGTTGTGGTGATCTTCATCTTCTTCTTTTTCCTCTCCGAGCAGTTGATCGTGGCACTCAACATGGAAAGTTGGGCTCGCGGCATCGCCCGGCAGGAAAACAACGCGGTCTGGACCTTTCTGTTTGGTGACATGCGGCGCTTTCCCGCGCTCATTTCAGGGGTGATTGTGCTGGCCCTGTTCGAAAGCGCATTTGTCGGTGAGATTGTCCGCGCGGGCATCCAGTCTATCGACAGGGGGCAGCGGGAAGCAGCGCGGTCCATCGGCATGAGTTGGTTTCAGGAGATGCGTTTCATCGTGCTCCCCCAGGCGCTTCGCAAGGTTTTGCCGCCGCTGGCCAACCAATTCATAAGCCTGGTCAAGGACAGCTCATTGGTGTCCCTCATTTCCGTACCCGATCTGACGTTCAAGACGGTCGAGTTGGTCGCCTCAACCCGGCTGATCTTTGAAGCCTGGCTGACGGCAGCAGCATTCTACTTTGTGATTTGCTTCGGATTGTCACTGCTATTCCGGCGTCTGGAAAACAAGTAACTATTCTGTATCCTGAACAACCAGCATCAGAAGATCACCCCGCGCGACGTAGCCACGATTGGTATGCGCCAGTACAAATCCGTCATGGGAGAAGGGAATAGTTTCGGAGGCCCGTCGCGGTTCACAAACATAATGCAGGTAGCCTGCGACCTGCCCCTTTCTGACCTCATGCCCGGCTGACACTTTGCGATCAAAGATACCCTCCCCCGGCGCATAAATACTGTGATCAGGGTCTGCGATCTCTACCCGCCGGGGGGTTAGGATTTCAGAGATCTCCCCGGCGAGAACGCCCATGTGACGCAGCACTCTGTAAAGGCCCTCTTCCGCCAGGTTGGCAATGTCAGGATCGACGCCACCGCCGCCGCCCAGTTCTGTGGCAATCATTGGCACCCCTGCCCGCTCAGCCGCAGAATTGAGAGAACGCGGGTCGTTAAATCCGCCCAAAACCCATACAAACGGCAGGCCGAAAACCTCCGCCAAGGCGAGATTTCGCGCATATAGCCCCGGATCAGCTGTCCGTGTTGGCAAGGTGCAAGGTGCAAAATAGGCCGCCTTGCCACCGGAGTGCAAATCCAAAGCAGTATCGGCAAGCGGGAGCAGTTCGGTCTCTACATAGTAGGCGATCTGCTCGGTGAGCGCCCCCATCGGATCACCGGGGAATGCACGGTTCAGATTTACCTGATCAAGCGGAGAAACGCGGGTAGACGCCGCGACGGCGGGCCTGTTCAGACTGGGTATAATAATGATCTGTCCGGTAACATCCTCGATCGACCGATCACCAACAAGACGCATTATCGCCGATGGTCCCTCGAACTCGTCGCCATGGGTGCCGCCAATGATCAATATAACTGGTCCCGCACCGTTTTTGAGGCTGATGATTGGCACCGGGTGATACCCCAAAGGCACCGAGTTATCGGACCAGCGGACACGCAAATCCCCAACTTGTTTTCCCTCGGCCGCAAGGTCAATCGTCGGTGCAACGGTACTTTTCGGCATTGAATGTCTCGCTCTTTTGGGCAGGTTATTCGGTGCAGCCTACAGAATTGAATGCTGTGTGCATGCATATTTTTGACCCGTCAAAGCTCGGGTTTGAACGGCGCGTTTCGTTTGATCTTGTAGGTGAGGTGAGGAATTTCCAACATTGCAATTGGACAAGCCAAACGTAAGCTGCGCGCATGGAACCCAAGGATTCCCCCAACAGGCTTGAAAGCTGCGTCGGTCATTCCGTCAAGAAGCACCGCAATGCGAGAGACCTTACAATCGTCGAACTTTCAAAAATTTCGGGGGTTTCCTCCGCCATGATTTCAAAGATCGAACGCGGTCAGGTCTCGGCCTCTCTGTCCACGCTCGACGCCTTGGCGCAAAGTATTGGAGTGCCCATCGCAAACCTCTTCGCGGACACAGTCGAGCGCAAGGAAGTCTCTTTTGTGAAAGCAGGCGCCGGCATCGAGGTTCGCCGTGTCGGCAGCACCTACGGCCACAGCTACACTCTGGTCGGACGATCCGAGGCAAACGGCCAACATCTGGAGTGCTATGTTATTACCATCAGGGACACCGCAGCAGGACAACCTCTGTTCCAGCATCCCGGGATAGAGTTCATACGCATGATAACCGGTCAATTGACCTACCGCGTCGGCGGCGACAGTTACCTGCTGGAAAAAGGGGATTGCCTGACATTCGACAGCGAGATGCCCCATGGGCCGGTCGCGCTGAACACGCAATCTGTTGAATTCTTGACCATCATCGTCACCCCTTAAGAAATTTTCTTCAAAAGAACTAATTTTACTGATAGTAGAATTAATATCATTTCTGCTGGAAGCACCCGATGACGGCAACCGTTCTGACACCGATCACCCAGGCACTCAACGCTGGCGTGCTCACGCGCCAGGAACTGAAGGCGTTGATGGTACGGTCAGACGTTCCCGCGCTGAAACACCTGGCTCTCTGGATCATGCTGGTGCTTTCGACCGGATCACTCATCCATCTGACGTATGGATCGGTCTGGATGTGGGCCGCCATGTTCCTGCACGGCGTGGTTCTGGTTCACCATTTCTCACTGCAACACGAGTGTTGCCATTATACGGTATTCAGGACCCGATGGTTGAACGACCTAGTTGGGAACATCTGCGCCATCATCATCATGCTGCCGAACCGACATTTTCGTTATGAGCACTGCGATCACCATACCTACACCCAGCTCAAGGGGGATGACCCTGAGCTCATCGAACTGCCGCGCAGCCTTGGCGGATATCTTTGGTATCTGTCTTCCCTCCCCTACTGGCGCAACAAATTCACCGAACTGGGGCAACATACCTTCGGGCACCTCAGTAAGGAAGAAGAACGATTCATTCCCAAGGAGGAGCATCAGACCATTTTCTGGGAGGCGCGTCTGATGCTGCTGGCCTATGTGGCAATCGGGGGTTTTTGTATTGCGACCCATTGGTGGGGACCCGCGATCTATTGGTGGGGACCGGTATTATTGGGCGAACCTGTGATGCGGTTCATTCGCATGACCGAACACGTGGGCAAACCGAACGTGCGCGATATGACCGAAAATACCCGCACCAACTATGTCACCCGGCCCATGCGATTTCTCGCGTGGAACATGAACTATCATGCCGAACACCACTATGCGGCCTCTGTGCCCTTCCACGCGCTGCCTGCTTTGCACGAAAAACTCAAAGGTCATGTGGCGGTCGAGTCCAGAGGCTATATCGGGGCCCACATCGACATTCTGGCGCAGCTGATCGGACGCAAGCATCGCTGTGATGCAACGAAGGACAACTGACATGCCTCGGGAAAGGGCCTGGCAAGATTTAATCCCGGTTGCCCAGATCTATCGCCGCGATGCGACACCGGTTTCCCTTGGGTCCAGAGAGTTTGCAGTGTTTGACACCGATCAGGGGATCACGGTGGCGCTGGCCCGATGCACACATGGCGCAGCCAATTTATGTGACGGCTACTTCGACGGCACCCATATTGAGTGCCCTTTGCATCAAGGCCTGTTTGACGCGCGCACAGGAGTGGCCGTCGCAGCACCCGCCCGGGTCAAGTTGCGGATGATCCCGTCGCGCGAAGTTGACGGCATGGTGCAAGTTTTCATTTAGGACTGACAGTCCGGTGACGTCAATCGGCGTAAGCAGTTCCTATGGTATTTTATTTAGGTTTTAATATTTCAAACTTGAAGATTATCGCCTCTGGTCGTAGACTTCTGCCACAACAGCAAGCGGTACCTGTGCTGTTCAAAGGCGATTTTGGGAGGGCTTAATGCGAATAGCGTGCTTGGGGGGCGGGCCGGCGGGTCTCTATTTTGCGATCTCTATGAAGCTGCGCGACCCTTCCAGCGACATCACGGTATTCGAGCGCAATAAGTTCGATGACACTTTTGGCTGGGGTGTGGTGCTCTCAGATGAAACGCTTGAAAACCTGTCCCGCAACGACCCCATAAGCGCCGAAGCAATCGGCGATAGTTTTGCCTATTGGGACGACATCGCCCTGCATTATCGGGGCGAAACACATATTTCCTCAGGTCATGGATTTTGCGGGATCGGGCGCAAGAAACTCCTGTTGCTCTTGCAGGCCCGCGCCAAGGAACTGGGCGTCGAACTGCGCTTTGAAACCGAGATAAATAGCGCCGATACCTACCGGTCGGACTATGATGTCGTCGTCGCTTCTGACGGGTTGAATTCGGCCACGCGCAATCTTTATGCGGAAAGCTTCAAACCCGAGGTTGATCAGCGGCTATGCCAGTTTGTCTGGCTCGGGACACATCAAAAGTTTTCCGATGCCTTCACCTTCATCTTTGAAGAAACAGAGCATGGATGGGTTTGGGTGCATGCCTACCAGTTCGATGACGAAACCGCGACGTTTATCGTCGAATGCGCTCAGGAAACATTCGACAAGTTCGGCTTTGCTGACATGAGCCAGCAGGAAAGCATCCGGACCTGCGAGGCGATATTCAAAGACCACCTGGGCGGCCATGAATTGATGTCGAACGCGAACCATATTCGCGGCTCTGCCTGGATACGCTTCCCGCGAGTCCTTTGCGAAACCTGGCACCATGAAAATGTGGTTCTGCTGGGGGATGCCTCGGCAACGGCGCATTTTTCAATCGGTTCGGGCACCAAGCTGGCCTTTGAAAGCGCGATCGCTCTGGCTGAATTTATCCATACGGAACAAACCCTTGAATCCGCCTTCACGCGATACCAGGAAGAGCGGCGCCTGGAAGTTCTGCGACTGCAATCAGCCGCGCGGAATTCTCTTGAGTGGTTTGAATCTGTGGAGCGGTACCTGGGCCTTGACCCTGTGCAGCTGAACTACTCAATGCTGACGCGGTCGCAAAGGATCAGCCATGAAAACCTGCGATTGCGTGACCCGAAATGGATGGAAAGCGCGGAGCGCTGGTTCTTTGATCAGGCTGGCGTGGCGGATGACGTGCCGGTTCGTGCGCCAATGTTTGCACCCTTCAAGCTTCGCGAAATGCAGCTTGAAAACCGCATCGTGGTATCGCCGATGGCGCAGTACAAAGCGGTGGATGGTACGCCAAACGATTGGCATCTGATCCACTATGGTGAACGTGCCAAGGGGGGTGCCGGGCTGGTATTCACGGAAATGACCTGTGTCTCTGAGACGGGTCGGATCACACCGGGTTGTCCCGGACTTTACGCGCCTGAGCATGAAACAGCCTGGAGACGCCTGACAGATTTCGTCCACAACGAGACGACGGCGCGCATATGTTGCCAGATCGGCCATTCCGGTCGCAAGGGATCAACAAACATCGGTTGGGAAGGGATGGACCGGCCCCTGGCGGAGGGGAACTGGGAATTGGTCTCGGCCTCTGCAATACCGTGGGCCCCGGACAATGCTACCCCCCGTGAAGCAACGCGCGCCGATATGGACGAGATCAAAGCGCAGTTTGTCGCCGCCGCAGAAATGGCAGAGCGCGCCGGTTTCGACATGATTGAGCTGCACGCGGCCCACGGGTATCTGATTTCTTCCTTCATCTCGCCGGTCTCCAATCAGCGCCAAGACGCATATGGGGGCGCTTTGGCAAATCGGCTGCGATATCCATTGGAAGCCTTTGCGGCGATGCGCGAGGTCTGGCCGGAACACAAGCCAATGTCCGTCCGCATCTCGGCCACTGACTGGATGGAGAACGAAGGCGTCACCCCGGACGATGCGGTCGAAATCGCACGCGCCTTTAGCGCCCTCGGCGCTGATATCATTGATGTTTCCGCCGGGCAGACAACGCCTGACGCCAAACCGGTTTACGGTCGGATGTTTCAAACGCCGTTTTCAGATCGCATCCGCAATGATGCCGGTATCAAGACCATGGCTGTTGGAAACATCTATGAAGCCGACCACGCAAATTCGATCCTTATGGCCGGTCGTGCGGATCTTGTCGCGGTGGGGCGGCCGCATTTGGCGGACCCCTATTGGACGTTGCACGAGGCTGCGAAAATCGGGGATCGCCAAGCCGATTGGGCGCTCCCCTATCAGGCGGGCAGAGATCAGACATGGCGACTGGCCGACCGGGAAGCGGAGATGATCAGGGTATGAGCATTTCAGGCAAAAATGTCATTGTGACTGGCGGCGGCACGGGCGTTGGGGCGCAAACGGCAAAAATCCTTTTCGAAGCCGGGGCCAAAGTCACAATCATGGGACGCACTGAGACGCCTTTGAAATCTCAGAAACTTCCCTATCAGATTTGCGACGTGACCGATCCGGCGGCTGTTGCAGATGCCTTCAGCGCCGCGCGAAAAGATCACGGGCCGATTGCGGCAGTTGTGGCAAATGCCGGAGCCGCGCAAAGCGCACCTTTCGCCAAAATGACCAATGAGCAGATGCACGCCATGCTGTCCGTTAATCTGATCGGGGTTGCAAATGTCTGGCAAGCGGCTTTGCCGGACATGAAGGCGGCAGGCTGGGGACGCATGATCGCCATTGCCTCTACGGCGGGTCTGAAAGGGTACCCCTATGTAGCGGCCTATTGCGCATCAAAGCATGGGGTTGTCGGGTTGACGCGAGCGCTCGCCATCGAACTGGCGGCCTCCGGCATTACCGTAAATGCTGTCTGCCCCGGTTTCATCGACACACCGTTGCTGGATCGTTCCGTCGCGACGATTGTCGACAAGACCGGCATGTCCGAGCAAAAGGCACGCGCGTCACTGGTCGCCGGGAACCCGCAGAAACGGTTGATCTCAACCGATGAGGTCTCGGAGGCGGTGCTTTGGCTCTGTTCGGAAGCCGCTCGCTCGGTCAATGGTCACGCCCTGTCACTCTCGGGAGGCGAGATATGACGTCTGCCCGCGACACGCATGACATCGGTGAAAGCCTCTCCAAGGAACGTCTGCGCTTGTGGCTGAAATTGCTAAAGACCAGCAATCAGATCGAGAGCGAAATACGACGCAGACTACGCAGCGAATTCGGATCAACCCTGCCAAGGTTTGATGTCATGTCTGCGTTGGCACGAACGTCTGACGGGTTGAAAATGAGCGAAATTTCGAAGCGGCTGCGGGTCTCCAACGGAAACATCACAGGAATCGTGGACAAGCTGACCGAAGAGGGCCTTGCATCGCGCCGATCGATCCCGGGTGACCGTCGCGCCAATCTCGTTCAATTGACACCCAAGGGACGTGAAGTCTTTGCTGAACACGCTGAGGCACATGAAAGTTGGATCAGCGGCATTTTGTGCGATCTGGATGAGAACGACATTGAGGGAATGATCCAACGGCTGGATCACCTCAGCCAATCACTTGAGGATCAGAATTGACATGCGCAGCGACGTCTCTCACTTCAATTGCAACGTTTCAGACGGTATCGCCAGGATCTCTTTGGACCGGCCTGAACGAAAAAACCCGCTGACACTGGAGAGCTACGCAGAATTGCGAGACTGGTTTCGGGACCTGCATTACGCAGAGGATGTGAACGCCGTCGTTTTTGCGCCTAATGGCGGCAATTTCAGCTCGGGCGGGGACGTTCATGATATTATCGGTCCATTGACAAAGATGAGTATGAAAGAGCTTTTGACCTTTACGCGGATGACCGGCGATCTGGTCAAGGCGATGGTCAATTGCGGCAAACCGATCATCGCCGCGGTAGATGGTGTCTGCGCAGGTGCAGGCGCGATCATCGCGATGGCCAGCGATCTGCGCATAACAACCCCGGACTCCAAAACCGCTTTTCTCTTCAACCGTGTCGGGTTGGCAGGATGTGACATGGGGGCTTGTGCCATTCTGCCACGGATCATTGGTCAGGGGCGGGCTGCGGAACTTCTATATTTGGGGCGCTCCATGACTGCCGAGGAGGGTCATGCTTGGGGATTTTTCAACAAGATCGTAGCGACAGATCAACTGACCCAAGAAGCCAATGGGCTTGCGCGTCGCATTGCGGACGGTCCGGGTTTTGCAAATATGATGACCAAGACCATGCTGGCGCAGGAGTGGTCGATGTCCATCGAGCAGGCCATCGAGGCTGAGGCGCAGGCGCAGGCCATCTGCATGCAGGGGCAGGATTTTCACCGGGCCTACCATGCCTTTGTGGCCAAAGAAAAACCCGTCTTTGAGGGCGATTGATGGCAGATAAATCCTTTCTTCAATGGCCTTTTCTGGAAGACCGGCATCGCGCCCTGGCCGCGAAGCTGGAGGATTGGTCGCAATCCGCCTTGGGAGATATCGATCACGGGGATACCGACGCCGCTTGTCGGGTGTTGGTGACACGTCTCGGAGAAGGCGGGTTTCTCACCCATTCGGGCTCGGAACGAGGCGTGCTGGATGTGCGCAGTCTCTGCCTGATCCGCGAAACGTTGGCGCGTCATGACGGCTTGGCGGATTTCGCCTTTGCAATGCAGGGGTTGGGTTCGGGTGCGATTTCCCTTTTTGGCTCACCCGATCAACGGGCGGAATGGTTGCCGAAAACCCGCTCCGGAGAGGCCATCGCCGCCTTTGCCCTCACCGAGCCGGGCTCCGGATCGGACGTTGCCAATTCTACGATGACAGCAGAACGCGACGGCGCTCACTATGTATTGAACGGCGAAAAAACCTGGATTTCCAACGGCGGCATTGCGGATGTCTACACCGTCTTTGCCCGTACCGGTGAAGCACCGGGTGCCAAGGGGCTATCTGCCTTTATTGTCACGCCAGATTTGCCCGGCTTCGAAGTAACGGAACGTTTGGAAACCATTGCCCCCCACCCGCTCGCCACTCTGCGCTTCAGCGACTGCCGCGTTCCGGCAGCGGCCTCGATCGGAGAGCGCGGACGGGGTTTCGCCATCGCCATGTCGGTCCTGGATGTTTTCCGATCAACCGTCGCTGCTGCCGCTTTGGGGTTCGCCCGGCGGGCCTTGGACGAAACATTGACACGTGTCGAAACCCGGCAGATTCACGGGGCCCCATTGTTTGATTTGCAAATGGTCCAAGGCCATATCGCCGACATGGCGCTGGACATAGATGCCGCGGCGCTGTTGGTCTACCGCGCGGCCTGGACCAAGGATAGCGGCGCGCCACGCGTGACCCGTGAGGCCGCAATGGCCAAACTCTTTGCAACAGATCGGGCGCAGAGCGTGATCGACAAAGCGGTACAGCTTCACGGTGGCGACGGTGTAAAATCGGGGGAAACGGTGGAACGTCTCTATCGCGACATCAGAGCGTTGCGCATCTATGAAGGCGCCTCAGACGTTCAACGTGTTGTCATTGCCAGACAGGTGCGCGCTGGTCATCCTCAATAGACAGGCCTCGTTTTTTAAGTCCAAGTCGATTTGGAGTTGCAAAACCCGAGGTCAACGGCGATTTCAAAACTCACCGGAAACTGCGGCAACGCTCCCCAAATCAACACACAATCTGAGACCTCCCTTTGACAATCTTTGAAATATGCCTTCTGACATCTGCCGGATTTCTCGCGGGGGTCATCAATGCAATTGCCGGAGGCGGCAGTTTTCTGACTTTCCCCGCACTCGTGTTTGCAGGTGTGCCAGCCATCCCCGCCAACGCGACAAGCGCCGTGGCCGTCTTTCCGGGTTATCTAAGCGGTGCGTTAGGATTTCTGGATGAACTACGCGTTTACCCGCGCAGACATTTGAGCGCGCTTCTGGGCTTGTCCGTACTTGGCGGCGTTCTGGGTTCGCTGTTGTTGCTGGTGACGCCCGCGACTGTGTTTTCTGCAGTGGTCCCATGGCTGCTAGGTTTCGCAACACTGGTCTTTGCAGTGGGCAAACGCATCTCAAACTGGGCTGAACGGCGTTCGCAAACGACTGGAAACCTAGGTACGCTCAGCACCCTGATCGTCTGTATTTATGGCGGCTATTTCAACGGCGGCCTCGGTATCATTCTGCTGGCGCTGCTTTCGACGTTGGGTGTCCGGGATCTCAACGTTATGAACGGTCTCAAAAACGCGATGTCATTCATTCTTTCCGCAGCCTCAGTGGTCACTTTCGCCCTGGCGGGAATAATTTACTGGCCACAGGCTCTGCTGATGATGGTATCAGCGACCGTCGGAGGGTATTGTGGCGCATTGCTGGCCCGCAGGCTATCCGCGCGGGTCATCAGGTCAATCGTGATCTGTGTCGGAGTGGCAATGACGATTGTCTTCACTTTCAGAACCATCTGACGATGTCGTCGATTAGGTGACCGCAAGCAACTTCAATCGCTGAATCTTTCCTGACGGACCTTTGGGCAGTTCCGGCAAGAAATGAATGCGGTCAGGTGCTTTGAATCTGCCAAGTTTCTGCACGCAGATGTCCACGAGGTCATCGTTTGTCAGGCGCGACCCATCCCGGACCCGAACAGCAGCCTCCACCCGCTCACCATATGTCTTGCAGGGGCGCGCAAATGCGGCCGCTTCAATGACATCACCATGCGAATAAAGCGCCTCATCAATCTCACGCGGGGCGATGTTCTCCCCCCCCTTGATGATCAACTCCTTGAGCCGCCCGGTGACGAACAGATATCCATCCGCGTCTTTTTTCCCCAGATCACCGGTACGCAGCCAACCGTCCGCGAAGGTCCCATTGGTGGCATCGGGGTTCTTGAGATATTCGAGCATCACATTGGGCCCACGAACCGCAATTTCGCCCTCTGTATCACAAGGACATTCGGTCAGATCGGGCGCAAGAATTGCAACCTCATTGCCATATGCAATTCCCGGAGACCCGATTTTGCGTATGCCCGGCGGCAACGGGTTGGACAGGATCTGGGCTGCAGTTTCAGTCAATCCCATGGTCTCAATGATGGGAACCTTGAACCTCTTTTCAAAGGCGCTTTGGACATCCGGCGCCAGAGCAGAAGAAGCCGAACGGCCAAACCGCAGCCGATCCATGGTTTCTGCGCCTGGTGCGCCCTTTGCATGGAGCAGATGGGAGATGATCGTCGGAACCACGGAGAACCAGGTGGCACCCATTTCACTGACCTGTGTCCAGAATCCGCTGACCGAGAATTTTGGACACATCGCAACCGAGCCACCCGAGACAAGAGCCCCAATGACAGTCACACATAATCCGTTGATATGGCAAATGGGCAGAACGCAGAGTGCACGGTCCCGAGGCGAAAGGTCATGGGCAATTGCCGTGGTCCACCCGCCGGCAAGCAGGCTTGACTGTGTATGCACAACCCCTTTTGGCCGACCTGTCGTACCGGATGTGTACATCAACAGCGCATGATCCGATGGCGCCACGTCGTGTAATTTCGCGTCAGTCACCGCGACAGATACATCCATCGTTGCCATCGCTCCAGGCCGTGTGGCCTCAAAAAGCGACCGGACGCTGTCATGGACGATCGCGACCTTCGCTTCACTATGCTCCAGCGCATAGGAAATCGCATCCTGACCTGCCGCAAGGTTGATCATGGTGGCGCGGAACCCGCCGTAGACCGCACCATAAAAAGCCAGCACGCCTTCGCGGCCGTTAGGTTGGAGGATCGCGACACTTTCACCCTTTTCAAGGCCTTGGGCCGTGAGGGCCATGGCTATCTTTCTGGCTTCAGCCTGAAGAGACTTCCAATCCAATCCTTCAGGATCATCCCAGAAGACAAACGCTGTCCCACCGCTCGCGGCGCGATGATCAACCCAGTCGCGCAGCGTCCCCTTTGGGGGCGTATCCGGCGCGAAGATCATTGACCAGCGACTTCCCAGTAGTCGCCGAAGATGTCTGCAACTTCTGGCTCGCGCGGCGGAATTTCGCGAATGACTTTTGTCGTTTGCAAGAAATGCCGCCAATGCAGGTTGTCATCAATAGAGTTTCCGCCCCATGATCCGCAGCCCATGGAGAGTGAAAAGGGCATTCCGTTGTTAAAAGCCCCGCCGGTCGCGAAACAATGCGCCTGATTGACGATCACGCGACAGGTCGGAATGGCCGTACCCAATTGCAAAGCCCGATCATCCTTTCGCGAGTGTAGGCCGATGGAATGTCCTGCCCCCTGATAGGCCAGAATTTTCCCGGCAACGGTCATCGCATCGGAAAAATCTGCCGCACGATAGAGTGCTGCCACACGTGACAGCTTCTCGCCAGATAGCGGGTGTTCATGGCCGATGCCCGAGGTCTCAACCACGAGGAATTTGGTTTCTGCCGGGACCTCCTGCGTCAATTCCAGCGCTTGCAGCATCTTGTCGGCATCCTGCGCAATGACCGCGCGATTGAGATGCCCGTCAGGCCACAGGGCCCTGACAATGCGATCTTCGTCCTTGACCAAAGCCCCCCCCGCTTGCGCCAGTTCCGCAACAAATGCATCGTAGATTTCATCAACGGCCACAATCGCGTTTTCCGAAGAACAGGACGTGGCGTTGTCGAAGGTCTTGGAGGCCGTGATCTTCTCTGCAGCTGCTTTCAGATCGCAGGTTTCGTCAACGATCACGGTGACATTGCCTGCACCAACGGCAAGCGCGGGCGTGCCAGAGGTATAGGCCCGTTTGACGTTATTCTGCGACCCCGTCACGACGATCAGATCGGTGGTCTCCAACAGACGCTGGGTCTTCTCCTTGCTGCCCTTGCCCGGCACCATCTGCACCAGATCATGGTCTTCGCCAATCTTGTCGAATTCCGCGTGTACGTATTTCAGCAGGGTCTCGCAGGCGGGCACGCCCTTGGGTGACGGCGACAGGACAATGGCATTGCCGCATTTCAAAGCGTTGATGATGTTGTTGGCCGGCGTCGCCGCGGGATTTGTGGAGGGCACGACGGCGCCGATCACACCCATCGGGCGGGCGATTTCGGTGATACCTGTTTCCGGGTCATCGGCGATCACGCCGTATGTCTTGGCCGGCGCAATATCGCGCATCAGACCCAAGGTTTTGCGATGGTTCTTGGTGATCTTGTCCGGCACGTTGCCGAGGCCGGTTGTCTCGACCGCAAGCTCCGCAAGATGGCGGTTACGGGTGGGTTCCATGATGGCCCAGGCAGCGGCCTGTGCGGCCCGGTCGTATCGGGTTTGCGATCCACCGACCTCATAGGCTTTTTGTGCGTGGCGCGCCCTTGCAACAATGGCATCAACCTCGGCAAGATCATCATGGACGTTCATTTGCATGTTCCTCTGAAGGGGGTCCCCACCCGGCTGACCGGATGGGGACGGCGTAGATTACAAACCGGCCAGCAGTTCTTTCAGCGTTTCTTCGCGCGCGGCCCACATGGCCAGAACCTCGTCGCGGGTCATGATGTGCATGGGCGAGCCGCCCGCTTTCATCTTGCCCGCGACGCGGCTGTTCTCGAACATGGTCGGAACCGTTTCTGCAAGCTTGTCGATGATCCCCTCCGGCGTACCCTTGGGCACCATCACGCCGCGAAAGTTCACGGAGGCATTGTCTACATCCAGACCACCTTCCATCATCGTGGGAACATCCGGCAAAAAGTCGTTCCGCTCCAGATCGGCGACCGCGAGGATTTTGACATTGCCCGCCTCACGCGCACGGAAAGCATCGCTAAGGTTATTGATACCGGCCATCACTTCGCCTGCAATCACCGCTTTCATGGCCGCAGCACCACCGCCTTTTGTCGGGATATAGGCCATTTTCATATCGCCTGCTTTTTCCATTTGCAGTGCAGCAATGTGGTGACCGACGAAAAGCCCCGCGCCCGAGGTGGTCAGCTTACCTGGATTGGCCTTGGCAAAATCGACCACATCCTGAAGCGTGTTGAATTCGCTGTCCGCGCCGACAACCAGCACGGCAGGATCCGCGCCCCAATTGGCGATGGGCTCGAAACTGTCAGCCGAATACTCGACACCGCCTTTGATTGATTGGGCAATGAAATGTGGGACGTTATATGCACCAAGCGTATAACCATCCGCTTCGGCCTGACCGGCGAGCCAGTTCCAGCCGACACGCCCCCCCGCACCGGGCTTGTTGAGGATCGCGATCGGCATGCCTAGCGCATCCTCGTTCCCGGCGGTCATCGTCACGATGCGCGCTTGAAAATCCGTGGCCCCCCCGGCCCCGTAGCTGACCATCATCATGATCGGTCGGTCTGGGTAGTTTGCGTGACCATCCGCCGTCGCGGTCGTGGTCAGTCCCATTAGGGCAATGGCGGCCCCGGCGATTACTTTCTTCATGGTAGTTCCTCCCAAAATGATCTGCCGCTGTTTGCGGTTCAGAAATATATCTCTCGCGGTGTGTAGACTTTCAGCAGCAAGGCGAAGAGACCGTACATGACAGCCATAAAGCAGGCCGTGATGATGATGCGTTTGAGCCAGGATTTGAGCACGCCGTGTGGTGCCGGATCATAAAGGCTCAACAGAATAAAAAAGGCGATGGAGGTTGCGGTATAAAACCCCAATCCCTTGGCCGCCCAGAAGATGTAGATCAGTGCGATGATCAAACCCGGTGCCAGATTTCGGAGCTGCCTGGCGGAAATGCCGTTGCCAACCTTGGTCCAGCCGAGACAGGCTTTGGCAAATGTCCAGATGGCCAGCAAAACAAAGACAGTCGCGATCAGACGTGGAAACAAAAAGGCTTCGGACGGTTGCTGGGTGTAGCTGACATAGGCGACCCAGATGCCGACGGCGGCTACGATCCCCGACCCTATGATGTGCTGAACACGCGGCAGGCTGATATCACTCATGCCATGATCTCCTCTTTGGAGGTGTAGCGACGGCTGCGTAACTCCATGTAAGCGGAGTAGAAAATCGAGGCGATGACCACCGCGATCAGGAAGAGGTTGAGTGCGCCGCCGAGGAAATAGGGACCCATTCCATCTGTTGCAGTGGCGATCATGCTGCCCTGGATGAAATTCGCCTCAGCAATGGGTCCGAGGATCAGACCCAGCACCAGTGGGGCGGCTGAAAAGCCAAAGCGTTCGAGGAAGTACATCATCACGCCAAGCCCGGCCATGACGTAGACATCTCCCATACTGGACTGCACCGAGTAGCTGCCAAAGACCGCGAGCCCCAGAACCACAGCGGCCATCACGCTTTGCGGCACCTGGGCCACCCGCGCCGCCATCCCGGCCACATAAAGACCGAAAATACACATCAGAACCTGGCCAATCAGCATCGAATTGATGAATGTCCAGGCCACATCCGGGTGATTGTCGAAAAGGTCGGTGCCTGGAAAGATGCCATGAATCAGCAGCCCCCCCAACAGTACCGCCGCCGTGGGCGATCCGGGGATCGAGAGGGTCAGCAACGGCACCAGCGACGGGCCAACCATCGCGTTATTCGCCGATTCCGCCGCGACAAGACCTTCGGGATGGCCGGTGCCGAATTTGTCACGATCAGGGCTGAACTTCTTGGATTGGTCATAGGCAACCAGCCCGGCGATCTGCCCACCGACACCCGGGATCAGGCCGATGACGGAGCCTGTGAGCGTCCCGATGCTCATGGCGCGTTTGTTGCGCATCAGTTCCGTAATCGCCCCGGAAATCGGGTGTTTTTGAACCTGAATGACTTCCGCACCATCATTCCGGCGGCCTTTGGCGAACATGGTGATCACCTGCGGGATGGCAAAAAGCCCGATCAATGCCGCAATGATATTGATACCGCCCCCAAGCGCTGGGTGGAAGATGAACCGTTGCGCGCCCATGATGTCATCAAAACCGATTGTGGCCAGCCACAGGCCGATACACCCCGAAAGCAACCCCTTCACCACCGAACGCGAATCCAGAGACCCGATGACAGTTACCCCTAGGATCGCCAGCCAGAAAAGATGACTGGGACCAAAAGCCAGAGCCCATTTCGCCAGCACAGGCGTCAGAAAGATAAGCAAGAGAACACCGAATATCCCCCCGACAGCCGAGGACAGAAATGACAATTGCAGCGCTTTGGCCCCCTCGCCTTTCTGCGCCATTGTGTGGCCGTCGAGCGTTGTGGCGATGTTCGCCGGAGCACCCGGAATTTTTAGCAAAATCGCAGAGACTGCACCGCCCGCCACTGTGGATGTATAGGCCGCCCCCAGCAGAATGAGGCCCTGCGCCGCCTCCAGTTGAAACGTAAATGGAATGAGCAAGGCCACGGCCATGGTGGGTGATAACCCGGGCGTGGCCCCCAGGATGAGCCCGCCAATGGTGCCCAGCAAGAGCAGCCCAAAGTTGATGGGTGTAAAGACATCGCCGAAATAGAAGATGAATTCCATTTAAAGGCTCCCCAGCCAAACTTCCTTGACAAAACAGGGTAGGCAATGAAAATAGTTTTGCAAATGTTTTCATTTTTGAGCTCATATTTTCCTATAAGGCACTGATAAATGATAGATAAAGTGGATATATTTGCCGTTGCAAAGCGCGCCCAAGTTTCTATTTCGACGGTTTCGCGGACGTTCAATCACCCCGATCAGGTAAAACCTGCGACTCGCAAAAAGATTGACAAAGCGGTGCGCGACCTGGGCTACATCCGAAACCGTGCCGCCCAGACGATGCATGGTATCCGGAGCGGAACGATTGGCCTTGTGGTCCCGACAATTGATCACACGATCTTCGCGGAGCTCATTCAGGCGTTTTCACAATCGGTGGAAGCGCATGGTTTCGTAATTCTGGTGGCATCCCATGGATACGACCTGGAACGCGAATATGCGGCAGTCCGCAAATTCCTTGAACATCGCGTGGATGGCGTGGCGCTCATCGGACAGGACCATTCCGAAGAGACCTATCAATTGCTGGAAAGTAACAAGACACCCGCCATATCGATCTGGAACTACGACGCGGAATCGCGGCTGTCTTGTGTGGGGGCTGACAATGCTCTGGCCGGCCAACTGGCGGCGCAATGTTTGCTGGATCACGGTCACCGGGACATCGGACTTTTGTTTCCGCCCCTTCCCGACAATGACCGTGCCCGAGGGCGATTTGATGGGGCATGCAAGACCTTGGCGGCAGCGGGTGTCGATCTGCAGGAACGATGGATGACCGAAAGTCTCTATAGCCTATCTGAAGCCAAACAAGCGGTGACGGGGATTCTCAATCGAGAGCACAAGCCCACCGCCTTGCTATGCGGCAATGACGTGCTGGCGGTCGGCGCATTGTATGGCGCACAAAGTATCGGGCTGAAGGTCCCTGATCACCTTTCGATCATCGGCATTGGCGATTTCAAAGGATCCGAAGAAATGACACCCGCCTTGACCACGGTCCGTCTGCCAGCACGAGAAATCGGCCACCTCGCCGGGCAACAGTTGGCGGGCTCCATTGTTGGCAACCTGAATCAAACCGTGCGCATCAACTGCGCTATTACCCTGAACACCCGCGAGACCTGCAAGCGGCTTCAACAGTTTTGAACCCGGTCACGGTTTCGGCCCGTTTTTCACCCGCTGCACAAAATTGTATCCGATGATGAGCCCCAGAACGGCGATTAACCAGATCACGAAGATGCGTGGCCAGAACGACCGGTAGTCGCAAATGTCCAGGATCAGCAACATCGCGATCACAGCGGCCATGCCGATCCAGACAACACCAAGCCGGAAGGCCAATTGATTGATGGCGCCGCTATAGAACGACCGCAGCGTCAGAATGAGCACAAAAACAAAGAGGGCCGCCGCGATCAGCGAAATATAGGCACGGTTCGGGCAAGCCCATGTGCAGACCTGTTCCAGCGGAACCCGAATTGTGCTGAGCTCCTTGGGAAGGCTGTGCAGGTTCCAGTCCCCGGCGATTGTTGCCTTGATCGTGGCGATATCCGTATCTGCCAAGCGCGGGACGGGCCAGAACCCGATACCCGAAAAGTTGTCTTCAAAATAGATTACGTCATCAACGAATTGCGAATATTTCAGCGCCTCTTCGTCAGTAACGTCGCTTTCTTGATGGCGCTGAAATACGAACTCATGCCCGCTGGGGGGGACAATCGGAATGATGCTGCGCAGGATTTCCGAGCGCTCCTTACCCCGGAAATCACTGCGATCCATGCCGGCGCGCAGACGCTTTTTCGTTTCCGTCGTTGGGCGCTCCAGAAAGATCAGAATCTTGTCCACGATCTTTGCCTCTTCCTGTTCCTTGCGGGAAAACTGCCCTTCTTCCTGACCCTCCACACGTTTCTGCGCCAAGGACCGGCCGGTCAAAAGCAAATCGCTGAGATTGCTCAACACCGGTTCTTGGCCGGGGATGTCGATCAGGGCAAAATCGAGCGCAATGTTGACATGTTGGTTTTCAGGCTGCGGTAACTTGGCGTGCACTGCGCGAACGATATCGATCAGGTTCTGGGCATTCAGATCAGCCATCGTCTTGTCTGCATAGTTTTCAAAAACCAGCGTCACACCGTCGGGATAGGTCGCATCAAAGAGCGTCGGCAGCGCGGCGCGAAGGTCTGCCACCGTTTCAGTTGGAATACGCTCAAAGGCTTGCAACTGTTTGGTGATTTCGGTGGTGGCATTATCAATTTCACTTGCCGTCCAGTTGGACCAGTCACGCAGATCAAACGCCACATCCACTTTGGCACGATGCCGGTGCGCCGAATTCACAAAACTCCGCCGGGCCTCAATCCAACGATCTCGATGGATCAAGGACAGGTTTCGCGTCGTTTCATCGCCTTCGGGGTTGGCATAGGTCATCTCCATTCCATAGAACGCGAGACGGCTGATCAATTCGAAATCGACAAGTTGCAAGGTCGGCGCAGGTGGGGCGTCTTCGCTGTCGTCCGGGGGCGGTGCATCTTTGAGGGGCGCGAACCAGAAAGGGTAGAACCCATAGACTTCTGCAGTGTCGTCTCTTTTCGGAACGCATCCGCAATCGGGCGCCGCCAAAGGACCAAATGCACGTTCCTTGAATTTGTCAGGGACCTCGCGTTGCGCCAATGCGGCAGCAGCGGCGACCAGTTGTTCCGACAAGGGCGGCTCCGAGGGGTCCGCGCCTTCCGCAGGGGGCACGGCGTTTAATGCGGATTGAAACAGCCTTGCTGACGGATACTCGACACCCACCAATGATCTAAGCCGTGTCGCAAGGTCGTCGCTGGTGGGGTCATCCACCAGATCGCTGACATCCGGCAAGTCCAGAATTCTGGACTTGAGACTGGGTGTGAGGGACCATGTAGACGTGATCACCGGTTCGATCTGCGCCATCTTATCGGCAACTTCTGCGGCAATCTGTTCCTGGGCGACCGGGCGTAGAATGCGGCGCACATCTCCTTTCAGGATTTCAGGCTGGGTCGCGGGCAGGTAGTTGCTCGTTGCGAGCGCTTCCCGAAATGCGTCGTTCAGAACCGTGCTGGCGATGGCCAAATCTGTGGCATCCGTAACTCCGATCGTCGCCGGTGGCTCAGGCAATTCATATTCCGGGACACCTTCGGGCAAGGTGTCCAACACCGGAGGAACCGGCTCCGCAGCCGCAGCAAGTGTCGTTGCGGCCACTTCGACTTCTTCGTTTATCGTCAGCGTCACCTGTCCCGTCACTGCGGCGGTGAGCCCGGAGATCAATGTCTCTTCATCCGGGGCAATACGCCCGATGAAGGGTTCGACCACGGGCATAACGTCCTGCAGTTGGTCGATAAAGCTGAGAGATTTGGTGGCGTTTTCATCTATCAGGAACGCTCTGGGCAGGAATTCCGGGCCGATGACCAGTTCCTTGATCTGGTCCATGGTGCATTGATCAAGCACACCCTGCAAATTGACCTGCAATGCTGCCCATAACTGCTGCGCGCTTGCAAACTGCATGTCCTTGACAGCTTCAAATGCTGTCTGCACATCAACGTTTTCCGTAAGCGCCTTCAGATTATCCTCCGAAAACGCGAAGTAACGTGTCGAACTGTCAACAGCATGAACCGTGCAGGATGCCGGTTTGGCGACTGGTACGGGCGTATCGACCACGACGGGGGCGGTCAGTTTGCTATCATCATACTCCTTGAGCAGTGCCAGCACGGCCGGAACAGATCCCAACAGGCGTGGTAGCCTGTCTCCCGCCGATTGCCCAAGCCAGGTTCCAAAAGCGTCCGACATCAGATCATCTACGCCGCCGGGCATGGTGAGGTCGATCTGACCTATTCGCGTCATTGCTGACAGGAAATCCTCGCCAGTGCCAGCAATCGGGAAAGCCGTACAAATGTCGACAAGAGCATAGCCAAGATCAGGGCCGGACAGAAGATCAAGCGCTGCCTGAACCTCAGGTGAAAGGGCCTCTGTCGTGCTCAATGCATTGCAATCCGCAATGGATGTGGTTCCCGTCAGGGCTGCTGATGCGACCTGCGGCCCGGCCGCAAACCGAAGCGCCAGCCGCGACGTAGCATTCGACTGCGCCAGGCTGGAAATCACATCGCTCGACAATACGAGACTGCGCCATTCGGAAACGAGCCCGGAGAGAACGCCGTAATCTGTTGCTAAATCAAGAGTCTGAGTGATATCCGGGCCATTCCCCCTTCGCGGCACATCCTCACAGAGCTTCACAAGGGCAGCGCGGGTCACGCTACCCATAAACCCGTCTTTCAGACGTGCGTTGCTATCCTCAAGTGCGGCGCGTAGACCAGTTTGGACGGTGCCGACGTCATATCCCTCGAATGCCTCATTCCCGAGAGTCTGAAAGTCGGTACAATTGGCCAAGGCTGCCACCGGTGTTCCAATCGCAAGGGCAGCAACGACCCAAAAACGGGTCAGAAAACGTCTGATAATCGTCATGACGTACGTCCTTCTTTGCGCATCTCGGTCGTGATGGCATGTTTGAAATCTTCGGCCGCAACGGTTGCGCTTTCGCGACGCAAAGCGGTGATAGCAGCGGTGCGGGCAACATTGGAAATCGATCCGCCTACCAGAGCGTAATCACGGGCCATTCTCTGGACATCGACATCATCCGCCAACGGAACCTTTGCCAGCACGTTCTGCCAGATTTGAAGCCTCTGCCCGGCATCCGGTTTAACAAAGCCAACGGACATCTGGAATCTGCGGAAAAACGCATCATCAATGTTGCTGCGCAGGTTTGTGGCAAGGATCACGAGGCTCTCGCAATCTTCGATCCGCTGCAACAAATAGGCCACTTCCTGATTGGCGTATCGGTCATTTGACGAAGAGGTCGCACTGCGCGCACCAAAGAGGGCATCCGCCTCGTCAAAGAACAATATCCATTCCCGTTCAGCCGCCATGTCAAACACAAGACCAAGGTTCTTTTCGGTCTCGCCAATGTATTTGGACACAACCATCGACAGGTCCACGCGGTAGACATCCATGCCCGTGCGCTTTCCCAAGAGGGAGGCGGTCAGCGTCTTTCCCGTCCCTGGCGGGCCATAAAAAAGTGCCTTGAAACCCTTGCCAAATTGCTTGTGCAGACCCCAGTCCGACAGGATTTTTTCCCGGTTTTCCAGCCACGCGATGACGTGACCCAAGGCGTAGTGCAAATCTCTGGGCAAGACGAGATCCGACCATTCCAGGCTTGTCTGCAAGCGTTGCGCAGGGAAACTCGGTGAAAAATCCGGGCGCGGCGGGGAGCCTTCACACAACGCCACCAGCCGGTGCACCGAGATATCCAGAAGGTTCCCAAACGCCTTGGTCTCCGGACCCGCCGTTCCCAGCAGTATCCCTGCTCGTTTTCGTAGCGGGCGATCCGCCTCAAAAATTGCCATGGCCGCAATGCGGTCCGAAGTCTCCGCGCCAGCAAGCAGGAACAGCGCCGTCTCTGCGGTTGGTTGAAACCCACCTGCCCCGCTATGTTGCCCGCCAAATTGTGAAAAGGCCCGGTCGATCGCCGCGTTTTTGACAAAGAACGGATCGAGGATCGCTGAATTCACATGCGGTGCAATCGCCAAAGCGATGACCAAGCGCTCACCAACGCTCAAGCGGTTTTCAGTGACCAGGTCCCGCAAAGCCGAGCCGGGCCGAAGCGGCGGAGGTGAGGGCATAACGAATGCAGCCCCCGTTGCATCAAAGAAATGGGAAAGCCGCGTCTCGATAACCTGCGACAACCACGCCAGTTCCGCTTCGACAGCCACAGCATGGGGCGTCGCATTCCCTTTCAGCTCAACGAGATTGGGGGCGCTAGGCATCATTATCCCTCCAGCGAATATGGCAGGGGGTCGGCATCCATGGGAGCGCAACTGTCGGACCCAGCGACCAGGGTAACCCGTCAAGCAGCACATCAAAGGGCCCGGGATCGACCCGAAGATGAGCGCCGGTGTCATCAAAATGAAGCTGACCACCGCGCCGGACAAATGCCTCCTGCAAACCGGCCGGGGAGGTTTGGCCCAGCCTCGCCCATTGATCGATCACAGCACGGATCAAACTGTCGACCAGATCAAGTTCGACAACTGACAATTCGTCAGGAACTGGCGCTTCCATGCCATCAGGCATCCCCAACAAAACACGGTGCAACGGGTCCATGGGACCGGGCAAGTCATTCACCCCCGCAAGGGCATTGAGGACAGCTGCGGCTCGGTTAATTTGATCAGGCAACAAATCATCCTTGGACGTCAGCAAATCCATCCTCGAAAAGAGCATCTTATAGTAAGGGTGGAACAGGATCAGCCCGGCATGGGCCGTTAGCAATTGATGTTGCGAAGCCTGATTGGCCGGTATTCTCGGAGTCGCTTGATCGCTGGAAACATCTGGTGTTGCGGCATCCAGAAGCTGTTGGAGAATGGATTTCAACCGATACCGCAACGCCGGCGGCACTTCACCAGAAGCGTACCCAACCCGTACAACCAACAACCGCAACAAGGCGTTCCGCGCCATCTGTTCTGGTGCGATCAGTTGCAGCAGATCTTTGACAAAATGTGGAAGATCCCTGTCCACCACCCCGTTTTGCGCGACCATGTCGAGCAGCAGACGGTCTTCGATGCCCAGTTTTTCCCATTCAAGTTCGGCAGCGCTCAGAACCTGCGCGGCTTCATGCTCGATGGATAACCTTCCATAGCCGTCTTTTGCCGCTTGCGGTAAAGCCGACCATATTGCGGCGACGGTCGCGCGAAAATCCTGTGCGTGCGCTCCGAATGCTGCCTCAACAAGCGCATCGACGACATCCTCGGACGACGGAAAATCTGGAGGCAGCGTATCCGTCGCATCAGGCCTCGTTTGAGAAGAACTCACAGGTTGGGAAGTGCGGAATATCGGTGTCGCGTCTGATCCGTCATCATTCGGTGCAAGCGGCCTTGTTGTCTGGTCAGCCCTTGGCGGACCAGCGTGATCAGCAGAACGCGCAGGTGTTGAACCAATCGTGCCTCCTTCCTCGGTTACCGACAGCGGGGCGTCGTTGCCACCTAGATCATCGGCGGGTGTGGCGTTTTCAGCGTACCTACGGTTGGTATCAACAGATCGTTCAGAAAGAACCCCCTCCCCGCCTTGCCCGACATCAGAAGCAACGTGCTGATCTCTTACCTCGCTCTTCGCCTGCGACGCTTTCAGCAACGCCTCTGCCTTCTGTCTCTCCGAAGTAACGGTGGGTACCGGCTCAGCGGAAACCTCCTTTGATGACATTGGCGCAAGAGGCGTTTCCTGGCCTTCAACTGATGGAAGATCACCACCCGGCAGGTGCCCACCACCCGACGCTGCGGGATCCAAGTTGACGTCTTCCTCGACTTCAGTCCCGGGTTTTATGCGTCCCGGGTTTGGCGCCGAAGCTTCCGGTGTCGCGCCATCCAGCTGCCCGGGTTCCGAATCCGTTACATCCTGCAAATCCGGTTTCTGGCCCCGTTCCGGATCGTCCCTGGAAGCTCTCCTTTCAGATCGGGAATCGATTTCAGGGGACCCGGACCCAACAGACCCTTTTACCTGCCGGTTAGACCGGTCAAGCGTCGGATCCCGATCATAATCACTTTCAACGGCATCGCGTTCTTGCTGGTTCTTTGATTGGTCGGTGTTGAATGATCGGTCGAAAGCGTCAGCCTGCGCGTGGTCAGCATCCTCAGCATTTTCGGTGCGGGCAAATGAGAGATCTGTGCTCTCCCGCTTGGCTATCTTCTGCGCCTCCCCGGAAACGTCTGACACGCCAGCACGCGTCCCAGCGCCGCTATCTTCTCCTGAAACAATATCCGAGTTTCCCGGCTCATCCCTCTGCGAAGGTTGCGTGTCTCGGTTCGCACCAGCGTCGTTGCGCCTCTGACCCTCTTTGCTTGCCGCATCAAAAGCCTGATCTGCCAGGCTCGTTCCCTCCGATCTATTCCGCTCAGGAGGTGCCGCAACATCCTGTTCGCCCCCTCTTTCTTTCAACTGACCAGGTCCGGGCGCAGTTTTGCGCCGTGAAATCCAAACAGGCGGATTCATTGGAAGATTGACATGGTCAGTCTGGTCAGTCTGGTCAGTCTGGTCAGTCTGGTCAGTCTGGTCAGTCTGGTCAGTCTGGTCAGTCTGGTCAGTCTGGTCAGTCTGGTCAGTCTGGTCAGTCTGGTCAGTCTGGTCAGTCTGTGAAGACGATCTGAGCATCACGTCATGTGCAAGCCCTACCTCGCTCTTTTGCACCGATCCGAAAGCGCTGAGCACGTCCAGCCAACTACGGGCCTTGGATACTGGTGACGGATCGCGCTCAGGTTCAGACGCCACGCCAGGATCATTGGCCTGATAGGAGTTTGATATTTGTCCTGCGATGGATAGATCATCATGACCATCCCGGTGATCAGTGGGATCGGTTTCGGTCCTGCCTGGGTGACTGCCGGCCTGAAGGGCCAGTTCCATGTCGATCGGGTTGCCGCTCAACTGTGATCGCAAGACATATAACAATGCATCACACGGGCGGGCGGCTTCTGTCGCAAGTGTTTCGATAGTCTTCTCGAAATCGGAGTTTCTGTGCGGAGCAAGAGATGTCACTATCGACACCAATTCAGGTATCGGCATCGTTTCGAATTTTGCCAGTACCCGGGACGGAAAGTGTTGCCACTCCTGACGCAGTTGATCTACGCCCGCCTCGGAAAACGACCACCCGGAGATTGGCGCATCCGCATTTCCCGACTCCAAAGCCTCTTGCTTTGCGTCTTCTTTTGTCCTCGCGACAACTGCATCCCCAACGGGCCGGTCCCCCTGTGAAGTCGTTGTTACGACAGCTGTCACCCTTTCGCGCACTGCTTCTGGTTTGGATCCGTCGGGTAATGGCGATGCTTGGTGCCAAGATGATGCATCGGGCTCCAAAGCAGCACTCGCCGGGTGCAACAATATCCGCGCAATCAAGCTGGACGCATGGCCTGTCGCTTCTTTTCGCGAGTGGCCAGATGCCAGAAAGGAGGCAGTGATCGCCTCCTTAAGGCGCGTAATCTCGCCTGACAAAACGGGATTGGTCCCGTTACCAGAAACCAGGCCCGCCAGACTTTCGCGATGGTTACCATGTGGTAGGGCTTTCAAAGCCGCCTCGATCAAATCAGGCGCGCCGCGATATGTGTCGCGCAACATGGTGACCACATCACTCTGCGTATTTGCTCGAAGACGCCGAAATGCTGCCAGACGCACCATTCGATTGCTCCGGTCAGCGTCATTTGCCCCTGACAAACCTGGCACCGGGTGACGCTTGGAAGGGGTCAAGGTTGCATTCCGGCCAACCTGATCAGCGCGCTCTGGTCCCCGCTCAATTTGGCGGCCATCCGGCCGATCTTCAATTGGCGGGTTCTGGATCGCTCCAAACGAAATTTTCCTCAGATAGGGTGCAAGGGCCGCAATGAGTTGCGCGCGGAACACGCTCCGCACCTCCGCCCAATCCGGCGTTGCTGACCAATGTCCCAGGTCCAGTTCCAGCATTTCGATCTCGGCGGAATATCCGATATAGGCGTCTGCCTCCAAGACCTCCGATAGCGCCGGTAACAGCTCTGTTTTCACAAGCTGTGCAAGGCGTTCAGGCGATCCCAATGGGCTCTCTTCGCCGATGACCGAGAAAGCGGTGACAAATTCACCAATGACGTGCCGCTTTGGTGACGCCAAATCCTCATATGAAGCCGGGTGTGCGATCATGTCACTTGCCTGAGATCCCGCAGGAACGCCTTCAGGTTACTGCAATCAGGAGAGTCCGACTGTGCCACAGCTACACGCAGATTTTCAAAGGTCACCATCTGCGGGAAATCGAGCCAGAGCAGGTCGATCACGACGTGCGACGGTGCCAATTGCTGCACTAGTTCAGAGACATAGGTTCGATAGCTGTCAAGCGTGGTCCGCGCCGTCCACCCCGTCAGAACCAATGTGCACCTGTTTGACGCAAAATCATCATCCGACGACCGCAAAAGAATGTCCTCGACAAGATAAGCACATTCCGACTGTTCATGCAGCGCGTTCCAGGTGGCACGCAGCTCGTTCACGAAGGCAATGGCCTCCGATTTGTCCTCTGTGGTTTTCACCGCATACACCGCGTCAGCATGCCCGCTGTCGAATATCACCTGCCAGCGACCACCGCTGACGGGCGTGATTGCGAAAGCATCAGCATTTGCCGCACGTTGGAAAGTTTCAGGTGTCAGAACACCATCGGGACCCCACCATGCGGTCGCGCGAAACGCAGCCTCATCCAAATGCTCCACATCATCATCACGCGGCACCAGCATCTCGAAAGGATTGACCGGCATCAACAAATCACGTCGCGGAAAATCAGGCGGAACCTCTGTTGCCGTTGCATCGAGGCACCATCCCAAGTCGGACATCATTTTCGTCGCAGGTCTTTCGGTCTGCACGGAAATATCGGCTAGAAGACCCAGCCGCGCCATGAAACCGCCCGGCTGCGCGGCCATCGGCCCGGTGCCACGGGCCGCGTTCAGGGCAGGCAATGCGCGCAGATAGTGCAATCGCCAGAAAAGCTCGAAGTCCTGACGCGACGCAATGCTTCGATAGCAGTGCAATCCTGTGTGGCGGATTGCTGGCAGCGTCTCGCCATGAACAGCCAAAAGCAAATCAAGGATCTCTAGTCGCTGCGCATGCAGTGCCGGGTCCTTCGATCCCTGATCGGTATCTGCGTCAAAGAGCTTCGGCACGGCGGCCAGGGCATCGCTCATGGCTTGCAATTGCCCATCTATGGCCGTGCGATACTGGCTCATCTGTGAGTCAAGACGCCCATCTGGTCTTTGCGCGCCGCGAATACTTGTGTTCTGACGCGTTGTTGAACCGTAAATCCGATAGATTGCAGGCAGCATTTCATCGACATGGGAGCGGCTGAAATTACGGCGGCGACCGTCCGTCAACACCGACCAATCCGCATCGGCAAGATGATGATGCGCCCGCGATATATTCTCAGCCGCGACGCGAATGTATTCCTCATGAATGCGGTTGTGGTCCAGCGTCAGACGATTGTCGCCGATCCAAAGTTCAACCTCGATTTCATCGGCAGCATGCGGCAAAACCAGGGCTGGAAAGGTCGGATCCAGAGGTGCACCCGCATCCTCCGCAGGAAGCTCCCGGAAAGCCAGTTCGCCAATATCCACGATACCCAGGATCGCGCGAAGGCGGGAAAGATGCGCATCAATTTCCGGCAAAGTATCGGTGGTTTCTGCTGGCGGGCGGTAGAAAAGCTCCGGCGTGTTGTAGACGTCTTCCCGTGTGGCGGCCTGGCTGCTGGCGGCCTGATACGGACGCCCGCGCAAAATAGCGGCAACATGATAGTAGAACCGCGCTGCAACCCGTTCGGGGTTTGCGGTGGCCGTCACGTGCAAGGTGCAGCTCAGCACCGTATCGCGATGCCGCGCGATGGCAATTTTGTCCAGATCGGTGGCCAGAGGTCGTTTCTCGGCAAATATTCCTGCGACCTGATCGCGTAGCGCGGTTTCATCAAGGTCCTTCTGATCCGCCGGAATGACCACAGCGTTGTAAAGCCCTGTACGAAACCCCGGGCGCACCCATGCCCGCGACACGCCCGGCAGATCAGACAGGAAAGATGTCAGATCAAGGTCCGTAACGGGATCACCCGGTAGCACCAGCCGCGGATCGTATAACGCCAGATCAGGATAGTGCAGCGTCCCATCGTCAGCTGTAAGGATGTCACGGATCGGATGTCTGGCTTGATAGCCCAGTTCGCTGAGTGCAAAACAGGTCTGTTCAAGCAGGGTCACGCCCGGATCGTGCAGATTGAAGTCGGTCCAGATGTTGCCGGAGGCCTGCTGCGCATAGTGCACAGCCCGCGCGCGCAGGTTCTCAAAATCTGTTTGCGCGGGCGTGCTCACAACAATCCCTCGTCGCGATCACCTTCGCCCCGCGATCCGCCCATTGTTGCGTCAAACCACAGGCGGGTCAACGAGTAGCGGATCACCGTGTCTTTGCCAAAACGGGCGTTGGACCGGATTTGCAGCTTGAAGAAATGCCGCCCCTCCCCCGCAACCCAACGCAATTTCAACCGATCTGCGTAGCTACCGTAGACCGCTGTCTGTGCCTTGATGCTACGCCGCTTGAACAGCCAGTTCAGAATGGGATTGCGCGGATGAAATGCATTCATTGCAATGGCATGCAGCATAGAATACCGACCTGTGCGCGGCGTACCCCCGACGCCAGCCATCACTTCAAAGGCCTGACACCCGGTGATATCGGCCGTGATATCATGCCATTTTCCATCTGCCGGGACATGCGGGATATCTGGCGAGCTTACGCCGATCCGCCCATCCATCTTGGCCACACCATCCACATCCAATCGCCAGTCCGGGGCGTCTGTATTGATCCCGGCGCGCCCGTCCGGGGTGAAACACATGCCGAGCGCCTTTTTGGGACTACCTTGAGGCGCAGACCCGGTTGGCGGCAACAGCCCCTGCTCGGGGCGTAGATGCAACGCGCCTTCAGACTTGCCGTGCTCCATGACCCAGGACGGATTGGGGGCGCCCAGACCCTTGTAAAGGCTCATGACACGCAAAGAGGTGCCGACAGAGTTCAGCTGCAGGCCATCCCCCGGGGTCTTGGAAAACCCGTCTTCGACCTGATTTACACTGCTGTCGATCAAGTCCCGGTATTCCTTGGCGGTCGGCAATGCGCCGTCACGAAAGAAGGATTTCAGAGTGGTGCGATCTTGTTTTGTCACGACGGTATCCTCTGACCGACAATCAACGTGCCGCCGACAGACAGTCGGCTGATTCCACTTTGGATCGGTGCTTCTTTTTGTGTGGCGTCCACCACGGTCAGCGCATGTTCTGCCGCCGACAGCGGCAGGCTCCAGGGACGCGAGCCCCGGACGACTGTGCCTATTTTCCCGCGCCAGTCATCCTGGGCGGAATCAAGCAGGACATGGGACCCCTGGTCATCGGAAGACAGATGCAGCACCGAAAAATCGGTCACGCCGCGGACATATTCCAGATCATTGATGTGCGCATTGAGCATCTTGAGATTGAGTGACCAGCCAAAACGCCCAAGCGTCTCCGGCGCCGTCCAGACGGAGAGATAGCGGCGCAGGTCCCGTTGCAGGCGTTGCGCCATGGCTCCGTCATCACGATAAGGGTCGAAGGCCAGTTTCGCCCTGACATGCAAACGGTCGAAGGTTGGGTTGACGGCCTCGATCTCGGCAAACTCCGGGGCGAGGTCATCAATATAGTCGCGGATGCGTTGCAGGGTACTGACGTCGAACATCTGCGCCGAGGGTTCGCTCGGTGGCTGACGGACCACCACAAGCGTGGCTTTACCCGGAGCAGGATCAGGTGACATTCGGCTCATCCCGGCAAGGCATTTGGCCATCCAGACCTCCGGGAAAGCGTCCAGAACCAGCCGTTCAATGTCCCAGGGCGTCACCGCTCGTTTGCGATGCCGGAGCCGTTCGCCAACCCGCGCAACAAAGGCGTCGCGGTGCTCGGGCGGGCGTACATCTGCGGGCGTCGGCACTTCGGTAATGGCCGCAATACCGGGCTGGGCCGGATTAAAAGTCCAGACGCGGTTCCGTTCCATCTCATGATACGTCCCATCCGTGCATTGCGCCCAGACGCCGTTTGTTTTCAGGTCGGAAAGCGCCGGGAAACCGTCCAGATCAGGTTCGGTCGCAACGGCGGCAATCCAGACACCCCCTTCCGGCATTTCCGGCGAGTGATTGATGGAATCCTCCGGCAGGTCGACCATGACCAGCCCGGAACGCATCAACCCTGCGGTGGAATCCGAAGAAATTGCGGTATCAGAAAGCTCACGCCAGCCATGCGCCGCGAGATAGTACCATTTGACCGGATTGGGCCGCGGTACCAGTCGCAAATGACCGCTCTCCGCCATATCAAACAAAAGTGGTACCGGTCCCGTCGCCTGATCACCCGCCAATTGGATGAAAAGATGTCCGTAGCCCAGACGTGGCGGGAAAAGCCCGATCTCGCGCAGCATCCGGTTAGGGAATACTTCGACCTGACCAAAGGGACCGAACTGCACGATCCTCTCACCCGGATTTGCTGCATCGGGGGCATTAACCTCGATCGACGACCGCGCGGTGTAGGAAAGGGAAAATTCGTCGATTTTTGGCACGAATGGTGCGGGAGGGATTCTCCGTTCCCTGAACGAAAGCGGACGCGGGCGCATCGCTTCGACCAGGGCCATCGGATATTGATCGGCATGAAATCCACCCGCTGTGCCGGAAAGTGTCAAACGCACCGCACCTGCCCGAAGGCTCTGGCGCGAACTGAACATTTCCGGCGTCATGCGACCGGTGGCCCTCACCGAATGGCCCTTGATCCTGCCACCAAATTTCCGTTCGGGTGTCAGTTCCCCGGTTACCGGGAGCGTTTCGAACAGGGGCAGCGGATCGTCGGTAACAGGTTTCCAGCCATCCCCGCTCAGATAGGTTACGCCCAACATCGGTTCAGGCACATCAGGTTTGCCCGCGTAATTTGCATAATGCGCTTCAAACCCACCCAGACGATCCGGCAGTTCCGCCCAGGTCATGTCGATGTCGACGTGAACAACCGGTTTTTGTGCCAGCTCAGGACTTGCGACCAGAAAAGTCGCGCCATCCTGCGGCCGCGCGCCAAAAGGAAAGAAGGTCTGGTCGGTCACAACAGGCCCATCATCGGACCACGCATGCAGCTTGCGCATGCCACTCACTTCAACTTCGAAATCGACTGATTCCAATGTGTAGCGTTCGAAAAATGAAATCGGGCAGATGCGCGGGTTGGCGGCATTGCGCAGCGACAAGGTAGGCGATTTCGCTCCTTCGGGCGCGGCAATTGCGGGCATGCCAGGCGCGAGCGCCAATGCAATCGTAATCCCTGCGCGACCGGCTTTGGGAGAAGGTAGAATTTGTGTAACGGAGGCAGCAATCGGGCCGTCTGGGGTGCTGATTGTGACGTCAAATGCATCCCCCAGCAATTTCTGGAACATATCCTCAGGGGTCAGGCTGACGGCGCCATCCACGCCGGGTGCAAAAACGTCGAGGATCATGGATCGCGGCGTATCGAGCGATTTCACGTTGGTGCGGACTTCGCCGGACATCTCTTTTTCGAAAGCTTCGATCTTGTTGCTCAGGATGCTGCGAAAAGCGCCTGTCGGGAAAGGAACGCGTTCGATCAGACACAGCGTCACAATCCGGCCCAGAAGTACACGTAGCTGAGCCGCGCTCTCAATCTTGCTCGCCAGATATTCATATATACTGACAAGACCCGGGCTTTCAGCTCGCTCAGCGGCCAGTTCCTCGACTTTGCTGGCGATCGTGCGAGCGCCAGCTTCCAGTTTGCCCGGGATGAAAATCTGGACCAAATCCGGATCTGACTGCAGCGCGGCGAGCAACTCGGATTCAGGAACGTCACTTTGCGAATTTCGCGGGCGTGTTTTGACCAGTGGTGCAGCAAGTGCTGCCAAACCCGCAGCACGCTGAAACATCAAAGACATGGTAATGCGCCGCGTCCCTTGCGCGAGGGCCAACATCGGCGACGTGATGTCCAGGCCCATCTGGCCCGCAACTTGCGTGCCCCCGGAAAAAAGGCCCGGCTCAGCACCTTCCACCTGTTCAGATGCCCCCGGTGCCCCCGTGCCCAGACGAGTGACCTGCATTCCGGTGATACCGCCAAGCTCGGCATTGAATGAAATTTGCGGATGCGTCTCAAAGGTAAGCGTGGCCATCGATTGCACTTGAGAAGAACTCACATGCACCGGTGCTTCCGTCGCAAAACTCTGAACCGAGTTGTCCGTCTTGCGCGCGGTCAGTTTCGTTCCCTCCGGCAGGAACATCGACTGTTTGCCCGATGCAAGATGCAGCAGCACACGTTCGGGCGAAGCTGCGGCAGGGCTCTGTCCGACAACATCTTCGTAATAGAAACGGACGAAACGGTCTGTCACTTCGTTAAGGACGGCATCCACATGCAGGGCGGTCCGCAGCTCGGCGACAAGAAGACCAAGAGCCGGGTCCATATCTCCGGAAGTGATGCGTTTTTCAAAGGCCGCAATTGCATGGGGGCGCAAGGTCTCCACCGCATTGCGCAACAGTGCGTGCGTTGACCGATAGGCTGTCACCAAGGCGCGCGCCTGCTGCAAGGCGTCTCCCCGAGGGCGGCTAATGACGGGCGTGATACTTTGCACAACCCGGAACATTCCCGCAGGCCCTGTTCGCGTCAGCTTGGCCAGACTTGGTATCAGATCGGCTTCGGCATTGAGCTGCTGAACCTGCTTGGAGAATGGTGACGAATGGCCATTGGGCAAGCGCTCGATCCAGTCTTTGAGTCGACGGGACAGCTGCGAGATCAACTTGGAAGCCGATTGGGGGTCCGTTTCCATTGCCCGGTCGAACTCAAAGGCCGCGTGTCGCACATTGAACGAAATCAGCTCCGAATAAACGAAGGCGGGTTCCGACGCGAAAAGCCGCACCCAAGGACCGTCCACCCGTTTTCGACGATGTCGCTTTGCATCTTCTGCGTGTAGTCTTCGGCCCGCATTGCAAAAGGCTTCCGCGAGACTGTCAGGACGCAAATCTTTACGATCCCGCGCAAGAGCAGCCGGCAATCGATCGCTGCAAAGCGATCCTGGCGTCACAAGGATATCGTCCCATTTTCGATGCACGGCAGCTTTCCACACCTCTGGCAGGTTTTAAAAACACGGCCACCCCGGGCCACAAAACACTAATCAACGCAACCATTTGAGTACTCATTGAGGCCAGCAAAGAATATCCGGCCTCTTCACGAACGCAAGGCAAACACCCTGCGGCAGGCTATAGCGGTTCTGGATTTCCTTCTATTTCTGGTTGTATCGCAATGAAGACCCCCGTCAGCGTTCCGGTATCGCCGGCAACAATGAATGTACCGCCAAAACTATCCGGTGGGCCCGGTCGATCTTCACGGGCAAACTGTGATGATTCTAGTAACGCGCGAATCGGCGTTTGATCCCGACCGCTTTGAAACGGGACCTGCCGCCCACCATCCGGCTGAACAAAAAGCACTTGCCCCATGCCAGAACTGGTGACCCGCGTGCCACAAATGCCCAGACGTGACCACTGCACGCCTGCAAAGGGAAGGTCTGTGCCGGAGGTATCGATTTTGAAGCTGGCCTGCTGAGAGCCATAACCGATAATCGCGGTAAATTTTGCCATCTCCGTCTTGTAAGAGGTTGCGCCATCGCCGGGTGAGGTTGCCAGCGTCAATTGCACATCTCCCGAGTAGACGATACGACCGCTTGTGGGGATCTCGAAGCCTGTGGGGCTCGGGCCCACGACAACCGGCCCCTCATAGTCAATCCGCTCAGCCCGGTATGACATCGTGTAGGCTGCCGGGAGTTGCCCATCGACGCCAAGACCCTCAATCGGTTTTGCCACAGACCGTCGCGAACCTTCCAGCGGGCCGTCATCCGTTGGACGAATGCGGCGCACGGTGAGATCACTGAAATTCAGATTGCGTGGCAGACCCTTGCGCGATGTCTTGCCCGTCACGAAGAAAACGTCGCTGCCCTCGGACGCCGCGACCTGACGCAGATAGGACCCTGCGAGCCTGCGCCCTTCTCGTTTCGTCACAACACAAGGCTCATCGGGCGCCAGACCCAAGAGTTCGAATGTCTTGCTGGTCTGCACGGCCTCAACGGCACCGCATGCGACCAGCGTGCCGGTCACGAGCGGCACAACAACATATCTACCCCAGCCGGTCATGCGGCAGGAACCGGGGTTTGAGAAATCAGCGTGCCCTCGGTGATGTAGAAGGGGAAAACCATATTGTTCCGCTCGTTGGTCTCCACCACGGTATAGTTCAACGTGATGCTAAGATGGCCTTCAAGCGCGTCTCTGATGTCCACCAGGATCGTACCCAACTTGATCCGCGGCTCGAAGAACAAGATCGCCCGCGAAATCGCCACTTCGATTTCTGCCTCGGTCTCACCGTCCATCGGTTCAAAAACCAGATCGTGCAATCGGCAGCCATACGTGGGGTGCATCACCCGCTCACCGGGTCGCGTCTCCATCAGGATGCGCAGGCTTTCGGCAATGTCCTCTTCGGCCTGCACCATTCTGGCCTGCCCGGTACCCTCGTCAAAGGAGGGCGGAAACGCCCAGCCACGCCCGAGAAAAGAAGGATCAGCGTCGGCCATCTATCCCCCGATCATCACAGTTGGCAGACCGGCCACAATACTGCCGCCGTGGGATGTGGTGTCCCCCATCCGCGCCGCGGGCTTGCCGCCGATCATCACAGTTGCCGACCCTTTCACGATGGTCGCCGGTGGACCGACGCAGGTGCAGTTATCCCCCACGATTGCCGCAGGCATGCTGCCGATGAGCACAGTAGCTTCACCGGGCCCGATGATCGGCCCCCCGACGTGGGGGACAATACCTGTCACCATCGGGCAGGTTTGCATATCTGTAATTCTGGCAGCGGGGGGCATGCGGTCCGTTCTCCTAGTTGATCATAACGATTGAGCCCTTGACGGTCGTCTGACCGCCAGAGCTGATTTCGGCAGAGGCAGACCCTTTTGCAGTCAACCCCGTTTGCGCTTCTGCATTGACGTTCATGCCGCTGACGCTGGCGTCCCCCGTGGCGGCGATGTCGATGGCACCATCTGCAGACAGAGAGATATCGCCGGGGCTGCTCATGGTGATCCCGCTTTCGGCCATCTCCAATTTATTGCCTGTCAAATCTTCCAGTGTGACGGTCTTGGCATCATCATCCATGGTCAATTTGTGACCCCCGGGCGTTTCAAGCGTGATGATCTTCTTTTCTTCATCAAACTCCAGTTTCATCGCCTCTTTGGTGTAGATACCCTTGATGTAGTTGTCCGCCGTCGGCGTGTTGACCTGTGCGTTGGTGCCGTTGTGCAGCGATCCCAGGACAATCGGCGCATTGGGATCAGCATTCAGAAACCCCACCAACACCTCATCATCAATTTCGGGCATGAATTGAATGCCGGCCGTATTCGAGGCATAGGGCTGCGCATAGCGCGCCCAGACCTCCGGTGCCGGATCAGCCACAAGAGGCAGCGACACCTTGATACGCAGCTTGCTGTCCGGGTCTTCATCAAGTTGCATCACCTTGCCGACCTGAAGCCCATGGATTGGCGACGCGAGGCTGGCGGCACTTTCTCCGGCAAAAACACCAGAATCCACATTCCACGTGTCCGGCAGACCAAGCAGAACTTCCGTCGTCCATCCGCCCTCGTCGATGCGCTGTTTAACACCACCGATCAGAGCCGTGCCGCCAAATCTGTCGCCCAGGCCCTTAAGCTCAATCGTGGCACCGGGAACCGCCAGACCAGACCCCTGAAACACACAGTTTCCCTGAATGGCCGCATGCGCCGTGCGCATCGTTCGGGCATCTGCTGCGGTCTTGAGATCGGCGGAGGGGATTTCAGTGGCGGTTGAAATCGCATGTTCGCGTGACCCGAGCACTTTTGCCAAATCACTTGGCTTGTAGGTACCCCATTGCCCCGCTGCCGGATCGGTGCCTGTTTCAGACACCACGTCCACAGCACTGGAATCCCACGCCGTAGCCTTGGCGGCATTCAGTGACGATTGCGCGCCAACGGTTGAATCGAAACTGATCATGTCCATGCCAAGCGTCACTGTCAGAACCGCCGAGGCGCTGTCATCGGGTGGGGCTGAGGTGACAGTACCGTCTGCAATTGTCAGAATATGCCCGGAGCGATCCGCGATGCTGCGCAGATATCCCCAATCCGTACAGGCATATCGCACAATATCCCGCGCAATATCTGTTGTCGCCGTGACGTCGGCTGTCAGCCCGGCATCCGAGATGATCTCACTCATCACGTCACTGTCCTTCTTCTGCGCGTATTGCGCAGATTTCCTTGTGTGCGTGAGCTTTGCCGCCTTATCGATACAGCCGATTTCAAGCTTCGGAGCCCCTCGCATGATGCGCATCCGGACGGAGACGATCAGCCCCTTGAAAAGCTCCTGATCACTCCCGCTCCCGTAAGCTGCGGCAATGGAAATATCTTTGCCGATCTTGAAATCGTCGCCATCGGAGGCCGGGAATTCATTCTCTGCGATCGATCCGGTCGTCAGCACCAGTTGCGCTTCGGGAATGCGGCCCACGCCCAGATCAACGTTCACGCTCGCGATCTGGTATTCATCCGCAATGGCGGAGCCGTCCACCTTGACGGTGATTGCAAGCGGCCCATCGGCATTATCAATTGGACTAGCGGCCATCAACGCTCCTCATCGCATCGGTGGAAAGCGCAAAAGCGTGTTGGGTTCGAGGTCCCGAAAACTGTCAAGTTCATTGATCCGGGCGATCTCAAGGTACTTCGTGACATCTTTGTAGACCCGCTGGCACAGCAGCGGCAGGGTGTCGCCTTGCTGTACCCTCACCACATGGGTCATGTCGGGGGATTTGCGTTTGGCTTCCCGTGCTTCCTCCGCATCGGTCTTCGCCTCTACGAAATCCAGCTTGATCTTGGCCCGCAGGGCCGACCCATCGGGGTGAAAGAGATTGTAGTCGACGCTCAACGATGTCAGGCGACCGTAAAACGCCTTCAGCCCCTTTCCCCAAAGCACTTTGACCGGCGTGGGCTCATGCTCATCGCCGTCATAGTCGTAGGCAATTGATCGCAACTTATCGATCTGTTCGGCAACCGTAACGTTTGCCGCATCCGCCACAACGCCGGTCCCATCCAGAACGATACTGAAATTGAGCTTTTCCGGCTCAGAGCTGGCAAATTTGGCCACCGGCGCGGATTTACCCAAAGCGCCCGCCGTACTGCTGCCCTCCCCCGTGCCCGAATATTTCAGGCCAAAGGTATGGGAGTAATCCTGCGGATTGATCGTGGCTTCAAAGGTGTTGGCAGCCCCTTTTTGTTCCTTGATCTGACCGTTCTGAATCTTGCAGCGGATGATCTTCAGCTTGGCCATGGCTTAGCGGTCCTGCATCCTTGGACTGGTATCTGCGATCAACTCGCGCACGTCCTCCAGAATGTCCCGGCGCAGCTCAGCGAGTTGCCGCGCCATGTCACTGCGCTCCGCATCCGCATTGCGCGGCTTGGGGCCAAAGTGGCCCTTGACCACAAGCGATCCGATTTCAATCGCCATCATGTGTCCCTTTTCAATGTTGTGGCGGCCAATTCGATGGTTTCGATGGCCAGCTCGTTTTTCATTGCATCAAACCCGCTCATCGACCATTTGACCGGATAGGCATTACCCACCGACCAGGAAGCGACCGGCGATCCTTCTTCGTCCAGCAAAGAGATCACCAAGTTCTTGGGCTCGATCTTCTTGGCGAAATCTCCCTCCAGCGTGTTCTTGCACCACTTGACCAGATCGCTGGACGATTCAGTCAACCCCCGTTTGAGCACGATGTTGTTGCGCTTGGCGGGTTTGGGCAGTTGGTGGACGAAACGGTTCTCGCCCCCTTCCACGACCGGTTCCACTTCGATGGAGGATTCCAGCCCTGACACTTCCTGAAAGGCAGCGTCAGAGATGGAAGGCCCGGATCCGGTGAAACTCACCGAAAAATGGAAGGCGACGGGCAGATCAAAGTCGCTCATGTGGGATTATGCGTTCTCGATGACAAAACCTTCATGCGCGATCTCGATGCTTTCGACCGCGACCTCATTGCCCTCGGCCTTAAGATCCGTCCCCGTGACCTTGACCGGGAAGGCGTTTTGCACCTTCCAGACCATGGTTGGGTTCTGACCCTCATCGAGCAGCGAAATCGTCAGCGCCTTGCGCGTGATCGTGTTCATCTTGATCTCGGCGAACCAATCCCAGATCGCGTTATCCTTGGCGAAAACACCCTTCTTCATGGTGATATTGCCGGTCTTGATCATGCCCGGCATCTTTATCGTCGAGAATACCGGGTTGTTGCCCGCCCGGTACTCGATGGGCTGGGTTTCGATGTCGAGGCCGGAGACCTCCTGAAAGGCCAGCTCTGTATCATCCCACTTGACCTGAAAATGAAACTTGGGAAGCGGCCATATGGCCTGCGTTTGTGCGGAACCGTCGTCTGCCATGTCTGAATATCCTCTCTAACTTATGATTTCTGCATCTGCTGCTGGAAGGTGATCTCGATGAATTCCGCAGGCCGCGTCACGGCCACGAGCACGGTAATCCGCAAAATCCCTTCCAGAATATCCACCGGGGTCATGGTCTCGCCCAGACCGACATGCACGGAGAACGCATCCGTCGGCACAGCGCCCGCCAGACCGCCCTGTTTCCAGATCGACGTCAGGAAGTTTTCGATCATGGATCGCATGGTCACCCAGGTCTGCGCGGTGTTGGGCTCAAATACATAGGCCTTGGACGCCAGACGGATCGATTCCTCGATCATGATCATGGTCCGGCGCACGTTGATGTAGCGCCAGTCAAGGCTGTTGCCGTCGAGCGTGCGCGCACCCCAGACCAGCGTGCCCTCGCCCACAAACGGTCGGATCGCATTGATCGATTTGCCAGTGGTGGAAACGTTGAGGTTTTCCTGCTCCTCATGGCTGATATTGACCATGGGCGCCACAACGGAATTCAGCGAGACATTCGCCGGTGCCTTCCAGACACCACGGCTGTTGTCGACCATCGTGTAGATGCCCGCCATGGCCGCAGAAGGTGGCATGGAGTTCATATAGCCGGTGATCTCGTTCATCACCTCCGTATAAAGCGGCACCACCGCGCGCAATGTCTTGTCGATGGTGGTCGCCGATGGCCCGCCCGCCTCAACGCCGTCCTGACTGTCGTTCATCAGGATGCGAATCTGTTGTGGCGGCTGAACAACGCCAGCCACTTCGATGGTGTAGCTCACCGAGGCTTCCGGCCCCACGAAGGCAGGATCAGGGGCGAAGGTGACCTTGCCACCCGCGCCGACTTTCCACGACCCGACGCCTTCTTCGGCCTTGGCCTTGCCACCCTCGCTGTCTGCATCGACCAATTTGACAGTTGCCTTGTCGCCATCCGGATGATCGGCGGGCACATCGACAACCACCGATGTTCCGGCGGCCACGGCGGGCGCATCCAGCAATCCGCCGACAACCTCGACCCCAATGGTCAGCGCATCAGTGGCAATCTCGTTTTCATCGCTGATGACCAGATCAAACTGGCCAACACTTCCCTTAGCGGCATCATGAATGAAGCTGACCTCACCCGCTTCCAGTTGCGCCTGGGTAAATGTGGCAACGGCATCGGTCGTGCCGGTTTTGACCAGCTTGCCCGCCATCGTTTCTTCGTCACCTTCGACCGTGTAGGTCAGCCCCGTGGCGTCACTTTCATCGTCCGTGGCGGTGATGTCCGTTGTGGTCAGCGGAATGGTCCCGCCTTTGGGGACCGACAAGGTGAAATCGCCCATAACCGTCGGCGCAGAAATCCGCTCGATCTCCTGACGCAGATCATCGGATTTGCCTACCGACCGGCGCATCAGACCAATCAGGGTCTTCCGGCTGCCTGGGTCGATGTTTTCAAACGTGAAATCGCGCGACTGATAGATCGAACTGTCGAGCCATGGATAATAGGTCGCGCCAAAATCAAGGTTGTTGATTCCGATGTCATTGCGGAAGGTTGCGACCGGATTGCCCAGAGGATCAGCCTGCGGCAGATACCCGCCCGACATGTCCAGCAGCGCAAACCGGTTTTTCATGTCGTTGCCGCAATGCTTGAGCATCGCTTGCTGGACCTTGACCGCATTCTGCCGCACCAGACGTGTGGTTTCCGGAATGACCACCATCGTTGGTTCGGGCTCTTTTTTCAGCCGGGCGATCGCCGCCAGCATCGCGTCGGCGTCAATCTCGTCGTCATAGGAGCCGATGGAAGTTACATAACAGGCCCCACCCCCGTTCTGGAAAAAGAGGCGCATCGCCCCGTAGAGCGCGAAGGCCGTATTTTTCTGGACAAGCTCGAATTTCTCCGGTCCGCGCGGGCCGACAGTGGTGAAGATCGCGCGGGGCATGGTCGGTTTCTTGTCAGCGCCATCCGCAGAGAGCGGCGAGACCCCGTCAAATTCTGCAAAGGGCTTGATCTCGAAAACCGGCTCTGGCGCACCCCCAAAGTAGCTGTGGAATTCAGACATGGATGTGATCCGCCACGGTGTTCCCGCCAGCGAAACGTTTCCGTTTATTGCTGTCTGGGTATAGCCGATAAAGGCCGGAACCGCAGTGGCCACCTGAACGACCGAATTGGGAAACGCACTCTTTTCGACAATATATACACCGGGGGTCTTCATAGCCATTTTCAGCTCTCCTTTACCAAAGCGTGACGAAAATATCGGATTGCAGACGCATGGACGCGTCGGCTTCCGTTATGGGTTTGAATGGGGACCGCGCAGCGGGCAGCACCGCGATCAGTGTTTCAGGTCCAAAAGGACCGGTCTTTTGCAGGGCAAACCGCTGATCTGGTCTGGCCCGCGCCGCCAGCGCCTGCGTTGATCTGATGACCCGCACCGGACGGCCATCCGGCAATTCGCGCAAACCGAGGTCTTCGAAAGTGACGTCGCCGGCGCTGTCGATGATTTCCAGCCCCTCCAGGCCGTCTGCCCCGGTAAGATGATAGGCCCAAAGCGCATCAATCGCCTCCAGGGAGAAAGTGACATCGCGCCGGCCAGTTGTGGGAATCTCAATTTCCAGATGTGCCAAAGAGGTTTCAAAACAGCGCGCATTCTCCGACGCCAGCGGTGCCGGAGCATCGCTCAACCGAACCGTATCAGCCTGCAAAGAAACCGTTAAGGGGACGGCAGCACCCCACACTGCATCTCTGGTCACCTCGATCACCTGTGGGGTCTGCGCGGACAGCGTCAAGGCGACATGCGTCGGGCGTTCTTCAAGATCGTCATCTAGCAGAATGAGGGTCACTGCACCGCGCTGACGCAACAGGCATCCTGCAAGGTCGAAAGCGCGTGGATCACTTGGCGACACACTCAACGGCGGGACATCGTTCCCAAAATAGGCATGGTTCAGCGTGAGGCGTAGTATTTCGGAGTAACCCATCAGACTGATTCCGGCTCAGTGCGCTGAGAGGGTGCCGTGATCAATGGTACGACGCTGGTGATTGCGCCTGCGTCGATCAAGACCGAACGCATCTTGAACATGATCGACGGCGTGTAGCGCCCCCCGAGATTTGCCCAGACCTGTGCGATCTCCTCGGTCTTGAGATTGCTGACCTCCACGGTCAGCTGCGACAACCCCAGCGGCATCTCGGGCGTGGTCAAGGGCGTAAACACCGGCTTGGATTGAAAGAACATCAAGGCAGCCGAGATAAGTTTCAGCCCTTCGCCGTAAAGATCTGCGTCATGCCCGGAGGCCACCATGAAATAGACGTCCATATGCAGCGGCGGCGCTTGGCTCAATTGCCCGGCAATGCCATCACGCCGCGATCGCGGAACCGCGTCATGTGCGATGTTGGTCAGGAAGACCACAAGACGGTTGCGCGCGGCCTGAGCAAGCTTGCCTTCCGCGTCCGTCAGTGGCGACAAGCTAACCAAGTCTTCTGGCACCGAAAAATGTGTCCTGAGGTGATCGTTCAACCGATCACGTACAAGTTGGAGCGCCTGATCGATCATTGGGTACTTAAGTCCACCACTGGATTAGAAATTGTCGGGTCAGTATGGTTAATTTCAACCATAGGTAAGTTTCACCGTAACCGGGAGTTGAAGAAAAGCAAGCTTACTTTCCCTAACGGAAAGTTAACGCGCCTTTGCAAGGATCTTCACGATTGTGGAAAAAATCAAACCCGTTACTAAAAACCAAAGAGAAACATAGAGATAGGTGACCAACAAAAACTGCGCGCTTTCGTTTTGAGAAATGACAATGTTGGCGCGGCCGACAATTTCATCCGCCCCGATGACCGAGGCGGTGGCAGAAGCCATGATGATGATCAAGAAATATTGCAGCCAGGCAATGGTAAATATTTCACCGGCCCCGGTGACGCCTGCACGCCTTTGTTCGAAGTAGCCTTTGGATTGATCGGACGTGAAACCGATCACCGGAAATGTCAGCGCCAGTGTGGCCTTGATCCATAGCGGTACCGTCATGATTGCCCCGCCGACTTCGACTTCACTGGGGATCATGGATGCCATGTAAAACAGCAACACGAAACTGGGCACGTTGCGACAAACATTGGTTCCGAAATGCGACAACGGACCAAGGGCGGTGACTCGCCTTGCCCGTACCCAACCCAATGCCGCACCGAGGATCGTGCCAAAGCTCATCGACAGAATCGAAATCAGCAGGTTGGTGGCGAACCCTTGGGCAAAATATCCGGTTTGCTGGTAGAGAATTTCGATCATTGGGCGTCTCCGATGATCCAGCGTTTTGCGCGACGGAAAAGCCACAAGACGCCCAGCATCAACAGAAAATAGAAGATCAGCAACCCGTTCATGAACGTGCTGACATCCCCTCCTTCGGATACAATCAGATTGACCGTTGAGACCAGCTCCGTCAGCGCGATGGCACTGGCCATGCCCGCCGCTTTCACAATATTGACGCAAGCAGCGACCAACCCGTCAAACGCCCGTATGAAAGCCCCGGGCACCAGCGCCCAGACATTCTTTTCAGGATGTGTCCCGCGCTCCTGCGCCAAGGCATGCGACATCAAAACGGTGTTTGTTGACCCCGCGTAGAGTGACAGGATGACGGCCGCTGTGGCGAAGGCACCCGGCGTGATGAGCGAGGATTGCGCCAGCACACCCCCCAGTCCGAAAAAGACGATGTACATTTGCAAGATCGGGGGCGTCATCCGCGCAATCGTCACCAGAACCTTCTGAGGCAACAACAACAGCTGACCCCAAATGCCGCGCCTGTTCAGGGCCGCATCCATCACCCCCAAACTCAACCCGACAGCCAGCGCACCAACAATCGCGACAGCGGAGAGCGCAAGTGTCAGGCCAAGGCCGCGGATCAGGCGCCCGCGGCTGTAAGCATCATGAAATACCCTCAGATCCACGCCTGTTTTGCTGCGCAGGGTGTCCATCCAAGCCGGAGGTGGTTCTTTTTCTGCGATCTGCGGAAAAGGCGGCGCACCCAGACATTCGGCAGGCAGGGTGCCTTGACTGGCATCGCAAAACGACGGTTTTCCGTCAGGTCCGGTTTGGGCCCACGCGGCATTCAATCGCTGAAGGTAGGCGCTTTCCCCGATGTTCCATTTCCGCTCCAAGTCCAGGATATACCCGGTCGCATGCCATTCCCCGATCATGGCGGAGACAAATCGGCCCCAACTGATGTCACGCTCTGCGCTGGCTACGGCGATGGCCCAGGGGGTGACAAGGATGCGATCCTCCATAACGCTGTAGTTGGTTTCAGGATTGGCCAGAACCCTTTGCACCAACGCCGTATCATCAAACGCCCAGCCCACGCAGCGTCCGAAGGAAAGCGCCATCTTGGCCTCCCGGTTGGCAGGAAAATACTTTCCGTCTACACCATAGGTCTCTTCAAGCGTACGGTTGTAGTAAGAGCCCTGGGTCATGCATACAGGCAAGTCGCGCAGTTCTTCCCAAGTCTGATAGTCGCGATTGATCGGACCATAGGCCACCACACCGCTTGAGTAATAGCTAGGCTCCAGCAAGCCTGCCTGAGCGCGCCGCGTTACCGTGTCGCCCATGGTCGCAATGACGACATCGACCACACCTTGATTGACGCGCGACAGCCGGTTTGACGCTGTGACAGCAACAAGCTCCAATCCCACGCCCATGCGATCTGCCAATGCCCGCGCCAGATCTGGTTCAAGACCGATGATGTCGCCCTGAGCGTCGAGCGTGCCCCACGGAGGGTAGTCTGTCTTGACCCCCACGATCAGGGTTCCGCGCCGCAGAATATGTGCAAGTCGCCCGTCCGGTTGTTCCGGCAACATCACAGCGGATCTGTCCTGCTGCGCCAAAGCCGGTGAGAACAGGCAAAAACCGCACAGGAAAAAGCACAACAGCAATCGGATCATGGCACAGCCACTGCGATCAAACCGTATCCCAGCGACGCCGGGCACATCCGGGTCAAAAGACTGTCAAGCCAGCGCAGCGGCGCATACGTTGTCAGCAGGCTTTCCGGCAGGACACTCTCCGCCCGGATTTTCGCGATCTGAAAACCTGCCTCTGCAAGTTCCGCTGTCAAACGTGCCGGATCAAACAGCTGATAGGGCAGCGTGACCTTGGTGCCGTCCATATCCCGCGTATAGCGGATCAAACCCGCTGCATTGGCACCGGCCACGCGCTGTTCTGCAAGGAACCGTCGGGCCTTGTTTGGCACCGAAATGAGCAGGCGTCCTTCGTTTGGTTTCAGCAGGCGACGCATCTGGCGCAAAGCGATGATCCGATCCGATCGGGCCTCGATATGCGCCAGAACACCAAAGAGGCACAGGACAAGATCAGCCTGCCCGTGTGTTTCCGTGTAGGTTCCAAGATCGACCGGGTCTGGCCCCAATACCGACAGCTCGGGCCAAGCCAACTCTTTGGCTCTTGCGGAGAGCATTTCCAGCGCTACGGGGTTGATGTCAAACCCGGCTGCCTGACCCACATGATCTTTGAGGCGCAGCAGATACCGGCCGTTTCCACATCCAAAATCCACCACATGTCCCTGCTCGGGCAGCAACTCCAGCATCCTGCGCCACGTCGAGATGTTCGGGTTGGGATACCGGCGATCATAGTGCCCGGATCGGAAATAGAGCAGATACGACCGGGTCGTCAGATCAGGTGGCTCCGGTTTAGGAATTTCGCGGTGGTGTCCCATCAGTTCGGCGCAATCGCCCCCGACCCCAGCGTGTTTTCAATCCGCTTGCGCCATTCGGTGTCACGCATCCGGACGATCAACGCACTATCTATTGCCCGCCTTAGATAATCACTCTCATTGGCACGCGAAATGGCCCAGCCATAGGGTTCATTGCGGTAGACACTCCCCTGAACGGTGACGTTGCCATCATACGGCGACCGCCGGGACAGATAGGACAGCGCGATCCAGTCGCCCAGCACCGCATCAACCTGACCCGTATAGAGCTGTTCTACGGCCTGATCCCAGCTCCGCGTCAGAACCACGCCGCCCGCCATCCCGTCATCGTCCATGGTAAAGATGCTCTTTGAATGGTCGTCCGACGCGTTGCATTCAAGCCAGTCTGAGCGCTTGTCCAGAAGGGCTTTCTTTTCATTTGTTGCATCCATCCTATCAGAGGCATCAACATATTGCTCACGCAGAAATTCCTGAGCGGTCGAACACCGCAACGTCGCGATTTTCATCGTTGGCAGCGCATGAGAGGCAACCGGAGGGCTCTCACCGATGGCCCCGACAAAAGCAGATGTAATCACGCCGAGGATCATTGCGGAAAGCGCCGTGCCAACAACAGCCATCACCATTTCGAATATCTTGCCCATCAATGTCGCGAAGCTGTCACCAAACCCCTTCAGACCCGAAGTCCGCGCGACGGCCTCAAGCGAATAGGCCAACCAGGTCCGAATGGGTCCTGCGGTCTCCCCTTCGTTCAGCCCTGCTGGCACGCTACGCATCAACGCTCGAAGCAGGAAAGCCGTGATAAGATTGAGAAGTAAAAACAATATGATGGCGCGGGCGACGGTCGGTTGAAAAATGGTATCGACAATCGTTTCGATCGCCACCTCGAAATCAATGGCACCCGATTGCGCAACAGCAAGCGTCAGCCCTGATGACAAATACTGCTGGCTGAAATCATAGCGCCGCATCCGGTCTGCCGTGATCGTCAGTGGTGAAATCACGACATCGATCGTACCGCCGCGCAGGCCAGCTTCCTGCTCGTCGATACTGCCGCAGACGACGAAGGCGGTCGTACGATCAATGTCAGTCGAGACAGAGTGCCAAAGGTCTACGGCAAAGCCACGTGGCAGGCCATCTGGGCCTGAAAATGTAAAGGGTTCTGCGGAGCGGATCGCGACAACAAGATCATGGTCCCCATCAGGCGCTTCGCAAGCGCCGGCAGCGGATACCAATATGGCGAAAACTGCGAGAAACGACGCCATCAAAAGGCGTCCCAGATGGGCCAGATCGTTCACGCAATTCCCTTTCCGACAGGCCATGCGCAGTGGCAATGCCTCAAAATCAATCTCACCCTATGGTAGAAATTTACGCAGGGGCAAGCCTTTTCCGGGCCGTCATGGAGAGAACATCCGGTCAGGCGCTGCACGTGGTCCAGCGGCATTTTTCTCAGTCTGTCCCCGTGGGTTCGACGGTCGATTCAGTTGACGGCCCCAATGTTTCCGGCGTTGGTACAACCACCGCCTCAGGCTGGGCATCAGCCTGATTATTGGGCGCTTTGGAGCTGGGGGCATCGGCGGCCTCCCCCGCCTGAATGCCCGTCCGGAAAGCTTTCGATCCACCAACCACAGCGCTCGCGCCAGCGCCCAGGAACTCTGAAAGTGAGCTTGCATCCATGCCCGAGATCATCAGGGCAAAGGCTTCAACCGCATGGGCCGCGGTGGCGAACATCATCAGCCCCTTGCGCAACAGCGGCCAATTCGTTTCCTCTCCCATGCAATTCGCGAGGAAGGTCGCCAATGACCGCAAAGACTTGGCGATACCAAAGACAATCAGCGGCAGCTGTTTGAAGCCCTCTATATGAGCCGCCCCAACCAGCGCACCCGCCGCTTCCAGACCCCGGAGCACATCGACGACTTTCGCCTTGGTTCCCTTGTTCTCAGGTTTGACTTCGATGGCCATCAAAACGCCACGCGCGAATTTGACGCCGCCAACGATCATCCCCATGATCGCCGGAACTGCCCCCACACCGCCTGACAACACACCTGCCGCAAGAGCCACGCCAAATGTCAACGCACCTTCCAGTGCGACAAGACCGCCTTTGACCCGATCCAGTGTCTTGCTCGACAACTTGGGCCACTGAAAGAGCTGCAGGATATCGCCCGCAGCCTTGTATTGCGTCACCAGCGTGCGGCCCCCTGCTGAGATCGCCCCATGAGGTGCCTGTTTGCACTGCAGGGTGGTCTGCCAGTTCGCGTAGGCCGCATTTGACATTGAACTGATGGCCATGCCGTCCAGCGCCCGCTGAATTGGCAACTGCTGTCCGGCAAAGGGTTGCTTTCCACGTCCGGCAGACAACAACTGGAATAAGCCGCGTGTGGGCGACCAGAAGGTCGTTTCATGCGCGCGTCGTTGATAAGCGGTGCCTGAGGATGCGGCACTGCCCATCATGCCCGCGCGCCCGGAAATCGCCTTGGCCTGTGCAGGCGCAGACATCGCCTTGGCGCCCATTTCATCCGCTTCTTTTTCGAGGCCTGCGTCATCATTGATCTGCACGCCCGTCGCCTTGAGTTGCCGGGTCGGCTTGACGCGACCCTGCGCCTGCTGAACAACGTGCCAGGCTTCATGGGGCAAGTGTTTTTCCTGCCCGGGGCCAAGATGAATTGCACTACCCTGCGCGTAGGCATGGGCACCAACTTTGGTGGGTTCAGCGGAATTGTAGTGCACCTGAACACCGCTCATATCCACGCCCGACAAAGCCTCGATCCCGCCACGCAGCTGATCCGGCAGACCGCTGCCGCCGCCCGCATCCTCCTGTGGTTTTTTCTGAATAGCTTCTCTGCCTGACCATTGGGCCAACTGGCTCACGACAGCACTTTGATCTGCTCTCTGCTGCAAGGTCGCCAATGCGGAATTCGCCGAAGGCTCTCTGGTCCAGTCGCACGGTTCGGCGGCCGAAGCGCTCTTGGCACTTGCAGCATCTGAGGGCTGCACACCGCGTTCGGACGACAAAATTCGAGCCATTGGGTTCTCCTTATGGTGGTACCCTAGCACCCTCATCCAGCTACGTCATTTGATCTTTGGTTAACAAATCGCTAAATCGGTGCGGGCGCATGCACCTACCGTGGAACGGCTTAAAGTCTTGATCTTAATTGGTATCCGGCAGGTAAAACATCCGAAACGCAACCTTTCGGGAACATCCCTTCACGCAAGCGTCACGACCTGGTTCCGCACTCATCTCAGCTGAACATGTCTTGCGTAATACTGCCGTACCAGGCCTCAGATTCTTCATAGGTCTGCCTGCGCAAATCGGCCGTCTCGCCCGGTTGCGAGATGAAACCGTCAACGCGCGCGATCTTCTCAGGCGTTGCTTCATAGGTCGCACCCACCTTGACGCCGTCATTTTCGGCAATCAAAGACCAGCAGGTGTTTGTGTAACGCGCCGGAAAAACCTTTGATCCGGTCAAGGCACCACGCACGGCATTTGCGCACACCTTCGCTTGCGAGTTTGCCGAGAATCCGGACTTCGGCATATCGCCCTGTTGGCTGGCATCCCCCAGAACATAGATGTCAGCGTTCGACTTGGAAGACATGTCCGCTGCATTGACGGGTGCCCAATTGCCCTCCGTCGCGCCTGCCATCTCGGCAATTCGGCCCGCCTTCATCGCTGGAATCACATTGCACACGTCCACCGGCGTGGTTTCACCATCGATCGTCAGTTCCATGTTTTCGGGATCAACTGAAACCGTACCGCCGCCGAAATCTTCGCCGATCCAGTCGATCATTCCGGGGTAGTGCACCGCCCAGCCTTCCTCAAAGAGCGCCATCTTCGAGAATTTGGGTTTGGGGTCGGCCACGATGATCTTGGCCGTGGGATTATGGGATTTCAGCACATGCGCCACCATCGACACCCGTTCATAGGGTCCCGGTGGACAACGATATGGATTAGGAGGCGCAACCATTGCAAAGGTCCCGCCCTGAGGCATTGCCATGACCTGAGCCCGCAGGAGTTCGGTCTGCGACCCGGCCTTGTAGGCATGAGGCATCCGGTTTTGCGCAGAAATATCCCATCCTGGCACCGCGCCATCCACGTAATCAATGCCAGGGCTGAGGATGAGTTTATCATAGGGCAGCATGGCTCCCCCCGCGAGAGTGACAGCTCTGGTGTCCGGGTTCACATCTATCGCCCAGTCGTGGATCACATTGATGCCGTGCCGGGCGGCCAATGACCCGTAGCTGTGGCCAATATCTTCAATTTCCTTGAAACCGCCGAGATAAAGGTTGGAAAAGAAACAACTGAAGTAGACGCGCGAAGGTTCAACCAATGTGACATCAACGGCACCTTTGCTGTCTTGCGCGATATAGCGCGCGGCGGTGGCCCCTCCGGCGCCGCCGCCGATCACGACAACCCTGGGTTTCCCATGCCCGTCAGCCAGAACATGCGGGGCCGCAAGTGCCGCAGCACCTGCGCCGATTAATTTCCGTCTGCTCAGTGTCATCTGTTCCCTCCCCGATGGGTGCCTCAATCAGCGCCCTTGAAATATGCGGCCAACGCCCTCATCTCCTCGCGGCCAAGGCGCGCCGTTATGGTCTGCATGACCGGGTTGACGCGCGTGCCTGATCGGTATTCCTCAAGCAAACCGATGAAATCTTCAGGCCTCCGCCCGGTAATTGATGGAATCTCGGTAGCCCCTGAATTTTGCGTATGGCAAGCCACACATTCCGTCGCCAGATACGCGCCATATTCCACATCCCCAGCGTCAACGTCGTCTTCCGGATCGTTTTGCCCAGACGCCGTTCCCGCAACACAGACAATGGTCGCAAGCGCCAGATGGGCCGCACGGCCCGAAGCCGCGAAAAACATCATGTCACCGCAATTTCCCTGCTGGCCGTGTAAATGGACCCATCGTCGTCATGCCAAGCGAAAGAAAAGACACCAGATCTTGGAACGCGCACCGAAAATTCAAAGAATGGATTGTTCGAAATGCCGGGTCCCGTTTCAACATCGACAACTGTTTCACCCTCAAAACTGCATGTGAAACGGTGAATGATCGACCGGGGAATGGTTTGCCCAAGAGCATCCACCCTCTGGCCGCTCTCCATTTGATGGGTGATCAGCGTCTTGATCGTGATCACCTCCCCCACCTTCGCGGTCGCGGGCAGTTTCACGCGAGATTTGACCCCGTTGGCCATGGTTATTCCTTCACTCCATCACGCACCGCACCCGCCAACGATGACCTCAACCTGACGCGACGCCCGAAGGATGGCACCGCCGGGCATGCGTGCCAGCGCCATGATCTCCTGGCTGCGGGCCAGACGAACGCGGGTTGAGAAGCGACGGTCTGCCGCCAGAGTACCGAACTGCACCATAGCCAAAGGTGGAACGGGATTTTGCGGCGCGATGATCAGCAACGCCTCTGCCCCTTCGGCCGCAACTTCAATCGGGACTTTGAAACCATCCTCGGCCACGTCGGGCAGCATCAGCGTAACCTCGCCCGGCACAATATCAGCGCCATTTGCAAAAGCGTGGATCGCGTCCTGCGCGTCTATTTCCTGCCCCAGTGACGGCAAAGGCAAACCCAAACCAATGAGAGTCGCACTGCCGGACATCAGCATATCACGTCTTGCATAAAGCATCTGATCAGTCCTGCGAAGTCGCCCGACGCTACGCCATCGCGCCTCTTTCGCGCAATGAAAACTTCGTGAGCGTGGCCCTTCAGATCCTAAGACTTTAGGATGAGGCCAGCCTGCTGCCGCTTGTCGCTGGCGTCGTTTGCAGGCAACCTCGCGGCAAGGCTTTTCAAAGGACGCATGTATGGCGGATGGATTGTCCGTAACGGGGCTAAGCTTCAACTATGGCGCCAAACTGGCGCTGAATAATGTATCGATGGACATCGCACCGGGGAAATTCTGCGCGTTGTTGGGCCCAAATGGCGCTGGTAAATCGACTTTGGTTGCCTTGCTGACCCGGCTGCTGGTCCCGCCAAAAGGCGAAATCTCGATCGCGGGCGAGGACCTGTGCATCAGCCCGCGCAAGGCCTTGGGTAAACTCGGCGTGGTTTTCCAGCAGCCAACCGTTGATCTCAGCCTGTCGGTTCGGCAAAACCTGTCCTACTTTGCCGCTCTTCACGGATTGGCAAGAACGGAAGTACCCGGTCGCATCGACAAGGCACTTGATCGCCTTGAGATGCGCGAGCGAGCCGATGAAAAAGCAGGCGCACTAAATGGCGGCCACCGTCGGCGGATGGAATTGGCGCGCGCCCTCCTGCACGACCCCGAAGTGCTGCTGCTTGACGAGCCCACTGTCGGTCTGGACGCCGCAGCGCGCGCGGCAATCACAGAGCATGTCCATCATCTGGCGGATCAGGGCCTTTGTGTGCTCTGGACCACGCACCTGACCGATGAAGTGCGAGACAATGACCAACTTCTTGTGCTGCATCAGGGCGAGATTCTGGCCACTGGCCCTTGCGGGGAAATAAGGGGCGACACCCCTCTGAAGGACTGGTTTCTCTCACAAACGGAGAAAGCAGCATGACCGGGTTCTGGGGTGTCGCCCGTGCGATTGTCGGTCGCGAATTCCTGCGCTTCGTTCATCAGCGAGAAAGGTTTCTCGCAGCCCTTGTCCGCCCCCTCGTCTGGCTGTTGATTTTCGCCGCCGGATTTCGCGCAGCTCTGGGCTTGTCGATCATCCCGCCCTATCAAACCTACATCACCTACGAGACCTACATCGTGCCGGGCCTTTGCGCCATGGTGTTGCTTTTCAATGGGATGCAAAGCTCGCTGAGCCTTGTCTATGATCGTGAAATGGGATCAATGCGGCTGCTGCTTACCAGCCCGTTTCCCCGCTGGTGGTTGCTCTTTTGCCGCTTGTTTGGCTCCACCGCAATTTCAATCCTGCAGGTCTACACGTTTCTCGCGATTGCCGCCCTGTTCGAGATCACCATGCCGCCCTGGGGGTACGTCACCGTTCTGCCAAGCCTGATCTTTGGCGGGATGATGCTGGGCGCACTTGGGCTTGTCCTGTCGAGTTTCATCCGGCAGCTAGAAAACTTCGCCGGTGTGATGAACTTTGTCATCTTCCCGATGTTTTTCATGTCATCGGCCCTCTATCCGCTTTGGAAGATGGCAGAAAGCTCACCGCTATTGCGCGATATTTGTGCGGTCAACCCGTTCACGCACGTGGTCGAATTCATCCGCTTTTCGCTCTATCTCCAGCTGAACCTGCCCGCGTTGGGGTGGGTTCTTGGCTGGACGGTTCTCTTTGGCCTCGCGGCCATGTGGGGATATGACCCCGCCCGCGGCCTCATGCAGCGGAAAACGTGATGACCCGTTTAGGCGTCTCTCTCCGCAAAAGAAATCGCTTTGCAGCGCCAACTCTTTATCTGCTGGTTCGGGTGGCTCGTTACCCATTTCGCCAACTCGGGTTGCGCACCCATCATGCATTGCATGGGGGTGACATCGGTAAACATGAGACTGCGTTCCTGACATTCATCAGGTGCTGTCGTCATGCATGCAATAAAAAGAAGCTCGATCATGGTTCTGCCCGTCCTGTTTTGCCTGTTTTTGAACGTTTGCGGCTCAAACATAGACTAAAGTCGGTAAACCGCAGATTAACGATCCGCCATGCGCGACTTGCCGGAGTCGGCTCGTGACCCGTCCAACATCCCCTTCCTTGTCGTTGAAAACACGTCTTGGCGCGGGCGCTGCCGTTCTCGGCGCAGGGACGTTTATGACCGCGCTTATACTCTATCTCGGCCTGAACGCGGTGGCGGACCGGTTGGATACGGCGCTGGCGTCGGAAAACCGCATGGCACGATATGCCACGCTATCCCAACAAGCTGCGACGTTCCTTGTTGTTTCCACCGAAATGGTTCAGACAAATCAACCTATGGAGGAGCGCCGGGATAGAATTTCTCCTATAACCAATCAACTGGCCGCCACTTTTAAAGTTTTACATGAAGATACCGAGGCTGCCGTTGCCGCTGCGCGCTCTTTGGGGTTAGATGCTCAATCACACTATGGCACCCAGTCACTTGGTCTTGCGCGCATGCAGGCGATGCTTGCCAACACGGTCGATGGGTTGCGGGCGGAATCTGATGACGCGGCCTCCCTCAGAGCCTATATCGACAGTTTCGCCGCCAGTTTTGACCCTTTACTCAGCCAGGCTGTAAACACCGAAATCCTGTTTCGAAATGGCATCCTGACCGGCATTGAAGACCTGCGAAAAAAATTGGTGCTTCTGGCACTGGTCATCGCAGGGCTGGCGGTTTTTCTGGTTGCCGGCTTCTATTTCGGCCTTGTGCGGCCTCAGTTTGCCCGGCTTGATCAGCTGCGCGCGGCCGCAAACCGGATACGTAAAGAAGACTTTACTGTGAAGCTACCGGTGACCCGCTTGGATGAAATCGGGCGTCTTGCAGAGGAAACCAACCACATGGCCGCCGCATTGTCCGATCGGCAAACGCGCATCCGACAGGAGTGGGCTCAACTGACACAGACCATCGAAAGCCAAACCCGGGATTTGCGCGCAGCCAACGCAAAGCTGGAAGAGATCGACGAAAACCGTCGCCGCCTCTTTGCAGATGTCAGTCATGAGCTACGCACGCCATTGACGGTCATTCTCATGGAAGCTCAGATCGGGCGCAAAGCCTCGCCCGAAGCGGCAACGGCCTTTGACACCATTGAAACTCGCGCCGCGCGGCTGAACCGACGCATTGATGATCTTTTGCGTATCGCGCAATCGGACAGCGGGCAGCTAAAGCTTGATCTGCAAGAGATCGATTCCACGCAATTGATCAACGGCGTTGTCGCTGAAATAGAGGCAGAGATCGACAATGCTGGCATGGAGTTGGAGGTATCGCGCTGCCCGAAATCCACGCTGAATTGTGATCAGAACTGGATCAGGCAGGTGCTGGTGAGTTTGATCCGCAATGCGATCCGCCATGCGCGACTTGGGCGAAAGATCAAACTGGCTGGCGAACAAGAGGCGGATCATCTGGCGATCAGCGTGATCGACAATGGGCCGGGCATAGAACCGGATGAGCAGGCCGGGCTCTTTGACCGCTTCAGCCAAGGGTCGCATCCGGGGACAACACAAGGATTTGGCGTCGGACTCGCCCTCGCCCGTTGGGTTGTCGAGGAGCATAAGGGACAGATTTCGGTGATCAGCCCCGTCCCCCGCAGATGCGCTCTGGCAGAAGCACCGGGCACAGAAGTCCGTGTATGTCTGCCAAGATTGGTGGAGTCATAAGCCCATGAACCCGCGCCTTTTGATTATTGACGACGATCCGCAAATTACCTCCGCGCTGGCTCGCGGCCTTGCCCTCAACGGATATGACGCGCAAACCGAGAACCGGGCTGATCGGGCGCTACACTATCTGAGCACGGAAGAATACGCGGGCGCCATTGTGGACGTCATGCTGGGCGCGGATAGTGGCATTGATCTTGTGCGCAAAGCCCGTGCCGCCGGGGTCAAAATGCCAATTGTGATGTTATCCGCATTGTCAGACGTCGAACACCGCGCGGCAGGTTTAGAGGCGGGCGCGGATGACTACATCGTCAAACCCTTCCACTTTGATGAGCTTGTAGCCCGCCTGCGGGTTCAGGAGCATCGGGCGCTGGCACAAAATCCGCCTCCCGCGCATATGTCGACAAAAACGAAGACCTTGCAACTTGACGAAAAATCCATCGCTCTGACCGACCGCGAATTTTCACTGTTGGCGCTCCTTGTGCAGCACCCAGAGACACCGCTGGCGCGAAAAACGATATTTGACGCGCTCTGGGCGGTCGAAGGGTCCGGTAACGAAAATGTGGTCGATGTCTACATCGGGTACTTACGAAAGAAGCTGAACCAGTATGATTTTAGATTTGAAATCAAGACGTTAAGAAATGAAGGGTTTTGTCTGAACGGGCAAATCCCGGAATTGCGAGACGAGTGATACAGACCAAAGTCTAGGCATTTCTTAAAAAATAAGAGTCGCGCCGGGTGCACAGCTCTGGCAATCTTTGCTGCAAGGCAAGACTGCCTCAGCTGAAAGGAGACAATTATGGCTTGGACAAAACCTGTCATCCGTGAAATCGAATGCGGTATGGAAATCAACATGTATGGCCCTGACCGCGAAGACGAGCGCGAAGACCTGCTCTAAAATTCTTGCGCGCGGAGGGTGCAAATGTCTTTCCGCGCTCAAATTCTTGGGGCTGCCGCCGGTGGTGGCCTGCCCCAATGGAATTGCGGTTGTGAAAACTGCAATCTTGCCCGTAGCGGGCTTATTCCCTCGCAGACGCAATCATCGCTGGCCGTCAGTGCGAACGGGCGTTCATGGGCAATTCTGAACGCTTCGCCGGACATTCGCCTGCAACTCGCCGACACGCCCGCACTGCACCCTACAGATTTGCGCGAACTCCCTTTGACCTCCGTTCTGGTTACCAACGGTGATATTGATCACGTCGCCGGATTGCTCACACTCCGCGAAATGCAGCCGTTCACCCTTTTTGCGACAGCAGGCATTCACGACGTTTTGTCAGACAATCCCATGTTCGATGCCCTGAATGCGGATGTTGTGAAACGCAGCACCATCGCGTTGGATACGCCATTCGAGCTTGCGGCGGAGTTGACGGCCACGCTTTTTGCGGTACCGGGCAAGGTGCCGCTCTATCTGGAAGGAGAAACCGTGCAGACCGACCTGCTCGGAGATCAGACCGTTGGCGTCGCATTGCAGGCGGGGCAAACGCAAGCCTACTATATCCCCGGCTGCGCGGTGTTGAACGACGATTTGCGCAATCGGCTTGAGGGCGCTGATATGGTCTTTTTCGACGGAACCCTCTGGCAGGACGATGAGATGGTGCTGGCAGGATTGGGGAAAAAGACCGGGAAACGTATGGGGCATATGTCAATGAGTGGTCCGGATGGGTCGATTGAGGCTTTCGTCGGCATGGACATTGCGCGCAAAATCTACGTTCATATGAATAACACCAATCCGGTGCTGCGACCGGGGTCAGCCGAAAAAGCGCAAGCCGAAGCAGCCGGGTGGATCATCGGACAAGACGGAATGGAGATCACCACATGACCCAGGACCGCGATGCATTTGAACACAGGCTGAGACAGATCGGGGCAGAACGTTATCATGATCTGCACCCCTTTCACGACCGTCTGCATGGCGGCGAATGTACGCCGGATCAGGTGCGGGCCTGGGTGATCAACCGCTACTACTACCAGCATTCCATTCCGATGAAGGACGCGGCGTTCATGTCCCGCGTGGAAGACCCCGCCCTGCGGCGTCAGTGGCGCAGCCGGATCGAAGATCACGACGGAACCGAGGGCAACGAAGGCGGCATTCGACGATGGTTACGTCTCGCAGAAGCGGTCGGGCTGGATCCCGATTATGTGGCCTCTTGCAAAGGTGTGCTGCCCGGCACGAAATTTGCGGTCGACGCCTATGTACGGTTCGTACGCGAAAAATCTCTTCTGGAAGCGGTCGCAGCCTCCCTCACCGAGCTTTTCGCCCCCAAGATACATGCCAACCGCATTCAGGGGCTTTTGAAAAACTACGATTTCGCGGATGACAGCTCGCTCTCCTACTTCAAAAACCGCCTCAAGGAGGCCCCCAAAGACGTCGCCTTTGGTCTCGCCTGGGTTCTTGATCATGCGGATACGGCTGAGAAACAGGACGCGGCTGCCGCCGCTCTCATCTTCAAGACCGATGTGCTCTGGTCACAGCTGGACGCCCTTTGGGGTGCCTATGTCGAACCTGCACGTATTCCCCCGGGCGCCTGGCACCCCGGTACCGGCGTGACCTTGAGGAGGGCATCGTGATGGAAAACGGAGACGTTCCCGCATTGCCCCGGGGTGTGCGCCTGCATTTCGACGCTGTGCGCGACACATGGGTGCTATTGGCACCGGAACGCGCGGTTACATTGGACGGGATCGGCCATGCGATCCTGAACGTGGTCGATGGTGCCCGAAGCTTTGGTGATATAACCCAGTTGCTGGCGGAAAAATTCAATGCGCCGGTCGATCAAATTGCACAAGACAGCGCGGGGTTTCTCGATGCGCTGCGCAATCGCCGGTTTCTGGACGTGAAGGCATGACGGCTCCGCCCCCCATCGCCATGCTGGCCGAATTGACGCACCGTTGTCCGCTCTCTTGCCCCTATTGCTCCAATCCAGTGGAAATGGCACGCCTCGATCAGGAACTGGACACCGAAACATGGGCGCGCGTGTTTCGCGAAGCGGCCGAGCTTGGTGTGTTGCAGTTGCACCTTTCAGGCGGCGAACCCGCATCTCGCCGTGATCTGGAAACGCTTGTCAAAGCGGCGCGGGACGCAGGGCTTTACACCAACCTGATCACCTCGGGGATTGGCCTTACTGAAAAGCGGCTTGCAGCACTGGATGCCGCCGGGCTCGACCATGTGCAATTGTCGCTCCAGGGAACAAACCCGGAAATGGCAGATGAGATTGGCGGCTATAAAGGGGGCTTCCAACGCAAGATGCAAGTTGCGGAATGGATCGGGAAGATTGGATTCCCGCTGACCCTGAATGCGGTTTTGCATCGGCGAAACCTGCATCAGTTGCCGCGCGCGCTGGAAATGGCGGTGGAAATGGGGGCCAGACGCATCGAAGTCGCGACGGTTCAGTTCCATGGCTGGGCGTTGAAAAACCGCGATGCATTCATGCCAACCCGTGAACAGGCGGCCGAGGCCACAAGGATTGTCGTCGAGGCCCGCAAGGCGCTCAAAGGAACCCTGGTCGTTGACTATGTGCCCGCCGATTACCACGACGACTATCCGAAAAAATGCATGGGGGGATGGGGGACCTCTGGCTTGAATGTCGCGCCAGATGGTTTGGTCCTGCCGTGTCACGCCGCACAAACCATTACCCATCTTGAATTCGAACGCGTGCAAGACAAACCCCTCGCTGAAATCTGGTACGAAGGGGCTGCATTCAATGCCTATCGTGGCACCGAATGGATGGCTGATCCCTGCAAAACTTGCGAACGCAAAACGCTCGATTTTGGAGGGTGTCGTTGTCAGGCCATGGCAATTCTGGGGGATGCATCAGCGACCGACCCTGTTTGCGTCAAGTCTCCGCATCACGGAGCCCTACAGGCGCAGGCCAATACCCACGCCGCTCAAACCGATGCACCGCTCGTTTATCGCAGCCAACCCAAAAAACTCGCTGAAACAGTAGATTAGGGCCGTCCCCGGCGTACTATCAAGCATCGGACGGGGTCAATACAGCGCCTGTAGGCAGAGGTTTCATCACCAGGGTTCTGTTCGCCAGGCGGTTCGCCTCATCTGATGAATGGGTCACAAAAAGCGTGGCCGGGCGGTGCCTTGCAATAAGGTTTTCCGTCAGCGTCAGCATGGTTTCTGCGGTCTCCCGGTCCAAAGACACAAATGGTTCATCCATGATCAATAGCTCTGGACGTCCTGCGAAAGCACGCGCAAGTGAGAGACGTCTTTGTTGACCCAGGGATAGCTGGCCGGGGAAAAGCTGCTCTTTGCCCGACAACCCGACATCATCGAGCATGTGTACCGCTTCGGAATGCGTGAGGCCTTTATGGATCAGCGTGAGGTTTGCCAGAACACTGCGCCAGGGCAGCAGGGTCGGTTCCTGAAAGACAATCGCCATCGCTTGCGGTCTTACTATCTGACCTTCAAAATCGGAATCGATTCCGGCGATGATGCGCAGCAGGGTGGTTTTACCGACGCCGGAAGGACCGACAAGTGCCACGGTTTCGCCAGCGGCAATTGAAAACGCCAATGCGCCAAGTACAGGCGATGCGCCGAACCGCTTGCTGTCAATGGAAACGGTGATCACGCTTTTCGCCAGCGCGTCACGCGCCTTTCCCAAGGCTGCAACAAAAACCATTCCGCCAGCAACATCACACAGATAAAGGAAAACGCGTAAACCAGCACCATGGCCACATCGAAAAGCTGAAAATAGAGGTGTATCTGAAAACCGATCCCGGAAGAGCGCCCGAGGAACTCCACGACCAGCACGATTTTCCAGATAACGGCCACGCCGCTGCGCGCGGCAGCGGCTATGAAAGGCGCAAGTTGCGGCAGAATGATGTGCCGCAGACGGGCGCGCCACCCCAGCCGATAGACCTGGGCCAATGCGTCGAGGTTCGTGTCCAATGCGCGCGCGCCTTCACGCACCACCGTGGCGACATTGGGCACCTTGTTGAGCGTCACAGCGATGATCGCCGCCGCCTCGGTCAGCCCAATCCAGAGATAACACAGGACGATGAGGACCAGTGCCGGCAGGTTGAGAAAAACAACCAGCCACGGATCCAACCAACGATTGATCCGCTCTGATCGCCCCATGATCAGACCCAGACCCGTGCCCAGTGTCATGGCCAGCGCAAAGGCCCAAAGCACGCGCAGGAGCGTCGCCCCCAAATGTTTAAATAGCTCACCGGATGATATTTCGGCTCCGAACCGGGGCAGCAAATCCCAGGGCGTTGGCAAAATCTGAGCATCATCCGTCAGCAGCGCTGCCACGATCCAGAGGCCGATCAAACTGGCCATGGATAAAAATGGTGTGAGGCGCGGGCTATCCATGGCCTCTTCTGGCTACTTTAATTCCGCGAAAAGACCATCCGGGAGCGTGGTCGCCTCACCAACCAGATCAGCGCCTCCCAGTTTGGCCATAAGCGCGAACATCCTGGCCGCCGCTTTCCTGTCCACGCCACCGCGCGCAGGGATGCCGGCAATCCAGTCGGATTTGAGCTGCTCAAACTGCGCGTCAGTTTTTGCGTTCATTTGCGGTCTGACATCTTCCCAAGCAGCATCCGAATTTGACAGAAAGTCCTTGGCCTCGCGGCTAGCGTTGTAAAAGGACTGAGCAAGATCAGGGTATTGGGCGAGCAGGGTTTCCTTCACGTAATACCCCAGCAGGGGCGTGTTTGTATCCAGACCCAGCGCCTGGCCTGCCCGCTCGACAGAAACTAGCTCCTTCATGCCAGCGGCTTTCATCTTGGCCAGAAAGTGCCAGAAATTGATCGCACCGGCGTATTCATCGCCGCGCGCAGACTTAAAGATCAGCGGTGGCGCTCCAAAGACCTGTTCGGTCTCGGCCTTCAGATCCATGCCGTATTCCTGCTGTGCGTAAGCCCTCAGGATCAGCCAGGATTTGTCGAGGGGGCCGCCCGCGATCCCGATTTTACCCCCGACCAGATCGGATATATCCTTTGCCGTGCTCGTCTGCGGGACGACCAGACCGCCCACCGCTTTGGAATAGGGGATAAACACATATCCCTTGCCCGCCGCCCTTTGGCGCGCAACCCATATCCAGTCTGCGACCGCCATGTCGGCCTCACCACCTTCGACGGCGATCCGCGTGGCACCGTTATCGGCATAGGGACTGACTTCCAGCTCAAACCCGTGCTTGGTGTCAAAACCATTGGCTTTGATCGTCGCAAGCTCCCAATTCACCGTTCCGATTTTGAGCACCGCAACGCGAAGCACCGGCAAATCCGACGCGGTGGCAGGTGCAAGGGATGCAAGAACCAAAACCAAAAGACGGATCAAAATGCGCATCTGTCATCCCTTCCGAGCACCTGCGCGTTATTCCGCGCGACGGCTCACTTCATTGAGATCTTTGTCCAGTTTGATGTCGAACTGATCCCCACCTTTGCAGATCACATCGTCCAGATCATAGCCATCGTCCTCGACCTCTATGTCATCGGTGTCCATCTGGCATTCAACCGACGCCAGATAGGCTTCGATTTTTTCGGCCGTTTCGGCATCGACATGCCCGTCCGCAAAGGCAGGCAGGGCCAAGACCGTGGATGCAACAACAAGAACGAAGGTTTTCATGATACTTACCTCTTTGTTTATTGGATAGAGACGGTAATGGATTGCGCATCACCGGTTGATCCCGGAATGCGAATGACATGCCTGCCCGGTTTGATGGCGATGAAGGACAGTTCAGCTGTCCCTGCCTTGTCGAATTCGATTGAATCGATTGCCATGGGTCGGATCTCGATCTTGTTGATGACGATTTCATTCATCCAGATCGCCCGGAAGAAACCCGGTCCTTCAATGGCAAGTTCGGCCGAGCCATCTGCGGTCACCTCAAGCTTATAATAAGCCCCGGATTGCAACTGAACATCCTCGCCCAACGCCTGACCCGACGCCAGCGTCAGCTTGATGGTCTCACCGCGGTTGCATTTGGCCAGCAGACCGGCAAATCCCAGATCATCGCACAACGGTGCGGCACCGACCGGCATGGCCAGAACCCCTGCAACGACGGCACACATCAGTTTTCTCATCTGTTTCGTCTCCCTAATTCAGTCAATCGTCACCACACCCCAGGGCTGTTGGCCCACCTGTATCGAGCGGATGGCCTTTTCCTTGGCGACATCGATCACCGTGATGTCATTGGAATTGCCGTTGGTCGTCAGCAGGTACTTCTCGTCCGGTGTGAAATCGAGTTGCCAGACACGTTGCCCAACCAGAATATAGTCAAGTACTTCAAGGCTTTGTGCATCAACGACAGCAACCCGGTTCGCCGGGCCAAGAGCTACGAACAGGCGCGTGCCATCGGATGTGACCTTGGCCCCCACGGGCTGCAACCACTCAGGCTGCACACCGGCCACTTCAAAGCTGATCTTGCCGATGACTTCCGGCGTGCCGTCCTCTGCGATGTCCATCGCCGTGACCGTTCCGCCAATTTCCGACGTCACAAAAAGCCGTTTCCCATCGGCTGTATACTGCGCATAGCGCGGGCGCTGATCCACCAGGATGTTATGTTTGATCTTGTAGTCCTCGGTGGAGATGAAATGCGCCATATTGGTGGTTTCGGAGGTGTTGACCACGAATTTCGCATCCGGGCTCATGCCCATGCCTTCGGGCTCCACACCCACCGGCACTTCGGCCAGAACGGTGCGGGTTTCCGTGTCCGTCACCGTGACCAGATTGTCATCCTCATTTGCGATATAGAGCCGCTTTCCCGACGGCTCCAGAATGAAGAGTTCCGGATCAGGACCAGAGGGCAGGCTTGGCAGTTCTTCATAGGTTACCGCATCAAATACGCGAACCAGATTGTCATCCGACGCACAGACATAGATCTTGCTGCCATCCGGACTTGCGGTAATGCCCCGCGGGCGGTTGCCCGCGAAAAACTCCGTCTCCACTTCCCAGGTGTCCGTGTCCACGACAGTGATCGTGTTGCCGCGCTCATTGGAGATGAACGCCTTGCCCGCAAAAACAGGCCCGGCGCAAAGCGCTCCGATCATCGTTGTCATCAACAGAGATTTCATGGCTGTTCCTTCAGTTAAACGCTGTGCATCTGGATTCCGGGCGGTCCAGCCCCATCGTGTCCAGCAAGGATGTCTGATGCAGGAACCCCTCCTGTGGGCTCACACTGACCGTAATCTTGCCGTCATGCAGCAGGATCGGTTGCCGCAATTGGCCATTCCAGTTGCGAAATGTCACCTTGGTGCCTTTGAAAGCGGCCAGTTCAAACGCATCAGAGACGGCATAATCACGCACGCCGTCCGGCTCTGCGGTGTTTGCACGTGTCACGGCCTCGCCGATCACCCGCAGCGCCAGCCAGACATTATAATCTTCGGGTTTTGCATAGCGGCCCGTCAATTCTTCGAAACGCGTCTGATACTGCGTGGCGCCCCAGGCCTCATGCGCCCCATGGAACGTGGTCGGCACAAGACCTCCCGACCCCATGACCGGGCGCGGTGTCCAGAGATGATAACTCAGATAACGCGCGAAATAATCCGTCCCGTCCGCCGCAATCACCACATCATGGTCATCCGCCTGTTGCGTGAAAGTCGGCAATTGACGCTGCACCAGAACATGACCCGAATCTGTTCGGCGTGACCCGCCCGTATCCTCAAAAACGCGGTCTTCGGTGATTTTTGCACCAAACTTCCGTGCGGATTTCCGAAAAGACTCGGCAAGCGCCACATCTTCCGGGTTAGACCCCGAGATCAGGAACCACTCATCCCATTTTTTCCAGACCGCGAACTGCGCCACCGCATCCGATTTCATCGCATGACTGGGCGCGACATGCAGCAGATTTGCGCGGCATTGATCGTCACGCAATGTGACATCCGGCGCAGTTGCGTTGAAAACCAGCGCCCCAGCCGCCGCCGCTTGATCCGTTAAACGCGCCAGATCATCCCCGTTCGACTGGACCACAATCAGGCGAATGCCCTGATCCAGCAAGGCGCCCAAAGCCATCTCTGCGTCTTCCGGCGTCACAGCCCGTGTCACGGTTTCATAGGTGTGCCCCAGAAAACTGCCTGTTGTCCCATTGTCTTCATCCGCAAGCGCTGCGCCCGCAAACCCAAGATCATCCGGTCGCAGATCATACCGGCTGATGGGCAGCAACACAGGGTAATCCACGCGCAGAACCGCCGCTTTGACGTCAATTGCGAAAGCAGAGCCAGCAAATGAACCCAATGCGATCACCGCCATCAGCAGCGCGGAAAATTTCAGCACTTTATCCTCCCCCGTCTGCTATACTGCAGATCGAAATCTTATCCTCGGTCAAGCTCGGAAATAGAACCGATACTTTTGGCCGGGTTGTGGTGAACAGCCTAACACCCACACGATGAACCGCGATTCTTATTTTTTAAGAATGGACCCATGCGCCTGTTTTTGCTTCTATTTCTCTTTGCACCCGCTATCTGTAAGGCACAGGAGAAAGTCGCATTTTTTGGTCTGACCTTGTTGGACACATCTTTGCAAACAACCGAGCTCGGGCAGGATCCAGCGGAGCTTGAGCGCCTCGCAGCGGTTGAAAAAATCATCGCGGACCGGTTTGAGCAAGAAGGTTATGTCCTGCTCGAGCTGGACCCGGTGCGCAAGGATATTGATCGCTATGTGAACCTGGCCAAATGCTACGGGTGCGACACCCGGATTGCGACGAAGCTCGGGGCCGATTTCGCGCTGGTAGGTGAAGTGCAGAAGACCTCCAACCTGATCCTGTCGATGAACCTGCAATTGCGCGCCGCTGACACGGGCGAATTGGTCAAAGGTGGCGTGGTCGAGATTCGCGGCAACAATGACGAGAGCTGGTATCGCGGCATGCGGTACATCCTGAAAAACCGATTCTTTGTAAGGGAGAAAAAATGAAAAGACGTGCAGTTTTAGTGACTGGACTGGCAATCGGGTTAATACCCGCGCTGGCCCTGGCACACGGACCCACTCGGCAGAAGGTCACCTTGACGACCGAGGTTGCTGCGGATCCTGCGGAGGTCTGGGAGGTCGTGGGCAATTTTCAGGACATGTCCTGGCACCCCGCTGTTTTCTCTTCAACGGGTGAGAATGGAAATGACATCGACGCCACCCGTGTCTTAACACTGGGCAGTGCTGACGGACCCACAATTTCCGAAATCCTCTACAAATACAGCCCCGACAAGATGAGTTATTCCTACCGGATCACGGATGTGAAGGTAGAAGTCCTGCCCGTCACCAACTATTCGTCGCATCTGACAGTCAAACCCCGGGACGGCGGCGGCGCGGTGATCGAATGGCGCGGTGCGTTCTACAGGGGTTATCCAAACAACGATCCGCCGCCCGAGTTGAATGACGACGCGGCGATTGCTGCGGTCACCGGTGTATATCAAGCGGGTCTCGATGCGTTGGTCGAAAAGCTTGGTGCGCCGGGTTCGTAAACTGGTTCTGGGCATTTCGCTAGCTGTCGGGTCTGCCGCGGCTGGCGATCTGGCTTATGTGACATGCCAGAACGGCGACGCGCTTTTCGTGCATGATCTGTCCTCAGAGACGATCGTCTATGAATGGTCGGTGCCAGGCAAACCTGCGGGTATCGCGGTCACAAGGGTCTCAGCATACACCGTCTCAGCCGCCAGCAAGACCCTGCGCCGATTTGCGGCAGATACCGGCGATGTTCTTGCCATGACTGAACTTGATGGCGGCCCGATCGGTGTTGCGCTGGATGCCACGCGGCAACGCCTGTTCGTTTCGGATTGGTACAACGCCCGTATCTGGGTACTGTCAGCCGATACTCTTGCCCTGCAAGGCGAACTCACCGTCGGTGCCGCCCCCGCCGGTCTCGCGGTCTCTGACGACGGAAACTTCATCGCCGCCGCAGAGCGAGATGAGGATCAGATCTCCATTTTTGACGCCGAAACCCTTGAACTTCTGCGCACCGTCGCTGTTGGTATCCGCCCGTTTGGTCTGCGTTTTGCCCCTGACGGTCGGCTCTTTGTCGGAAATGTCGGAAGTAATGATCTTTCGGTCATCAACCCTGGTGAAGGTGAGCTGATAACGACTGTTGCTGTCGGCGAACGCCCCTACGGGATCGCCTTCGCAAAGGGGCGCGCCTTTGTCACCAATCAATATGAAAACACTCTTAGCGTAGTTGATCTTAAGACTTTGGTTGTGATCGACACAATCGACACGGGCGATTATCCCGAAGGCATTGATACCAGTTCTGACGGTCGTCAAATCATCGTGGCAAACTGGTTCGACAACAGTTTGACGATAGTCGACGCAGAGAGCCATTCTGTGTTAAGGACACTGGAAACCTGTGATGGCCCCCGCGCCTTCGGGGAGTTTGTTCTGGGAGGAGAACCATGAGACACATCCTGCTAGCTGCCGCGCTCGCCTGTGCTGGTGCCTTGCCGGCACTTGCCACCGGAGAAGAAGCCTGGGACTCGATCAAAACGCAGCTTTATGGTGAACGTGCGCTGCTCAGCGGGCAAAACGTGATCGCAATCGATGCCCCCTATCGCACCTACGAGGACGCGCGCACCGATCTGGCCGCTCAGATCATTGCACCGGCGGGTACGAATGTGGCCAAGGTCACGGTTGTGCTGGATGAAAATCCGATGCCTGTCTCCGCCGTCTTTGCACTCGACCGGCCCCAACCAAGTTTCTACTTCGATATTACAATGCGCATAAACGGCCCGACGCCGATGCATGTGGTGGCAGAAACAACCGATGGCCGCGTCTTTGTCTCCGAAGCAATGGTGAAAACATCCGGCCAGGGTGCTTGCGCGGCCCCCCCCGGTACCGACCCTGAACTGGCCCTGGCCTCTCTGGGCCAAATGGATATTCAGGTGGCTGACGTAACACCGGGCATTGCAAGCGGCAAACTGACCTCTTTGGCCTCCCGTCTGAACCGGATGGACCTGGATATCTCGCATCCATCGCACTCCGGCATGCAGATGGACCAGATTTCGCTGCTCTTCATCCCGATGCGCTATGTCGAAACCGTGGAAATTGAGCTGGATGGTGCGGGTTTTGTGGAGATGACAGGCTCAATCTCGCTCTCTGAAAATCCGCGCGTCGGTCTGTCGGTACCACGTCGCACCCAAACCGTGGATGTCACCATGACCGATACCAGCGGTACAGTCGCGACCAAACACAAGACGCTTCCCGGGTTTTGAAATTTGGATAGTTGAGCCGTAAGGGGACGTCAGTTCCCGGCTTGTGGCTGTCCGGCTTCGGGGTCGACTTTCTCAAGCGGATAGTCCCAGAGCTGCCAGCCATCAGTGCCTTCGGGCAGCCAGTAAACCGACGTATATCCCCATTCAATCGCGCGTTTGGCCGCGTTCCAGCTCATCCAGCAATCTTCAAGACAGAAGATAACAAGCGGGTGGTCAATATCGCCCCCCGACGCTTTTTTCAGCCCCTTACGAAAATAGGCCGCCGTCACATCTGCAATCGCGCCGTAGCCAACATTGGGCAACCAGATCGCACCTGGAATGGTATGTCTCGGTTTATCGCGCCAGATGGTGCCTTCGGGCAGATTGGCTGGTTTGGGCGGTTGCGGCAAGACGTCGATAAACCCGGCTGTCCCCGCAACCCATAGTTCGTGGGCCTCTTCTGGTCCAATCACCGTCCCACCGGTCAACGACCCCGGCACGGGATCGCGGTAATGGTCTATGCGGTATTCTTCAGGTTCCGGCACCGTCTGGGCAGGAACGCTCAAAGGCAGCAGCATGAACGCCGCTGCGAGAAGACGGATCAATTAGAAATCTCCAGCATTTCGGTACCCAAATCGCTGGCAAGGGGCACCCCTGCGTCCGACAGAAGCGCATTGATGTCATCCTGATTGCGCCGGATCAGGGAATTCAGCTTGCGCTGCCAGACCTTCTCTCCCTGCCGCACTCCCATGGTAATGCGGAAAAACAGCCGGGGCGGCAGCTCTTCCCGGATCAGCGGCACCACCTTCAGATCAGGATAGTCAGTTTTCACCAGCGGCGCCCCCAATGGTCCCCACAGAATGGCCGCATCAATGTCACCCGCAGCAAGATCGTCAAGCATATCAACGGCAGGGCTTTCATGTCGGCGATCGACAACCAGATTATACGCTTTCGCCCGCGCGATCAGACCATTGCGCGCCAGATGCGCCGAGGGCGGCGTTCCTGCGATGATCCCGATGCGCTTGCCTTTCAGCACAGGGTCCGAAAGGGATTGAGCAGCGGCCAAATCGCCCTCTTTCGGGACGATCAACGTGTAGACGGATGTAAAGTAGTGATTGGTATTCAGAACCAGTTCATGACCCTGCGCATACCCAATGACCAGATCGCACTTCTTGGCTTTCAGCGTGTTCCGAATGAAGCCGGTCGCCATCGGATACCACGTGTACTCGACCGGGAGTTCCAGTTTGGATCCAATGAATTCTGCCAGCTTGTTCTCAAAACCGGTCTCGTCTTCGGAGGACATCGGAAAGTTGGCGGGGTCTGCACAGACGCGCAAAGCACTATTTGACACCAGGTCAGAGGTTTGCGCCCCAACAGACCCCGCAAGGGAGAAACTCAGGAGAAACGCCGCAAGGTAGCGCCGTGTTTTATGTGCCCAGACAGGCATTTTCATCCTCGCGAATGATTTCGTTCTTGGGCTGTTTCTTGCCCGGACGGCCCCGTGGCACCACATCCGCACCGCGCGCTTTGAGATAGACATATATGTCATCAAGATAACACATCACATTGGGATTCTCGCCAAAACCGGGCATCACCGAGTTTTCAGCAGCCCCTACGCGCTTGCGACCGTTGGTCACAACATCCACGAAATCATAGTAATCCATGTCAATGGCCGAAACCTTGAGGGCCGGGGCATAGGTCGATCCTTCGCCTTCGGGTCCATGGCACACATGGCACTCCGAATGGTATCTGCGGAACCCGGAATATGTTGGCCAGTCGACGGTGCCGTCTTCGTCCACGCTGTAGGTCGGCACATCGTCTTCGGTATAGTATTTGCCATCTTCGGAATAGGCGGCTGTCAGGTTGTCCACCTCATCCGCCGTTGCCAGAAGGGGCATTCCCACGCATAGGCACGCAGCAATAATGCTTCCTGTCGTTTTCATCAATCTCACCCGTTCATTGTTGGATCGGCGCGACCAAAACAGGCCGCGCCGCTCAGTGTTCAAAGCAACCGCCGATCAGTTTGGCAGAGCGAATACGGTCAGTTGACCGCCCAGTGCCGTATAGTCGCTAAGTGCAGCGTAACCGCCCACAGCGCCCAGACCATCGTTGGGGTTGGTCAGACCAGCCGCAAGGCCGATGCCGGCCCAGCCGCCAACACCCGACAGGATGCCAACATACTGTTTGCCATCGGATTCGTAGGTCATCACGTTGCCAATGATGCCCGACGGTGTCTTGAAGCGGTAAAGCTCTTCACCCGTCTCGGAGTGCACGGCTTTCAGATGGCCTTCGAGCGTGCCGTAGAAGACGACATCGCCAGCAGTTGCAAGTGCGCCTGACCAAACAGAGAACTTCTCTGGGATCGACCACTTGATTTCACCAGCGACGTTATCCCAGGCAATGAAGTTGCCCATGCCACCGTGGCTGTCAGGCGCAGGATACATCGCAAGCGTCGCCCCTACATATGGCTGACCGGCCGTGTAGGACACGCGGAACGGTTCATAGTCCATGCAGACGTGGTTTGTCGGCACGTAGAACATTTCCGTTTTCGGCGAATAGGCCGCTGGCTGCTGGTCCTTGGTCCCAAGAGCCGCCGGGCAGATGCCGGTGGAGTTCACGTCTTCGCCGTTCTGCTCTGTGGAGTACTGAGCCACAACCGCCGGGCGACCATAGGTGTCGGACGCAGGATCCATGTCCACACCAGTGGTCCAGTTCACGACCGGGTCAAATTTCTCAGCGACCAGAAGTTCGCCGGTGACACGATCCATTGTGTAGCCCAGACCGTTGCGGTCAAAGTGCGTGAGAAGCTTGCGCTGCTCTCCATCAATCTCCTGCTCCGTGAGGATCATTTCATTGATGCCGTCATAATCCCACTCATCGTGCGGGGTCATCTGGTAGAACCACTTGGCTTCACCGGTATCGATGTCGCGCGCCATGATGGTCATGGACCAACGGTTGTCACCCGGACGCTGGGCAGGGTTCCATGTGGAAGGGTTGCCCGTGCCGTAGTAGACAAGGTTTTCTTCCATGTCTGCCGAATACCAGCCCCATGTGGTGCCGCCACCGATCATCCATTGATCACCTTCCCAGGTGTTCGTACCGGAATTTTCGCCAACGGGTGTGCCCAGATGAGTGGTCGTTTCAGGATTCACCAGGATATCGCTGTCCGGACCCATGGAATAGGCGCGCCATTCCCGCTCGCCGGTGTTGATGTTGTAGGCCGTGACGGATCCACGGACACCAAATTCACCACCAGAGATACCGACAATGATCTTGTCCTTGACCGGCAGAACCGTCGCTGTATTGGTCTCGCCGATCGCCGCATCGCCGTTCTGGGCTTCCCAGATCACATCTCCGGAAGCCGCGTCCAGCGCCACGATTTTCGTATCAGCCTGATGCAGGAAGATCTTGCCTTCCGCATAAGCGACACCACGGTTTACTGTGTCACAGCACATGACCGGGATAACATCCGGGTCCTGCTTTGGCTCGTACTTCCAGATGATCTTGCCTTCGTTCTTCAGATCGAGCGCGTAGACAATATTTGGAAACGGCGTATGCACGTACATCACATCATTGACGACCAGCGGTGACCCTTCATGGCCGCGCAGAACGCCTGTGGAAAATGTCCAGGCCACCTGCAGGTCGCCCACGTTTTCCGCATTGATCTGATTGAGCTCAGAGTAGCGCTGGTTTTTGTAATCACCCGTCTGGATCGCCCATTGTTTTGAGTCGGCCATCTGGGATACGAGATCGTCATTTGCGTAGGCAAGCCCTGCGCAAAGGGCGATCCCGGAGGTCAAAAGCATTAGCTTTTTCATTATAAGTGCCTCCCTAGTATGCGGCGGAATTGCCGCGGTAGTGACATCCAGCCCCACATCGGGGCTTTACGTCAGGTCTTTCCCGCCGGGGTCAGGCTCTCCTCCCGATCCGTCGGAAAACTTGGTCTACGATCCTTCACCCGCGAAGGTCGCCAGATACGCGATTACGTTCATTCGGTCGTCTTCCTTGCGCAAACCGGCAAAAGACATCTTGGTGCCTTTCGCATAGTTGCGCGGCTTTTCAAGAAACGCTGCCAGTTCTTCAGGCGTCCAGGTTTTCCCCTCCGCCCCCAGACCCACCAACACGTCCGAGTAGTTAAAGTCGGCACCCGATGCGATAGCTCGGTCCACAACGCCATTCAGCGCCGGTCCCACCTTGTTTTCAGCGCCTTCACCAACAGCATGGCAGGCCTTGCACTTGCGAAAAACCTTTTCACCTTTTTCGGCGTCGCCAGTGATATGTCCGTCCGCGCTGGCCATCATCGGAAGCGCGATCAGACATCCTGCGGCAAGTACCTTATTCAACATCATATACCTTTCTCAATTTACGTCAGTTCAGACGTGCAGAGTGCCATTCCACATGGTCTCGTGCAAAACTGTTTACGAAAAAATACGAGTGGTCGTATCCCTTCTGCATGCGCACCTGTCCGGGCTGCCGTCTGCGTGCCATCATGTCTGCCAGCGCTTCCGGTTTCAGAAGATCAAGGAATTGATCATTTGCCCCCTGATCCACCAGCAGGTCACCTTTCCAGCCATGCTCTTCGAGCAAAAGCGTTGCATCATGCTCGGCCCAGGTCGACTCGTCATCCCCCAGATAGGCACTAAGCTGCTTGCGTCCCCAGTCCGATTGGGTCGGATGCGCGATCGGCGCAAAGGCGGACAGAGATTGGAACAGATCAGCGTTGCGGATCGCGATGGTCATCGCCCCATGCCCGCCCATCGAATGGCCCGTGATACCGTGCCGGTCCTGAACCGGCAGATTTTCGATCACCAGGCTGCGAAGTTCATTCACGATGTAGTCGTACATCCGAAAATGCGGCTTCCACGGATCGCGGGTCGCGTTAACGTAAAAACCTGCCCCCTGCCCCAAATCATAAGCTTCATCATCGCTTACATTGTCACCACGCGGGGAGGTATCCGGGAAAATCACCGCAAGCCCATGGCGCGCGGCATGTTCCTGAAAACCGCCCTTGACCATGGCATTTTCATGGGTGCAGGTCAGACCTGAAAGATACCACAGAACAGGCACCGGCCCGTCTTCTGCCTGCGGCGGAAGATACGCGGCAAAAGTCATTTCGCACCCACATGTATTTGAAGGATGCTTGAAAACTTTCTGGCTACCGCCGAAGCTTCGGTTTTCCGATAGTATTTCCATGCTCCCCCTAGAACTCGACGACGGCTCTGATGGATTTGCCTTGGTGCATGAGGTCGAACCCGTGGTTGATCTCATCCAGGCTCAGCTTGTGGGTGATCATCGGGTCGATCTCGATCTTGCCGTCCATGTACC
>NZ_JBNBLH010000009.1:0-133027 GCF_049830555.1 Roseobacter sp. EG26
AACACCCACGAAGCCACCCGCATCATCGAGGACTTCAAAACAACGCTCGGAAACGAAAACTACGAAACCCTCCTAAACCTCCTCGAAAAAATACTCAAAACAAAAACCTAAACTAAAAACGTGGCAGATTTGTCAGCTACACAGCCGGCTCCAACAGCTTTTTGGACATCATCATGTGCACCCCTTTTTCGCGATTTACTGTCTGCGTGATCCGCAAATCCCCGGCAAGCGAACACAACATGTAAGCTTCTTCTCGGCTTATACCTGCCCGTTCAGACACCAGCGAGATCATTCGGCGCAAGGCAATTTCAACGCACCTGTCCAGATCGGCATGCATCCCCATCGTAAGCAGATGCTCAACTGTCTCTGCCTGGGGATAGGTCAGGTCGAGATCACGGCGGACGGTCAGGCGAAAGCGTCCCTGCAACCCCGTTTCAATCGCAGTGACACAGACCTCACCATCGCCTTGCGCCCCGTGCCCGTCGCCGCAGGAAAAGAGCGCCCCTTCGTTGAAAACAGGCAAATACAAGGTCGTTCCGGCAACCAGTTCCTTGTTGTCGAGATTTCCTCCGTGGGCGCGCGGCTCAATCGTCGAGATGCGGCCCCAGCCCGGCGGAGGAGCAACAGCCATCACGCCAAAGAATGGGGCAAGCGGTAACCTCAAACCCCAGGGCATAACGGCTTCGTTACGGGCGGCATCCAATGGGATCGTGGTCGCATGTGTTTCCGGGAAATCCTGCGGCAATGTCCCCACAAGCGGGCGTATGACATTGTACCCCCAGTCCTGACGCAATTGCACATCAAGGATGTCAACCTGCAAGACGTCTCCCGGCATGGCACCGGCAACAGCAACCGGACCGGTCAGAAGATGCCCCGGCATCGCGGGCACGCCGGACGCATGAATTTCAAGCAGTTCGGGCGGCACATGGTATCCAGCACCCGGCAGGACCTGCGGTGCTCCTGAAACCGTGTTGATGGTAACTTCCTGCCCGCTCTCGATTGTCATCACCGGTGTGAGCGCCGCGTCGAAAAAGCCCCAATGGCAAGTCGCAGGACTGGCTTCGATGATCATGCCGGCATCCTTTCTTCGACAAGACTGACCCAGTAAGAGCATCCCGTCGGGATCACCTCATCGTTGAAATCATATGCCGGATGATGCAGTCCCGGCCCTTCGCCAATTCCAAGCTGGATGTAAGCGCCTGGACAGGCTTGCAACATATAGGCGAAATCCTCGCCACCGGTCGTGCGCGGCGCGTCCGTGATGCAGGTGCCCGCCACGGTTCGTGCGGCGGCCACACAATGCGCCGTTTCTGCCGCGTGATTGGCCATGACAGGATAGGGCTCTTCGTCAAAACCCAATTCGGTCTCAGCGCCGTAACTTGCGGCAGTAAGCTCTGCAACACTTCTGATCCTTTCGAGCGTCTGGGCGCGCACATCCATATCGAAACTGCGTACCGTTCCACGCAAAACGACATGTTCCGGGATCACGTTGAAAGCTTCGGATTCAGTGCGAAACGACGTTACCGAAACGACCAGTGGCTGCTGCGGATCGGTGTTGCGCGAGACGACGGACTGCAACGCCATGACGATAGCAGAGGCTGCCAAGGTCGTGTCGATAGTGTTATTGGGGCGCGCGGCATGCCCGCCTTTGCCGCGAACGTTTATATGAAAGCTGTCAACGGCTGCGTAAAAAGCACCGGGCCGGATGGCGAATTCGCCAAACGGCAGCAGGGGCGAATTATGCAAACCGTAAATTTCGGAGATGCCGAATTTCTCAATCAGACCATCCCTGATCATCGCTTCGGCCCCTGCCCCGCCTTCTTCCGCAGGCTGGAACACCACCGCCACGGTACCATCAAAATTGCGCGTCTCTGCCAGGTATTGCGCGGCCCCAAGCAGCATCGCCGTATGCCCATCATGTCCACACGCGTGCATCTTGCCGGGGATCGTTGAAGCGTGATCGGCACCTGTGGCCTCAAGGATTGGCAGCGCGTCCATATCGGCCCTCAAGCCGATCACCTTGCCCGATGCCGTTCGCTTGCCATGGATCAGCCCGACGACACCCGTTTGGCCAAGGCCGGTAACAACCTCATCACACCCAAACGCGCGCAATTTTTCCGCCACGATCCCGGAGGTGCGCGGCAGATCGTATTGCAGCTCCGGGTTTTGATGCAGATCACGGCGCCAGGCGGTAATATCGGCGTGCAGCTCGGCAAAACGGTTTCGAATGGGCATGACGGGGGCTCCTGTAGACTTGGTGCAGTTAAAACGGTGATTTCATGCGATGCGCGGATCAAGCACATCCCGCAGGACATCGCCAAAGATGTTCAGGGCTAAGACCGTTATGGCGACAGCCGCGCCGGGCACAAGCGCTGTCCAGGGCGCGATATCCAGGTAGTCGCGGCTGGCCTGTATCATGAGGCCCCAGCTGGCATCGGGCGGTTGCGTTCCCAGCCCGAGAAACGACAGCCCCGCTTCGGCGAGGATGGCAAAAGCAAGGCTGATCGTCGCCTGCACAATGATCGGCGGCATGATGTTTGGCAGTATATGGCGCAGGATCATCTTGGTATGGGAGGTGCCCAGTGACCGCGCGGCTTCGACGTAAGGCATTTGCGCCACGCGCAGCGCCTCCCCCCGGATGATCCGCGCCAGATAGGGCGTGAATGCTATCCCGATGGCGATGATCGTGTTGGTCAGGTTCGGCCCCAACACAGCGGAGATGGTCAGCGCCAAAAGCAGCGCAGGAAAGGCCAGCAGAGTATCGACAAGACGCATCAGCACGTTGTCAATCCAGCCGCCAAAATATCCCGAAATGACACCAAGCGGCAGGCCGATCACGAGGCTCATGAGCACTGCCGTCCCGGCGATCATTATGGAGGTTTGCGCGCCCAGCAGCATCCGGTACATCAGATCGCGACCCAATTGGTCGGTGCCGAGGGGGTGCGCAAATGTCGGCCCTGAAAGCCGGGCGCGCATATCCATCTGCGTCGCCCAGGTCTCGGGGACCAACAAAGGCGCAAAAAGCGCTGTGGCAATCACCAGCAGCAGGATGCTGCCGCCAAATACACCCTTGCCGGTCAGAAATCGTATCATGATAGTTTGATCCTCGGATCAACCAGCACGTAGAGCAGATCGACGATCAGATTGGTCAGCATCACCACCGCGGCAATCACGAAGACAGTGCTCTGGATCAGCGGAATGTCACGATTCAGCAGGGCCTGATAGGTCAGCCATCCCATTCCGGTGAAGTTGAACAGGCTTTCGATCACGATAATCGACCCAAAAAGGTAGCCCACCTGCAACCCGGCAACGGTCATCACCGGCCCGATGGCATTGGCCAGTGCGCAGCGCCAGATGACGGTGCGTTCGCGCAGCCCTTTGGCGCGGGCCATACGAATAAAATCCTGACCCAGCACAGACATCATGGTCGAACGGGTCATCCGGGTCAGATGCGCCATCAAGCCCAGACCAAGCGCCAGAGAGGGCAGGAAGGCATGACGCACGGCCCCGAGGAAATCATCCGCGGGATGCACGAAACCCGAAGACGGCAACCATCCCAGATAGCGCGCAAAGAGCAGTATCAACATGATGCCAAAGAAGAAATCCGGCAAGCTGACGCCAAAGAGTGCCGTGGTAGAAGCGGTATTGTCCTGCCATTTGTCACGATGAACAGCCGCCCACACACCCAAGGGGACCGCACAGGTCAGCGCGATCGTCATCGACATGACCACAATCAGGGACGACGCCACGACCTTATCCGCGATCAGCGGACCAATGGCCTCCTTGAACACCAGTGAATTGCCCCAGTCCCCGGTCAGTAATCCGCCAATCCAACGTCCGTATTGCAAGATCAGCGGATCGTTGAGCCCAAGACTTTCGCGCAGACCAGCCAAAGCTTCTGGGTTCGATTGCGTCCCCATGATCACCATCGCCACGTCACCGGGCAAGATGTTGGTGACCATGAAAGTGATCAACGAGATCAGCAGAAGTGTCAGCGCCACTGACAGCAATCTGTTGACAAGGTAGGTCATGGGCCCCTCCGAAAAGTTGGCTCCGGGGAGCGGCAAGCCCCCCGGAGCCTGGGTATCAGGACTTCAGCCAGACCTTGTGGAAATTCATCTCTGAACCATTCGGCTGCACCACTGTATCCAAACCCATGACGTTTGGCTGCGCGCCAATGGTACCATTGCGGAACCACAAGATCACATCGAGCGTATTTTCGTTGATGTATTTCTGCACGTCTTTGTAGATCGCCATGCGCGCGCCATTGTCCACGGTCACGCGCGCCTTTTCGAGCATTTCGTCCAGTGCCGGCTCCGAGATCTTGCGATAATTGAACCCGCCCGTGGAATGGTAAAGCGAATAGTAGAGGAAATCCGGCTCCCAAAGGGTGAAGAAGTTCATCATCGTCACCTGGAAATCCTTGTCCACCCAGACCTGACTGAGCCAATCGGACCATGTGAGCTGCTCAATTGTCATGTCGACACCCCCGGCACGGAACCACTCCAGCATAATCTGCGCGCTATCCACGTGGTAGGGATAGTTGGTGGTGACCTTGAAGACGATTTTCAGGTCGCCCGGGCCATAACCGGCCTCTTGCAACAAGGCCTTCGCCTTCTCGAAATCCTGCGGACGTTGACTGATCGCGTCATTGTAGGACGCAGATGTCGGGAAGCTCGGCGACGCGGATGTCGAACCTTGACCCCATAGTGCGCCCAGCATCAGGGTTTCCTTGTCGATCATCAGATCGAAGGCTTCGCGCACGCGCGCGTCCTTGAAGGGCTCAAAAGTATGATTGAAGTTCACGAAATCCCAATTGAGCGGGAACCAAGCGACAGTCTGGAAATCATCATTGCCTTGGAATTCGCTCATCCGGTCAAGCGGGATGTCATTGATCATGTGCAATTCGCCGGTACGCAAACCGGTCAGGCGCACTGTGGGCTCTGTGATTTCGCGCGAGATGACCTTGTCGAGATAGGCTGGCCCCCCGAAATAGTCGTCAAAGCGCTCCAGCTCCACCTCGTTACCAAATTCGCGCCGGACGAATTTGAAAGGGCCTGCGCCAATCGGTGTCTCGCCCTGTATGTCACCGGTGCCAGCGGGCATCACCACCCCGGCACCGTTTTCAGCAAGGCGCGACAGGAAGGGTGCATTAACCGATCCTAATGTCACTACGACGGTCAGGTCATCCGGTGTCTCGATGCTTTTCACGGCATTGAAAACCTCGAAATTCACCGCCCCGGTCTCGGGGTTCATAACCCGCTCGAAAGAATACTTCACATCAGCCGAGGTCATCTTTGACCCGTTGTGAAACACCACATCGTCACGAAGCGTGAAAGTATATGTCAGCCCGTCGTCAGATTGCGCAAAACTCGCGGCGAGATTGGGGATGATGTTGAAATCCGCATCCGCTGACACAATGCTCTCATGGACATTCTGCAACAGACGCCCAGTGGAGGCCGTCCCGGTCTGGTGCATATCGAGGTTCTGGGTTGTCTCCGAATGCCCCCAGATCAGCGTGCCACCGCGCACCGGTTCCTCCGCCGCAACCGCAAGGGGGGCACCAGTCATAACAACCGCCCCCATGATCGCTGTTGTGGATTTCAAAAATTCTCTGCGTTTCATCTTGTTGTCTCCATGTCAGGCGCAGGGTCTGCGCGGTTTGCAAGTAAAACGGCCTGCTTTCTGCAGGTCTTCTTTATTCGGGAAAATTCGGGCGCTCCGCAGCCACGCCAAGAGCCGCCTCCAGCGCCATGCCAAGGTTTAAAACTGGCCCCTCGTCGAACAGCTGCCCCCATAGGGATATCCCCTGCGGCACGCGGAAGGAACGTACGCCTTCCGCTTCACCAGTGGTCAGCTTGCCCGCGCCCAAAGATGCAGCCGAACGGGTGGCGATCTGCTCAAATCCTGCGCGCAAATGAAGACAGGGGTGCCCGGTGAAATTGCTCGCTACCAACATCGGTCCGGTCATAAATGGGCCGATCAGTGCATCGACCTCGCCCATCATTTCACCCACAGCCTGCATGACTCGGTACCGCAAGCGATCAAGGTTCACATGATCAACCGCAGACAGGAAACGCGCCTTGCGCATGGTGTTGGGCCAGGCACCGTCATCCTGCCATTTGAGCGTGTCATCGGCGTCCGTGAGTGTCAGCTCTTCGAAAGCGGCTGCCGCTTCGGCATAGACCACATTCATCAAAGCACCATAGGGTAGATCTTCCAGGCTCACCTCTTTGACCTCGATGCCCAGTGTCTTAGCTGCTTCCAGCGCAGCCCGGTCGATATCGGTTGCGCCTTCTTCGAAGGCTTCGGGCAGGTATCCTAGTTTCATGCCGTCAATGCCGCGCGCGGCATCAAAGACGAAAGGCGCATCTATCGATCCGCGATCCGTGGCGTCGTGGCCATTTAACGCCGCCAAAACCACGGCGGTGTCCTCTACCGACCGGCAAATCGGCCCGACCTTGTCCAGTGACCAACAGAGCGCCATGGCACCTGTCCGACTGACCCGCCCGAACGTCGGCCGCAGCCCGGTTGTGCCACAACGTTGTGACGGCGAGGTAATCGAACCGAGCGTTTCAGTGCCAATGGAAAATCCACACAGGCCCGCTGCCGTTGCAGAGGCAGACCCCGCGCTCGATCCGCTCGATCCTTCGTTCAGGTTCCAGGGGTTGCGGGTCCAGCCATCGTACCACAGGTCGTTATAGGCCAAAGCGCCAAGCGTGGTTTTGCCCAGCAGCACCGCGCCTGCCGCCCGCATCATCCGGGTGACCATAGCATCCGCGTCTGGCACACGGTCGCGGAATGGTTCCGCCCCCCAGCCTGTTGTTATGCCTTTTGTATCGAAGAGATCTTTGAGGCCATAGGGGATGCCGTGCAAGGGGCCAAGAGACACACCCGCCCGTGTGAGACTGTCCATCGCATCGGCCTCCGCAAGGGCAAGCTCGGCGGTAACGGTGGCAAAACACTCCAGCTTCGGGTTGAGCGCCGATATCCGCGCAAGGTAAATCTCTGTCAACCGGCGCGAGGTGATCTGTCCGCTTGCAACCCAATGAGAAAGACTGGTCAACGGCGCAAAGGCAATGTGCTCTTCCTCCTGGGGTAAACCGTCGGAGACGATCGACAGTCGAAGGTCACTGGCCCCATGCGGCATCGCGAACCCGGGCAAGCGTGGATCGAAACGACTTGCCATCGGTGTCGCATTGTCCAGCGCCACCTCTCGTCGGGCTTGCGCAGACAACAACTGTCCCTCCAGGTTGTCCAGCATCTGCGCACGTTCTTCTGTCGTGTAACTGACGCCCAGCAGTTTTTCAGCCGCTGCAATGTCAGAGGGCGATATCTCGTTTGTCATGTCTCTGTCTCCGCTGCGAAGAAGGTGTTTCCTTCGGTCTTGACGGCTCTGTCTATCTCTCCGGCAAGGGCCTTGAAACGCGTCTCCAGATGATCCCGCATGGCCTGCCGCGCCGCATCTGCGTGTCCCAGACCAATGGCGTCAATGATGGCCAGATGTTCAGAATGGGTGACTTCCAGCGACGCCCCGTCCCGAGCCCGAGCCCGGATCGTCACCCAATCAGGATTGGAACGTATTTTGTCGAGCAACGCATAGGCCGTCAGCAGCGGGCGGTTACGGGCACATTGTGCGATCAGGCGGTGCAATGCGCCATCCCATAGTTCGGTCGCCTGTGCATCTGTCGCTTCGAACTGACGCTGTGCCAGATGCCGCAGCCGCGCCACTTCATCCGACAACATCCGCACCGCGCACAATGCGGCCAGTTCCGGCTCAATGCACAAACGCGCCTCCATCACTTCCAGTGCATTCGTCTCACCGGTAATTTTTGCTGCCAGATCGCCCATGGGGTCCGCGGGCTGGCCAATGAAGGTGCCTTTCCCCTGACGACGCCACACCAAGCCTTCTGCTTCCAAGGCATCAAGGGCCTGACGCACATGTCTGCGACCGACGTCGAATCTTTCCGACAGTGCCCGTTCGGTTGGCAACTGACCATCGGCCCGCCATTCACCCGACTTGATCAGCGCCAAGAGCTGGCTCCGTACTTGCATCGATGTCTTGTTCAGCACCGTTTCGCCCTCACTTACCCAAATTCCACCGCATGTGATCTGCTGCCTCTGCCTTCCGCTTTGCGACGCGCCTCAGCCATCGCAATTTCTTCGTCAATCTGATGGCGCGTCGGCGTGCCGGAAAATTGCGCCCTGTCCGGCATCGCATTGGCGAAATGAACGAAGCGTTCTTGCGCGACATCCCAGAGTCGAGAAAGCTCGTTCAAAGGGTCGGCGTGGTCGTCCACGCGCAAGTCAAGCCAGGCATGGGACTGGCCACGGTGTATGACGAGCCCCGCCGCCTGACGACCACGCTTGTCTCCGCCTGCTGCTTCTCCGGCTTGCATTGCACCGATTAAACGTGCGGCAAAAGGCAAATCTGCGCCCGCCAGATAAGCGGCCGACGTGGCTTCAATCACGTCCGGACCCGCCAACATGTTCCCCGCAACCGAATGCTTTACTCCCAAAAGGTGGCCGGCCCAGTCTATGCATTCCGAACCTGTATGAGCCGCAAATTCCCCGTATTTATCCATCATGTGAGCTTGCCGAATGGCCTGTCCCCTGTCTCGACGCACAAAGTCGGTCAGAACTCCGGTTGAGGCCTCACCAACCGACAGGCGCAAGCGTCCTTCTGTACCCCAAAGCGGGTTGCAAAACGCTTGGGTGGCCACGGCGGTTTCGGCATCCAAATAGGGAACAACGGCACCGCAGGCGAAAAACTTGCTCGCCACGATCACTCCGATGCTGCCATCGACATCCTTTGCAATCAGCGACCAGGTCATCGACCCACCGCATAAGCCTGCATCAGACGCGGTGTTGCCGCCGCGCGCAGAAGGCCATCCTTTTCACGCATTGCCGCAGTCATACGGCCCACCGTCCAGGGTTCAGCGACGGTCACGCTATGCCCGCGCGCCCTGAGTTCCGCGATCACCTTTTCACCAACATTCGGTTCAATCATCATCTCACCCGTGCGCACCTCTCGGGGAAAGAAGGAGCCTTGAAAATGCATCGAGTGGAATAGCGGGGCATCCATGCATTCCTGCAAGCCCAGGCCGAAATGCACCAACCGCAAAAACCAGATAAGTTGCCATTGGTCCTGCTGATCGCCACCGGGCGTTCCAAAGACCAACCGCGCGCCATCCTTTTCCGCAAGACTGGGCGTGAGGGTCGTACGCGGTCGTCGGCCGGGGGCCAGCGAGGTTGGCAGACCCTCTTCCAGCCAGAACATCTGCGCCCGTGAATTGAGTGCAAATCCCAAACCCGGAATTACCGGACTGCTTTGCAGCCATCCCCCGGAGGGCGTCGCGGCGACCATGTTCCCCCACCGGTCGATCACATCCAAATGCACGGTATCGCCGCGTTTTTCGGTCAAGTGGGACATCGTGGGTTCCTGCGCAGCCACGGCGCCTACGTTGAAATCCCGCTGACTGCGTTCGATATAGGCATCCGCGAGATGCTCAAATCCCGGAACGCGCCCGGGGCGTTGCTCCAGCGACGCCCTACTGGTGATCAATTTGCGCCGTGAAGCATTGTATTCATCGCTGAGCAACACATCCATCGGGATGTCACTTTGCGCGGGATCGCCATAGTAGGCCTCGCGATCTGCATATGCGAGTTTCATTGCTTCGATAACCGTATGGGTGAAATCCGCGCCCGTCGGATTCATCTTGGAGAGATCAAAACCTTTGAGGATCGCCAGCGCCTGCAGCATGACCGGTCCCTGGCTCCAGGCATGTGCCTTGTGCAACCTCCAGCCATGGTAGTCGTAGCTGAGCGTTTCTTCGTAGCTTGCCCGCCAATCGGCCATGTCATCCGGTGCCAGAACGGCAGAATGCGGCGCGTGGGAGACATCCATCACATGCGCGTCCTTGAGATAATCAAAGATCGCCTCAGCCACGAAACCTTCGCGCCATTGACGCCGCGCCTCGTCGATTTGAGCTTCGCGCGTCGCGCCTTCGGAAGCGGCCAGCCGGTCATAGGTATCGGCCAGATCGGGGTTGGCGAACAACGCATGGGGCTCCGGCGCTGCGCCGCCGGGCGTCCAGACTTCCGCAGAACTGGGCCATTCCCTCGCAAAGAAATCCGCAAGCCCCGCGATGGTATGCGCGACGCGTGGCAACACCGGATGCCCATTGCGCGCATAGTCAATTGCAGGCTGCATCACGTCACGCAGGGACATGGTCCCGTGATCACGCAACATCAACATCCAGCCATCAAAGGCACCGGGCACCACCGTTGCCAAAAGACCGGAGCCCGGCACCAGGGTCAGCCCCTGCTGCCTGTAGCTCTCGACCGTTGCCGCCGCCGGGGCCACCCCCTGCGCGCACAGCACTTCTGTCTGACCGGTTTTTGCGGAATGGAAAATCGCAGGCATGTCGCCAGCAGGCCCGTTCAGATGCGGCTCGACCACCTGCAAGGTCAACGCGCAGGCAACGGCCGCATCAAACGCGTTACCCCCCTTTTCAAGGATCGACATCCCGACGGCGGATGCGATCCAATGGGTCGATGTCGCCACGCCAAACGTCCCTCTGATCTCGGGTCTTGTGGTAAAATCGGACATATCTACTCCAGACTGATCAGTGTTCTCGGGGATCGAGCGCATCGCGCAAACCATCCCCAAGGAGGTTGAACCCCAGGACCACAAGAAAAATGGATACCCCCGGCCACATGGCCATCCAGGGGGCTTGATTCAGGAAGTTTTTCGCCGTGTTCAGCATCGATCCCCAACTGGGTGCCGGGGGTTGCTGGCCCAGACCCAGAAACGATAGCGAGGCCTCCGCTATGATCGCGGTTGCGATGGTCAACGTGGCCTGCACCAAGATTGGTGGCAGCACGTTGGGCAGAATATAGCGGCTGAGAATGCGGTAGGTGGGCAGACCAATGGCGCGGGCGCTGTCCACATAATCTTCGGATTTGATGTTGATCACCTGACCGCGTGTCAGCCGAATGAAAATAGGGGTTGCCGAAATACCGATGGCAATCATGGCATTGGTGAGAGAAGGACCGAGAAAGGCGGCAAGAGCAATGGCGAGGATCAGAAAAGGGGCGGCCAGCAAGGCTTCGGTACAGCGCGATATTACAGCATCCGTCCAGCCACCGAAATAACCCGCCACAAGCCCTAAAGGCACACCCATCATCACCGCAATACCGACCGAAACCACACCTGCCAGCAATGATGCCTGCGCCCCCCAGATCATCCGTGCCAAGACATCACGCCCGATCTCATCCGTGCCCATCCAGTGATCCCAGCTGGGCGCCTTGCGCACCGCCCCCCAATCGGTTGCGGCGGGGTCTGGAATGGGAAGAATGGGTGCCGCAAGTGCAATCAGCACGAAAAACGCGACCAGCACACCGCCCAGCAACGCGCTGCCATGCCCGCGGAACTTCTTCCAGACGCGGTTCTCAGGCGGCGCTGTCAACACCGGGTCGGGGGCAATGTCGGGCACGGCTGTGTCCTTCATTTCACTGCCCCCTCAAACGCGGGTTCAGGACAAAATACATCATGTCTGCCAGCAGATTCATAAAGATGAAGCCCACGGCTGTAACGAGAACGATGCCCTGCACCACCGCGTAGTCACGATTGAAAACCGCGTCGACGACGAGTTTGCCAAACCCTGGTATGGTGAAAATCTGCTCAGTCAGGACGGCGCCTGCAATCAGCTCACCAAAGAGCAATGCGGTCAGGGTAACGATCGGGGTCAAAGCATTGCGGAAACTGTGTTTCAGGATCACCACGCGTTCCGACAAGCCTTTGGCGCGCGCCGTGCGCACATAGTCGGCGCTCAATACCCCCAGCATCGCAGAGCGTGTGTGTCGCATCAATGTCGCGGCAAGTGCCGTGCCCAGGACGAACGCCGGCATCACCATCGTACGCAGCGATTGCCAGAAATCTTCGGACAGCGGGACATAACCAGATGCAGGCAGGAGTTGCCATTTCACCGACACCAGCAAAATCAGCATGATCCCCAACCAGAAATTCGGGATCGACAGGCCTGACAGTGCCACCACATTGGCGACGTAATCTGTCACCGTCCCCTTTTTGACGGCCGACAGAATGCCGGCAGGGATACCGATGACCAGCGCGAAGATCATCGACATAACGGCGAGCTGAATCGTAACGGGCAGCTTCTCTGCCATCAGCTCGGTCACCGGTTGATTGGTGCGCAGGGACGTGCCCAGATCCCCCTGAAGCGCATTACCGATCCACGCCAGATATTGCACCGGGATAGGGTCGTTAAGACGGTACTTCTCACGCAAGAACTCCAGCACTTCCGGATCACGTTCTTCGCCCGCAAGTACCAGCAAGGGGTCGCCGGGCAGCAGTTTCTGCAAGGCAAATACGAAGATCGAGATCAGAATGATGGTCGGCAGTGCGATCAGCACGCGCCGCATCAGGAAATGCAGCATGAAAGGCCCCTCAGGCAAAGGTGAAACCGCGCCACCAACCGGGGCGGCGCGGTCCGTGGGATCACTCTTCCCAGGTCACATTTTCCAAGCGGATCATACCGTCGGGATAGGGCGTGTAGCCCTTCATCTTGCTGTTATAGGCCCAGATCCAGTTCTGGTGGTAGAGGAACAGGCGTGGCAGCTCGTCGAGCATAATGACTTTCGCCTCGTCATAGAGCGCCTTGCGCTCCTCCGTGGACGGTGCCACACGCGCAGCGTTCATCAGTTCATCCATCTTCGGGTCGGAGAATTTACTGTCGTTGATGCCGCCTCCGGTGGTGACGAACTGGTGGTTGTTACCATCCGGATCGACACGTCCCGACCAACCGATCTGACTGGCGGTGTAGTCACCTGCGGATTGATCAGCGAGCAAGGTCGCGAACTCCTTGGAGGTCAGAGAGATATTGATCCCGGCTTCAGCGGCCATCGCCTGTACCACCTGCATCACTTGCAGCGGCACGGTTGTGTTGGGCACCTGAACTTCCAGATCAATGCCGCCTTCGAACCCAGCTTCGGCCAACAGTCCCTTTGCCTTTTCGACATCACGGGACTGCAACGGCAGGTCCTGGTTGTACCAGGGCGATGTGGGTGGGAAAGCCTGGTTGCCCGGCGCAAACGCCCCTTCGAACACAACCTGATTCAAGGCCTCCCGGTCGATGGCGTAGCTGAGGGCCTGACGCAGACGCTTGTCATTACCCCAAGGGTTGTCGCCTTTTTCACCGTTGTCGATATTGAAGGTTATGCCCTGATATCCCAAGGATACCGCACTATCCACGACGATATTCTGGTCCGCCTCGGCTTGTGCCAGATCGGTCGCGGCCAGCCGTTCCAGCATGTCGATATCACCAGACTGCAGGTTTGCCAGCCGCACGGTTGTGTCCGGGATCGGCAAGAAAGTGACACTGTCAAAATGGATTGTACCGGCATTCCAATAGTCATCGAATTTCTTCAGGACGATCTTGTCTTGCGCCACCCGTTCCTCGAAAGCAAAAGGACCGGAACACACCGGATTTAGTCCAAAGTCCGCACCGGCGGCAGCCGCCGCTGTAGGTGATACCATCATCCCTGCCCGGTCAGCCAATTGCGCAATCAGCGTGGCATCCGGCCCCGCGAGCGTCAGGACGATCTCGTGTTCCCCAGTCACTTCGGTTGCGGTGATGGATTTCAACTCTGACTTGCGGCGCGATTCATCCAATGTCTGTGACCGCTCGATGTTGGCGGCAACAGCTTCTGCATTGAACGGTGTACCATCATGGAAAACCACCCCATCGCGCAGTTGCATGGTGACCTGCGTGCCATCAGATGACGTCTCCCATGAGGTCGCCAGTTGCGGAATGATCTCTAGGTCGGGTGTGATATCCACCAGCTTATCGCAGAGCGACGCGTAGACGATGCGCCCGACAAAAGTGCGCGACTGGTCAGGATCGAGCACATCGGCATCTGATTGCAGAGCAATCCGCAAGTCCTTGGCAAAGCCTGGCGCCGCACTGAGCGCGGTCGCGCCCATTACGGCCGTAATGATCGCAGTCTTGACGTGTTTCATCGGTCAGTTCCTCTCTGGTGGTTCTTGATTTTGGTGAATGACTGTGCCGCCGGTGGTGGCTGCCTTGTAAAGCGCGAAACGGGCTTCGACCGCATCCGTCTTGGGGCGCGACGTTGTGGGTTTACGAGCCGCCGCGATGTCCTGCCAGAAGTGGCACGAAACCTGATGCAATTGACCTTCCAATTTTGGACTTTCTTGCTTGCACTGCGCCCGGGCATACGGGCAACGGGTATGAAAACGGCATCCTGACGGCGGGTCTGATGGGCTGGGCATCTCTCCCAGAACGGCAAGCGCCTGGTGCTGTGACGGCACATCCATGGAAGGGATCGCAGATAAAAGAGCCTGAGTATAAGGATGCAATGGCGTGGCAAATACTTCTTCGGCAGTGCCCATTTCGACAATCCGGCCAAGATACATCACCGCCACGCGATCGCTCATGTGCCGGATCACGCCCAAATCATGTGCGATGATCACCAGCGTCAGACCAAGGTCGCGGCTGAGGTCGCCCAGCAGATTGATCACTTGTGCCTGCACCGAGACGTCGAGCGCCGAGACCGGCTCGTCTCCGATAATCAGTTTCGGACCGGCTGCCAACGCGCGCGCGATGCCGATGCGCTGACGCTGGCCTCCGCTGAACTCGTGCGGATACCGTCCCGCATGCTCCGGGCGCAGACCGACTTTGCGCAACAGCTCGGCCACTTTTTCGCGGCGTTCTTCTGCGCTGAGTTCAGGTGCGTGCACTTCCAGCGGCTCACCCACCAATTTGCCCACACTCATCCGCGGATTGAGCGATGAAAACGGGTCTTGAAAGATGAATTGCATCTGCCCGCGCAGAGCTTTGAGTGCGCCGCCGCTTGCATGCGATACATCCACTCCGTCAAAGGAAACACGACCAGCCGTGGGCTCCAGCAAGCGCATCAAAAGGCGCGCCAGGGTGGATTTGCCGCAACCTGATTCCCCAACAATGGCGAATGTCTCCCCGCGCCGGATTTGCAGCGACACACCATCCACGGCCTGAACCGGCGACTTGTGCGATAACCATCCGCTACCAGCCCCAAAATGCTTGACCACCTCATCGGCCTCAAGGATCACCGGCGCGGTCATGTGCTCACCTTTACATGCGTTTCCAGCGGCGCAAAATGGCAGGCCACCTCGTGTTCTGAAGCGACATCCCTAAGCTTGGGGCGTTGCGCACACGCCGCCGTTGCAAAAGCGCATCGCGTTCGGAAACGGCATCCCTCAGGCATGTTCGAAATCGTGGGCACCGTGCCGGGCACAATCGCCAATCGCTCGCCGGGTCTGTCTAACCTTGGCATCGCGCTCATGAGGCCAATGGTGTAGGGATGTTGCGGGTTGTTGAATATCTCCGCCACTGGCCCCTGCTCTACGACCTGGCCGCCATACATGACCGCCACGGTATCCGCGACTTCAGCAACCACACCCAAATCATGTGTAATCATCAACGTACCCATTCCGGTCTCGTCACGCAGATCACGGATCAGATCGAGAATTTGCGCCTGAATGGTCACGTCAAGAGCAGTCGTTGGCTCATCAGCGATCAGGATCTGTGGATCATTGGCCAACGCCATTGCAATCATGACGCGTTGCCTCATACCACCGGACAATTGGTGCGGATAGGCACGCAACCGCTGTTTTGGATTAGCAATGCCGACACGTTGCAGCATAACCTCTGCGCGCCCCAAAGCTTCGGTTCGACTGTTCCCACGATGACGCTGCACAGCCTCGGCAATCTGATCACCAATGCGAAAGCTTGGGTTTAACGAGGTCATCGGTTCCTGAAAGATCATCGCAATCTCTCGGCCTCGCACTTCGGTCGGCAAGCAATCCGTCGCCAAATCCCAGTCTTGTGCCAAAAAGGACAGTTTTCCAGAAGAAACCTGCGTGGCTTTGCCAGGTAGAAGCCCCATGATCGCCATCGAAGTCACGCTTTTTCCGCAACCCGATTCTCCGACCACGCACAGGACTTCGCCTTGCCGAACACGCAGGCTTACGGAATGGACAACATCGTTTGTTTGACCCTTGAAGCGCAATGTAAGATCTTTCAGGGTTAACAACGCATCAGCCGATGCCAAATCTTGTGATTTCGCCGTCCCCGAAACCGGCATTTAATCACTCCCCACAAGCGCATTGATTCGTCCAAGTTGAACCAATCATAAATTGGTTCTTCGATTTTAGCGAGAAATTTACGCAATTGCTTGGCAACATCAAAAATCGACAATATTCCAACGTGCCGATCTGCGGCCCCGCCCCAAGCACCTAAACACCCCGGGATGAAACATGGTGTACCAAGTAGCTCCCGGTAACCTGACGTTTCAGAGGCCGACGTGGTTCTGGCCCTCAATGACAATCCCGGTGTAGCGAGAATTGCTGGCAAATGCATATTCGAGCGCAGAGGTCTCGGTGATCGAGATCCCCATGTGAGTCACATAGCCTGGAAAAAGTTTTCTCAATTTGGAACCAAGTTGTTGGTTGATCGAAGTTGATTGGAAACAATTTCACACGAAGATGTATCACGAATGACGGCGAGAGCCATCGCACTGAAAGCGCACTAATGACGTCGGTCTTGGAAATACAACTGTTCCCGGGGGACATTCTCTATCGCGAGGGCGATGGTAATGATTGCGCCTATGTTATCGAGTCTGGCGAGGTCATTCTTTACCGTGGGAGTTCAGGAGAGCGGACGGATGTTGAAAGGCGTGGCGCGGGCTCGATCGTTGGTGAGCTTTCAATTCTGACCGGGCAACCACGCGCCGTCACGGTCGAAGCACTGACGCAGTGCACGGTTTATCAAATATCGGCCGATCGTATTCAAAGCCGCTTTGAAAAAATTGACCCGATTCTGCGCGCTTGCATAGATACTTCCATTAACTTCACCGCCACATTTGCCAAACAGACCACCAACTCGTCAGAAAGTGTCGCCACGGCGGAGAGCACGTTGCGCAATTCCGCCGAGCTTATTGAACAGTTCCGGCTGGAGACAGATATCGCAAAGGGGCTAGAGAACCGAGAATTCGTCATGGTTTTCCAGCCAATTGTGCGCCTCGCGGACGGCAACATTATGGGCTTTGAAGCACTCATGCGCTGGCAGCACCCAAAATTGGGTAACGTTCCCCCGGAGCGTTTCATTGAAGTTGCAGAGGCGACGGGTTCCATCAAGCTTCTCACGGAATTTGCCATCATGGAAACCTGCGCCGCGATGCAGCGTTTTAAAGCACTTGAGGGCGTTTCAGAACAACTTTACGCATCGGTAAACGTTTCAGGGCAAGACATAGGCAGAAAGGGCTTTGTCGAGTTTCTGGCGTTCGTCTTAGAGGCGAACGATATACAACCAAAGTACATTAAACTCGAAGTGACGGAAACGGCATTGATCCCAGATTTGGAAGCCGCAGACCGGAATTTCAAACACCTTCAAGCGTTGGGTTGCGGTATTTCGATTGATGATTTCGGTACTGGGTATTCCAATTTAGCCTATTTGAAATCCTTACCGATCACATCATTGAAAATTGATCGCGCGTTTACAGAAGATGCGCGTACAAATTCCGTGTCACGGAGCATCGTTAGACTACTGGTCCTGCTTGGAAAGGACTTGGGCGTAGATATCATCGCCGAGGGCATGGAGACCAAACGCGGTGTCGAAATCATACATGATCTCGGATGCAGCTATGCCCAGGGGTTCTATTTTTACAAACCGATGCGCGAAGCTGAATTCGCGCTGTCGCTGGCAGGAGCACAACCAGACCGGGGCGTCGCCTGATCAGATTTTAGTCGATATTATTTGCATTTCTAGACGTGCAGTATCGTGATCAAAGCTGTCGCTGTGTCTTCAAGTTGGATAGTTCGTTTTGACACAAAGCGGCATTTGGCAGGCAGATCAGCTGCCAAGCAAGTTTCACTGGTAAACTCTCAATCCAATATGACGATACGATCAGCAAATTCATGAATGCGTTTGGACTACGAATAAGCACATGTCGCGTAGGGAATTGCGATGGAGCTGCCGCACCATTCTGGTTCCCTACTTTGCGCCGAGATATTCAGCCAGCAGATCGAACACCAATCGAATTCTGAGGTTTGTCTTCAGCTCCCGGTGCGCGACAAGCCAGGATTCTATCTTTAGAGGTTCGAAGTCCGGATAGGGATTCATAAGTTCGGGATAAGCCGCACCGACATCGATCGGCAAAATTCCGATCCCCAACCCTTTGCGTATGAGTTCTAGCGACATAGTCACACTTGCGGTGGAATAGTTGAAATTTGCAACGGTCAGATTGAGGCCCCGCGATGCCATCATCCCGAGCAGGCGCTCTGGATACTCACACCCAACGAATTGCAGCTTGGCAATATCCGAGGAATGTGACGGGCGACCAACCGCATCGAGATATTCTGACGACGCAAAAAGATGCGCGGTTGTGTCCCTCAGGCGTTTGGCGAAAAGGTTTTCATCCTGCGGGCGCGCATGCCGGATCGCAATATCCGCTTCGCGCCGCCGCAGGTCACTCATCTCATTGGACGCGATAATTTCGATCTGAAGGTCTGGCGCGGTTTCTTGAAGTTTCCTGAGAATCTCCGGCAGGTAGAACGTTGCCATTCCATTCGTGCAGGCTATAGCCACATGTCCCGTCACCGCTTCGGATTGCCCTGTTGCCGCGATGGAAATCCGGTTTGCAGCCTCACCCATGCTTTGGAAATGCTCAAGCAATTGCGTCCCGGCCTGGGTCAGCAAGAGCGCTCGCGCAGTCCTTTCGAATAATGTCACACCGAGGGTGTTTTCGAGACTGGCGACCTGTCGGCTGAGCGTAGGCTGAGTGAGCCCAAGCGCCCTCGCGGCAGCGGACAGCGACCCTTCCTCGGCGGTGGCGAGAAACGCCCGCGCCTGGTTCCAGTCAAAAGCTGATCTTTGCCACTCCATGATTTTCGCATATCAGAACTACATAAATATGCAATTTTATAATACCATCGGGCAAAGTAGATGGGTGTGAGATAGACGCATCAATCAAGGAACTAGCCCATATGCATATCCGCAGGCAATCGGATGACGCGGTGATTGATCCATCAAATCAGCAGACAATTCCCATGACCAATTATCGGTTTGGCTCATGGCAGGTTACCATCAATCGGCAACCGAGAGCCAAAGAGGACCTGGCCAGACAATACGATGCAGCCTCCCGCAATTGGCAGCAAAAGATACGGCGGTACGGGCTTGCGGCAGCATACCGAAGATCGCTGATGGCATCCGACGCAGTGACCGCACTTGGAAAAGTTGGATCGCAGGCGCGGGTGTTGGATTGCGGCGTCGGAAGCGGAGCGCTTTCGACTGCACTTAGCAGCATTCTCTCCCAATCCCTCAACTTCTGCGGCATCGATCTCTCAGCTGAGATGCTGGCCCGGGCTGATATTGAGATGCGGCAGGCGGGTTTGGCACCAGACCTGAGACAGGCAGATATTCTGTCGATACCTTATAGCGATGCCACCTTTGATGTCGTGATGGCCGCTCACGTGCTCGAGCACTTGCCGAATCCTCAACTCGCTTTGAACGAGATGATCCGCGTACTCAAGCCGGGCGGCATGCTCTTCGTGTGTCTGGTGCGGCGATCCGGCTTCGGCGCACTCATCCAGATGCGATGGCGAACATGGGCGATCACAGAACGGCAAGGCGTCGCTTGGCTACGCGCATGCGATCTGGAAAACATCGGTTGCCAGCCCATCCGCTTGGGGTCCTGCGCGGGCCAAGCCAGCACCGCATTCTGGGCGCGTCGACCGAGCGGACTGGGACAGCCTCCTGAAACCGCGTCGGCAACAGAGAAGCACGAGGGCGACGCTTGAAAATTCTGAGAAAATCCGAGTGGGCTATCCTTGTCCTCCTCCTCGTCTATTCGTTCATACCAACCTTTGGCGGCTTGTTCCGCGTGCTCGAATTGGCAGGCGGGCCGGCAATCGCCCCAGCAAACCCGCGGGCATCCTCAATGCCCCTCCCCATCGTTCTGCACATTCTTGGCAGTTTCTTGTATTGTCTTCTTGGCGCAATCCAGTTCCTGCCAAGGATCAGGCGGAAATATCCTGCAGCCCACCGCATTTTTGGCCGAATTGTTGCGACGGCTGGCTGTCTTTCTGCCGGAAGCGGATTGTGGATGACCCATTTCTACAGCTTTCCGATCAGCCTTCAGGGGAACTTGCTGTATTGGGCTCGGATCACCCTGGGCTTTCTGATGATCTTCTTCATCGTTTGGTCCATTCTCGCCATCAGGTCGCGGAATACCTCTAGGCACAGCGCCTTTATGCTGCGCGCCTATGCAATTGCTCAGGGTGCGTCTACGCAAACCTTCATCGGCATTGGATGGCTGATCTTTTTCGGGACCGAGGCGACAGGCCCGTTGCGCGACGCCATTATGGTCTTCGCATGGGTAGTTAATCTGCTGATCGCCGAGGTTTTCATTTGGACGATGCTGACGCCAAAACAGCGGTCGGCAGCGCCTGCCTCGGACGAGAAATCAGCCAGAACTGGGCAATAAGATGATCGGCTATGTGACAATTGGGACGACTGATCTGGACAGGGCGATCAAGTTTTACGACACGTTGCTGGCGACGATTGGCATCCAAAGACTATGGCAGCATGGGGACATGGCGGCATGGGGACTGTCACGCGCCGAGGCCGCGTTGTGTTTGGCGCGCCCGTTTAACGGCCGGGCAGCAAGCGTTGGAAACGGCGTCATGGTGGCATTCAAAGTCGACACCGCTAAGCAAGTCGATGCTTTTCACGCCAAGGGTGTTTTACTCGGCGGCAAGAATGAAGGCCGCCCAGGGCCACGCGGCGAGCATGGTGTTTACGCCGGCTATTTTCGGGACTTGGACGGGAACAAACTGAATGCGTACGTCCCTGAGCAAAGAAACTCAAATTGACCTAGCAATATCATTGACCCTTGCTCACATCTTAGAGATGCGGAGCGATGTTGCCATTCGCTACGGTTGCCTTAATCTCCGCATCGCGACCCGAGCTAGCACTCCGGACCGCGGAGGTTGTATCAGAACGTCAAATGCGCGTCATTCTCTGCACAAGGCTATCCCAATGTCCTCCACATCGCCAACACTGCATCTGCTGTGCGGAAGAATTGCTTCAGGAAAATCAACGCTGGCTACACGACTTGGCAACGCCGAAAGAACAATCATCATTGGTGAAGACAATTGGTTGCGCGCGCTCTACTCAGAAGAGATGTCTTCGATATCCGATTATCGGCGTTGCACAGTAAAACTTCGGAAAATCATTGGTCCTCACGTGGCATCGTTGCTAAACGCCGGGGTCTCGGTCGTTTTGGATTTCCAAGCGAACACCATCGAAGCACGCAGCTGGATGCGGAGAATACTTGATCAGACAGATGCGGCTCACAAGCTTCATGTACTCGACGTTCCCAATGATATCTGCATTGAAAGACTGCTCGCTCGTAACATGCATGGCGATCATCCGTTTACTGTCACTGAGGAACAGTTCTGGCAGATTTCCAAGCACTTTGTTGCGCCATCTTCAGATGAAGGGTTCAACATAGAGCGGCACGAATCTAGCTACTACTCTCGATGAGAAGCACACATTAACGATTGAGCGCAGCAACTGGGCTGGCTGGCAAACAGCGTCGTTGGAGAAATCACTAATTCGTCACAGATTTTGCATTCCTCAGATCACTACAAACTGCCTCATCATCCCACAATCCTCATGCTCCAAGATGTGGCAATGATACATGTAGGGCGTGTTTGCCTTCGCCTCATAGTCGAACTGAACCAGCAAATCAGGCCAAGTTTCTTCTACATGAACCATAGCTTTCAACCCATTAGCATAACGAGGCGGTTCGGCACCGTCTTGGCAAATAATGCGGAACCAACATCCGTGGATGTGGAATGGATGCAGCATATCATCGACCGAAATCCGCCCGATCTCGGTGTTGCCTTGTTCACGCCTTCGTCAATGCGATCCAGGTGCATGGGCCACCTTTGAAAGCAGTTTCTGTGACAGGTGAGCGCATGTTTAAGACCTAATGCGATCGGACACGTTTGTATTCTTGGGACCAAGTATCGATGACGGTCTGTGTTTATGGTGTGGAACCATTCGGTATTCAGAACTTCGCGGCGCAATGTGCCGTAAAAGCGTTCGTCGCAACCATTCTACTATAGCGATCCCGGGTATACTGGGTCGGCTTGATCCCCACCTTTCTCAGCCAATCTTGCAGTGCTGCCACGATGAACTCTGAACTATTGTCCGAACGAGCGCATTCTGGTTTCCCACGTTACAAAAGCAAAGAGTAGAGCGTCCAAGAAGTCTGCGCTATTCATCTTCGACTTGACCGCGACGCATAGCGTCTCGCGGGCGTATTCATCAAGCAACGTCAGCATCTAATACGGGCGTTCGTTGCCAAGCTTGTCGTGAACAAAGTCAACGCTCCATATGTGATTGACCGACCATCCTTCAATGCGCAGTAGCACTGTGAGTTTGCCGTAGCGCCCATATTGTTTGGCCGACCGGATCAGCGCGAGGCGCAAAGCTTCATCATCCTTGGGGGCAACTCGATATATTTGCGTATTCCGCGCCATGCCCGTCATCCGGCACGTACGGCGTTCGAAAGCCGCCAGCTTTTGTCGGATATACACCACGGCCAGACGAAGCTGCTTTGTCCTCAGGCCTTAGGCTTCAAATAATCGAGGCATTCCTTGAGGATCAGCTTATCCAATTCTAAATCGGCAACGATCCATTTCAATCAATCATTCTCCTTCTACAATCCCTTCAAGCTGGCTATCTCGGATCGCCACATCCCAACAAACCGTTTGTGCTAAGCTTAATGGGTCGCATCGCTCATTCCGCCGTCGTACAAGCAGTCACCACATCCGAACCAGAGGCAAGTCTCAACTCAATCTCACTCAAAAGCCGAAGAATTTCTTCATCCGAATACCGTTTCTGCGCCATCAACTCCATCTCCAAAACTAAGACCAATTTGTCACGGTCTTAGGGGCTAAAACAGCCATCTCAACGGACTATGAACTCAGCATGTAATGCGCCAGCCGCCTTTATGCTCTTGAGAATATCGATCATGTCGCGAGGTGAAACACCAAGGGCATTTAGGCCTGCAATAACCTCGGACAATGACGTGCCACTGGGAATCTCTGCCAAACCTATTCCTGGTTCTTCCTCGATTTCCGCATTGGTCCGCGGCACAACTACCGTCTCTCCGTCAGCAAATGGGTTTGGTTGCACTGCTATCGGTGCTTCTTGAATTCTGAGGGTAAGATTGCCTTGAGATACCGCGACTCGCGAAATCCGTACATCCTCCCCCATCACAATTGTTCCTGATCTCTGATCAACGACAACTCTTGCTTTTCGCTCAGGTTGAACGGATATATTCTCTATCCTTCCCAAAGCGTGTGCCACGGAGGCCATTCTTGTTTGTGGAATGTCGAGACGTACCGTCCCGGAATCCAGCATGAACGCCACTGGGCGGCCAAAATCTGAATTGATGGCCTGTTCGATTCTCGCAGCCGTTGTGAAATCAGCATCACGCAGCGCCAAACGCAAATTTGTCAAACTAGCCAAATCGAATTCGATTTCTCGTTCGACTCTAGCTCCAGAGGGAATCACCCCCGAGGTCGGAACTCCTTGCGTTACATTCGCACCATCGCCTTCGGCGACCGCACCCCCGGCTATGATCGTACCTTGGGCGACAGCGTAAATTTGGCCATCAGCTGCATTCAATGGGGTCATAATCAAAGTGCCGCCTAAGAGGCTGTTTGCATCACCTATTGCAGAAACGGTGACATCTATTTGTCCACCTCCTCGAGCAAATGGTGGCAACGCGGCGGTTACAAGAACAGCGGCGACATTCTTTGGCCTGAACTGTTCGCCAGCAACATTCACACCGAGCCTTTCAAGGATATTCGACATGATTTCTTCGGTGAATGGCGCATTTCGCAACCCGTCGCCGGTCCCGTTCAATCCCACGACCAACCCATAGCCTACCAGATCATTGCCTCGAACGCCGTCAAACTCAACAAGGTCCTTTATTCTAACCGGACCAGCGGAAGCCGAATCTACCATTGCGCATATCAATAAGATCGCCGCGACAAATTTTTTCATAGGAAATTCACCAAAGATAGCTGAGAGCTTCTTACAGTTACAGAGTAAAGGCTTTGCAAATGGAATTGTACGCTTTCCAATTCAGTCGCAGTTTCAAATGGATCGGCTGCCAATAAGGCATTTCTTGCAAACTCCAGGCTGGTTTCTTCGGCCTGATTCCGTGCGGAGATCATCCCGATCCGCTCCTCAGTGAAGCCGATGTTTGCGCGCAGGCTAGTAATGCTATCTTGGTTTGATTGAAGGCCAATCCCAGTGATCCCAAACAGTTCAGATTGTTGGGTAACTGTTAGTGCGAGCGCCGGATCATCTGCAATCGCTGCAACCGTCGTGTGGAGCAGCAATTCCTTCAGTGCATCGTCGTTCGCTCTTACATCTAGGTTCACGCGTTCGGTGTCAGATAGGACAAATGGCGCGAGGGCCGTCGCAGATCCTGCGTAAGATACCGTGTCAAAGCCGGCGGGGTCTGAAAACCAGGTTTCAGCAGCGTTTACAATGTCCTCAGGCGTCGTTTGCCCGGTAACAACGGCGAGAACTTGAGCGATGAGCGTGTCTGCGTCAGGCAGGGGGGCTTGATCTGTGGTGGTGCCGGAAAACAAGCTGCGTCCCGCAATGTCATCATTAAGAGAATTGATTATACCCTGCAATTGGGTTCGGGCATTGTCGGAGGGATTTCCCGCAATGACGCCGATGGGCCCACCGCTGGCAAGCAACAGATCGAGCCCTAGGGCCCCGCCAAAATCCTGTACACGTTCCAGCGCGTCTTGCATCGCACCAGTGTAATATGTCGCCTCGGAGTTCGCGACAGAATAGCCTTCCAACACCTCGAGCGATCTTTCCAGCCCGGTCAAGTAGTTATGGTTGCCGTCAAGAACCTCTCTGACATCGGAGACCTTGCCGCTCGACAATTCATCGGTCAGTCTCGTGAGATCTTGTCTCAACGCAACGCTCCGGCGCTGGAGCATGAAAGATTGTGCCAAGTCGCCTAGTGAAATCGTGCTCATAGCTTACAACCTCAATATAGTTTGCATCATTTCGTCAGCTGCTTCGATCATTCGAGCGTTGGCCGCGTAGGTTTGCTCAACGAGCAGAAGGCGCTGCAACTCCTGATCGGTATCAACACCCTCTGCGAGAACCAGTTGGGTCAACTCGTTAAACTGTGTGGACGTAAAACTCAGACTTTGATCAGCTTGTGCGCGATCGGCGCCTAACTGAGATGTCAAGGTCGCTGCAAGATTGATTGCCGAAAAAGCCCCGGCTCCAAAGTCACCGGATGCTGGCACTTTGTTGGCGTTCAAGGCGGTCGTCAGCCCTTGCAGCAATCGCGAGTCACCCACATCACCCTGCACCAAAGCATTGATACCATCCCTGATACGCCACGCTTCGCCGCCCTGCCGTTCATCAATCGCTGCATTGATGGACAGGCGGGCGGAAATGCCGACCTCGTTCAGCGGATCAAAAGCAGCACCGGCGTCTGTGAAAATGCCTGCGTCCCCTACAGCCAGAGTTGCGTCTACTGCGGGATCTTGAAACCGTTCGATCAGATCTCGCGAAAGGGCATCTAGTTGGGTTTGTGCGTCCGTCCCCAGTTCATCCCTGATCTCAAACTGAGCACCCAGCGAGCCTCCACCTAGGGTGCCACGTTCGCTATCGGTCCGAACGCTGAACCCATTGATCGTCAGGCCTGACAACTGGCCTCCCGCAAGGGTCATGTAGGGTGTGACCTGATTGACGGGCGTGAATTCGATCTCGGCAATGCCGCCATCCAAAAGGATCGCACCCCCGGTGGAGTAAAGCGCAATCTGCCCGTTGTCGCGAGAAATCTGACGCACAGGGACAATTGCACTGATTTCGTCAACCAAAGCCTGTCTGTTGTCCTGTAGCGCCGATGTATCACCGCCCAGAGCCAGGGTCTTGGTGATCTGAATGTTCAGTTCCTTCACCCCACCCAGCGCGGAACTCAGCCGATCAACTTGTATCCCGATATTTCGATCTGCTTCGCTGCGAGCTTCCTGCACATTATCTGATGCCGAAGAGATGAGGGTCGCAAGATCGCGGGCCGCATTTACGACGCTGCCTAGTCTCTCGGGTGCGTCTGGGCGACTTGTAGCCGTGACAAGACTGCTTTCAAATTGTGCCAAACGTGCCGATAGCGAGTTGGGGTCATCTGGGGTGCCCAACGCATCTTCGTGACTGGTCAGAAACCGTGCTCTGTCAGAAGAGTTGGAAAAAGCTGCTTCCGCAAGACCACGGTCAACCAAAAGCGCGGGGTCAACATTTCGAACAATGCCATCAATGCTCACGCCGCCAATCTGAGACGACGACAAGGCAACAGACCGAACGCCATAACCAGGTGTCATAGCGTTCGCGATATTGGCGGAAATCGTCTCAGAACTGCGCCCCGCGGCGCGCAGCCCTGTCATTGCGTTTGATAGTGCCCCTGAAATAGACATGTCAGGCCCTCGTTACTTGCGAAAAGAGATTATCGTTTGATGTTGGTGGTTTCCTGCAACATCTCGTCAACCGTTTGGATGACCTTGGCATTAGAAGAGTAAGCGCGCTGGGTCTTGATCATGTCGGTCAACTCCCCGGCGACATCCGTGGTAGATTCCTCTCTTGCGAAAGAAGCGATATCGCCAGTTGGCCCATCACCGGCATCCCACAGGAAGAAGGCACCGCTTTGCCGTGAGGGCAAATATGTCTGACTATCGAAGGTTTGAAGCCCATTCGGATTTGCGACGTTGACGAGCGGAATTTGATAGACCGTACGAATTTCACCGGTGTCAAAGCTCGCACGGACAAAGCCGTTCGGGTCTACGTCCAGACCAATAAAGTTGCCAATCGCGGAGCCATCCTTGGTCACGGAAATTGGCGCAAAATTATATGACAGTTGCGATAAACCTTCGGTGTCGCCAATCGTACCAATGTCAACGGAGATTGGACCCGCGGCCACGTTGACCGTCACCTGACCGGTTGCGGCATCATACGCGGGGCTGGCACCTACTGGTGCCGTTGTCGCAATTGGCGTCACCGTTGCGAGCGTACCACCACCTGTACGCGCATCGGTAAATGTGAGCGTGTACCGGCCAATCTGGTCTCCGCCCTGCGCGGAATCAGTCATTGTCATGGTCCACTCGTTTGTGGCGGGGTCGCCCGCCGCCGCGGGCGCGGTCGGTTCAAAAGTGATGCTGATGCTTTGGGATGTCCCCAGATTGTCAAAATACTCTACGGATAACTGTTCCGTAAGCGCCGCGGCTCCGAACTCTGTCTCTGTGGCGGGCAGGTTCACCCCAAGGCTCATCGAAAGAGTGGGATTACCTGCGAGTTGGCTTGTATTGATCCTGATGGGTTCAAGGCCGTCTGCGGAATCACGAGGATAGTTTGGAATTGTACCATCCGCAGCAGCGGGCCACCCCATCAGGACAAGTCCGGACTGAGATGTCAGATATCCTTCGGCATCTGTACGGAATGATCCGGTTGTGGACAGGAACATGGGCGCATCAGCGCCGGCAGTCTGTACTTGTGCCGCTTGTGCGACCGGCAACATGCCTTTGCCGCGAACGGCAAGGTCAGTCGAATTTGACGTCGAAATCAGGGTGCCGCGCTGATCAATCAACCGCTGTGAGGCAGCCCTGACGCCACCGGCAGCATAGGAGCCGCCACCGGATGACAACACCATGGATTCGAAATCTGTTTCCACCCGCTTATAGCCAAAGGTTGAGGAATTAGCGATGTTGTCCGAGATTGACGCCAGTCGCTGAGCATTTGTTTGAAGTCCTGCAACGCCTGCATTGAGCGAAGATGAAATTGTCATGGGCACGCCTTTCTGATGTGATCATCCATTGACCACCCAGATAGACACCCGGACTTAACACGGCGCTAACAGATAAAATGCGCCCTATTTATGCCCCAATTCACCGAAGCAGGATGATTTCCACCCGATTGTTGCGCGTTGCCAGGGGATTGCGGTGCACCAGCTCACGGTCAGCATGGCCGGTGACACGCTGAACACGGTCGGAATTCAAACCGTTCTTCTGCAGCAGCGTCCGGGTCCGAGAAGCCCGTTGTGAAGACATGTCCCAGACGAGGTTCTGCGCCAGCACTACGGGCTTTGATCGAACATGGCCCCCGATTGCGACATCGTTGGTGACGCTTCTGCTGACGTCAGCAACCAAGGCCACAAGCGTTTCCATCAATTCGGTCGGATTGTCGGTCTCGTCTTCGAACAGCGGCAACCCATCAAGGGCGAACAGCTCGATGACTAAACCTTCATCGGTGATCCGGGTGACGATGTGTTTGAGCAGATTTTTCATGACGGTCGTTTCACCGCCTCGGCCCAGAAGCTCGTCAATCGCTTTTTGAAGCTCTTCGGCGGATTGATCCTGCTCTCCGTCATCGGACGCAGTGCCGGCTTCGCCGCGCGATTGTTCCTTCTGGGCAGCGTGTTTGGTCGTGGCACCTAAGCCATTCTGCGGAAGGGTTTCTTCCGAGAATATACTATCACCCGAAAAGGAACCGTCGCCCCCGCCGGAGACGCGATTTATCGGAATGGTCGGCGAAAAGTAATCCGCCAACCCCTGACGTTGTTGCTCGGTCGTTGCATTCAACAGCCACATCATCATGAAAAAAGCCATCATTGCGGTCACGAAGTCCGCATATGCGACCTTCCAGGCACCACCATGGTGGCCACCGGCAATTATCTTTTTTCGTTTGATGATGACTGGTGCCAGATTGCTCTGCGCGCCCATATCTCCACCACTCTCATATTCACCCAAGCCAAGTCATACCGTGAAAGGTCTTTCCACGAGCTTAACGGATCACGGGAATGTTTGCTTGCGTCGCCGGGCCCGTTGGGGGCAGATACGCCAATGGAGGCGCAGATGCCGGTCACCGACAGCCCATATTCCTGGATCAGATTGCTTCTGACACTGGTGATCGCAATGATCGCCAACGTCGGCATGTGGGCAATCATCGTGATCATGCCAGCTGTGGAAGCTGAATTCGGAGCGGGTCGTGCATTGGCGTCAATGCCCTATACCCTCACGATGATTGGCTTTGCGATCGGCAATTTCGCGATTGGCAAGGCGATTGACCGATACGGTGTGACGGTGGCACTAACCGGTGCTGCAAGCGGGATCGCCCTGGGGTTTGGGCTGGCGACGCTCAGCCAGTCCATCTGGGTTCTTTCCGCCGCTCAGCTGCTGATCGGCTTTTCGTCAGCTGTCGGGTTTGGCCCGCTCATCGCCGACATATCCCACTGGTTTGTACGCAGGCGTGGGATCGCCGTGGCGCTTGTCGCAAGTGGGAATTACCTTTCAGGGGCGATCTGGCCAATGGCGCTGGCAGGAATGCTTGAAGCGACAGGCTGGCGCAGCGTCTACGTGTTTTTGGCAGTTATCACATTGATCGGTGTGATCCCCCTGTCCTTCGCATTGCGGCGAAAACTGCCACAAGAAGCGCAGGTCGCGGCGCAAACACAATCCCTTCAGAATGCACAATCCTCTGGGCTGTCACCGCGCGCATTGCAATACATCCTCGGGCTGGCCGGAATCGGCTGCTGCGTTGCGATGTCGATGCCGCAGGTTCACATCGTATCCTACTGCGTTGATTTGGGATATGGCCCTGCAGTCGGAGCCGAGATGCTCGCCCTGATGTTGTTGGGAGGCGTTGGGTCCCGCATTGTCTCGGGCCTCGTTGCCGATCAACTGGGGGGTGTCAAAACCCTGCTCATTGGATCGGCACTGCAATGCATTGCCCTGTTTTTATACCTGCCGTCAGGCGGGCTCGTGTCCCTTTATGTCGTCAGTCTGATCTTTGGGCTGAGCCAGGGCGGGATCGTCCCCAGCTATGCATTGATCGTGCGCGAATACATGCCCGCCAAGGAAGCTGGAGCGCGTGTGGGGTTTGTGATGATGGCCACGATCATGGGTATGGCCTTGGGCGGATGGATGTCTGGGTGGATTTATGACGTCAGCGGCTCGTATCAGCTCGCCTTCATCAACGGCATCTTATGGAATGGCCTGAACATTGCGATCATGCTTTGGCTGCTGTCACGCAGCAAGCCGCGCGCGCCTTCTGTGATGCACGCCTAGCTTCAGGAACCCGCACGGGCCTTGGCCAACATCATCTGCTTTTGCCGTTCCCGAAACCTGTTCTTGTCACTCTCGGTGGTTTCATTGAAACAACGATGACAGCTCACACCGGCTTCATATTCCGGGCGCTTCACGTCTTCGGGCAGGATCGGACGGCGGCACCCATGACACAATGAATGCGGCCCCTCGCGCAACCCATGTTCCACGCTGACGCGGTTGTCGAAGACAAAACACGCGCCATTCCATTTGGTTTCGTCCTCTGGCACCTCTTCAAGATATTTCAATATGCCGCCCTTGAGGTGATAGACGTCTTCGACACCCTGACCCAGCAGGTAGTTCGTTGATTTTTCACAACGAATACCCCCGGTGCAGAACATCGCGATTTTCTTGTTGTGAAAGCGCTCCTTGTTTGCCTCCCACCAGGCAGGAAATTCACCGAAACTTTCGGTTTTGGGATCGACCGCGCCGTCAAAGGTGCCAATGGCGACTTCATAGTCATTGCGCGTGTCAATAACCGCCACGTCCGGCGCCGAGATAAGGTCATTCCAGTCCTTGGCCTCAACATAGTGGCCGACGCGCGCGCGCGGATCGACGTCCGGCTTGCCCATTGTCACGATCTCGCGTTTGACACGGACTTTCATTTTCCCAAAGGGGGCGTCCTGGCTTGTGGCTTCTTTCCATTCCAGATCTGCGCAGCCGGGCAAGGCACGCAAATACCGGATGACGGTATCGATGCCCGCCCGTGGGCCAGCGATCGTTCCGTTGATACCTTCACAGGCCAGCAGCAGCGTGCCCTGCACATTCTGGGCCCTGCAAAGCTCCTTGAGCGCCGGTTGCAGCGCCCCGGGGTCTTCGAAACGGGTGAAGTGATATAATGCGGCAATCGTGTACATGGCCGCTCAGATAATCTTCTGGCGCGGTGCAGGCAAGAGGTCAGTCGCGCGATGGAGTGAACCGACCATTGACGCCGCACAATGCGCCCCTTACCCAAAAGGGTGGATAAAGGAGTGGACGACATGACCCAGGCTCTGATCGTGATTGATGTGCAAAAAGATTTTTGCCCGGGTGGCGCTCTGGCGGTGCCTGAAGGGGATCGTATTGTCAGTGAAATCAACGCCCTGATGGGAGCAGCAGAGGTGGTGATCCTGACACAGGATTGGCATCCCGCCGGACACTCCTCCTTTGCAAGCTCTCATGAGGGCAAAGCGCCTTACGATATGATCGAGATGCCCTATGGGCCACAGGTTCTCTGGCCGGACCATTGCATTCAGGGCAGCATCGGCGCGCAGTTTCATCCCAAGTTACAGGCGGACCGCGCTGATCTGATCATCCGAAAGGGGTTCAACCCCGCCATAGACAGCTATTCCGCCTTTTTCGAGAACGACCGCGACACACCCACCGGGCTGGAAGGATATCTGCGCACCCGTGGGATCGATACTTTGGTCATGGTCGGGCTGGCGCTGGATTTCTGTGTTAATTTCTCGGCCGTCGATGCGGCAAAGCTGGGCTTCAAAGTGACCGTTCGCGAAAGGTTGTGCCGGGCCATTGATCTGAATGGCTCATTGGATGCCGCGCGCGATAGCATGGTGGCAGAAGGTGTTACCCTGGAGGCCGCCAATGGTTGATATCGCCACCCGTGTCTGGAACCACAAATGGAAGATCGACCCGATCGTCAGATCGCTGATTGACACCGATTTCTACAAGCTTCTGATGTGCCAGTCGGTGTTTCGGAACAAGCGTACAACGAAAGTCACCTTCAGCCTGATCAATCGCTCCAAGGACGTGCCGCTGGCCGAACTTATTGATGAAGGCGAATTGCGCGAACAGCTTGATCACATCCGGTCGCTGTCGCTGTCGCGCGGGGAGAGCACATGGCTCCGCGGGAACACGTTCTACGGCAAACGCCAGATGTTCCGACCAGATTTCATGGAGTGGTTCGAGAACTTGCGCCTTCCACCCTACCATCTAGAGCGCAAGGGGGACCAGTACGAGCTGACTTTCGAAGGAGACTGGCCCGAGGTGATGCTGTGGGAAATCCCCGCTCTTGCAGTCTTAATGGAGTTGCGTGGCCGCTCCGTACTCAACCGTATGGGAAAATTCGAACTGCAGGTTCTATATGCGCGCGCGATGACGCGCGTGTGGGAAAAGATCGAAAACATGCGGGACATTCCAGGATTGTCCATTGCGGATTTTGGAACGCGCCGCCGCCACAGCTATCTTTGGCAGGACTGGTGCGTCCAGGCGATGCGAGAAGGCCTGGGCAGCGCTTTTACCGGAACCTCAAACTGTAAGATCGCGATGACACGGGAGCTTGAAGCGATTGGTACGAACGCGCATGAATTGCCAATGGTCTATGCCGCGCTGGCCGAAACAGACGCGGAACTGGCGCAGGCTCCTTACGACGTTCTGTCGGACTGGCATGATGAACATGAGGGGAATCTGCGGATCATCCTACCTGATACATTCGGCACAAAGGGTTTTCTGGACAAGGCGCCAGATTGGCTGGCGGGCTGGACCGGTATCCGCGTGGACAGCGGCGACCCGGCGACAGCGGCGGAAACGGCAATCGCCTGGTGGAAGGCGCGTGGCGAAGACCCCAGCAACAAGCGCATTATCTTCAGCGACGGATTGGACGTGGATAAGATAAGAGCGCTCCACAGTCGTTTTGCCGATCAGGTCAACGTCTCATTTGGCTGGGGTACTTTGCTGACCAACGATTTCAGAAAGCTGGTCCCAGATGATCGGCTCGCACCCTTCTCACTTGTTTGCAAGGCGGTTGAGGCCAATGGCGCGCCAACGGTAAAACTCTCGGATAATCCCAACAAAGCCATGGGGCCGATTGCGGAAATAGACCGCTACAAGCGTGTGTTTGGGGTTGGTGATCAAATCGCGCAGGAAGTGATCGTTTAAAGAGCGTCGGCAATCCAGTTAGAAAATTTGTTGTTCGGCCATGCGAACGACACACGTATCGCTGCAACTGGATTTCAGTAGCCCCTAACCGGATCCACGATATTTTTGAGAGGCTCACCCTTTTGCCATCTCGTCAGGTTCTCACAAAACAGGTTCATAGACGCCGCATCCCACTCAGCGAAAACACTGGAGCAATGAGGGGATATCAATATGTTTGGCAATTCCCAAAACGCGCTGTCAGCTGGCAGGGGTTCGGTTTCAAACACATCCAGCGCCGCTCCGCCTATTTTCCCCTGTCGCAATGCATCTAGTAGATCCTTTGAATTGATGACGCCGCCGCGGGAGACATCGACAAGAACCACGCCCGGTTTCATAACGTCGAACAAGCTTGCATCAACGAGGTTCCGGGTGCTGGCCACCAGCGGTGTGCTGACAAGGACGTAGTCGGCCTGCTGGCACAATCGGGGCAATTCGCCGGGCGCGTGCACCTCATCGACATTTGGCACCGGCGCGGGTCGCGCACGTGTTCCCATGGTCTTCATCCCAAAGGCTTTTCCAAGCCGAGCGATGGCGCTACCTGTATGCCCTAACCCGATGATCAAAAGCGTCTTTCCCCGCAGGGGCGACATTAGGCGGGACGCCCAGACACGCCTCTCCTTGTCTCTTTGCAGCCCTGAAATATCCAGCGAGAAGTGCAGAAAGCTACCGAACGCATATTCCGCCATCATCTCAGCGGCGACCCCCGCCGCGTTCGTGACCGTGGTTTTCGCGGAATCCCAATGCCCAAGGTGGTCAATGCCTGATCCGCCCACAGCAATCCAATCTGGTCCGCCGGGCCCCAGCAATGCGTCTGCCGGATAGGTCGATGTACTGTCAAAACGGATGCTGTAAACGGCATCGGGGCTTTCCGTCTCAATCATCGCGGGTAAGTCAGTATATGTTTGGCAGGCAGAGATATGAATGTCAGGATGCGCGTCTCTCAACTGCGCGACAAGAGCTTCCGTCTCTTGCGCATGAACGATAACTTTCATCATCTCTTCCTATTCCGACCGGGTTCTTAAAGCTGCGTTCTGCATATCGAATAATTGACCAAATCCTGACCTCGCAGGAGTCAGGTTGAGTTGGCTCAATGCCTGAAACATGATTGCTTGATTGGACGTGACCACAGGCTTCCCCGTCTCAGTTTCCAACGCTTCGATCACTTCAACGGCGCGCATATCCGTACAGGACAGGACAATCGCCTTCGCCTTTTTGCTGTCCGCTTGCAACCCGAGATCAAAAACTTCTTCAGGCGACATGTTGCCCTGCCCCGCGTTATCCAGCGTTCCGGCAACGTCGGCCCGCGACACAGTCTCGATCCCGCAACTTTGAAGGAACGCAATCGCCTGATCATTCAATACGGGAACGTATGGAGAGGCAAATGCAATACGCTCCGCTTCTAGCGCCTGCAAGGCGTGAACCAGGGCACCTGCGGCGGTTATCGTTCGAGCGTTGCCTTCGGACGCTATTTGAGCCGACAGTGCGGCGTCAAAATCCCGTCCATGTGCCATGGTCGCTGAGGTGCATCCATAGATCACGATATCTGGCTCGACACCGGCCAGTAACCTTATGGGCTCGTCCATATTCATCGCACCTAAGCCCGCCATCTGTCGGGAATCAGGCACTTCGTTTGCGTCATACCCACCTAACCGGGTGACGTGAACCGAGACATCTGCGGGGCACATCATCATCAAATCGGGTTCCAGATTGGTATTTGTGAAAGGCACGAACACACCCAGCCGCGCCCGTGATCGCTGGACCGTTCTCATATGGTATCTCCTTGATGACGCAGCGACTTCAAGATATTTATCACCCCCTGCATATGGTGTTCCGAGGAAATCGTCGCCCGCAGGCAATCCGGCAAACCGTATCCGCTCATCCCGCGCAAAATGAACCCACCGTCGTATAGCCTTTGCTGCGCGAAGGCAGCTTTCTCTGCCGATGCAAAGGGAATCAGAATGAAGTTTGCGCAGCTTGGCGGTGGCGCGTAACCAAGCTGCATCAGGGATACTTGGAAGCGGTCGCGAATTTCTGACGTAAGTCGCGTTGTTTCGCGCATGTAAGCGTCGTCAAGAACCGCGGCGGTTGCGGCGGCCTGACTGGCCGAGTTGATATTGTTGGGATTAAGCACCTTGCGCAGATGGGCGCAAATAGGGGGACCGAAATACCCCCAACCAATGCGCATGGCTGCAAGACCATACGCCTTTGAGAAAGTGCGAAGCACCACCGTATTGCCGGTCTCAACCATGTCAAACGTTGGTGCGTCGAGCCCTTCGGTGAATTCCCCATAGGCTTCATCAATGACCAACAAGATGTCATGTGAAAGCGCCGCGCGCAGTGCGAGAAGGTCTCTGGTCGGTATCCGGGTGCCAGTCGGATTCCCCGGATTTGCCACAAACACAATGCGCGTTTGCGCGGTGACACTCTCAATCAAGCTCCGAATGTTCACGGTAAAGGCCGCTTCTTTAGCTTTCAGGAGACGTGACCCAACGCGCGCCACAGCCGTTTCGAAGAAGGCATAAGAGTACTCCGAAGCCAATGCATGATGTTCACCATCCAAAAAGCACTGCGCAAGAGCAGCGATAAGCTCCATGGATCCTGCACCACACAGGATATTATCAGCGGTTAAACCATGGCGTGATGCAAGTGCCGAACGAAGTTTGTTCCAATCAGGATCCGGGTATGCCGCACCATTCGATAGCGTATAGTTAGCGGCGGCGACCGCCAGAGGCGACGGCGCGCGTAGGCTCTCGTTTTGCGCCAGTGAAACAAGTCTCGCGTCCTCCGCGTCGGTAACAGCAGCCAATGCATAGAGGTCCATTTCTGCGACATGGCGAAGCGGCTGGATCATTCGGCTCTCTCCTGACCCGCTTCGCAGCGCTGCTGATGCTTCACACCGCTCACTAACTCATCTTCCAGATCGCGGCGCAACGCGTCTGTCGCTCGTAACGAAGGCGGGCCAAATCCACCCCCGCCTGGTGTCTGGAAAATCAACGTCTCTCCGGCCGGAATGACGAATTGCCCCTTTCCGCCCAGAATGCTGTTCGCTTTCTTGAGCGAAATGTGGCCCGCAGCCCCGTCACCACCCCCGCTCCGACCTCGGGCGGCATTGTTAATCCGTTCCACCGACAGAAACAGCAATATGTCCTCGTCACCAGCAGCGCAAAGCTCAATATCCTGACCCAAGCCGCCTCGAAATTTACCAGCGCCACCGCTGTCCGGACGCAGCATGCGTTTTTTGATGATGACAGGGGCTGCCGCCTCGGTGGTCTCTACCTGACTGCCCCAAACACCGCTTGGAAACGCCGTGGCAGACAACCCATCTTTGCCGGGCCTTGCCCCGGTGCCCCCATTATAAACAAGCTCCAGCGCGAACTCCTTGTCTGCACTGCCGGAAGTGGATGGCATGCTTCGAATTGGCAGATCATACATGCAGGAGGCTCCTTCGGCCGGAACGCTATCGGGCAGGGCCTGGGCCAGGCATCCAAACACCAGATCAGGGGTCATTTGCCCCAAGGTATGCCGCATGGCGACCGGGGCCGGCGGCTGGGCATTGAGAATACAGTTCTCCGGCGCGACCACCTGAAACGGATCAAGCGAGCCAGCATTGTTTGGAATATCCGGGCCGATGATGCAGCGTAACGCAAAAACCGAATATGCGGTCGCGTAGTTCAAAGGCACGTTGATCCCTTTTGCAGAGCATGCATCGGTGCCCGCGAAATCCAGCAATACGCCACCCGGTGATATCGTCAATGTTGCGTGCAATTCGATCGGGCATTCGTACCCATCAACTGTCAGGCTGTTCCGATACGTGCCACGCGGAACATCGGCGATTGCCGAAAGCGTGCCTGCGCGGGAAGTGTCGATTATGTAGTCTGCCAATACCTCAAGGTCCGCGATACCGAATTCAGCCATCATTTTCACCAACCGGTCGGCACCTGTTTCGCAACAGGCGATCAAAGCATATATATCGCCTTCATTGGCAATCGGTTCGCGAGAATTTGCCTTGATAATGGACATCAACAAGCTGTTGATCTCTCCCCTTTCCACCAGCTTGCACGGCGGTATCAACAGCCCTTCATCAAAGATATCTGCCCCCTCCGGCCCCATCCCAAGACCACCCAGATCCACCAGATGCGAGGTACATGCGGAAAATCCGACAACCGTCCCGTTCGAAAATGCGGGCATCATCAACAGGAAATCATTCAAATGACCCGAAGCGATCCATGGATCGTTGGTCATGTAAATGTCGCCCGGCTGCATCTGGTCAGCGTCGAACAAGCTGCACAGGGTCTTCACCGCTTCGGCCATCGTGTTGATATGTCCGGGTGTTCCCGTCACGGCCTGCGCCAACATCCGACCATGGATGTCAAAAATACCCGCGGAAATGTCGCCACATTCGCGAACGATCGGACTGAACGCCGCGCGTATAAGCGCCTGACCCTGCTCTTCAACAACCGCGAGGAGACGATTCCACATGACCTGCAGCCGGGTTCTTGACAGTGCACTCATAGATTATCCTCCTGCTTCATTACGAGCCGAATGTTGCCAAACGCATCCAGTCTGGCTTCAAAATCCGCACTCACCAGGGTCGTGGTCTGAGGCTCCGTTATAAGCGCAGGCCCCGCGATATTGTCACCAGCAACCAGCATTGCCCGCTCGACGACCTGCGCTGTAGCCTCCCGTCCGGTCAGGTCACAAATGATCTGACGTGTATAAATATTTTTGGAATGTTTACTCACCACTGGAGCTGCCTTGGGATTTGAAGAAGGCAGCGTTGAAACGCTGAGACCCCAGTTAAGCACTTCGATAATCATTCCCGGCACAGCACGGGAAAACTGGCGCGCATAGTTGGCCTCGAAAGTCTTCGCCAGCCCTGGGATATCGTTCAGGTCGAATTGACGGTCGGGCAAATCAACCTCTATTTCATGGCCTTGTCCCTTGTAGCGCATGAAAGCCGTTCGCCTGCGGGTTTGTGGCTGACCTGGTGCCCCCTGCGCGACGATGATTTCAGCTTCGACAAGCATCGCATCGAAAAGCGCATTGATCCCAACAACGTCGAACTGATCCAAGGTCGTGTAACGACTGCGAACGGTTTCAAAGCTTACGGGCGCAAACAGAAATCCAACCGCTGAACCAACCCCGGGATCGGGTGGCACCAAAATTTCCTTCACGCCTGCGCGCCGGGCCACGCGTGTCGCATGTAGCGGCCCATTGCCGCCCAGTACGATCATCGTGCGGTCACCGAGATTCTTGCCAGATTCCACCGCATGCATGCGGGCAGCACTTGCCATGTTTTCGTCCACAATATCACTGATGCCGATGGCGGCCTGCGCCGGATCAATATCTTCGCCGTCACAAATTGAACTGCGCAAGGCCGCCTCGGCGGCCTCCGTTTCGAGCCCAATCTTCCCTTCCGCAAAATTCACGGGATCAAGGTAGCCAAGGAGGAGGTCAGCATCGGTCACCGTCGCATCAGTACCGCCATTTCCGAAAGCCGCCGGACCCGGGTCGCTACCCGCACTCTTGGGCCCGATCTGGAGGCGCCCCAGGGTATCAACAGATGCGATTGACCCGCCCCCAGCACCGATTTCAATCATTTCCAGAACCGGAATGCGAACCGGCATGCCACTGCCCTTTATGAACCTCTCGGCTCGCGCGATTTCGAACTTGCGGGCTGATTGAGGGCGGAAGCCGTCGATGAGGCAGAGCTTAGCCGTCGTGCCCCCCATATCGAAAGACACGACCCTCTCCAAATCGCATTCACGTGCCGCCCGCGCTGCGAGAATGGCGCCCCCCGCTGGCCCTGATTCAACAAGCCGGATCGGGAAACTCCGGCTCGTTTCCAGTGTTGTCATGCCGCCGCTGGCCGTCATCATCAAGATTGGGCACGCCAAGCCAATGGCGTTGAAATACCTTTCAAAATCAGAAAGGTAACTTCCCATAAGGGGCTGGATGTAGGCGTTTGCCACCGTCGTGCAAAGCCTGTCGAACTCTCGCGCTTCGGGGCTGACTTCGCTTGATAGCGAGACAACGAGGTCGGGCAACCGGGCCTTGATCATCCGGCGAAGCTGTTGTTCGTGTTGGGCATTTGCATAAGAATGGAGCAGGCAAATCGCTACTGCCTCCGTCCTTGATGCAATCAGCGCCTCTATCGCGGCATGAACGGATTCCTGATCAAGTTGGACCAAAACCTCGCCATCAACCGAAACCCGTTCAACAACCGTGAAACTACGCGACCGAGGAACCAGTAAATCCGGTTTGTCGATATTAATGTCATATTGGCTGTAGCGGCGTTCATACCCGATTTCGAGAATGTCGCGAAACCCGTCCGTCGTAATTGTGGAGACGCGCGCGCCGCGCCGCTCGATCAATGCGTTGGTGGCCAGGGTGGTCCCGTGCACAAAGCCGGTAACATCCTCCATGCGGTGACTTGAAGCACGCAACACCTGATGTGCGCCAGCAGCGGCACCCTGCGTCGGATTTTTCTGTGTTGTCGCGGTCTTGGCCGATCCGATCAATCGCCCGTCACCGTCAGCAAGAACGGTATCGGTAAAAGTACCACCAATATCTATGGCAAGACGTAGCGCGGATGGGGAGGTCATCTGGTATTCGCTCAAATGTCGTCAAAGCAGAAGGCACGCCATGCGGCATGCCGATGGCAGCAATTAGATGAGCGCTATACGACCAGATCGCAGCCTGTTGCGCGGCGGCCATCTGTGAGTTGGTTCATGTCAGAATACATGTAGAGTTCCGCGAAGACGATGCATCATCCTCCGCCGGAATCCAAATTCTGTCAATTGAATAACGCAGGTGGAATTGACCATCCACCTGCGCGGGCTTACTTCAACTTACCCGAAATTTACCATTGATTACGTTGCCGATTTTATCAGCATGGTCTCTGGGCGGGCGCACGGCCTGTTTGCGCGGATAAACATTTTCCGCGCCTTTGGGCACCAAAAGATGCAACACCTCTCGACGTCGGTGGATGCCAACGCCGGATTTCTTGGCAACTTTGTAAAGATTGATCAGAACGGTGGACTTGGACCAACCGGTCTCGGAAATAATCTGTTCGACCGATGACCCCTGACCCAATGCATCAATCAGAAAGGCAGCAACCGTGCCCTCATCTGGTAGAACCACGTCGGACTTGTGGCGTGCCGGTTTAACCAGAATTCGGTCCGAATTTCGGTGCGACAAGGCAGCAATGCGGCCTGATCGGGCAAGTTGTAAAGTCATTCAAGAAACTCCTCGGAGAAATCGTTAAAAACAAACAGCTGGCGCTACTTTTCGTGCTGCGAGGTCGATTGAAGGTTTGGCGAACCAACAGATACCTTCAAAGTCGCATTTTCGAGAGGTCAGATAGCGCCTGAAGACACTCTGTAACGGGCGTTTCCTTCTTTGCTTGCGCAATATGTTGTCTCTGAGGAACATCTAACCAAACTTCCTAATGACCCTGACAAGGGCGAACCAATGTTGGACCTCTTCGCCAAAACCCTGGCGCCAACCATGACAAAGTTATGCCACATTTCTACTCGATTTCAAAAAATATCCAAGACCGTCTCCGCATGGGAAACACTCGCCGCGTTTAGTGCGGATTAGTGGCAAACCCGATGGTTAACCACACACTTGATCCAACTCGAAACAGACTTCTACGCATTGATATCAATACGTAGTTTCATAAATCTACTTGTAGGAAACCGATCTTCTATCTTGGATAGAAAGCGGAGCTTGTTCGCCGAATCATCTTGGCGAAATTACTTGGAAGGCTCCGCTTTTTTGCGCGTGTTGCCTGAATCCGAATTGTGTTCGAAACATGACAATTCCGGTCAGCATCATAACTTGCAAATTTCTACAGTTTACATCTGCTTCGGGCGCGCATTGACGCTTTCAAGCATCGAGAGCAATTCCTCTTTCCAGTTGTCCTTGATGCGGCTTGCAAATTGCGAAAGTGGTCGATGAAGGGGTGTCAATATCGCGTATTCATACCGAACAGGTTTCTGCAGCGGCACAAAGGTGATCTGTCCCCGACCGATATCCAATTCCCTTTCCGTCACGACCGTCAAGGGGTCCACAATTGAGCAGCAATGCCCGGAACTGATGAAGGGCATCAAGGGTAAAAAAAACTGGCTTGCGTTTACGATATTAAACCTGGCACCCACGCTTTCGAACTCTCTGGCAAGCTTACGGGTCAAGGGCAGATTTGAGTGCAAGGACCCCATGGGTTCGTCGTCTAAATCCGAAATGGCGACCCTTGAATTTTGCGCGAGGGGATGGTCGCGATGCAGAGCACAGAAGCACTCTGCGCTGACAATATCGGGGTGATATTGCGGAGTCTTTCCAATCGGGGCGTCAAAATCAGCAAACCCAAAATCGATACTCTGCGTGCTAGCCAGTTCGCGGATTTGCGGTGAACTGCGCGACGAAAACGTGATCCGAATATCGGAGTTTTCAGACATGGTGTCACTGACAAACCTTGGGAAGATGAACGCTGAAGGTCCGGGCATCGCAGCGACGACCAGACTGCCCGAATGCGCGTTCCTCAGGCTTTTCATCGTTTCCGATACCGTAGACATTCTATCGAGAATTTCAGTGGCCTCAGCGAGCAGATACCGGGCCTCGGGAACAGGCAGCAGTCGCCGCCCGCTTCTTTCAAAAAGTTTGATATCAAGGCTCTTTTCGAGATTCTTGATTGCCAGCGTGATCGCTGGTTGCGTGCGGCCGAGCTTCTTGGCCGTTTGTGAAATGGAGCCAGACTCCATGACTTCACGAAACACATTGAGCTGAATGAAATTCATTTTTATGATATAAGAATAACTTTGCAAAAGTGAAATATATTAAATTTGTATTTATGTAATTTCTTCTTAGGCTGGTCTTCAGAACAAATCGGACCAACCGATTCTGAAGTTTATCAACCGGGAGAACGACATGAAATTTCTACAGACTCTGGCTGGGATCGCATTGGCTGGCGCATTTGCGCTTCCTGCTGCTGCACAGGATCCCACCTTTTTCCGCATTGGTACCGGTGGCGCGGGTGGCACCTATTTCCCCATCGGTGGTACAATCGCAAATGGCATTTCAGCGCCTCCGGGCTCCCGTGCTTGCGATGAAGGCGGGCAATGTGGTGTCCCTGGATTGATCGCAATCGCGCAATCCACCACAGCTTCTGTTTTCAACAACGCCGCGGTGCAGAATGGCGAACTTGAAGCCGGTCTTGCTGCGGCGGACGTGACGCGGTCGATGTATCTTGGCGAAGGAAAATTCGAAGGCAAACCACACCCTAAGCTGCGTATCGTTGCCAACCTCTTCCCGGAAGATTTGCACCTGGTTATGCCAAAGGGAAGCACCATTGCTGACCTTGGTGATCTGCAGGGCAAGCGCGTCGGGATCGCTCAGGCGGGATCAGGCACCCAGGTGGCGGTGCTGCAGATGTTGGATGCCTGGGGGGTCAATCGGGACAATATGGAAGAGGCCGAACTCAACAACAGCCAATCAGCCGAGCGTTTGGCGGATGGTCAGATTGACGCCTATTTCTACGCCGCCGGATGGCCGGTAGCCGCGATGGTGCAACTTGCATCGACCAAAGGTATGGCACTCCATTCGTTCAGCGAAGAAGACCTGGCAAAGATCAATGAGATCATTCCAGCCTATATCCCGTCGAAAATTCCGGCCGGCGTCTATGAGGGTGTTGATGAGGACATTCTGACCCCTGCGGTCTCTGCAATGCTGGTTGTTTCATCCGATCTGAGCGATGAATTGGTCTATGGTCTGACCAAGGCCTTGTGGAACGATAATACCCGCAAGCTTCTTGATAACGGGCATGCCAAGGGCAAACAGATCACCGCAGAGACGGCGCTGGATGGCGTATCCGCTCTGGGTGTGCCGCTGCATCCCGGCGCCGAGAAGTTCTACAAAGAAGCCGGATTGCTGAAGTAATTACCCGACCCTTCCTGGTCAAACGCGAAGCTGCTGTCCCCAAACCGGGGGCACAGCACTCTTGAAATGCATGCATATCACGGGAGATCATGCTCATGTCAGATCAATCTCAATCAGATCAACACGAGCTGACCGAAGCGGAACTGGCTGCAATCGAGGAAAAGTACGACGAGGGTTCGGCAACCCGCGCCGTCGGGCCAACCACTGGTCAGATACTCCGTGCGATATCACTGCTCTTTGCTCTTTATCACTTTATCACAGCCGGTTTCGGCCTGCCCGCCGATCATTGGCATATGGGGTGGCACCTTGCCGGTCTGTTCATACTGACATATGCGCTTTTCCCCATCATCGGGTCGAGAAGCCTGTTTGCCTACAAGGTCAGTGCGTTCCGAATAGGTAACATACCTCTCTATGACCTCGTCTTCATGGCGCTTGGCGTAGCCTCGGCACTCTATGTCGGCTTGGCCTGGCGCGGCATTCCTTCGCTGGGGATCGAGGAACAAACGTTCCGTATGGGCAACCCAAATAACTACGATGTCTTCTTTGGCGTTGTCATCATCCTGCTGGTGCTCGACATCGCGCGACGCACGCTGGGATGGGTGTTGCCTTTGATCATATGTGTGTTCATCTCTTACGCCTTGCTGGGCCAGTACTTTCCGGGACTTCTGAAACATCCCGGCGTTAATTTCAAAACCTTCGTGTCATCGATGTATTTTCCACAGGAAGGGATTTTTGGCGTGACCCTGTGGGTGGTCTCCACCATCGTTTTCCACTTCGTCCTCTTTGGGGTGATCGCGCAGCGGACCGGTCTGGGCCAGTTGTTCATCGACAATGCAACCATTCTTGCTGGTCGCTACACAGGTGGGCCTGCCAAGGTTTCTGTTGTGTCATCCGCGTTTTTTGGGACCATTTCAGGATCTTCGGTCGCCAACACCGTGTCGACCGGCGCGCTGACCATCCCAAATATGAAACGTCTCGGCTATCCGGGCCACTTCGCCGGCGGGGTTGAAGCTGCCTCCTCCGCCGGGGGTCAGATTACGCCACCGATTATGGGCGCTGCGGCCTTCATCATGGCCGAGTTCCTTGAGCTCCCCTACACGACGATCGTAATTGCTGCGATCTTTCCGGCGCTGCTGCACTATGTCGGCGTTTTTACGGTTGTGCATCTGATGGCTCGCAAACTGGACCTCAAAGGGCTCACAAAAGAACAACTGCCGAAACTCGCCGCCGTCTGGCGGGAAGGCTGGGCGAATATCGTGCCGCTGATCGGGCTGCTGGTTGTACTTTTCTCGGGGTACACGCCCTTCATGTCGGCCTTCTGTGGAATCTCTTTGGCCGTCGTTGCCGGCATGTCCCGTCTTAGGGAGCCTCCGACCCTGATCTATGCGGCTGCCTTCATTGCCTTTGTGCTGTGGAAATTCTCGGATGGCGGTTTCGACCTGACGATGACTGCAATCCTCTGCGCGAGTGCGGCTGTTGCCACCTTGAATCCACAAACTCGCATTCAGATACCGGAAATGGCAGCCTCCATGGAACTGGGTGTCAAATACGCACTGGCGGTTGGCGCGGCCTCAGCTGCCGTGGGCATTGTCGTTGGTGTGATCAACACCACCGGTATCGGGTTCCGTATTGGTTTCATGGTCACGCAGGGTGCGGGTAATCTGGCCTCTGATCTCTATGGTTTCATGTCGTTGGGCGGGTTGTTTGAACTCTTCACGGTTCAGGATCTTCAACTCTTCATCTCGCTTGTCTTCATCGCGATTGCCTGCATTCTGATGGGGGCGGGCATCCCGACAACGGCGCTCTACATCATGCTGGTTTCCGTGGCCCAACCGGCGCTTGCACAACTTGGCGTGCCCCCCATCGCCAGCCATATGTTTGTACTTTACTATGGTGTCGTGTCCGAGATCACGCCACCGGTCTGCACCTCGGCCTATGCGGCGGCGGCGATTGCCAATTCCAACCCCTTCAGGACCGGGCTGTCAGCGTTCTCTCTGGGGTTGGGCAAGGTTGTGGCCCCCATGGCATTTGTCTACGCGCCGGTGCTGCTGTTCGTGTCGTCAACCGGGTTTGACCTCTGGGAGTTCACATATACCGCAAGTTCCTGCATCGCCGGGGTGATCGCCTTGTCGACCTCTGTTGTCGGATATTGGCTGACGCCAATGGGCCGTGCCTCGCGCATTCTGATGGCTGTATCCGGGTTGATCTTTGTTGCGCCTTCCCTGACCGCTGATCTCATAGCGCTGATCATTGCCTCGCCCGTCATCCTGTCTCAGCTCATCGCCCGACGCAGCATGGCTGAATCAACCTGACAAGATGGACCAGCCGATCACGATCATCGGGGCCGGGATCGTCGGCATTTGCTGCGCGTTGTCGTTGCAGGAGCGCGGCCAGCGCGTACGTCTGATCGACCGGGGCGCGCCGGGGCAAGAGGCATCCTTTGGCAATGCCGGTGTGATTTCTCCATGGTCAATTGTGCCACAGGCGGTTCCGGGGATCTGGAGGGACATTCCCGGAATGCTGCTCAACCCATCCGGGCCGCTCACCGTACAACCGCGCTTTTGGGCGAAAATGATACCATGGGGACTGCGTTTTTTAAGCCACGCCAGTGAGAGGGCGACCCGTTCGACCGCTGACGCAATGGAAATCCTTTGCAACCCATCCGTCATGTTGTTCCGTCGGCATCTGGAAGGGACGGGACACGAAAATCTGGTAGCAGACAGCTACTATGTGCATGCTTTTCGCGATGCTTCAAAGGCGCGTCTGTCCGACCTCGGGTATGCCATACGGCGCGAGAAAGGGGCCGATATGGACCTGCTCGGGCCACAGGCGTTGCAGCAGTTGGAACCCGCCCTGTCGCCTGCATTCAAGGCGGCAATCATCATCAAGGGTCAGGCCCGCGCCCGGTCACCGGGTCGCATCGCCCAGGTGTTGGCGGAAAAGGTCGCGAAGCAGGGCGGAGAAGTCCTTCGAACAGAGATCACCGCGATCACTCGCGCCGAAACCGGCGGTTGGCTCCTGCAAAGAGTCGGCGAAGACATCCCGGCGCGGCAGGTGATCCTTTCGGCAGGTGTCTGGAGTGCTGAGTTGTTGAAACCACTTGGGCTATCTGTCCCGTTGCTGAGCGAACGCGGCTATCACGTTGAGTTCCCTAAAGCAGAGCTAAGCTTACAGAATTCAGTCATGGACGTGGATGCCAAGATTGTGGCTAGCGCCATGGAAGGGGGTATTCGGGTTGCCGGTTCGTCTGAATTTGCTGCGATAGATGCGCCGCCTAATCACCGCAAGAAAACCCTATTGGCGCGTCAGGCCAAAGCCATGCTGCCTGATCTTGATGCCTCAGACATGCGTTTTTGGCTAGGGCGTCGCCCGTCCTTCCCAGACAGCCTGCCTGCTTTGGGAAAAATTGAGCAGGCGCCGGGCCTCTTTGCGGCTTTCGGCCATTCCCACTACGGGTTGATGATGGCGCCAAAAACCGGTGAGCTAGTGGCGGATATCGTCACGGATGTGGTCCCCAACCTCGATCTCGCTCCCTTCGATCCGCAGCGCTTTTAGCAACAACAAACTTCAGGAGTGAATTGTGACGATACATCCGGGTGGGCAGAACATCTGCGGGGCGACGATTGGCGTCCTGTGTCTTGAAAGCTATTTCCCAAAACCGCCGGGCCACATCAAGAACCCTTCCAGCCTGTCGTTCCCGGTTCTTTACGAGATGATCCAAGGTGTGACGGTTCCGGATTTGCTGAACAATCCCAGCTTGGATTTGCTGCAACCGTTCCTTGATGGCGCCAAGCGTTTGGAGCGCAATGGCGTGCGTGCGATCACCGGCAGTTGTGGATTTCTCGCACTCTTCCAGAAAGAGCTTAGCGCAGCCGTTGATGTGCCGGTGTTCTCCTCCAGTCTGATCCAGGTTCCATTGGCCTTCCAGATGGCCAGTGGGTCGGCACCCGTCGGGATACTGACGGCGGATGCCAATGCCTTGACCCCCGATCATCTTAGGGCCGTCGGGGCCGAGCATATCCCGGTGGTCGTTCAGGGATTGGAGGAAAGCGACGAGTTTGCGGCTGTGATACTGCGAAATGAACGAACCTCAATGGATTTGGCCAAAGTGGAGCGAGAGGTTCTGGATGCCGCGCAAGCCCTGATCCGCAAATCGCCCAAGATGAAATCACTCGTGCTGGAATGCACGGATTTACCGCCCTATGCGGCGCGCATCCAGGAGACGCTCAAGCTGCCGGTTTTTGACCTCACAACGCTCGCGGAAATGGCTCACAACGTGGTCACAAGACACCGCTACACTGGGCTGATGCCCTGGTAACACAGGCACCGCGATGTCACGAGCGCCCCGGGGGAACCGGGGCGCTCCTTGACTGTGGGTCGCCTGCAATCACCCAGGCTGGAAGCAGAATGCCAACGGATAGGTTTCGCGCCGAACTGTTGTGCCAAAGGTATTGTTCGGCGCATTAAATCCTCCGACGATCGTCCGATCCCAGGCAGTGACTTCAACTGCATATCCGCATTCAATGGGAGGTTGCCCGCCCGTCGCTGCAATATGAGCCTGGGTGATGTTGAACTCAGACAAAAGCACGTTTGTCGCATTGCCCGGAACGGTTCCTCCCAGGCTGATTTCAGCACGATCCGAACCGTCGTTGTCAAACACGGCATCCAGCGGCTGAACGATGCCGCCACCGTCACGGTCATTTGGTGCAATGGGATGCCAGCCAACCGCGTTACCGCCTGCCCAACGCAGGGTGTAGCGCCAGAAATGCTGATCTCGCGCGCGCCCTAGCAGATCAAGAATGACATCGCCAGATCCAGCGGTGACATCGCAATCGTTGACCTGAGCATCAGATCCTGAAGCAACCGCAAGGTTCATCGACATGTCGCCGGTCAGTGGCATGTCTTTGCTGTTGGGCAGCTTGTAATTGTTGTTGTCAATCCGGACAGTCTTAGGTGCAGAGACCGAGAAAGGTACGGCGCTGCCAATCTCTCGCATGACAAGCCGGAATCGCACCGTCACCGGTGGACTGCCTGCTTCGACAGTGGTCGCAACCGTACTGGAATTCCAAACCGCAAGGCTTGCGTCTTCCCCACATTCGTCAAAACGCCTGTAGTCCGCCAGATTGAACCACCCGTTGCTGTCAGGCTGATATAGCTGGCGAGGGTTGGTGACGGAGGGCACGCAATCAATGATCACAGAAGGGTTGCCATCAAGTTGGCGTCGCCAGTTTGTTGGCACCGCAAGTGTGTTGGGGTCGCCAATGGCCGGAAAGCCGGAACCATCATCAATTTCAACGCGAAACTCATACTGCGGCAGGATCGGGCACTCCAACCACGTGGGCATGGCACCCTGAATGCGCAAAGACCCGCCAAAAGGCCGATCGCTCAGGCCAGGTGTCTGCGCCAGGCCGCCGCTGATGTTGGTGATGTCGATGTTGCTGATCCGCGTGATAGAGGGGGCACCACAAGCGATTTCCCCGGCTGTCTGATGTAGCGCATCGAGGCCCAGATCAAACGTCGCAGGAAGCAGGGATTTCAACAGGACTTCATTGCGGAACCGCAAGGTAGGCCCGGGTTGCAGCGCATCGCCATCCGTCAAGATGCCATCGGCCCGCATGTCGATTTCCGTCGACATCAACTCGGTTGGTCCGCCGGTCTGAGGATCGACACCAAACGTGTAGGCATCCAATCCGAAATCAACCCCCTTGGACGGAATGCCCGCAGGTAGCGAGGGAAGAAGCGTCTGATTGGACCGGAAGATCGTGCCGCTCAATACCGATAGCAAATCACCATCTATGAAGCGCGGGCTCTTCACTGTTGGCGCCGTACCCTCGGTCGAGAAGAGTATGTCGATCTCAAAAGCACTCAGCAGTTCGAGAATTATCTCCGGTTGCTGCTGAATCTCACGACGCGGAACGCCGTCCAGCTTTGCGATGAATTCACGCCACCCCTCCGGACGCCCCAACAGGCTCACTGCATCAAGTCCAATGTCGTGACGCAAATCAAATCGCTGCGTCAGGGCTGAATTGGGAATAACCAATCCAGTTGTAAAAATCAGATCACCTGCGCCAAACTGACCATTGGGATCGTCCAGTTCGGTTGAAAAGGCGATCACCTCCCGGTTACGATCGACGGCGGCCACCGCATCCAGCCCAAAATCCACACGCGGGATATCGAACCGCTCCAGAAGCTCTCTGTTTCGACGGCAGATCGTTGTTGTCCCGCCGTTAAATGCCAGAAGGTCACCATCCGAAACAATGGGGTTGCCATCGGGACCTTCAGATTGCTGCATGGTGAAGTCTTCAGAGGTCGAGAGCAACAAACCCTCGCACCCCGCGCTTTGCGCATGCGCGGTTGGTGCGGCAGCGATAGAAAGCGTCAGGCAAACCAATATCGTTGGCGCAATACGCCTTGAAAATATATTCATGACAAAGTCTCCGAGCGAAATAAGTTTTTTGAAATAGAGACAGAATTCTACCACAGATTGCGCGATTTTTCAATTCATCGACAATTCCCGCGCCCTCTGTTGGCAGCACGAGAGTACCCTCGGCCACTGGACTGATGTCGGTCCCGGCGGGGCTAATTCTCGAACATCCGGTTGATCGTTTTACCTTTTTCCTGGCTCTGCATCTGGCCGGAAAACATAGATCGCTTGGCATTTTGACCAGTCAGAAAGTCGATCGCACGTTTGGTTCTCAGGGCAAAAATTCACGTCAACCCCCAAGCAATTGGGCACATCAGGCCACAAAGGATTCTGGCGTGCCGCGCCGTTATCAAGCACACTGAGTCGTGAGGGATTTTCAGTTATGGGGCAAAAGCGATATCGTTCGCGTCTTCCGTGACACGGTGAAGCCACTCCGGCTCGAGGCGGCCCTTGCCGAAATACAGCACCGAACCCAGCTTGCCCGACAGGCTACCCAGCCCTTGAGTGTCCCGAAGAATTTCTGCCGGGAGCGAGGTAGCACGGGCGAGCGCGCGCCGCATTTCTTCTCCAACCTCCTCGGTGAGGATAGAAATAGCCCGCGCCATCTCCAAATCGGCTCCCGCCAACGTCCCATCCGCGAGCGTCAACCGACCGTCTTTCCGGAAAACCCTGCGGCCATTGATCGTAAAACCACTGATCGCTGAACCGGCTGTCGCCATGGCATCGGTAACCAGAAAAACCCGATCAGACACGGCCTTTGCAGCAAGGGCATTACGCATCGTCGTTGGGTGGACATGGATGCCATCAGCAATAAGACCGGCATAAACGTCGTCGCGGGCAAGCGTTGCCCCCACAAGACCAGGTTCGCGATTCCCCATCTGGCTCATCGCGTTGAAAAGATGAGTGACGCATTTAACGCCCGCATCAAAGGCGGCCATACAGGTATCGTGATCCGCATCCGTGTGTCCCAGCGAAAGTATTACCCCCGCATCGGTCAGTTCTTCCATCTGCGCCACGGTTGTGTTTTCGGGCGCAACGGTGACCATCACATTCGGTACTTGCTCCGCCGTTTCAATCAGCAGCCGCAAGTCTTGATCTTCCATGGGGCGGATGAGGTCGGGGTCATGCGCACCTTTTCGGCGTACCGACAGATGCGGCCCTTCCAGATGGATGCCCGCAATCCCCGGGACGCCTTCCGCGATGGCCTGTTTGACGGCCCTGATGGCCGCTTTCGTGCGTTCTGGCGTGTCAGTGATTAGCGTCGGGAGCAAGGCTGCGGTCCCGATGCCGGAATGGGCTTCCGCAATCGTCCTGAGCGCATCAACGGACTGGTCATCATTGAACATGACCCCGCCCCCGCCATTGACCTGTAAATCGACAAACCCCGGCGCGATCATGCCACCATCAAGCTTTTGCAGCTTGCACCCGGGCGGCAACGCATAATGCGGGCACAACGATGTGGCCCCTTGCTTGTCTACAACAAGGGCATGGTTTTCATGCAGGTTATGACCGTCATGAATCTGTGCACCAACATATGCCTTGACGACATCGTTCATACCGTTTCAGTCACTTTCTTGAGGTGACGCGGGGCGTCAGGGTTGATCCCGCGAGAAGCTGCAACCCGCTCGACCATCGCATAGAAACTGGCGATCAACGCGATTGGGTCGGTTAGCGGGTGATCGGTGCGCACGGTCTGCAGCTGCGTTGCCTGCGCGACCTTTCCACTTGTTGCGAACACCTTGGCACCTTTAAAGGCCATTTCATCTGCCACGGTGGCCAAGGCCTGTTCCGCCTCATCCCGGGCTGCCAGTGCAACAACCGGAAAGCCACCGTCTACGATTGAAACCGGGCCATGCAGGACTTCCGCGGAAGAGTAGGACTCAGCATGAAGTTGGCAGGTTTCTTTGAACTTCAACGCCGCTTCATTTGAGACCGCATATGCAGGTCCTCGACCGAGGCAGAATATGGAATTCCGATTACCAATTGCCGCTCGGGCTTCTGGCCAGTCGATCTGCACGGCTTGCTGGAGCTTCGAAGGCAAATTTTGTATGGATCGACGTAAGGCGTCATCCTCTGCCCATTCCGCTAACAGCCAAATTCCCACTACAGCCGAATTCACGAAGGTTTTTGTGGCCGCCACACTCAGTTCAGGCCCCGCGTGCAGGTTCAAGGTATGATCGGCGACCTGCGCCAAGGGGCTGGTTGGGTCGTTGGTCATGGCAATAGACAACGCGCCACCAGACCGGGCCATGCGCGCCATTTCAACGATATCAGGGCTCTTCCCGGATTGAGACACTGACAGGCAAGCACTGCCTTCCAGATTCAGTCTTTTGCCGTAGATCGAAGCAATTGAAGGCCCAATGGAAGCAATGGGCGTTCCCAAAAGGAGTTCGGATGCATATTTGAGATAGGTCGCCACATGGTCCGAAGAGCCACGCGCCACACTCACCAAATAGGCAGGGTTCTGAGACCGAAGCGCATCGGATGCCCGCGCGATCTCGTCACGACCGTTTTTCAGCAGCCGTTCAACAGCAACCGGGATTTCCAGAACTTCCCGCCGCATTTGCGTTTGAGGATTTGTCATTGTGCAGACCTATTCTTTAGCAAGGCGAAGCTCAGCCACAAAATTGTAGGTGTCTCCGCGGTAGATCGATTGGGTGAATTCGACGACGCGACCGTCGGCGAGATAGGAAGTACGTTCGATTCGCAGCCCTGCTTCACCGGGTGAAACCTCGAGCAGGTTGGCGTTATCTTCAGCAAGATTTATCGCGGAAATCTTCTGCAACGCCCGGATCGGACGCAACCCCGCCTTCTCAAGAACTTCATACAGTGAAGTCTCGACAATCAGTGGGTTTGGCAGCATTTCCGTCGATAGCGAGGCCCGTTCAATTGCCATGGGCTTATTGTCAGCGGTACGCAGGCGCGCAATACGGGACACGGATGCGTCAGCAGTGAGCGCCAGCGCCAGTACCTCATCCGGTGACGGCATGAAGACACCGCGTTCCAGCCAGATGCTGGTGGATGCCATCCCGCGCCGGGACATGTCTTCGCTGAAAGATGTCAACCGCGACAAGGATTGTTCAAATTTGGGCGTGTCAGAGGCAACAAAGGAGCCCGACCCCTGCTTTTGAACGATAACCCCGTCCTCCGCGAGCGCCTGAATGGCTTTTCGGACGGTGACGCGGGACAGATTCGTAATGGCGGCAAGTTCACGCTCAGGAGGCAGGGAACTGCCGGCTTTCAGAATGCCCTGATCGACACCCTCGCTGAGCCGTTGGCGCAGTTGAAGGTAGCGGGGTCCGCCGTCTGATTGCAGCCACCCATTGGGCGAGAGAAATTCCGGGATGCTCATCATGCGTCCTCCTGCAACGAGTTTGCCGCCGCTCGTGCCAAGGAAAATGCACCGTCCAATGCAGTGCCTTTTGAAGCGACGCGACCGGTCAAGCATTCATCGGGGAGATACGCGGCGTAATGGGGGCCGACGCCACCAGAAAGGCACATCATGTCTCCAGGCCGGAAGCCCAGTGCATCCAAACAACGGGTGAGATAATCCGCTCCTTTGCGCATAATGGCGCTCCCCCAAGGGTCGCCGTTGTTCGCCGCAGAAACGATCATCGGCGCAAGCGCGCCATAGTCTCCGGGTTTGGCCGACATGCTAAATGCCACAATCGCATTGGGGTCGTTTTCAAACCGGGCAAATAATGCTCGGGTCAACTCGGTATGTTCAGACAGACCGTCATGACAAAGGAGCGTTTGCTCCAGTGATGCCCGACCGAGCCACGCGCCTGATCCTTGGTCGGCGACGTGAAACCCCCAACCACCTATGTAACTGAACGTGCCGGATCGGTTTGCGGCAGAGATTGTTCCTGTCCCAACAGATAGCAGGTACCCGTCTTCGCCCCCCAATGCCCCGCTTACCGCAGTCGGTCGGTCATCTGTAACGAGAGATTTCTCAAATGGCAGTGCCATTGCGATTCGCTGAGCATCTTTCTGCGTCATCACACCGGCCAGACCAAGGTGGGCCACGGCATTCTTCAATGCAGATTTCGGAATACCAGCTTTTTTGGCCGCAGCGTTCACTGCGATCAGAATATTTCTTATTGCCAGATCTGGGTCTGTCGCCGCATTCGCCCTGCCACCCTGCGCTTGCGCAAGGACGCCGTCAGCAAGCGTACCCACAGCGGTTCGGCACCCCGTACCGCCGCCATCTACGCCAACAAGGAATGTATGGGCTGAATGAGACATGCAATACCTTTATAATACCTATTCCTGAAATAAAAGACCTTTTTACCTAAATATGTCAATATTGGTTATGTTTTCACAATATTTTTCGAAGGTGTTAAAAAATGGTAGACAAAAGGTATTTAAAAGGTATTAGATTGCAGAGAGGAGATTCGAATGCTGCTGCCAACAACAGAATGCCTGCCTGATCATGAAGTCGTGGACGCGCTTCCTGCGCTTAAGGCCGCGGATGCCCTGCTTGATGGCCAAGTGGCGGCATTGTCGGCTGTACGCGCAGCGACACCAGACATATTGCGGGCAGCCGAGGCGATGGCCGAAGCAGTCCGGTCCGACAAAAGAATTACATATGCCGCTGCCGGGAGCTCCGGACTGATGGCGCTAGCTGATGCCTGCGAGTTGCCGGGTACATTTGGCGTATCAACAAAATCTGTAAATATTCACATGGCGGGTGGGATACCGGCTGATGGCCATATGCCTGGACACACCGAAGATGATGATGGTGCCGCCGATGTTATCGCTGAGACGCTTCTCGATGGCGATGTGGTCATTGTGCTCAGCGCCAGCGGCACAACGCCCTATGCTCTCGCGGTGGCCGAGGCCGCCCGACACAAGGGCGCCAAGGTGATTGCGATTGCAAACAACCAGGGCTCAAAGCTGCTTGATCTCGCGCATATTCCGATTTGCTTGGCCACACCGCCAGAGGTCATCGCTGGATCTACGCGCCTCGGAGCGGGGACAGCGCAAAAGGTTGCGCTCAACATGATGTCATCGCTCATGGGGATCCGGCTCGGCCACGTCTATCAGGGGCAGATGGTCAATGTCGTTGCCGATAACGCGAAATTAGAAAACCGCTCAGCAAGCATGGTGATGAACATTGCAAATGTGAACCGAGAGGCTGCGCAGTCAGCCCTGAAAGCGGTCCAAGGGAATACCAAGCTGGCAATTCTGATTGCTGCGGGGTGCTCGCCTGAAAAGGCGGAGGATATGTTGAATGCTCATGACGGGCATTTGGCGGAATGTATGAATATCCTGAATTCAAACCAAGACAAGACTGTCAAAAAGGGAGAAAACCATGACTAAATCAACACTGATCGGTGCCATGCTGGCAACAACAGTGCTCGCGGGGGCTGCTGCTGCGGAAGATGTGACGCTGACCATTGAGAGCTGGCGCAACGATGACCTGGCCATCTGGCAGGACAAGATCATTCCGGCATTCGAGGTCGCGCACCCTGGGATCAAATTGAACTTCACACCTTCCGCGCCTGCGGAATACAACGCCGTGCTGAACTCGAAACTGGATGCGGGATCGGCAGGCGACATTATCACATGCCGTCCTTTCGATGCGTCATTGGCCCTGTTTGAAGCAGGCCACCTAGCTGACATCAGCGGCCTTGAGGGCATGGCCAGTTTCTCACCGGTGGCAAAATCAGGTTGGAGCACAGATGATGCGTCCATCCAGTATTGTGTGCCCATGGCCTCGGTGATCCACGGATTTATCTACAACAAGGACGCCTTTGCTGAACTGGGCATCGAAGAGCCCAAGACCGAAGCTGAGTTCTTTGCAGCCCTCGACAAGATCAAAGAGGACGGCACCTACATCCCGATGGCGATGGGCACCAATGACCAGTGGGAGGCCGCGACGATGGGATACAACAACATCGGGCCGAACTACTGGAAAGGCGAAGAAGGCCGCCTGGCATTGCTGGCCGGAGACCAGAAACTGACGGATGAGGCCTGGGTTGCTCCTTACCGCCAGCTTGCAAAATGGGGTAACTATCTGGGCGATGGCTACGAGGCACAAACCTACCCGGACAGCCAGAACATCTTCACGTTGGGCCGCGCCGCTGTCTATCCGACAGGGTCGTGGGAAATCTCCGGCTTCAACGGCTTGGCGGATTTTGAGATGGGCGCATTCTACCCACCTGTCCAAAATGCCGGAGATACTTGCTATATCTCGGACCACACCGACATCGGGATCGGCATGAACGCCGCAACACCTAACCCCGAAGCGGCCAAGACGTTCCTCAACTGGGTGGGTTCGTCAGAATTTGCCACGATCTTTGCCAATGCGCTGCCGGGGTTCTTCCCGCTGTCTGATGCACCTGTCACGTTGGAGGATCCCTTGGCACAGGAATTTATTTCCTGGCGAGCCGAATGTGAAAGCACCATCCGGTCCACCTATCAGGTCCTGTCGCGTGGCACGCCAAACCTTGAGAACGAGACATGGAACGCCTCCGTGGCTGTGATCAAAGGCGAGGAGAGCCCGGAAGATGCGGGCAAGCGCCTGCAAGAAGGTCTTTCCAGCTGGTACGACCCGCAGAAATAACGCCCAATAAAACGACCACTGCTCCGGGACTCCCTCCTCCCTTGGTCCCGGGGCAGCAAATGGAGACCATCCGGCTCCAAATCATGACCACCTTTGAATCACCCGCTTGCCCGGTCCGTTGAAGCAGAGACTTCAACGGTCTCGGCAAGCGCATACCGAAACCGCGTCGCAAGATAGGAACCGCTCATGTCTGATCCGCATTCAAAGCCAAAGTTCAGATGGCATATCGTCGTGTTTCTGGCGCCTGCTGTGCTGGTCTACACAGCGGTGATGATTTACCCGCTGTTCAATACCCTGCGCCTGTCGCTTTTCACCGAAGTGGACCAAGCCCGCGTCTACGTCGGCTTGCAGAACTTCAGGACGCTTTTTGGTGATACCGTCTGGTCCACCCAATTCTGGAACGCCTTGGGCAATAATTTCTGGTTTTTTGTCATTCACATGCTGGTGCAAAACCCCATAGGGATCGCGCTTGCAGCCATCCTCAGCCATCCAAAGCTGCGTTTCGCAAGCTTCTACCGTTCCGCTATTTTCATCCCGACCATCCTGAGCTTTGTGATCGTCGGGTTTGCCTGGAAGCTGATCCTGTCGCCCATCTGGGGCATCGCACCCGGCATGCTGGATGCGGTTGGGCTGAAGTCGCTATATGCCCCTTGGCTGGGCAAGGAAGCCTACGCCCTGACAACCTTATCGCTGGTATCCGTCTGGCAGTTCGTTGGCATTCCAATGATGCTGATCTACGCCGCGCTGCTGTCCATTCCCGAAGAAATCCTCGAAGCTGCCGAAGTTGAGGGGATCACCGGTCTGGCGGCTTTCTGGAAGATCAAACTGCCGTTGATCCTGCCCTCAATCGGCATCATCTCGATCCTGACTTTTGTAGCCAACTTCAACGCGTTTGACCTGATTTATGCAGCCCAGGGTGCATTGGCGGGCCCGGATTTCAGCACTGATATCCTCGGCACCTTCATGTACCGCACGTTCTTCGGGTTCCAGCTACAACTTGGCGACCCCCACATGGGCTCGACCATCGCTTCCGCCATGTTTGCCATCATCCTGGTCGGTGTGTGCCTGTACCTCTTCGGTATTCAGTCGCGCATGCGTCGCTATCAGTTCTGAGGAGAACGGACATGAACGCCGCACGCAAGAATCCTTTCAACACCTACGCCGCCCATGGCGCGTTGATCCTCTATACGCTGATTGCTCTGTTTCCGGTCTTTGTGATCGTGATCAACAGCTTCAAGACCCGCAAGGCGATTTTTCGCGAACCTCTGGCCCTGCCAAACAGCGACAGTTTTTCGTTGATCGGTTACGAGACCGTTCTGAAACAGGGGGATTTCTTCCTCTACTTCCAGAACTCAATGATTGTCACCGTGGGATCGCTTTTTTTCATCCTGCTCTTTGGCGCCATGGCCGCCTTTGCGTTGGCAGAGTATCGCTTCAAGGGCAACATGATCATGGGCCTTTATCTGGCGCTGGGAATCATGATCCCGATCCGCATCGGCACCGTCGCCATTCTCGAAATGATGGTGCAGACCGGGTTGGTCAACACGCTCTGGGCGCTGATCCTTGTCTATACCGCCCAAGGATTACCGCTTGCCGTCTTCATCCTGTCGGAATTCATGCGTCAGGTCAGCGATGATCTCAAAAATGCAGGCCGCATCGACGGGCTTAGCGAATACCGCATCTTTTTCCGTCTGGTTCTGCCGCTGGTGCGCCCGGCGATGGCAACTGTAGCCGTGTTCAACATGATCCCGATCTGGAACGATCTGTGGTTCCCGCTGATTCTGGCCCCGGCCGAAGAGGTCAAAACGCTGACGCTCGGCAGCCAGGTGTTCATTGGTCAGTTCGTAACTGACTGGAATGCGGTTCTGTCGGCCCTGTCTCTGGCGATCCTGCCGGTCATGGCGCTCTATGTCATCTTTTCCCGCCAGTTGATCCGGGGCATCACATCGGGAGCGGTGAAATGAGAGTTGTTGTCGCAGGTCTTGGGAATATGGGGCGCAGCCACGCGCTGGCCTACCACAATCACCCCGAGGCGCAGATTGTCGGGCTGGTCAATCGGTCAGATGTTGCGTTGCCCGCGCCGTTGCAGGAATACCCCCGCTTCACCCGATTTGAACAAGGGCTGGCGCAAAATCCCGATCTGGTCTGCATCGCAACCTATTCGGACAGCCATGCCGATTTTGCCATCGCGGCCATGGAAGCGGGCGCGGATGTTTTCATCGAAAAACCTCTGGCCACGACGGTTGCAGATGCCGAACGCGTTGTTGCTACGGCCAAACGCCTGAACCGCAAACTTGTGGTTGGGTATATCCTCCGTCATCACCCCAGTTGGCAACGGTTGATTAGCGAGGCCCGCGCATTGGGTGGGCCATATGTCTTTCGAATGAACCTCAACCAGCAATCAGACGGACCAACCTGGGAAACCCATAAAGCGCTGATGCAAACCACCTCTCCGCTAGTGGATTGCGGTGTGCATTATGTCGATGTGATGTGCCAGATCACCGATGCCAAACCGCTCCGCGTCAGCGGCATGGGGCTGCGCCTGTCGGATGAAATTGCGCCTGACATGTATAATTACGGGCAGTTGCAGGTCTGGTTCGACGATGGGTCGCTGGGCTGGTACGAAGCCGGTTGGGGACCGATGATGTCGGAAACCGCCTTTTTCGTGAAGGATGTGGTGTCGCCCAACGGTTCGGTGTCCATCACCGATGGCAACAAGGGCGCCTCAGACGACATCGACGGACACACCTCTGTCGGCGGCCTGCTGGTGCACCGTCCCGAAGGCGACAGTCTGATAGACCTGCCAGACGAGCCCGGCCATCAGGCGCTTTGCGATGCCGAGCAGGCATTTATGCTCGATACCATAAGCAAAGACACCGACCTCACGCGTCACATGAACGACGCCCTGCAATCCCTGCGCATCTGTATTGCCGCCGATGAAAGCATCCGGCATGGCGCACCAGTCGATTTAGGAGATCTGAAATGACCGCTCTGACCCTCACGAATGTCCATAAATCCTTCGGGGAGATCGAGGTTCTCAAGGACATCAACCTCACCGTTGAAGATGGTGAGTTCGTGGTGTTTGTCGGCCCGTCGGGGTGTGGCAAATCAACCTTGCTGCGTGTTATCGCGGGGCTTGAGGATGCCTCCAGCGGTACCGTCAACATTGGCGGCGAAGTAGTCAATGCAGTGCCACCCGCCAAACGCGGAATTGCGATGGTCTTCCAGTCCTACGCGCTTTATCCGCACCTCAGTGTCCGCGACAACATGGCCCTGGGTTTGCGGCAGGAAAAGCAGCCCAAATCCGTCATTGAGGAACGGGTGGAGAAGGCCGTGGAGATGCTCGATCTCGCGGCATACGTGGACCGCCGCCCGTCTGATCTGTCAGGTGGCCAACGACAGCGGGTGGCGATTGGACGGGCCATTGTGCGAGACCCCAAGCTCTTTCTATTCGACGAACCGCTGTCGAACCTCGATGCCGCATTGCGGATGAATACACGGATTGAGATCGCTGAGTTGCATCGCACACTCAGCGCGTCGATGATCTATGTTACCCATGATCAGACCGAAGCGATGACGCTTGCCGACAAAATCGTGGTGCTTCGGGATGGCCGGGTTGAACAGGTCGGAAGCCCGATGGAGCTTTACAACAATCCGGCAAACCAGTTCGTTGCGGGATTTTTGGGATCACCATCGATGAACTTCCTGCAAAAAGCTCCGCTGGCGATCCCGGCAAACGGAACGCTTGGTATCCGGCCAGAGCATTTACGTATCGTGCCAAAGGGGCGGATCAAAGGCGCCGTCACCCATGTGGAGCGTTTGGGTGGTGATACCAATCTTCTGGTCGCAACGGACGAAAAAGAAGCGCTGACCGTGCGCCTCTTCGGTCAGAACGGCACGAACGTCGGTGAGAAGATCGAACTGGATTTCGATGATCACGCAGCATTTGTTTTTGACGCGGAAATGCAAAGAGCAGCGCTGTAGATAATCTGGAGTTCAGGTCGCCTGTGAACGGATGCGATTTGGTGCCAGCTTCTTAGGTTGGTCCGTTGCGCTTAGTTCAAAAGTAGCTGCGCACCAAGCTACTTGCGATCAATCCCCAGCCGTCGGCGATAACAAAAAATGCCAGTTTAAACGGAAGCGACACAATTACCGGGGGCACCATCATCATGCCCATCGACATCAACACGGCCGCAACAACCAGGTCGATTATCAAAAAGGGCAGGAATATCAAAAACCCAATTTGAAATGCACGGGATACTTCCGACAATAGGAAACTTGGCACCAAAACTGAAAGAGGCGCATCCGGGGTTGGCGAGGTGCCAATTGTATCTGGACGAAGCTCTGCCATGGCAAAATAGGTTTCAGGGTCCAACCGACTGGCCATAAATACGCGAAATGGTGCCAGCACGCGCTGAAATGCGACCTCAATTTCTATTTCCTCATTGTTCAATGGAACAATACCATCTGTCCATGCTGCAACGAAAACCGGTTCCATCACGAAATAGGTCAGGAACAGAGCCAGGCTGACGATAAGCATATTTGGCGGGGATTGTTGCAGTCCAATTGCCTGGCGCAGAATTGAAAGAACGGTGACGATGAAGGGAAAGCAGGTCACCATTATTGCGAGCCCAGGCGCAAGGCTCAAGACCGTTATAAGCGCGAATAGCTGGATCGTGCGCGCGCTTAGCGAACCATCCTCTCCCAGAGAAATGGATAGTTCCTGCGCGTTCGCCTCCCACGGAAATACTATGAGTACGAGGAGAACAGCTGCAAGTTGCCAGCGATGCCAGAACAAAAAATTACATACCCGCTTGAAGGTCGACGACTTCGGTCAACCTGACAATCAACTGACCATTCTGATCACCTTCCTGTTCTTCAAGGAGGCCCCGTGCGATCAGCCTGTCGCCAACATAAAGCTCGACAGGATCTTCAACTGATCTATCGAGCGCAAGTACGGCGTTTTCTCCAAGTGCGACAAGCTCTCTTATGAGCGGCCGAGCCTTCCCGACACACACGCTGACCTCAATCGGGACAGAGGTAAAGGGATTTGAAGAATCCAAGGCCGAACTCCGGGAAACACTAGCTTCATCCATCTTTATTCTCCTGCTCAGCTTCATGGAAAAACGCGGTCATCGCTTCTGAAATACCCGAAACAACCGCATCAAGGTCTACACTCTGCTCGGCGGACCCAATGCGGACAAAAGCCTGCCCTTCACCCAGCGTGGCTTCCGAAATCAACTCGAATGGGGCAGAAATCTTTCCCTGCGCCAACTCCCGAACGGTTTCGACATTGGCGGGTGCGACCACGATCTCTACTGGCTGCTCGGCATTTTCTTTGATCATCTGGCATGTCTGCTCGATGATGTGGGCGCCAAGTGCATTTTTCACGAGCTCTGGCAGCAGCTTGTCGATGATCTCTGCCATTATCGGCTCGATTGAAACCGTAAGCTTTGAAAGCGCCTCTTGGTATGTGAAGGTCATGTCCTGGAGGTTTTGACCAAAATCCGCACTGATCTTGGCGACGGTATCTGATTGCGCCTTTACGGCATCATCCCATCCAGCCTGATATCCTTTTTCAAAGGCGGCAAGCTTTTCATCTTCCAAACCTTCAATGCTGACGTCACCCGACGCCTCCTTATCAGCCTTCGAACCACCAAGATTGCGGTATCTGTGTGATAGGGACATCAGACACTCTCCTCTTTATCTTCCAACCAGCTCCGCAGAATTTCGACGGTTTCTTCCTGCCGTTCGCCGATCATTGCGCGAAGGCGATCTACCGGATCCTCCGAAAGCCCACCCGCCATTGGTAATTCTGGCAGCTCACCACCTTCACCCCCAAACCCGGAAATGATCGGCAACTCAGGCAAATCGAAATCCTCGGATGTAACTTCTCCGGTTAACCCTGCTTGGTCTGATGATGCGTCAGTGCCTGCTGGCAACGCCGGCACATTTGAACTCGCCGGCTCAGCTGGCTTCATCAAAAGCGGCCGCACAACAAACAGACCCAATATTAGCGTAACCAGCGCCAACACCGCCATCTGAATGGTCGACATCAAATCGATGTGGAACCCATCCAAAAGAGACGTTCCCGCTTCTGTCCCGACGGGCGGCACATTTTGGAGCGCCATTGATTTAATGGTGATGATATCCCCTCTGGATTCATCAAACCCGACAGCTGAGGCAACCAGATCTTTGAGCGCATTCAGCTCACTCTCTTCGCGTGGAGCAAACGTTTGGGACCCATCATCGCCCGCTATCGTCGCTTCATTTACCAAAACCGCGACAGTCAGCCTCTTGATTGCACCGGGAACGCGCACGATTTCCCGCTCAGTTTCAGAGACTTCGTAGTTGACGCGTTCGCGGGACTCACTGTTTTGGGAGGATGAGTTTTCACCACCAGCACCTTCTTCATCAGGTAGGTTCGAAGCAACCGTTACGTTTCCGCCCCCCGCTTCATTGGAGGTATTGCTCCGCTCTTCAGTGTCTGTGCTGATTGCAACACGGCTTTCAGGATCAAATGTCCTCTCCCGAATGGCTTCGCTTTCGGTCACTGTGTCGACGCTGACTTCGACAACTGCATTGCCAAAACCTACGCGCGCCTCCAACAGGCGTTGAACCTTGTCTCGCAACAATTGGGCTTTGTCATCGCCACCATTGGCAGGAACGACATCTTCCGCCGTACCAACAAGTGTCCCATTTGCGTCGATAACAGCAACGTCTTCTGAAGCCAGGCCTGCGACCGCAGAGGACACAAGGAAGCGAATAGCCTTCGCTTGCTGAGCGGTAATTGTGGCTCCAGTGGATGTCACGGCAACGGACGCCTTGGGTGTCACACCTCGTTGAAAGGGATTTGATCCGGTGCTGGCAATATGAACGCGTGCCATCCCGATATGAGGGCTCGAAACGATTGTTCTAGCGAGCTCCCCTTCCTTCGCGCGCCAATAGGCCGCGTCAAACATTTGTGACGTTGTGCCAAATCCGGAAAGCGTGTCGAGAAGTTCATAGCCACTGCTGGAATTGGCAGGAAGACCTTCACTTGCCAGCGTCATACGCAACTGGTCACGTTGCTGCGCATCGACGAATATTGATCCCCCGCGGACCTCGAATTCAGCGCCACGCTGTTCCAATGCGCGAACAACGTCTCCTGCCGCACCGTTCTCCAATCCTGCATACAAAAGTGTCATGGTCGGCGCTGATGCCATTCTCGACATTGCCAGGATCGCGAAGAACATTGCGCCAGTTGCTACGACAACAATTATTTGACGGCGTATATTCATCCCCGTCCAGGCATTTAGTAGTTGCTGCACATTCGCCTCCGTCAAGCCAAACGTTCTGTTTAGCGATGACAACAGCAATGAACGATCTGGCTTAACAATCGGTTAGTGCAATCGCGTCTATAACGATTTTCGTAACCGCAAACGGAAATAATATGGCAGATGCGACGGCCGACGAACCGGCAACTGAAACAAAATCATCGAAAATGCCTTTGATTATTGGGCTCGTTCTGCTTATGGCAGGCGGCGGTGGCGGGTTTTTCGCCACATGGTCTGGCATGATCCTTAGCAGCGAATCGGTGGATGAACATGCGGAAGAGGCGAAAGAACCGGATGCCCTTCCGGAAGTCGCCTTTGTAACGATCGATCCTATCACGATATCGCTTCCCAGTCGCAGCGTACAACAACATTTAAGGTTCAGGGCATCGCTTGAGGTACCAAGCGAACATGTCGACGATGTTGAAGCCATCTTGCCCCGTGTCGTCGATGTATTGAACAGCTACCTACGCGCACTTGAGTTAAAGGACCTCGAAAACCCTTCCTCACTGACGCGACTGAGGGCGCAAATGCTGCGCCGCGTTCAAGTAGTTGCCGGACCAGACCGCGTAAACGACGTACTGATCATGGAATTCGTGTTGAATTAAGGAGGGTGAAATGGACCTAATTGCAGACATTTTGTTGGCAGCAGGCGCTATTGGCGCCGGAATTTATTGTTTCGTCCTCGGGCGACGCCTCAACCGTTTCAACGACCTTGAAAAAGGTGTTGGCGGTGCGGTGGCGGTGCTTTCGGCGCAGGTCGATGATTTAACCAAGACCCTATCTGCGGCTCAGGCCACTGCATCGACGTCAGCTCAAACGCTTACCGATCTTACCCAAAGAGCAGAAGAGATGTCGCGTCAGCTAGAGCTTCAAATGGCGTCCTTGCATGATATCCCAACCGCCGGCCAAACAAGTGCGCCGATCACACCCAGCGAAGCCCCATCGCAGCAATCAAGCAATGAACCGATGTTTGTTCGGCATCGGGGAGCGGAGGCACATCAGTGATGATTAATTTGTCTTTCGGCGGCCGAAACGGTCGCGGGTCAATTTTGCTCATCGCCGGTCTTTTAATCGCGTCAGCTGCTCTTCGGGTCAGTTCGGGAGCGGGCCAAGCGATCGCTACCGAAAATCCCATGGCACCAGCTGAGGAAATGGCTGAGGCCAAAAACAATACGCCGTCTCTGACCAAAGCGGAAAAAGCCGACATGTCCAATATGCTCAGAGCATTTCAGGACCGCGAACAGCGCATCAGTGAGCGCGAAATTCAAATCGATATGAGAATGAAAGCTCTAGCGGTTGCAGATGAAGAAATCGAACGCCGCCTGACCGTTTTGCAAGATGCCGAAGAGACATTGAAGGGTTTGTTAGCGCTTGCGAATACAGCCGCTGAAGACGACTTGGCGCGGCTGACGTCCGTTTACGAGAACATGAAGCCCAAAGATGCCGCACCACTTTTCGAAGAAATGGAACCAGCATTTGCAGCCGGTTTTCTCGGTCGCATGAGGCCTGATGCCGCCGCCGGAATCATGGCGGGGCTTTCGCCGCAAGCCGCCTACTCGATCAGTGTGATTTTAGCCGGTCGCAATGCCGATGTTCCAAAAGGTTAGGTCTTGCTGAGGCTTTCTTAACCTCCATTTGCGATGGTGCAACAGTACTCTGGACTGGGGAATGACATGATTGGAATCATCGGCATTATCACCATTTTTGTCATGGTGTTCGGCGGCTACCTAGCCGCTGGCGGCAAAATGGGCATTATTTTCAAAGCATTGCCGTTCGAGCTCACGATGATTGGTGGCGCAGCGATTGGTGCTTTTCTGATCAGCAACGACATGTCCGCCATCAAGCAAACGGCTCGCGACATGGGAAGAGTATTCAAGGGACCCAAATGGGCACACGAAGACTATCGCGACCTTTTGTGCTTGCTGTTTGAACTCATTCGCCTTGCGCGTCAAAATCCAGTCGCAATCGAAGAGCATATTGAGGCACCCGATGATTCATCGATTTTTTCCAAGTATCCAAAAATCTTGAAGGACCGCGAGGCAATCGCATTGATTTGTGACACAATGCGATCCGCTTCGATGAACTATGACGATCCGCACCAGGTCGAAGAAGTTCTTGAAAAGCGAATGGAAGCCAACATGCATCACGCCATGCATTCAAGCCATGCCTTGCAAACAGTGGCAGACGGATTGCCCGCGCTAGGTATCGTTGCGGCCGTCTTGGGCATCATCAAAACGATGGCATCGATCGATCAACCACCGGAAGTCTTGGGAAAGCTGATCGGCGGGGCGCTGGTAGGCACATTTCTTGGTGTATTTTTAGCTTATGGTTTGGTCGGGCCATTTGCCGCAAAAGTGAAAACAGTAACGGAAGACGACGGTCATTTCTATCAATTGATCCGTGAAGTCCTCGTCGCCAATCTTCATGCACATGCAACTAATATCTGCATCGAAGTTGGTCGCCAAAATACTCCTTCACACTGTCGTCCCAGCTTCTCCGAACTGGAGGAAGCGCTGAAGTCTGTAAAACAGGGTGCCGCATGAAGATACTGTTGGCCAGCTTGTTGGTTGGTACCGCAACTGTAGCAGTAGCCGAACCAATTGTCGTCCGCTCTGGAGATCATGAAGGATTTACGCGTCTTGTAATGCAACTTCCACAATCGGTTGACTGGCAGCTGGAAGGTGCAGCAGGTCAACAATCGATATTGTTTTCAGGACATTCCGACGGCTTCGACACAAGCCAAGCATTCGATGTAATCTCCCGGGATTTCCTGACTGAAATAAGGACCTCTCCTTCACGATTGGATTTAGAACTTTCCTGCCTGTGCGAGCTGAATACATTCATTGACCAAGGGGATTTTCTGGTCATCGATATTCTGGACGGGCCCGCACTTCCGGAAGAACTCCCGTCCGCTACAGCCCGTCGTGTTCAAGCGGTACCCAGAACTGCGTTCAATTTCGGAGACTTGCTATGGTCCGCTCCGGAGTCGAGTTTAGAAACTCAAAACAGCTCGGAAATCGATACGACTGCACCTCAACTTTCAAGTTCGCCGTCTACAAATGACGAGAACAAACGGCAGCAAGCTCTGATCGAGGAAACCCGAAGCCAGCTTTTGGCGGGAGTAAGTAATGCGGCATCGCGAGGCATTCTGCAGCCCGCGACCCCAAATTTGGGAGACCTCGTCAAAAATAGCGATGAACAAGAGGTCATTTTTGATTCATCGGAACAGATAACAGAAGCGGCAAAGCCGACTCCCGGGAATATGAGAGTTACCAACAGCCGTGATGTTCCTGAGAGCGATTCCGATATCGATTTAATGACTTCAGGAGCAACCTGTGGGGATCCTAAAAAACTAGCAATTTCAGATTGGGGAAATGACGAAGCATTTTACCTACAAATCGCAGCTCAACGTACGGCGCTCTATAACGAACTTGACAAGCTTAACACTGATCAAGCTCTGCAACTTGCTCGATTGTACCTTTACTTTGGCTTCGGCGTTGAAGCCAAACAAGTTCTCCGACTGGCCGAAGATTTAGAAGCCAACTACCCAGAGTTACTCGACCTCGCAGATATAATGGAGTTTGGCCATGCTAGAAATCCCCGCTTCGCTCACCGATACCTCGATTGCGATTCCGATCTAGCGCTTTGGGCCCTGATGGCAGCAAAAGATGTGCCCGTAGATCAGATACTGAATGAAAAGGCAGCACTTCGTGCACTCTCAAAGCTCCCGTTCCACCTCAGAGCGTTTCTCGCTCCTATCGTGAGCAAAAGACTGACGCGTTACGGTGACTTAGAAGCTGCATCGATTGCATTGAGAAGTGTGCAATTGGGTAGTGCGACGCCCACAAAACAATCCGAGTTAGCAAAGGCTAAAATTGAAACTGAACTTGGAAACAATGCTACAGCAAACGAACTCTTGGAGGGCGTCATCCGATCCAATACTCAAGAGACACCTGAAGCGCTGATCGAGTTGGTCAATAGCTCAGTGGAGGAAGATAGCCCAATATCGGCGGATGTAGCTTTGCTAATAGAATCGTTTAATTTCGAACTTCGCGATAGTGACATTGGGGCGGAACTGCTTCGAGCTCACACGATTGCGTCAGCGAAATCAGGCCAATTCGAAAAGGCATTCCTCGCCATGCAGAGTCCGGAAATAGTCGCTGACAAACAGTTGATTGCGGAACTTCAGTCCCACGTTTTTCATGAGTTGGCGCGCTCTAGCGATGACATTATCTTTTTGGAGAACCTGTTTTCTCGATTCCCGCCGCAGCCTCAAGAGCTTGATCCAAAAACAATAGTGGCGACGGCTTCCAGGCTACATGACCTTGGATTCTTTCGGGAAGCTGAGCGCGTTTTAGCAAACGGGATTTCGGACAATCACAATCCTGAGACTTCGCTGTTGCTAGCGCAAATTCAGTTAGCCCTTGGTCACCCAAATGATGCACTCGTTTCGCTCGGAGATATCACTGGGCAGGACGCGAACAGAATCCGAGCGGAAGCATATTTGTCGCTTGGGGACGGTCGCACTGCAGCCACGCTGTTTCTTTCAGCAAATGACTTAGAATCCACATCGCGTTCAACTTGGTTATCCGATGATTGGGTTGATCTTGCGCCGACACACGCTCCAGAGTTATCTGAAGTTGGCGCTCTGACTAGCGAAACGGTCGCTGAGATTCCAAGTGACAACAGAATGCTGGCTGTTACTGGAACAGCTTTGAAGCAAAGTGCCTTAGCACGTGGAACTTTGGCAAATTTATTAAATGAGTTTTCTGTCACGAATTGAACGATTTTGGTAAATTCGCTGATTCATCTGTCGGTTACTAAAAATAAACTTTGAATAGCTACCCTAAATGCAATCCGCAGAATGCGGCTTTGAGGGATCAGAATGTCAATTGTTGAGCAGTTCAAGCATCTGTCATATTCGCGTTTGTTGGTTGTGCTCAGTTTAGTGTGCCTAAACGCGCCAGCACATTCCGCAGAAGATAACTTATGCGACCAAGCAGCAGCCATAGCCGCCGAAGAAGTTGGCGTTCCATTAGAGATACTTCGTGCGATCAGTAGAACCGAGACAGGGCGAACAACTAATGGCCGCTTTGAGCCTTGGCCATGGGCAATTAATGTCGAGGGAAAGGGGCTTTGGCTAACGACCGAGGTCGCAGCCGTAGATTTCACTCGGAACCACCTCTCTTCTGGAAAAGAAAATATCGATATTGGATGCTTCCAACTGAATTATCGATGGCATGGCGACGCATTCGCCTCGATCTCGGAAATGTTCGACCCCGTCAGAAATGCTCAATATGCCGCCAATTTTTTGTCTGATCTCTTTGCTGAGAAAGGTGATTGGGTGTCGGCTGCGGGAGCATACCATTCGCGAACGCAAGAGCACGCAACACGTTATCAACGGAGGTTTTCAAGGGTGCTCTCGGGCTTGGGCGAACCGGGCCTTCAAACTGTCGATGCGGGTTTATTGTCATCTCAACAAAATCAATTCCTCCTATTGCGAAAAACTAATCATAAACCTTTGCGAGGATCTCTTGTTCCTCTGAGTACAACGTCAGGCCGGTCGCTCCTTCGGCGTGGAACTAAAGGTAGCGGATTGTGAAAAACCTGTTTGACAAAGCTCTGTTTAACCCCACTATCCTCCTAGCGGTAGCTCTCATGGCCATCATCGTAATGATGATTTTACCCATGCCGGCGTGGGTGTTGGACGTAGGGCTTGCAGCATCTTTTGCGTTGGCAATACTGATATTTACTGTCACTCTTTTCATAGAACGGCCGCTTGATTTTTCAGCTTTCCCTACAATTTTGCTAGCGTCACTGATGTTAAGGCTGTCGTTGAATGTTTCATCGACCAAGCTGATCATTGGTCAAGGCCACACCGGGACGGATGCAGCGGGTGATGTCATTGAAGGCTTCGCTCAGTTCGTCATGGGCGGCAGCGTCTTCCTGGGTCTTGTCGTATTCTGTGTGCTTCTGATCGTTAACTTCATGGTAATCACCAAAGGTGCGACTCGAATGGCGGAAGTCGGTGCGCGGTTTGCGCTGGACGGAATGCCAGGAAAACAACTCGCCATCGATAGCGATATGGCAGCAGGGGCGATAACGCATACAGAAGCGCGCGAGAGACGCGAAAGAGAACAACAAGAAACCACGTTCTTCGGATCTTTGGATGGTGCGTCAAAATTTGTGAAAGGCGACGCAGTAGCAGGTTTGCTGATTACGCTGCTGAATCTCGTTGCGGGATTGGTGATGGGTGTTGCCGTTCATGGTATGCCTATCGGTCAGGCATTCGAAACATACGCAATTCTGACTGTTGGGGATGGGCTCGTATCCCAAATCCCTGCAGTTGTGATCTCGATAGCATCGGCCCTGTTGCTCGCTCGGGGCGGTGCGCAGGGTGCCACCGATCTCGCTGTCTTCAGCCAACTTGGGAAACACCCCTCAGCGATCGCAACTGTGGCCGCTCTAATGATCCTGTTTGCGTTGTTCCCCGGACTGCCTTTTGCACCCTTCATATTTGGCGGCGCCAGTCTGGGCGCGGCCGCATATTGGCTGCACCGACAAGCTAAGGCCTCAACGCAATTGTCAGAAACCGGTCCCACCGAAGAGGCATTGCCCAAAGACAAACCACTCGGAGATATTTTGGAACTGGATGACATTCACGTCGAATTCGCGCCAGATTTAGTGAACATGGTTCTTGATCCTGGAACGGGGTTAGATGCGCGCATTTCAAACATGCGTACGCATGTTGCTTCAGTTTTTGGCCTTATTTTGCCGGAGATTCGGCTTACCGATAATGCAGCATTACCAGTCGGAACCTATGTGTTGCGAATCCAGGGCGTTGAACAAGCGCGTGCCGAAATTAACCCAGACCAAATACTCGCGCTCGTTCCAGATGGTTCGACCACTGCGCCCAATGGTACTGACACGACCGAACCAGTATACGGCGCACCTGCGAGATGGATAAACAACCGGGATCAAGAACAAGCCGCTCTTGACGGGCTGACTTTGGTTACGCCTGCCGAAATTCTGGCTACGCATCTATTAGAAACTGTGAAGCGCAACTTCTCAAGATTGTTATCGCTCAAATCCTTGCGCCGACTGTTGTCTGAAATGGTAAACATTTCAGATCCCATCCGTGCCGAAGCAAATCGCAAACTACTCGATGAGATGATCCCGGACAAAGTGCCGATTGATGTATTGCACGCCGTGCTGCGACTCTTGGTCGATGAACAGGTCTCAATCAGAAACCTTCCCTTGATCTTGGAGGCAACGGCCGAAGCACGGGCACAAAACGCGCAGCCTGAGGCGATTTGTGAACATGTCCGGCAACGACTGGGCTTTCAGCTTGTTGCTGAGCTCAAAAGGGAGGATGGAACCTTACCACTTGTTCAACTTGCTCCGGAGTGGGAAGAAACATTTAATACCTATCAAGTCGAGGCAGATCGCGGGCTCGACATTGCGCTGCCGCCAGATCTCTTCAATCAACTTGCTGAAAACGTTTCGGAAAAGCTGCTCTCGGCAAGCCAAGATGGGATCAACGCAGCAATAGTCACGAACACTCGAAGAAGAAGATTCTTGCGGACTGTCATGCGCGCAAAAGGTATTTCCAATCCTGTTCTCTCCTTTGAGGAGATTGGTTTGGATGCCCGTCCTGCATTGGTCGGTGTTGTTGCTGCATGACTGCACTGGCGGAACTGATGCCAATTTTGAACGATGCGCTATGGCATGGTTTTTTGGTTTTCCTAAGGGTAGCGGCTTTGGCGTCGTTGTTACCGGCATTCGGAGAGCAATCTGTCCCTGCCCGCGTTAAACTAATCGTCGCCTTGGCTTTCACCGTGGCAGTGGCCCCAGCCATTGCACCCATACAAACACCTGTCGATCTGGGTAATTTCGTACTGGTGATGCTACCAGAGATACTGGCCGGGTTGGCACTCGGTATCGGCATCAGATTATTTGTCTTGGCACTTCAGACCGCTGGTACGATCGCCGCACACTCGACATCGCTCTCGCAGGTTTTTGGCGGTGCGGGCGTGGACCCGATGCCTGCAATGGGATACGTGCTTATCATTGGCGGGTTGGCCTTGGCCGTGATGACGGGTTTGCACGTTAAGGCGGCGGAAATGATCATCCTGTCCTATGACTTCATGCCGATGGGAAAGTTTACGGACGGATCAGTCCTTTCCGAGTGGGGCGCTGCTCATGTCGCACGGGCCTTTACTCTTGCCTTCACCCTTGCCGCTCCTTTCATCATCCTGTCGGTTCTTTATAACGTCGCGCTTGGCGCTATAAATAAAGCGATGCCGCAACTCATGGTGGCTTTTGTTGGCGCACCAGTTATCACCGCGGGCGGCCTGTTTCTGCTTCTCGTGGCGTCGCCGCTCATCCTGTCTGTTTGGGTGGGCGTCATGGATGAATTCCTGAGCAACCCCTTTGGTCCACTCCCATGAGCGAGCAAGCCGACCAAAGTGACAAGACATATGATGCAACGCCTCAAAAACTCCTTGAGGCGCGAAAAAAAGGCGAGATCGCACGCTCAACAGAAGTGTTGACAGCTGCCGCCTACGCGGGCTTGTTACTTGCCTTTGTATCGGCAGGCAGCAGCGGTTTGATACAATTGGGGTCTTCCTTGATGGTCCTGATCGATCAATCTGCTCAACTTGCACCGCTCTTTTTTGAAGGATCTGCGGCAGCGCCCACTCAAGGGCTACTAAGAAGCGTCACAAGTTCTCTGGCACCCATTTTCTTGCTACCTGCATTGGCAGTTTTATTGTGCCTCATTGCGCTCAAAGGGATTGTTTTCGCGCCTAATAAAATTGCGCCCAAACTTTCCAAAATCTCCATCATCTCAAATGCAAAGAACAAGTTTGGGCGAACTGGTCTTTTCCAATTTGTAATCAGTTTTGCGAAACTGCTGATTTACTCTGCTTGCCTGGCTATCTTCATCAACTCAAGATTGGAAGAAATGGTTTCGGTCCTGCAGACCAACCCACGGATCGTTATCGTTCTCCTTGCCGAAATCTGTCTTTCCTTCCTTCTCGTCGTGGTCGTTGTTTCCGGAATAATCGGTGTCATTGATGCGACATGGCAGCACTTCGAGCATCTAAGAAAAAACATGATGTCACGAAAAGAAATCATGGATGAAACCAAAAACAGCGAAGGCGATCCGCACATGAAGCAGGAACGCCGACAACGCGCGCAATCCATCGCAGGGGCACAAATGATGGCGGATGTGCCGACTGCTGATGTGATTATTGTGAACCCAACGCATTTTGCGGTTGCATTGAAATGGGATCGAAAGCCGGGTCAGGCACCAGAATGTGTGGCAAAAGGCGTCGATGAGATAGCCTTGCGGATAAGAGAAATCGCTGCGGAAAACAACGTACCCATTCACAGTGACCCTCCGACTGCCCGTGCCCTTCACGCGACCACGGAAATAGGCGATCAAATCGCACCGGATCACTATCGTGCGGTTGCAGCTGCTATAAGATTCGCAGAAACAATGCGTCAAAAAGCCAAGGCGCGTCCGTTTTGAAAATTGCTGAATTGGAACAGTTACGGAAACTGGTCGACGCCAGGTACCAGGTCAGGCAGCAAGCCTTTCGGTCTTTGCTGACCCGAGAAAACACACTGCGAAATGAATTAATCAAGTTAAGCGAACAAAAGCGCGCCTCCGAAAAGAATGGAGAGCTCCAGATGAGGGCTATTGGCGCTGACGTGATATGGAATGCTTGGTTGGAAAAAGCAAAAATATCTTTGAACATGCAGCTGGCATTGGTTCTGGCAGAAAAGGAGCAACACGTTCGACAAGTTAGACAGGCATTTGGAAAAGTGATGGCAGCTGATGAACTTCTGGATGATCAGCTATCCAGACTCCAGCGCAGTAAGAATGAAAGCCGGTTGGAGCAGGCTATTTCACAGACTGTTTTCAAGTAAGCGAGCGCTCGGAATTGGCGTTCTCTGTCAGATTTGATCTTCACAGCGGATTTTCATAGATTTTCCCCGAGAACAACTTTGCTGGCCCATTCCATTTCGCATGAGCCAACCGTCGCACCTAAGCTCGAAATGCAAACAGGTGCCCGTTGACCTGCTCGCCATTTAACCCGCCATTTTGCAAGCCCCGGTTCAGAAAGCCTCGCAAAGTTCTTTCTAATTTGACGATGATTGTTCAAAGTCACACGTAGAGCGGTGGGGGCGCTATGGATAATACGGATTCAGCAGATATCGAGATGGGCCCGGGCATGGATCTGGTGATTTCGCTTCTGGCTTTTGTGGTGGTTATCCTCACGCTCTTGGCTATTGAGCGCAAAGCCGAAGTTGCTTCACAAGCGCTAGGAAGCGCAAATATCGTGAGCATTCCAGCCGAAGAGTATCAGGAATTCCAAAGTTCGCAGGACATATCGGAAGGGCGTATTGTTGAGGTAGAAAACGATCTGGCGCGAAGTCAGGCAGAAGCGAATGCGGCGCGCGATGATGCCCGGGCGGCAGGCATTGCTCGCGATCTGGCACAATCCGAAGTTGATGCGTTGCGTGCAGAGATTACCGCTTCCGCAAACGCCGCGATTGATCTGGGCAAACAGTCAGATTTTCTTAGTCGTAGAGAGGGCGAGTTGACCAAGCGGTTGGATGAGCTTGGCCGGAGTTTGAATACAGCGCTAGCCTCGCTTGCTCAAAAAGAACGCGCGCTGAACGGACAGACCGAACGTACCAATAAGCTTGTTGAGGAAAACGAACTGTTGGCGCAAAAATTGGCGGTGAAAGTACTAAATAAAGAATCTGCTTCCAATGCCGGGCAACAATCCATCAGCGAGGTGGACAATCTTAAACGCGCTTTGGAGCGGCAACAGTCCGAAAACGCAGCACTCCTGGAGGACGCGAACGCGCAACTTTCTGCGTTTGACTCACGGATAGCTCAATTGCAGCAACTGCTGGATGCGGCCAACGAGCAGCTTCGGCTGCAAGAAAGGCGCATTGCCGTAAATTTGAACGACAGCAGTGATCTCGAAGTATTCGAGCAAGGTAAGGCAAATCTGACGCCCCGAGGTCGGATCGAAATGTACCGGCTGCTGCCGGGGCTGTTGAACAATATGGCGCTACAGAAAACCAATGTTGTACGCGTTGCGGGCCACGCGTCGCCCGAGCGCATGGCGCGGGGTATTCGCCGTGGTTTCGACAACCACCTCCAGCTTTCTGCGGAACGGGCCCTGACCATTGCATATGAATTAGCATCTTTGGGGGTGCCGATGCGTTGTATTGCGATCGAAGGGTATGGGCGCAGCCGTTCCGCGACCCTGCAGAATTTTCTGCAGGGATCACTGGATCTGGATAGTTTCGACAACATTTACTCCAAAGTGGATTCGACGCAGCGGCTCTTCTGGCGGCGGAGTTTTCCAAAAGAACGTCGTGTCGAGATTCTCGCCACCTTTGAGAAAGACGGACAATGCAGTTATCAATTGCTGCTGAATGGCTTTCGCAAAGCGGTTACCGAAGCGCGTAGCCGGGTCAGGTAGGCGTCTGTAGCCGCGAACCCAATTCCTCCAGCGGGACCGGTGCCATTTCTTCTATGAGCGGCGCATACAAGGGGAAGCCGCCATATAGTGCCGCGCCGGTCAACCCCAGCAGAATTAGAACCCAAACCCAACCATCTTTGCGCTTCCTTTTTGGCGCTTAGTCTTTGGCGGCCAGGGTTTTTAGCTCGCGGGTCAGGGCCGAAATCGCAGCCGTCAAGTCAGCTTCACGTGCTAGGGATTCACCTTGCAACTGGTCAAGCGTTGCGCCGACTTGGGTGTTGGATTTTGACAACGTGGCAATGGTGTCGCTTATGGAGGCTGAAACCCGGCTCTTGCAGCTGCCAACCATCCAGACCCTAGAGGCGATGGCTAAGACACGGTCTCACCTCGGCTTGGATGGCTACAGAGCCTTGCCATCCAAACTGGTCACGAAGCTGCCTGAAGTTATGGCAGCTGGTGACGACGCAAACGGTCGGGCGTTGCTAGAGGGCCTGAACCGGTATGCTCAGGCGCGTCACGTCTTGATGAGCGATGCTGCCTTGTCTCCTCGCGATTTGCGCGATCGGGTTTGGGCAATGCACGAAGCTCATCTGGCCATCCTGCGTAATTCCTTGCCAACTGCGCGCTATGCGATGGTCGCTCCTGTTTTGCGCACACGTGTCAGCCTTCTGATTGGCCTTGAGCGCGGATTTGAAGTCGTTTCTCGTGTCAGTGCACCTGTTGCACGTTGGTTGGCAGCTGTCACCGGCGACACAGGTATCGAACGTTGGGCACATCGTACGGCGGGCATTCTGCGCCAGTTCTTCACCCATGAAGCGCTTCTATACACCGGTCTTGAAACCAGTTGGGGCTTTCGCGTCGTCATCCCAGGGACAGGCGGGATCGGGGCGAATATGGGCGGTTGGGTTATGCTCTACTCTGGCAGCCTTAAAAACTACCTTTCAGATGCTGTGCCCATGCGCATCAACCCTGGTTTCACTCTGGCCACTGCGGTCTTTGTCTGGACATTTAACCGTCCCGGCATCGGTTTCGGACCAAGTGTACCTTGGGGGAACGCTTATGTAGACGCGCACCGCTACAAGCTGCTCATCGGGTTTGATGGGGTCGGGTATGTGCGCACTGGCGAATGGCGTGGCCGCGGACCCTACAGCACGGTATCAGGCTCCTTGCCCCTTATGCCCGGGATCAGGATCACATGGAACGCCTCGGTTTTCAGCCCCGGTTTTGTGCCCCTAGTTCGCTATAGCACGCCCTTTGCCCAGCGCATGCAAAAACACGCAGAGGGTCTGACAAATTGGATTGCCAGCCCGTTCAAGAAAGGGAAATGAATCCATTCTAAAAACAGGGCGGTCCCGCTTCTGCGGGCCTGCCATTTAACTTTTCAAGGCACCCGTTGCCATAGTCTAGGCAAACCTCTGTTCCTCAGTAGATATCTGGTCGATATTTCGAAATCGATTGCTGCTGAAGCTGCCAGGTCAGCGACAAAAAAATATCGGAAAAACGACTGCTAAGCTGGTAGTCGCGCTGAATAGTCAAGTGAATTCCACCGCGATGGCGATCGCGACATCCTGACCAAAGAACTAAGTAGAAAATTTCAAAGTGAGCCACGCCCCAGGCTTCCTGGCAAATGCGAGGGCGGGTTTGGCGATACTATCAAAATGTATTCGTTTACATTTAAGATGTATTCGTTTACATAAATCCCTGAAAGTGATCCGTGGGAGGAAAATCATGAAAGCAATTATTGGAGCGAGTGCGCTGATCGCCGCGTTTCTAGCGATGCCGATCTCGGCGCATGCACAATCTGAAGTGGTTGTCTGGGTGGCGGGTGAGCCGGGGCAGACAACCGTCTATGATGATCTCGCCGCAGCATTCAATGCACAGAATGCAGCCACGACAGTGACCGTCGTCAAGAATTCGTCAGACCTCTTTAATCCGGCACTTATTCCCGCCTTGTCTGCGGGGGAAGGGCCGGACCTTTTTTCTTTTGGCACTGGGCCGGGTCAACCCGCAGCGCTGATCGCTGGTGGATTGGTGGCTGATCTGACTGACGCTTATTTCGAGCACGGCTGGGGTGCCACGATCCCCGCTGGCATCGTGGCGCAGACCTCCAGTGACGGAAAGCTATGGGCCTTTGGCAATGAGGTCGAGACAACTGGCATGTTCTACAACAAAGCGATCTTTTCCGATCATGGTATTGAAGTGCCAACCAATTGGGCAGAAATGGAGGTCGTCGTTTCCAAGCTGCAGCAGGCGGGGTTCGACACCCCCATCGGTCTTGGCGCGGCGGATAAATGGCCAATCTCCCACTGGCAATCCATGATGTTTGGTCGCTATGCAGGGCCGGAGGGCATCGAACGCGTGCTCTTCGGGGATGGTGCGTGGACAGACGCACCTTTCGTCGCGGCCTCTGCCAAGCTACAGGAGATGGGTAAGGCCGGATGGTTCGGGCCAACGCCCGTCGCGATTGGCTACGGCGAATTGATGGATCGCTTCTGGGCTGGCGAAGTGCCGATGACCTTTACCGGGCCGTGGGTGATCGGCGGCGGAACAGAGGCTACCGGCGATCGGATTGGCGAATTCGGCGTCTTTGCTGTGCCACCTATCGAGGATGAGCAGAAAATCCATCCAACAAACTCGATCGGCAGTGGTTGGTACATCCGCGAAAGCTCTGAGAACAAGGAAGCTGCGATCGACTTCCTGAATTTTATGTTCACATCAACCGAGGGTCGGGTAGCTCTGCTGAATGCAGGCACGGTTCCTGTCGGACCGCTGGACACCGCTCTGGCCGAAGCGAAGATGCCAGCCCTTGCGGTCGACATCTGGAAAGCCTCCGATGATCACGCGGCAAACGGCTCGGTTCCGGCATTCCTAGATACGATCACACCGGGTAGCCTGACGACAGTGTCCTACGATGGCCTGCAAGCGTTGCTGCTGGACGTGATGACGGCGGAGGAGTTTGCTGCCGAGATGCAAAACGCCTGGGTCGCGGCGAAAGAAGCAGGTGAGATCATGCTGCCCGGCGGCATCGCCGAACGCTAGATTTGACGCACCTAATATTGCCTCCCCCGGGGAAACTCTTCCTTTCTCCGGAGGCGTGAACATCCGCCGCACAACTCAAACCATTCCGCCGGGAATAGCCGTATGTTTTCTGATCCGGACTCCAAATGGGCGCAGCGCCTGAACCCCGTTCTGTTCCTGCTGCCTGCTCTGACGATCTACGCTGTATTCGCCCTTTACCCAACCTATTCCGTGATCGAGTACTCCTTCACGGACTGGGATGGAATCAGACCCGAACGTAACTTCGTCGGGCTGGAGAACTATCAACGCCTCTTCACAGACAAGATATTTTGGGAGGCGTTTCGGAATACCTTCATCTGGTCTGGCGTAATCATAGTGATTAATGTCGGTCTTGGGTTGGTGATCGCAGCGATGCTGGCGCGGGTCTGGAAGGCCCGGCTTTTGATCCAGACCTGCATTGTGCTTCCGGTGGTGATCTCGCCCATGGCGGTCGCCACAATCTGGCGCTGGATGTATCAGCCTGCAGGCGTCATCAATCAGCTGCTTGAGAACATTGGTTTGGGCGCTCTGGCGACCCCGTGGCTCGGCAGCCCCGATGCCGTGCTCTACGCGCTGGCCTTGGCACATAGCTGGTCGACCATTGGCCTCAGTGTCATCATCTTTCTGGCAGGGCTTCAGGCCGTGGACGAAGATCTCTATGAGGCGGCGCGCGTTGATGGTGCGAACCCGTTTCAGGCGTTCCGCTTCGTCACCCTTCCAGCACTGCGGCCCGTTACCGCTGTTGTCTTCATCCTGACGCTCACGCAGTCCTTCAAAGTGTTCGACATCGTCTGGGCCACAACACAGGGCGGCCCGATCCGGTTTTCCGAAATTCTGTCGACCTACATGTACAAGCGCGGGGCGCTCGAGAACCAATACGGGTATGGCTCCGCCATTGGCGTCGCGCTTTTGGTGATCGTCAGCATCGCGACCATACTATACATGCAAATTCAGAATAGGGAGGACCGTTAGATGGGACGGTGGCTCCTTCTTTTCGTTTTGGGTGTCATCGCCATTTTGATGGTCTCACCGCTGATCCTAACGGTCTTCACATCGCTGAAACCCACGACGGAACTGGTGAACCCACCGTGGTTTCCGCCGTTCAATCTGACGTTCGAGCACTATGTCCGTGTCTGGACCGAAGGCGGTTTCAGCCGTTATTTCTTCAACACGTTGGTGATCTCCGTGATCGACGCGCTGGTGATGATCCTGATCGCTTCGCTCGCGGCCTACGCCATGGTTTTCATGGAGTTTCGGGGCAAGATTGTGCTGCAAGTGCTGTTTTTGATTGGCCTGATGATCCCTGTCACGGCCATCGTCCTGCCTCTGTTCCAGATTGTGCGATCCTTCGGGTTGCTCAACACCCATCTCGGTGTGATCTTTGCCGACCTTGCGCTGGCGGTTTCGATCTTCGTGTTTATGTTTTCGTCTTATTTCATGGGTGTGCCCAAAGCGCTACATGAGGCGGCGCGGATCGACGGTGCGACCGAATTTCAGATTTACCGGCGCGTTGTAATGCCAATCGCCACACCCGCCGTCGTGACCACGGCGCTTCTGGAGTTTCTATGGAGCTGGAACGACCTGCTGCTGCGGCTGCTGCTTATGACACAGGACCAGATGCGAACGCTATCGGTCGGACTCCTGAACTTCCAAGGTACAATGACTCGTGATGTCACTGGCCTGTCCAGCGGCACCGTTATCATGGCGATCCCGGTCGTGATCCTGTTTCTCTTCTTCCAACGTCACTTCGTGCGCGGGATGACCGCAGGCGCGGTGAAATGAGGCAAATCCAAATGTCGAAACCACTTATCATTATGGACCAGCACTTTAGGCAGGTCGAAGAGCTGTTCCGACCAAGCGCATTTGCCGGATTAAGTGAGCACTGCGACATCCATGGCGGAGTGAACTGGCCCATGACGCGCGAGGATTTCCTTTTACGACTACCCGAAGCAGAGTTCGTCGTCGCAGCAAAACCAGAACTGGACCGGAGCGACTTGGACAAAGCGCCAAATCTCAAGGCAGTGATCGAAGTTTCGGGCACCTTCCAGACCGGCATCGACTATGAAGCCTGTTTCGAGCGCGATATAGAAGTTCTGTCTTGCGCGCCCGGGTTCCGCCGGTCGGTCGCGGAGATGGCCCTCGGACTGATGATTGCAGGTGGACGTGGCATCGTAGATGAGCACGAACGGTTTCGCGCAGGGTCAGAACGCTGGTTCAATGACAACCTCGGAACCGACTTCTCACTCTACGGGCAAAGCATCGGTTTTGTTGGTTTTGGGTCAATCGCGCAAGAATGTCTGCGCCTGCTCAAACCTTTTGCACCAAGGGTCCATGCATTCGATCCCTGGCTGAAAGGCGCTGGCGCGTCCTTTGATGACATAACTTTTGTCGCGCTAGAGGAGATTGTGAGAACCTGCCGCTGCATTGTCGTGGCAGCGACCCCCACAGAAGAGAATTACAAGTTGGTGTCGCGCGGGCTGATCGAACAGATGCGCCCCGGCACTTTGGTCGTCGTCATCAGTCGGTCACATCTTGTGGATTTTGACGCGCTAGTCGAGGCCGCTGATGCGGGCCGCATTCGGCTCGCCAGTGATGTGTTTCCACGCGAGCCTGTGTCGAAACGCGCAGAGATGCGACAGGCCGAAAATGTCATCTGGTCGCCGCATCGCGCGGCCGCCGTTGAGGGAGGGCGTCACCCGATCGGCGACATGATCCTGCATGATGTCGCGGCGATCCTTTCGGGATCGAAGGATCGGCTCCTGCAAGCCGCATCCCTGGAGACTGTTCGCAAAATCATTCGTGCCCCGCTGGTGGCAGGATAAGGGAGGAACAAATGGCTGGCGTAGAACTAAAAAACCTGTCGAAGGCTTACGGCGATGTTGAGGTCTTGCATGACATCAACCTGTCGATTGCCGACGGCGAATTTGTCGTTTTTGTCGGGCCTTCGGGTTGTGGCAAGTCCACTTTACTCAGGATGATCGCTGGACTTGAAGAGGTCACGGGCGGCGACCTGATGATCGGCGGCAAACGTGCCAACGATCTGTCGCCACGCCAACGGGACATCGCGATGGTCTTCCAGTCATATGCGCTCTACCCGCAGATGACCGTGGCGGAAAACATGGGGTTTTCCCTGAGTCTGGAGCGCCGTTCGAAGGATGAGATCGCGCAAAAGGTACAAGAAGCTGCGGACGCGCTCAAACTGGGTCCTTACCTTGACCGGAAACCCGGTCAGCTCTCAGGCGGTCAGCGCCAGCGTGTGGCCATTGGCCGTGCGATCGTACGCAAGCCGCAAGTCTTCTTGCTGGACGAGCCGTTGTCGAATCTTGATGCCGCCTTGCGCGCGGAAACACGCGTCGAAATTAGCGAACTGCACCAGCGCATGGAAACAACTATGGTCTACGTCACCCATGATCAGGTCGAAGCCATGACCATGGCGGACCGGATCGTCGTCCTGAACGCTGGTAATATTGAACAGGTCGGCAGCCCGATGGAGCTCTATAACCATCCGGCAACAGAGTTTGTCGCCGGATTCATCGGTTCTCCGAAGATGAATTTCGTCAAAGGCCGATACGCCGATGCCGTAGGCGCCGCCACACTCGGCGTTCGTCCTGAGCACTTTGCGATCGGTGCAGGTGACAATACGTGGGAGGGAAAAGTGACCTTGGTCGAACGCCTCGGCCATGACACCATTCTTTACGTGAAAGTCCCCGGTGCTGGAGTTTTGACTGTCAGTCTTGACGGGCAACATGACCAGCAAGTCGGAGAGACTGTTTACTTGCGTCCACAACCTGAATTCATTCATAAATTCAATGACAACGGCAGGCCTGTTGCTGCCTGATCAAGCTGGGATAAACCTATGAGCAGAAAGCGGCCCACGGTGAAGGACGTCGCGCGTGAGGCGGGGGTTTCAATTGCAACCGTATCCCGTGCCATGTCGCGTCCCGGTGACGTGAAATCCGACACCCGAGACCACGTTTTCCAAGTGATGAAGGATCTCGGCTACCGTGCCAATCAAGCCGCCGGTGACCTGCGGCGCGGGCGCAGCAAGACACTGCTCGTTCTGGTCTCCGAAATCACTAATGCATTCTTCGCGGAGTTCTTCAAAGGCATCGAGGAAGAGGCGCGCGCGCAGGGCTATGTCATTCTGATCGGCGACACATCTGAAGATGCCGACAATGAACGCGCCTTCTCAGACATGTTGCTGATGAACCAGGCGGGCGGCTTGATCCTCAACACAAACGGTTTTCTGGAAGACCTGCTGCCAAGCGATGCTGAGGGTGTCTATTCTGGGCCGCCCTTGGTCTCTTGCGGCGGCCACAAGGAGATCGAGTTGCCGACCGTGCGCACAGATGACGTGCTTGGCGGACGGCTTGCAGCAAGCCACCTTATTGAATTGGGTCACCGCGACATCGTGCAGGTCTGTGGCCCCTTACAGGTCAACGGTTTTGAACGCCGCTACCATGGGTTTTCTCAGACGCTCAAAAATGCCGGCATTCGCGTTCAGCGGGATCGGGAGCTTTATGGGTCGCTTTCCGTAGATTACGGACTCGAAGCTGCAGGCCGTCTGATCGAGGCGGGTGGTTTGCCCACGGCGGTTTTTGTCCACAATGATGAGACCGCAACCGGCCTATTGCATGGGTTAGTAAGTGCCGGAGTGCGTGTGCCGGAAGATATCTCAGTGATAGGCTATGATGATATGCCCTACTCCGCGATTTTTAATCCTGGCCTTTCCAGCATACGTCTTCCACGTCGCGAATGGGGTCAGCTGGCCTGTCGCAAGCTCATTTCAATTCTTGATAACTCAGACGATGCCTTGGACCCGGTGATAATCACACCAGAACTGATCCCGCGCGCGAGCACCGCCGCTCCGCGCAAACTGACAAATGGCAAGCAACGATGATCAGAGCCGTCGTCTGGGGAGAAAACGTCCATGAACAAACCAACAAGACGGTGGCAGATATCTATCCTGAGGGTATGCACGCCTGCATCGCCGACGCCCTGAATGCTGACACGGGGATAGAGGCCACCACCGCCACTCTGCAAGATCCGGAACACGGATTATTGCAGTCGCGCATCGATCAGACGGACGTCCTGCTCTGGTGGGGTCACGCCGCACATGGTGATGTTTCCGACGACATCGTAGATCGAGTTACAGAGGCGGTCTGGGGCGGAATGGGCCTTATCATTCTTCACTCCGCACATTTCTCGAAAATCTTCAAAAGGCTTATGGGAACACCATGCAATCTGACCTGGCGCGAGGCTGGAGAGCGGGAGCGCCTCTGGGTTAGCGCCCGGGGCCATCCGATTACACAAGGCCTTCCCGATCATTTCGAACTGGAACATGAGGAAATGTACGGCGAGCCCTTTGCTGTGCCGGAACCGCTTGAGACGGTGCTTATTAGTTGGTTTCAGGGCGGGGAGGTCTTCCGGTCAGGTCTCACCTATCGGCGCGGCGCGGGCAATATATTCTATTTTCGACCCGGCCATGAAACCTACCCGACCTATTACGATCAAAACGTTCGAAAGGTCCTAACCAACGCCGTCAAATGGGCGGTTAACCTAGAAGCGCGCATATCAGATGTCGCTTCAGCGCCGAACAGAGTGGTCGAAGACGCGCTGGAGCCCATCAGCACACGTGGACCGAAACTGCATGCTGATGGCGAAGCAGGATACCGCTAGGCAACCTTGCATTTACGCGGCATCTTACTCCGTCACCCTGTAGATGGGATTGACCCCAGCGCGCCGGATGATACATGGCGGGCAGCGGATCACAAACCGGTTTGGTTCAAGCAAGGTGACTGTTGGCGCCGCGCTGTCGTCAATTGACTTGGTGTCATCTTGGTCGATGGAACTGCAGTTCTCCAGCTTTGGGCAGCTCCCCGGACAACGCCTCGAGCGATGCTCGGCTTTCTGCCCGATGTGCATTTTCAAAACCTTCAGGGATGAACTGTGCCAGCGGGCTGAGTGCCTCTTGTTCAGGCACGATATGCATGAGGTGAAGCGTGTTCTCCGATCTGGCCAAATCACGCACTTCGGGTAAAAGCGTTGGCCAACAATCAGGGTCCTGGATGTCGACTGCGATCAAGACTTGTCGTGTCATCTTTTCACCTGTTGGATGTCAGATATTCAGGGAGCCATAGCGCGATTTGCGGAAATAGGGTCAGCAAGACGACACCTACAACCATCAACAGGAACATCGGCAAAGCCGAGCGGGCAATAAATCCCAAGTCGCGCCCGGTCATGCTCTGGACCAGAAACAGGTTGAAGCCGACTGGCGGTGTGATCATTGCCATCTCGGCGACAAGTACCACGAAGATGCCAAACCAGATCATGTCGATCCCAGCCCCTCGCACAAGCGGCTCAACGACCGCCATCGTCAGAACGATCGAAGAAATCCCATCGAGGAAGAACCCCAGAACAACGTAGAATAGGGTGAGCGCGGCAATCAGCATCCAGGGGCTGAGGTTCATGCCGCCAATCCATTCCGCCAGGGCGCGCGGCAATCCAGTAAAACCCATTGCCAGCGTCAAAAATGCCGATCCGGCCACCAGAAGCATGATCATTGCGGTGGTTTTAGTGGCCCCCATCAACCCTTCAATGAAGTTGCGCCGGTTCAACGATCTTTCAAGACCTGACAGCAACAATGCCCCAAGAACGCCCAACACGGCGGCTTCTGTCGGAGAGGCGATGCCGGCATAAATCGAGCCGATGACAATCAGGATCAACCCGGCGACGGGTGACAGGTTCAGAATGCCGCGGCCGCGTTCGCGCCACGTTGCACGCGGTTCACGCAGCGATCGACCCTCCGGGTTCAACATACCCCAGATAAAAATGTATCCCATGAAGAGCGCGGCAAGCATCAAACCCGGAAAGATGCCCGCCATAAACAGGCGGGTGATCGATTCCTGCGCCGCGACCCCATAGACAATCATGATGATCGAAGGCGGGATCAACAGCCCCAGCGTCGATGCGCCCGCCAATGTCCCATAGGCCATGTTGTCAGGATACCCCCGTTTTTTCAGCTCAGGCACTGTGATCTTGCCGATCGTCGCAAGGGTCGCGGCGGAGGAACCCGAAATTGCAGCAAAGGTGGCGCATCCGACAATATTGACGTGGATCAGACCACCCGGCATGTGCCGCATCAATGGGGCGAGGCCGCTAAACAGACCCTGTGATAATCGAGACCGAAACAGAATTTCACCCATCCAAATAAACAACGGCAACGAGGCCAGGCCCCATAGCGCTGAATGACTCCAAACCGTTGTCGCCAGTGCATCACCAACGGGCCGCGAGGTGAACAGTGCCATCGCGATGAAGCCCACACCCATGAGCGCTAGCCCGATCCAGACCCCCAAAGCCAGCAGACCAAGAAGCGCGACAACCATCAAAATCGCAAGCCAGGTCTCAGCCATTGCTTATTCCCAACTTTCTGATTTGTGCTCGGCCGCCAATCCGTGAAGATCACCTCTGAGCAGCGCGCGTATGAGCGCAAGCAACAGAACCAGGGCGAATAAGCAGAAACCAACTGCAAATGGCACTTGTGGTATCCAGATGAGAATTTCGTCGGAGCCGTCGCTACGGTCTTCGTAAATCCAAGAGGTGTGCGTCATCCGAACCAGATAGAACGCCAGATAGCTGGCCATGGCCGCCGAAATTGCAAGGATCAACACTTCAAGGACATAGCGCGATCGCGCAGGCAAGCGATCAACGATCATTTCTACACGAATATGTCCGTGTTGACCGAATGTGTAGGCCATTCCCATCGCGCCGGCACCCGCAAGGCAGTAGGCGGCATAGTCGGTCAGCCCGGGCACATAGACGCCGATCGCGCGGCTGATCACACTGGTGACAACCAAGCCGGTTAGCAACAATATCGACAATGCAGCAAGCCCACCGCATAGGTTGCAAATTGCCTGGATCGACCGCCCGATCAGTTCCTGCATGACGCATCTCCTGCTTCCTCCGGCCAGACGGGGCAAACCAACCGACCCGAGAATTGCTGGGTTCCTACTTGGCCGCCTGATAGGCCTCAAGCGCTGTGGCCCCGGCCTCACCCGCTTTCTCCGCCCACTCTGCAGACATCGTGGCACCAATTTCCTTGAAGGCAGCGGCAAGCTCTGGGGAAGGTTCAGTAACTGTCATGCCGTTTTCAGCCATGGTCTTGTTATAGCCGTCGGTAACCCCGCTCACCGCTGCCCAGACATCTGCCTCTGCTTTTGTAGCCACATCCATGACGACCTTCTGGGTCGCCTCATCCAGCCCATTCCAGGCATCCAGATTCACGATGACAGCGCTTTTGGGCATCCATGCATTTACCGTATAAAAGTGGTCCACATAGTCCCACATCTTTTGGAAGACACCGATTGCCCCCGAACCCATCATGCTGTCGGCGACGCCGGTCGAAAACGCCTGGCTGATCTCGGTGGCTTCGGTTTTGGTTGGTGTCGCCCCCATGAGCACTGCAAGCCGAGAGGTGTTAGCATCTGCTGCGCGGAACTTCGCACCGTTCATGTCCGTCATGGAATTGATCGGGCTGGCCGAGAACAAACCTTGGGGCGGCCACACCGGCATGAACAGCAGCTTCATGCCGCGTTCTTCCAACGCAGCTTCGATGGCGGGTTTTGATGCTTGGTAGAGTGCCCAGGCTTCATCAAAATCTGTCGCGACAAAAGGGACAGTGTCCAGTCCGAAGATCGGATTCTCTTTGGCGTGTGCCCCCATGTAGCGCCCGCCAATTGGCACCTGCCCCGATCGCACGGCGCGCAGGATTTCCGACCCTTTGTAGAGCGATCCAGCCGGGTGTACGACGATCTCGAGCTCGCCCCCAGAATTCGCAGTCACCTCTTCGGCAAATGCAATGTATGCCTGCGAAATGAAGTTTTTTCCAGAATAGGCTGCGGGCATGTCCCATTTTTCAGCCGCTTGAGCAAAGGTTGATATCGCAACGAATGCAAGCGTGGCGACGGCGGTTCTGAGTAGTGTCTTTGACATTTTGATCTCCCTTGATTTCCTGTTCAATCCACGATCACCAAATCCCGGGGGTAACAGGTGAGCAGTTCGCACCCCGTTGCTGTGACCCGCACGCTGTCGCTGATGGCCATTCCAAAATCCTCACGGAACATCGTCGGGATGATGTGGAAAGTCATGTTTTCTTCGATGATCATGGGATCACCCGGACGAATTGCGTAGATGTGACCTTCGGCCCAGTTCGGAGGAAAACCGATACCGATACCATAGGCGACGCGGCTCTTGAAATATTTGGCCAGCCCCAGTTCTTCGATCCCGACACGGCAGCGGCGATCAATTTCGCCTGCCGTTTCTCCAGGCTTGATCGTTTCGATAGCGGTTTCAAGAACGCTAATGAGCGCGTCGGCGGTGGCCTTGTGCTCATCGGTCGGCTTTCCAACAACGGCCGAACGCGCCATCATCACGTGATATCGGTCTATGCAAGCGGCCCCTTCGAGCAGGACAACATCTCCGCGCTCAATCACTTTGCGCTTCCACAAGGCAAAACAGAGCGCACTGCGCTTGCCGGTCACAACCATCGGGGGGTGGCCAATATATTCGCTGCCTGCAGCGATGGAGCCATGATAGAGTGCGGCAGCTACATCGTTGTCGCTCTTCCCAGGTTCTATCGATTTGAGTGCCGCATCCATGCCAACCTCGACGGCGCGTGCTGCTTTCCGCATACATTCGATTTGCGATGGCGTTTTGATCCGGCGCTGATGCTCGATCACACCGTCCCAATCGACAAACGTACTTGTGCACACGTCGGTCAGGCGACGGTAGTCACGCACACTAAGGTAACGTGAACCCGTTTCCAGTCCGATCTGAACCGCTCCGATTTGATTCAGAACCGTCGACAAGACATCGACTGGGTCTTGGGTATCCAGAACCGCTTCGACACCGCCAATCGTTGGAAGGGCCAACGCCATATCCCGGTTCACGATACGCGTGATGACCTTGGGGAGCCCATGAACCGGAACGAACATACATTGAAAGGTGAAATAACCAATGGTTTGGAAACCCGTCAGCCAGAACATGTTCTCGGGATCAAACAGAAGCCCACCAGCAAGACTGCGATTGGACAGATGCGACTGAACGAACTTCAGTCTTTCGGCATAATCGGATGGATCGAAGGCAAGTTCATCAATCCAATGTCCCGCAGTTTGCGTAGGCGCGCGCGTATCCGGATATAGGTCTTGCATGATGGAATTTGCCTTACCGACGAATTTGCAATCAGTTTCGGACTCAATGTATATAATTTCAAATTACTTCCTTTCTGGTCAGAGAGAGAAAAAGTTATGAATGCGCGTCAAGTCGAAATATTTCGCCGCGTCATGCTAACGGGTTCGATCACGGAAGCAGCAAAGCACTTGCATGTCAGCCAGCCAGCCGTAAGTAAGCAGATGCGCCTGTTGGAGGATGATGTCGGGTTCACGCTTTTTGAGCGCAGCGGAAACCGATTGAGTCCGACCGACGAGGCCATGGCGTTGTTCGAACAGGCCGAAATGCTGTACCGCGGCTTGGATCAACTAGATCGATTTGCCGATGACTTACGAGAGAGTCGGTTGGGCATGCTCAGGCTTGCGGCGATGCCTCTGCTGTCTCAGGGATGGCTCCCCAGGACCGTCGCCGGTTTTCTCAGCGAACGGCTAGACGTCTCGCTTTCGTTGGTTGCCCGCAGTACGGATTGGATAGCCAGGTCAGTTGCGTCTGGGCAATCTGATCTGGGGCTAGGTCTGTTTCGCGACAACGAACTTGGCGTACTGCAGACCCCTTTGTTGCAGTTACCCTTGGTTTGTGCGTGTCCAGTCGGGCATCCCTTAGCCAAGCGGGCAAGGATCGAAATCGAAGATCTTGATGGCTACGATCTGATCGCCCCTTCAAATTTCGATCCGCTTCACCGGGCGCTTCCTCAAGCGCTCTCACAGCAAATATCGACCCAGAAGAGACGGCTGGAAGTCTTCACAACGCAGACCGCTTTGGAATTGGCCGTGAACGGCCTTGGTGTGGCGATCATCGACGCCTTAACCGCGCTTGAGCGACCAGCCGAGGGTCTTTGCGTAAGGCCACTGGAGCACAATGTCGGATTTAACATCGTGATCATGTCACCCCGGCACAGGTCACAATCACGGCTGGCCCAGGCATTTCAGCGGCAACTTGTGTGGGATGCGCGCAAAGCGCAGGAGACAGCGATGCAGTTTTTCGAGAAGCCACAAGTATAACTGAACTTGTGTGTGGGCAAGAAGTTGATTGGTAGAATTTATTCCCATTAAGGGTTCCTCCCAGCTTCACGCAGAGAGGGCGCGACTTGAATTTATTACCCGCGCTAACGTTCCCCGCCATTTTTGGCGTTGCTACCTCAGCACATTGATTGGCCAGCCGGTAAGGCCGATGCTTGGCCTTGGATGTCACAGTCGCAGGCAGTCTGGTCTTGCAAGTCATTGAACCGCGTCTGAGCCGGCCCCTTCGAGAATTGCCTCCTTTGCTTCATTAGGCTGGGCGCCGCGCAACGCGTGTATGCTGCGATCAAGGGACGGCCTTGCTTCAAGGCATGGCGCTCACGGCAAAGTTTGAAGATCGATCCGGACGCGTTCATGGCAATGGGTATGGGAGAACCGACACCGAAAGATAACGATGGCAGCTGCAATCCCGGATTGCTGGCAGGCGATAAATGTCACATCAATGTAGTGGATCGTTGGGGCAATATGGTGTCAGCAATATCTTCGGGCGGGTGGATGGAATCTCGCCTGTCGTCCTTCAGCTTGGCCTCTGCCCGGGGACCCGTTTACGTATGAAAGTCATCAAACGAGAACAGCTTTGCCGAAGCCGCATCGCAACATTTGACGACCAGCTAGAAGTCCGGTCTGCGCCGATAGCGGGGCTTTGCTCGACGCGTCCCTCCTGTTATGTCGATCAAAGGAGTGCCAGTTATGACCCCAGAAAAGCTCAGAGAGATTTACGGCCCCGCTTCACCGCACGCGACAGCAAAAACGCTCTCTCATTTTGACATGCATTGCCGCCACTTCATCGAAAACGCTACTTTTCTTGTTGTGACAACATCCGATGGAACTGATCTTGACGTATCGCCGAAAGGGGATGCCCCGGGGTTTGTCAAAATCGAAAATGATACAACGTTGCTTGTTCCGGATCGACCGGGCAACAACCGGATTGATGGTTTGATGAACATTCTGGCCTATCCAAAAGTAGCTGTTTTCTTCATGATCCCGTCAATTGCAGAAACGCTACGTGTGAATGGCACTGCCGAAATTAGCGATGATCAGGCGCTTTGCGATGCGTTTAAGGTGAACGAGCGAAGCCCAAAAACAGTACTTCGCATTACTGCTGAAGAGATATTCATTCACTGCGGCAAGGCCTCGATACGCGCTGGACTATGGCGTCCGGAAACTTGGCCTGAAAGCCGTCCAATCCCTTCGATGTATCAAATAGTCCAAGACCATTCCAATCTGGAAGTTACCTCGACCGATCAATCTTATGCCGAGCAACGCTATCGGGAAACCCTGTACTGAAAGGGCGGTGTTCGCGTTGAATCAGAAATAGGCGAGACCAGCGAAAACAGCGTTGTTGCAACCGGCCTATAGGCAAACAAAAAACCTGCTATTGTTCGCGCGCTGAACTATGACTTGGTCTATGCGCTTTTAGCCCAGGACGAATTTCCGGAAGACCTGCTCACTCCATGTGGCGTCCGATCTTCGGAAGACCGAAAGCGGCTGCGCAGGCAAAGTGACGTTGCTTTCCGAGAGGCCGAATGCCAAGCCGGTCCAGCCGTTCTGGTATCACATTGACGCCCCTTAGGCACAATGGACGAGATCGGCACACCGACGGAATGGTTGGCGGACCTTGACGCACTGAAAGAGGTTTGTTGCCCATGCGCACCCCAAGAGGCGCATGCAGGGTTCCGTGCCAGAGCACGCCGCCTGGTGCATTTACGTGCGTGAGTTGGCCCGGCGCATGGCCTCTTGGGCTTTTCATTCTCCGCACGGGACCGGCGCTTTGGTGAATCTAACTACGGGCGCACCAATGAACGCGACTTCCTTGGTGGAAGACATTCGGCAAGCGATAGCTGGTTTCCGATGGGTGCTTCTGCAAGAACGGCGGGATACCGCGCTTTGACTCCCACTTGATTATTTGCGGAAACCATTGCCAATGGGCGAAACAGATTTAATCCACTCCGGCAATGATTTCATTGCGCTTCACTGTGTTGAGATGAAGAGACCCATAACCCAAAGCAGACAGATCGCTATCCATCCGGCTTAACATCGCTCTGAGGCTTATTTTGACAAATCGAATTGGCAGCGCGAAGACGTTGCAGTCGCGGAACACGGCACATGAAGACGGCGAGCACGTTTCGTCAGTTACTCAACGAGTGACAAAACTGCCTCGAGCCTATCGACAACCGAGTCCGCACCAACATCAAACAAGCGTTGCGAGTGCCCATTTGTGCAGTGTGACCCACCAGAAAAACCGATGCATGTCATACCCGCTGATTTAGCTGCTGTGACGCCTGCAACGCTGTCCTCGATCACGATACAATGGGACGGAGAAGCCTCCATTTTCTCTGCGGCATAAAGGAAAATATCTGGATGCGGCTTTCCCCTTTCAACCAATCTGGTCGAGAAGATGTTCGGATAGACCAGCTCGTACAATTCGGTTTCGATCAAGCCTAGTGTTAATTTTGCGGGAGAGGCTGACGAAGCAATACACTTGGCTGTTTTTAGCGAAGTAAGCAGAGTTTCTGCACCGCAAATCGGTTGCAATTCTGTTCTGTATTTTTCGATGACGGCGCTTTTTATTTCTGCCCTAAAGTTAGCAGGAAGAGGTTTCCCAATTTCAGCAGCAAGAGCAGCGTCAACAGCTTCATCCGGCATACCTGCAAATCTCATTGATACTTCTTCAGGTGAAATTTCATATCCTATGCCTGTGAACGCTTCAGCATCTGCACGGCATGCAATGATCTCGCTGTCGAGTAGCACCCCATCACAATCGAAAATCACCAGATCGAACTTTGTCATTACAGGCCTAGCATCATTTGAAGTTCCAACCGTTAGAACAGGAATGGCCTGCAAATCCAACGTTCGCAATATCCTGTGTTGCAGTCATTCTTTGATCCAGATTTTTTTGCGATCCTTTACCAACGCCCACTTCATGGAAACTGCACTGCAGCATTGCATCAACTCTTCGAAAGACCTGTGCAGATGGCTCCAGAACGGCCGTGTGTCCGGCCTGCTTGTCTGGCATTTACCACCAGCCCTGATGGGTTCCGCAGGCAGGGGTCCAATCGGCCAATCGCAAAGGGATCTCAGAACACCTCCTACAGGTACCCACAACCGTTTCATTGGCGTAACGTCAGCTTTTGTGCTAATTTCTTACATATTCTAGGAATTTTTTGCCCCATAGCGCGCCAAGGCGATTTGAGATGCGTGTAGTTCTGAGTTTGATCGTGGCGATTTGCCTGCTGGTACATCCAGTTGGGCAATTGATGGCGCAATCAACCAATACCGTGCCCCGGGGTGCTGAACCGATCCCGGGCTATTCCGGCCTGTATGTCGCGAATGCCTCAAGGTTTATGAAGAGTGCTTTTCTGGTGGTTATGCTGACCCGACCCCGAAATGTTCGGGAGTTTCTGGGAAAGGTCAAAACCTGTACGGCGACGCGAGAGGTGTTTATCCGGCTAAGGGGCGAAGGCATTAGGTCAGACCTCATACGGCTTGCTCAGGTCGCCACTGTTCTAACTGCTGGTGATTGCGATGTCTTTATTGGCCGGGATTTCAATTTCGCTCAACTTGACCGGCCGCTGGACTCGGGCGGTGATACATCAGACACGGACAACCCGGAGACGGATAAAAATGCGGGGAGCAACGACAAGGGTGACGATGTCGAACGTACCGACAGGACGCGCCCGGACATCGCGCCTGAAACGCAAACTGTGCAAGGCCAAGGTCGCACCGCACCAGTCAGGGTAAAGGTGGCCGACGGCGAAAGCGGCATTCAATCGGTCTTTTTCATTTACGAGGATAACAACCGCGTACCTATGTCCGCGCCTCAGGGTTCCTCCAACTACTCGGCAACCATAGATCTGCCGCGGGACTTCAACGAGCGTTCAGCGACAATCCTGGCAACGAATTCAGCCGGTCTTTCAGCGCGCGCGAAGGTTGTGCTCCGGCTTTTGCCCTGGTGTGGCCCGCGTGTTGCGGTAAGCAATGCGCTGGTCAGGCAAGTGCAGGAAAATCTTGCATGTGTCGGGAATTCGCCGGGCGGGAGCGATGGTGCGCTTGGGCCCAATACCTGCAAAGCCATCGGCAGCTACCTGGGTGGTCGCATGGATAGGTTCAACGCGGGAGGTATCCTGTGGACGGCGCTGCGGGACGAATTGAACAGCGCGTGTATTGCCGTTCAACCTGTTGAACTGGATTTACCGAACGAGGTCGAGGTTGATAGTCCTCGCACGAATGTCGGCGTTGGTTTGCGGCAGGCAGGGCCCACCAGATGGATCAGGATCACAGGTCCCGGTATCAGCAATCAAACCCAGGAATGGGGTGGGTCGCCGCTTTACTTTGACCTACCGATGCCACCGCCGGGTCAGAAGGCCGCGTTTCAGGTGGAGGCTCTGGGACCGGAAGGTAGGCCGCGCGACGCCGCAACCTTGCGTCTGATCCGACCGTCGGTGCGGATTGATGTGAGCCCCTCAGGTGTGGTGAATGTCGATGCCCAGAGCGTTGGGTTTATGGTCACAATCCCAAGTGGTGCTTCCGCAGTGTCCCGGCTTGAAGCCCGCAGAGTCGGGGTGGCTTCAGTCGGTAAGGAATTCAGTGGTGGCTCCGAAGTTCTCACACTTCCTTCACCCGAGCCCGGCGGCTCTGAGAGGGTGACTTTTGTGGCGCTTGATCGGAGCGGTCGGCAATTAGCTGAGCAAACCGTGACGCTGACCCGCCCGGAGCCGGTCGTGCCGCCGCGCCTTACGCTGGAGAGTTCCGCAGGACAAGTTGTCGATGCGAATGAGGTACAACTGAATCTCGTACTGGAAAACGCCGGGACTGTGACAGATCTGATCATCCGCGGTGCACCGGAGATGATCGAATTAGCGCGATGGCCCGTCGGAAATGGCAAGTGGAGCAATACACAGGCAATGCCCGCCCCGGGTCAAGCACTCGTTTTTCATGCACAGGCCGTCGATCGAGGGAACATTGTTCTGGCTGAAGACAGTTTGCGTGTTGAACGCCCCGCAGTTCGTCTGCAAGTGCAGCCAGACGGACGGTTTGAGGCTGATACGGACATGATCACGGCCGAGGCCCATGTCACGACCGGCGCGGACTGGATCGAGAGCATCATCGCCAGGGGTGCGGATGACGGTTCGGATCAAACGGCGATGGCCGAGAGCGCGTTGGTTCAGGGTCGCGCGGAACTGCAAATCGACATGCCAGACCCCGGTGCGACGCGGCTTGTGAACATCGTGGCGATTGGTCGCGACGGCAAAGATTATGCGTCAGCACAGATCACGCTGGCCCGACCAGCCGCCAAACCGGTCACGCTGCTTGTAACCTCGCCGGATGGGTTTGAGATTGATGCGAGCACCACGCGCCTCTTAGTTGAGGTCATCAACCCGGCAGATACTGCGGTGATCGTTGTGTCAGATTCAGGCACGAACCAAGTGCTGGAGCGCGGTCGTTTTGACGGGGTCGAGTGGCTTGGGGAGATCAACACACCGGAACCAGGTCAGAGCCGTGCGCTTGTGATCGAGGCGCAGGACGCCGCTGGCCAAATGCTCGCAAGTTCGCAAATCACGTTGATCCGACCTGTCGCGCCCGGTTTTGCCACCCCACCTTGGGTCTGGATCGGCGGTCTCATTCTGAGCGGCATTGGCATGGGGTTTTTCGGCGCGCGCCTGCGAGGTCGCAGGCAAGGTGATACCGCGGGCCATGAAGCACATGCGCCGACACCCCAGCTACGCGTCTTTGCGGAACCCGATCAGGATCCCAGAATTGCGCTTGTACCGTCTGCCCCGGCGAGCCTTGCAATACGCATTGACGAGGATGAAGCACCGGTGGTCGAGATTGCGTTTGAAGAGAACAAGGAGCCAGTAGGTTGACTGAAACAGCAAGTGTAGAGGGCAAGGTTCTGTCCAAGGAATTGCCTGAAGTCCGCATGCAGGAACTGGCTGAAGCAGTAAGTCAGTCCTTGTTGAAGGGCGACGGCGGGCCGAAGCTGAAGGCGATAGACCTCGACGGGTCGACGCTGAGAATGGCTGTGGAGAAGGCTGTCGATGACGCGCTGGCGATCTCACCGGTAAAAGAGTTACTCAAGGCGTGGAAAGGACTGGAACAGGTCGGTGCGCTCATCGGAGACGAGGGCCCCAAGGATGACAAACCCCGGCAAGTTTCGATTGCCAGCCACAATTTGAAAGCCGAATTCACCCCTCACATCGTCATTGAACTGGGCAAAATCATCGAGCTACGTAAATTACCGGTCCCGGTGATTTTCACGCTCAAGGTCGAAGGGTTGATTGTCACCGTAACCAACCGTCGTATTACCGCGATTGCTGCGGGCCGCGCGAAGCCCACGGTCGAAGCGAAGGTTGACGGCGCCACGATTTTCAAAGAGGCGCTACCGACCATCAACCTACCGCTGGAGATCAAGTCCGAGGCCGAAACTTCGGAGGCGGCATAGGCGGACATCTCTTGCCCAAAACCAATAACAAAGCCGGGCCAACCGCAAGTGTCTTAGTATTTACTGATCTGGAGGCGCTGCCTTCTGCCCTGTTTTACAGATATTTTGTGCTCTCAAGGCAAGGACGGTATTCCCCGGATCCCGCAGTTCGGGAGCCTTCGGTCGGACGTTCACGGCCGATCCACTGGTGCCTATAGCGTTTCGACTCAATATCGGATCGCTTGTTCGCCGCCTCAAGGTAAAGTCGAAACGCTTTAGATATCTTTGAATGTGCCGGTCGCCAGAATCTGGCCTGTGGGCATGCCTGTTGGCGAGCCTCCCGGTGGTTCTTCGGAGATTGCAACTGTGCCGGTGCGCACCCCCGGGGCGATGTCATCGGGAACGCGGATACGTGTCAGACCTTCGGCTTCCAGCAGTCCCAGCGACACGGGCAGGTCGCTGCCTTGGGCAATCAGCCACAGTTCCAATACACGGCCTTCGGGGATGACATCTGCGAAACGTTCAATAACGATCTCATGTGTTGGCGGAATGACACCAGCGATTAAAATGATTGTGCCGTCCTCCGACGTAAGCTCGGCCTGAAACTGCGGGGTCAAATCGACTGTCCCGCGCAACAGCGGGCCAAATGCGAAAACCGCAATGAGCATCGCAACTGCGATACCCAATATTCCGATTGACCACCTACGCCAGAAGGGCGGCGATGACGGTGTCTGCGCGATCTTGGCCATGATAGCAGTCCTGACGTGCGCGGGGGGCATAACCTCTTCGATTTCGTCGGCGATTGGCACCAGTTGTGCTTCCCACCGATGAACCAATTGGCGCAGACCGGCGTCATCCCGCAAACGTGTCTCAAAGCGCTGACGTTCCGAAGCATCGAGAAGATGCAGGACATATTCGGCTGCGAAAACCTCGTCGTCATATGGATCATCGGCTGTGGTCATCGCGTCAGACAGTCCCTCAGTTTTTGCAGGCTGCGGCGTAGCCAAGTTCGCATGGTGTTGAGCGGCACTCCATGGCGTGCCGCGAGTTCCTTGTATGTTTCACCGCTCAAATAAGCCCGTCTGACGGCATCCGCACGCGCCGCTTCCAGCTCATCCATGCAAGCTTCAATCCGCGCCCTTTCGGAACTGGCGATTGCCTCTGCCTCGGGGCCAGGTCGATCATCCGCCAAGTCCACAACGGTGTCGATGTCCTTTGTTGGTGTCTTACGGGTTCGCAACCTGTCGATCGCCAGATTGCGGGCCAGTGTAATGAGCCATGTCATCGGGCTGTGGCCTGTGACGGCGTAGCTGTCGGCTTTGTGCCAAATCCGGGCATAGATCTCTTGCAAAACCTCTTCGGCTTCGCTGCGGTTGTTCAAGACACGAAGGCAGACGCCGAAGAGCTTCCGGCTTGTCGCGTCATAGAGCGCCGAAAACGCGGAATGATCGCGCAATGCAATTTGCGCGATCATCTTTTCGATATCTGCTGGTGTTGTCATAAAGATGTCCCCGCCCAAGACACGCTATGCCGATACAGACACGTGTCAATCAAAAGCGAAGATACCTCCCGCAGCTTCCAAAAGGCACTTGGGCTATTCGCACCTATGTCGACCTATGCTTACTGCGCGGTCACAACCGTCATCACCAGTTTATCGTCGATCCGAATTGGGCCATCTTCTTTCGCGCCAAGCGTATATTCGAAAACGCCAGTCTTTGTACCGCCCGCTTCGGAGTGAACCATGAGCATCAGCATCTCACCAGAGGAGATTTCTTCGGTGAGGATGGCTGCTACATCCATGTTGTCTCCCATACGGAGCGGGGCATACCCAACAACCGGGCCCGGCTTCATCTCAGCGTCCGTACGATGCACTACAAGCCAGCCGTTCTCTCCGGCGACAACCTTATGCGCGCTCACAACTCCGTTTGACACCGATTGGTTGGTCGCTTCAACGAGGGGTACCGGCGCGTGTCCATCTGCGAAGACACCCGTCGATATCATGCTCAAAAGACCTGCGACTACTATCTTACTCATGTTTTTCTCCTGTTCTGAAAATGGCGCTCGATGGCCAGATGCCATAGCCACGCAAGGGATCGTTGGTTAGTTTCAAAGGCGCAAAAATATTTGCAGAGCCCAGTTAAGATGGGCTCTTGCGGCGCGACCGCAGCACGCCGAACGCCCCCAGGCCTGCAAGTAACAATGGCAAGCCGGCGGGCAGTGGAACCGCTGGAACTTCCGCGTTCAAAGCATTGCGAAAAAACTGCTCACCGGCGGGATTGATAAACTGATCGTCAAGAAAGTTGCTATCGCCGATGGCGATAACGAGACCAGATCCGAAGACCTTGCTCAAACCAATGACATTGCCATTATTGGTTGCCAGGGTGGTGGACATCCCTGTCGCCAAAACCCCGGATCCGGAGTCGGTCAGATCACTGCCTGCAACGCCGTTTGACAGCAGGGCGATGCCGGGATCATTCGCCCAGACCGAGCCACTGGCGGCAGCCTGACCGACCAATTCGATACCAAATGGATTGAGAACCGCCTCATAGCTGGCTCGAAAGAAAGGGATCTCACCTGTCGACAAAAGAATCCCGCCGCCGTTGACCCAGGATACCAATGCGTCCTGCTCCGTGGAGGACAGAATGGGTGAACCGCTCCCAAAAGCCAGCACAGAAGTATAGAATACGTCGAGCCCGTTCAGATATTGGGCGGTCAACACGTCTGTCGTGTCAGCCAAAGTATGGCCCCCGTCAGCAATAGCGTTGCGCAATACATCACGATCAGCGCCCGTGTTCAGGACGCGCCTCTCAAGAACGCGCGTGTCGTCAAAAGAACCGATGGTTGCCGCATTTGAAACTCCCGCCGACAATATCAGCGCCATGGCCGTCACGATCAGTTTTCTCGTCATTGTCATGTTTTTCCCCTGTTGAACGTTTTAATCGTCAGGGGTTTTGAATTTTCCGCTGCAAAGCGCCGCGTAAACTTACCCCAACAAAACAGTCACGAGCTTGGAGCTTGAAAAGTTTCAACTGAACTCAGGTTTTTCCGTTTTCGTCCGGATCCAAGGATTTGGAACGGCTGCCGAGAGCTGACAGGCAAAGAAACCCGCCCACTATTGCCCAGTTCTTGACAAAGATAGACATCTGCCAGCCATCAGTTGGAACAAGATGGAAAAGGCTTGTGAACCCGCAGTAGGCAGCGAGCAAGAAGCATGTGGGCCTTAGATACCAATTGAAGATGACGCAGGCACCAGCGCAAAGGTTCAACAACGCTGCAGGTACGATGAGGTCCTCGGCCATCCCTTGATCAGCAAGCAGTTGCATCACCGGGCCCGGATCCAGCATCTTCTGCAACCCGCCAATCACAAAGAGGCCGCCCATCATCGACCTACCGATGACAGGCCAAATATTTTCGGGAAATGTCACTACACTCTCCTGATTGAACGACCGACGCGCGGCTGATGACGATTTGAAGTCGTCGTTTATGGCGGTACTCACGGGGCCCGTTTCAAAGAGTTTCAACCCGTTTAGAAAATTTCAAAGCGACCACTCATTCTCGTCATTTGGTTGGCCACAAAGGACTGGCTCAAGCGAACCCGCTCGTCTGCTTGAATATGCGCCGCATTGCAGACGAGGCGCGTAATACACTGGTTCGGCCAACACCCCGCCTGCTTGGCGTTGATCAAGATGATGCAATTTGTCCGCAGGGTCTCAAAATATGCGAGAGTCGTCGCATCTTGTCGCGAACCGGGATTCAACCACAGATATGAGTAGCCTGCGTCCAAAAGGCGGAATGAGAATTAGAGGAAGTCTGCCATGATCCTATATCCATTGATTGAATTGCTTGATGGCCGATGTGTCAGCCTGTTTCGGGGTCGCACCAATGAACCCCACATCTGGCACGTCGATCCCGTCGAAAAAGCCAAGAGCTTTGCCAAATCTGGCGCGGAGTGGCTCCAGATCACTGATTTTGACGCGATGTCTGGTGATGAACGCAATGCGGATCTCATAAGAGAGATCATCCGCACTGTGGGCATTCCAGTGCAATTGGGGGGCGGGTTTCGTAGCTTGCAACGCATTGCCGAATGGATCGACCATGGCGTCGGGCGCGTGGTGGTAGGTACGCTGGCCTTGCATCAGCCGGAAATCGTAAAGGAGGCCGCAAAACTGTTCCCCGATCAAGTTGTGCTCGCCGTTGATGTCTTCGAAGGCTTGGTGGTCAGCGATGCCTGGCAACATAAAAGTGCATTCACACCTTCGGCTCTTCTCAAGGCCTTCGACGATGATCCTTTTGCGGCGATCATCGTAACGGATATCGACGCAGATATCGGAGATGCCGAAGATAGCATCGCTTTGGTTACGCAACTGGCCAGTGAGGCCAAACCTCTTGTGATTGCCAGGGGATTGTCGCGCACTTTGGATGATCTTTCGCGGCTAAAATACGTCCCGTTCGTTTCGGGGGCGCTTGTCGGGCGCGCCTTGTTCGACGGAAGCATCGTATTGGAAGATGCCCTTGATTTGGTTAAGCCCGAAAGTGAAAGGCGCGCACAGTTCATTCATGACGATCTGTAGGGATTAGCAACGGATCGCTAGATTTGGTTCGCTGCTGAGGGCTGAGTGACATTGCTGAAGGTACTCAGCAAAGATTTGGGCAAAGGATGGCACGCGCTGAATTTTGGGGGGTGGGCTGTCCACTCAATGCATCGCGAAAACTGACCAGCCTGTTTGGCTGGTTAGTTTTTCCAAAGCCAGCGAGCCGAGTTTTGAATTACCGACCTCATTCAAGCCCGGGGACCAGACTGCGATAGATGCCTGTCCCGGTACAATGGCCAGAATACCACCACCGACGCCACTTTTGCCAGGCAGGCCGACACGAAAGGCGAACGCGCCGGAACCATCATAGTGCCCGCAGGTCAGCATCAATGCGTTGATACGCCGCGCGATGATCGCCGGGATGATCTGGGGACCTTCAGGACCCAGGCGCCCGCCCCACGCCAGATAGCGCCCGGCAAGCGCCAGTTGCTGGCAGGACATGCTGACCGCACAGTGATTGAAATAGACATCCAGTGCCTTCTCAGGCGCATTGCGAATGATCCCCCAATCGCGCATGAAGTTGGCCAATGCGACGTTGCGAAACCCGGATGCCTTTTCGGACTTGGCGACGACTGCATCCACGGAAATACTTTCGTCCTGCGCGACCTCGCGCAGAAACTGTAAAATCTCGGTGACGGCCTCCACCGGTGTACGGCGGCCCAGCAGCGCATCCGTCACCGCGATGGCACCGGCATTGATGAACGGATTGCGTGGTCGACCGTTTTCCGCCTCAAGCTGAACGATGGAATTGAACGGATCACCCGAGGGCTCCCAGCCCACACGGTCCCAGAGCGCTTCGCCCAATTGTCTGAGGGCCAGCGTCAGCGTGAAAACCTTCGACACGCTCTGGATGGAAAAGGGTGTATCCGCGTGCCCGCCCTTTACGATCCTCCCATCGGCGGTGACCACGGCGATACCGAACTGAAAGGGGTCCACGCAGGCCAGCTGCGGGATATAGTTGGCGACGCTGCCGCGGTCTTCAACCTGGGCCATATCGCTGTTGATCTGCGAAACAATCTGCCTGAGATCGGGTGTGTCATTCGCCATGACGGGTCCTTCGTTGCTTGGCCGGATGTGCTCGTGACCCGCGTCCCGACCGGTTACCGATACGGTCGGGACGCGGGTGTTGATCTTACAAAACCACGATCACGGTGGTCCGGATCTAGCCCTTGCCGTGGCGTGTCCAGATCGTACCGTCGATCTTGCCCGCGAGTTCGGGATAATCATCGTTGTCAAAGACGGGTTCTTTTCCGGCTGCGCGTTGGGCAAAGTAGTCCTTCGTCAGCTTGATCACCGTACCCGAGAGCAGCATGATTGCGATCAGGTTCACCGTGGCCATCAGCCCCATGGAAGCATCGGCGGCATTGAACACCGTGCGCACGCTCTGCATTGATCCCCAGATCACCATCAACACGACCAGGCTGCGCATGACCATCAACGAGGTCCTGCCGCCCAGTCCAAGGTAGGTCAGCGCGTTTTCCGCATAGGAATAGTTGCCGATAATGGATGTGAAGGCGAAGAAGAAGATGGCGATTGCCACGAAAAGATTGCCGAGCCCGCCGATATGGGCCGTCAGCGCGTTCTGCGTCAGTTCGATCCCGGTGACCTCCTGATTGGGGGCATAGATGCCCGACAGCAGGATCATCAGCGCCGTCGCGGTACAGATCAGAATGGTGTCAATAAAGACACCCAGCCCCTGCACCATGCCCTGCGAGGCGGGGTGGTGCGGAGCCGGCGTGGCAACCGCCGCGATGTTCGGTGCCGACCCCATGCCCGCTTCGTTCGAGAACAACCCGCGTTTTACCCCGTTGAGCAGGGCTGCCATCACGCCGCCCGTGACGCCCCCGGCTGCTTCCTGCAGGCCAAAGGCCGAGGAAATGATCAACCAGAACGTGCCCGGAACATCGGCGATATTGATGATGATGACGATAAGCGCCAGCAGCAAGTAGAGACCAGCCATCACCGGCACCACAATTTCAGCCACGCTGGCGATCTTCTTGATCCCGCCAAAAATGACCAGTGACACGAGCCCACCGATGATCAACCCGACAACCAGCTTGGGAATGCCGAAAGCGGCGGCTGTGGCATCGGCAATCGAGTTGGCCTGAACGGCGGAGAACACCAGCCCGAACGACAGGATCAATGCCAGCGAGAACACCACGCCCATCCAGCGCTGTCCCAGACCGCGGGCCATATAAAACCCCGGCCCGCCACGGTATTCGCCGTCTTCATTCTTGACCTTGTAAAGCTGGGCCAGCGTGGATTCAGCATAGGCGGTCGCCATGCCGACCAGCGCCACCATCCACATCCAGAAGATCGCGCCCGGCCCGCCAAGGGTTAGCGCCACAGCCACACCCGCAAGGTTTCCGGTACCGACCCGTGACGCAAGGCTGATGGTCAGCGCCTGGAGTGGCGAAATTCCCGCGGCGTCCGTTTTCGGGCTCTTAGCGATAACGCGAAAGAACTCTGGGAAATGCCGAAACTGGAGAAACCCGAGGCGCAGAGTGAAATACAAACCCACCGCCAGCAAGCCATATATCAATACATATCCCCAGAAAATGGTGTTGAGGAAGTCGATTATCGCGTCCATGTCTCTCTCCCTGATTTCTGATAGCTCCGGCATTAAACCCCACGACCATAGTGTACTTACCGATATGAGCAATGCGGGAGAGAGGCGCTTGCTAATGCGTGCCTGTCTTAGCTCAGTAGAGTTGTGCCAAAGGATGATCGGTTTTGGGTGCAAACAGATGGTGGGTTTATTTGACTTAGAAAGCCCAGAGCAGGGACTAAGAAACCGTTGGTCTCGCTTCGGCTCACCACGGCGAGACAGGACTGAAGAGGTAATACCAACATCTTTGGATCAGGTTTGGTTTCTGATCCACCACAGATTGTTTTGCAAAGCTATGCTTGCGGTGAGCAGATTTATTGTTGTCACGCTCACATGATACGTCGATCAACAGCTAAGGACGACGGCAAAACTTCAATCGTTTCGAAAGATCGAAGGTAATGGACAAAAACATTACAGAAGCGTTTGACCACAAATTGGCAAGGATTCAGCTTTGGGCATGGCAAAATTCTTTCTGCCTGTTTCCGAAGGTCAGACAGCCGAGAGGACCGCGTATTGCTAAGGCCCGGAGGCATGTCCCATCAAATACGCAACTCTCCGTAGCTTCACGACGATTAGATGGAAACTGAGGCCGTTCCAGATGCTCTGCCTGTGTTGGGCTTACAGACGGGCCACCCTCAATTTGGCATGGTGATCTCAGCTCAAAGTTATTTTATAAAGTACTAAATGATTCGCTTATCAGGGGACGCTGTTCATGCGGAAACAGGCGGCAACGCGACAATCGGATGTCTTGAAAGTACTAAAAAGGCACGGCAAGCCCATGACGGCTTATGCCATTCTGGACCGAATGAAACCTGGTGAGCCCGGTCTCGCGGCACCAACGATCTACCGTACGCTCGCGGCACTGACGGAACAAGGCCGGGCGCACAAGTTGGAATCCATGAAGGCATTTGTACCTTGCCGCTGTGATCACGAGGCATCAGTTCCTGTGCTCGCCGTCTGTGAGGATTGTGGCACCGTTGAGGAACATGATGGGTCTCCGATTTTGCCTAAGCTCAAAGCCCTGTCTGAGCAGTCAGCATTTCAGGCCACGCGCCACATCGTCGAAATCCACGGTCGCTGCCAAGCCTGCGCGACATAAGCCTTCCAGACCTCCAAATAGGATCAAAGCCATGACCAGACTCGTTCCAACTGCTCTCATCATCCTCACTGCAAGCGCTGCTACTGCAGACGAAACCCGCCAATTGGACGCCCACGAACACGGTGTAGGTCAGTTGAACATCGCTTTCGATGGTGACCAGATCGCGATGGAATTGCACGCACCGGGTGCGGATATCGTGGGCTTTGAATATACTGCCGAGAGCGCTGAAGATCGTGGCCTTGTGGACGCTGCGGTGGCCACGCTTGCACGTCCCCTTGATCTCTTCGCTCTGCCTGCGGCTGCTGGATGCAGCGTTGTGCAGGCAAGTGCTTCCCTGGAAAGTGAAGAGGCAAATGATGAGCATGGGCATGAGGATCATGCAGAACACGAAGAAGAGGGTGACGATCACGCAGAGCACGATCATAAGGACGAAAACCACGCCGCCCACGAAGAAGATCACGACCATGCCGAAGAGGCGCATCACACCGAGTTTCATGCCGAATACCTGCTGAATTGCGCAAATCCCGCGCAGGCGACGCTGATCGACTTTGCCTACTTCGACGCCTTTCCGAACGCGCTGGAACTGGAGGTTCAGGTGATCACTGACCGGGGTGCTACAGCCTTCGAGGTTGAGCGCGATGCACCCGTTCTTGATCTGCGCGACATGTTCTGAGCCAAGCGCGATTATGTGTGCGGCCAGCCCAATCCTGTCATTGCAGCATGTCCACTACCATTGGCAGGGTCGGGCGTCCTTTGCGCTCGATATTCCGGAATTCGCTGTTGACCCTTCCGAGAGCGTTTTGCTTCTGGGTGAAAGCGGGTCTGGCAAATCGACACTTCTGTCATTGATCTGCGGCACGATTACGGCGCGGTCAGGGTCTGTTGTCGTCGCAGGCACCGACATCGTGTCTCTTTCGGCGGGCAAACGGGACAGGTTTCGTGCCGAGCAGATCGGGCTGATCTTTCAGCAGTTCAACTTGCTGCCTTACGCAAGTGTCCTCGATAATATCCTGCTGCCGTTGCGCTTTGCGCCCCTGCGCCGCGCGCGCGTACAGTCACCACGCGACACAGCCAGGATGCTCTGTTTGAATTTGGGTTTGCCTGAAGACGCGATCACGGCTCAAGCCGGAACGCTCAGTGTGGGCCAGCAACAGCGGGTCGCAGCCGCACGGGCCCTGATTGGCGCGCCTCCTTTGATCGTCGCAGACGAACCAACGTCAGCATTGGATGCAGCGACGCAGACCACCTTCCTGGACCTCCTTTTCGCGCAGACCCGCGCCTGTGGTAGCACACTCCTTATGGTGAGCCATGATGCGCGTCTGGCGGAGCATTTCGATCGCGTCGTACAATTGTCGGACGTGACACTTCCACAGCAGACCGCCGCATGATGCTACGTCTCTGCCTTGGCTCGCTTATGGCACGTGCGCTGACCGTCGCCATGACCATCGTCGCTATTGCCTTGTCCGTGGCTCTGTTCCTGGGGGTCGAAAAAGTCCGGACCGGTGCGAAGGCCAGCTTTGCCGATACGATCTCCGGCACGGATCTGATTGTCGGGGCGCGGTCGGGTTCCGTGCAGTTGCTGCTCTATTCGGTCTTCCGCATCGGGAACGCCACGAACAATCTGACTTGGGCGAGCTACCAGGACATTGCCGCCCGTCCAGAGGTCGATTGGATCGTGCCTATCTCGCTTGGCGACAGCCACCGTCAGTTCCGGGTCATGGGCACATCCACCGCGTTCTTTGAGCGTTACAAATACCGCGCCGGGCAATCGTTGGCCGTAGAAAAAGGCGCGATCATGGATGATCTTTTTGACGCTGTGATCGGGGCGGATGTGGCAGCGACGCTGAACTATGCGGTGGGAGATCCCATCGTCGTGGCCCACGGGCTTGCATCTTTTGTAGAGCACGAAGATCAACCTTTTCGCGTGTCCGGCATAATGGAAAAGACCGGCACACCGGTAGACCGCACGGTGATTGTCAGCCTCGAAGCGATTGAAGCAATACACGTGGATTGGCAAAGCGGAGCCAAGATTCCGGGTCAATCGACCCCCGCCGACGTAATCCGCCAGATGGAACTGGAGCCAATTGCCGTGACGGCGGCGCTCGTGGGTGTCAAAAGCCGCTTGCAGGTGTTTGGCTTGCAACGCGCCATCAATGAATACCCGCAGGAGCCGTTACTGGCGATCCTGCCGGGTGTGGCGCTGCAGGAGCTTTGGCAAATCGTGGGGATCGCAGAGACCGCCCTGATCGCCGTGTCGGCCATGGTCGTTGTCACCGCGCTCATTGGCATGATGGCCACGATCTTCTCCAGCCTGAATGAACGTCGCCGCGAAATGGCGATCTTTCGCGCCATGGGCGCGCGGCCTCGCGTCATTCTCAGCCTGCTGGTACTTGAGGCCGCGCTGATGGCGGCCCTCGGTGCTGTCATCGGACTTGCTCTGCTTTATGCTGGGCTTTTTGTGGCCCAGCCCCTTGTGGATGCAGCCTTTGGCCTTTGGCTTCCGATTGAGCCGCCATCGCTTCGGGAGTTTTGGGTCTTGTTGGGCGTCGTGGCCGCTGGCGCAATTGTGAGCCTTGTGCCCGCGTTCCGGGCCTACCGTATGTCGCTGGCAGATGGTATGATGGTGCGAATTTAGCAGAAGGGTTTGGAACGATGACACTTTCCCGCCGACATCTCATTGCGGCTGCTGCAGCTTGCGCCGCCCTGCCACGTGCTGGCGTTGCAGCGACACCTCGCGTGATTGGTTGGGATGATCTCATCCCGCCCGGTGTGCCTTATGCCGAAATCATTGGTGAGGGTGAAATTGACGCAATCAACGACACCTGGCTGCCGGAATTCGATGAGAACGCAACCAAGCTGAACAAGGAACTGCACGGTGCCTACATCAAGATGCCGGGCTATGTGCTGCCAATCGACATGTCTACTGCGGGCGTCACCAGCTTTATCATGGTGCCCTACGTCGGGGCCTGCATTCACACGCCACCACCGCCCGCCAACCAGCTTGTCTTTGTGGATAGCAAGACGCCTTGGCCAAGTGATCAGCTGTGGGACCCGGTTTGGGTTACGGGCCGGATGCGGCATGAACTGCAATCCACTACGATTGCAGACATCGGCTATGGGCTCAGCGCTGATCTCATCGAGGTCTACGAATGGTAGCAAATCACTTGGACCGGCGAGCAGTGCTGGCCGCGCTCAGTGTATTTGTGGTGGCGCCGAGCAGTGTGGCCGCCCAGGACTTCATAGATCTGGAGTGGACCGATCTGGTCCCTGAGGGTCAACCGGCTATCCCGCCCGTCATTCAAGGGCTGTTACAACACGATGGCCCCAGCCTGTCGAACCAGCAACCACCCTCACACGGCGTGCGTACAGACTGGAACGGCGAGATCGTCCGACTGCCAGGGTTTATCGTTCCGATTGATTATTCGGGCACCGGTGTCACCGCCTTTATACTGGTACCGTTCGTAGGTGCCTGCGTACATGTCCCGCCACCGCCCGCAAACCAGTTGGTCTTTGTCACTACCGGCGTGCCCTACGAAAGCTCGGGTCTGTTTGAGCCTGTGAATGTCATTGGCATGTTCGGCACAGCTTCAACATCCACACAGTTAGCCGATATCGCCTACGCTCTGTCGGCGGATCGTATAGAGCCTTTCTGATCAAATCGGGGCCTGTGCTACGAGTTCTCGCTTTAGGATCACGTCTCGCAAGAAACTCTGTTGCGGTCGATTGATCATTTTGTCCATCTGAGCAGCATCCGCACCTATCTCGCCGATTTCTACAGCCACACTGGGCGTCCTTTTGTCGATCCTGAACTTCTCATCCGCATGCTGCTGGTGGGCTATTGCTTTGGCATCCGATCCGAAGGGCGGCTCTGTGAAGAGGTGCATCTGAATCTCGCCTATCGCTGGTTCTGCCGTCTGAATCTGAGCGGTCGCGCCCCTGATTATTCGACCTTCTCGAAGAACCGGCACGGTCGGTTCCGCGAGAATGAACTGCTGCGCCATCTGTTCGAGACAACAGTAGCACGCTGCATCGAAGAAGGCCTGGTCAGTGGTCAGCGCATGGCAATCCATGCCAGCCCGATCGAGGCGGATGCCAACAATCAGAATTCGACGCCGAAGGAAGACTGGGACGCGACAAGTATCGACCCGACAGATGCACCCCGAGCTGTGCGTGAGTGACTCGACACGCTGGATGAGGTCGCATTTGGCGCGGCCAGCGAGGTGCAGCCGAAGTTCACTTCGCATTCCGATCCTGCCAGCTAGTGAACAGCAGCGCGGAATGGGCCAGCACTCTTTAACTGTTCTGATAATTACCTCATCGATACGGGCCACGGTGTCATCGTCGATGTGGAAGCCACCCGCTTGATCCGGCAGGTCGAAGTGAGATCGGCAAAGACGATGTTGAACCGCGTGAAGGCGACATTCGATTTGCATCCCGAACGACTGATCGCGGACACGGCATACGGCACCGGGCCACTTCTGGGGTGGTTGGTCGAACGCGAAATCGCGCCGCACATTCTGGTGTTCGACAAGGCGGGCCGGTCAGATGGCACATGGTTCAATCCGACACCTGGGTAACGAGCCCGGCTATCCTTCTTCGTATGGCAAGCAACCGCTGAACAAGCCAGAGGCGGCTTAAGGCTACAAAGTTTTTTGGAGGCGTTTCTTTAAGAGGGCGATGATCTCTTGCGTGGTTGCGATATCATCCGAAGACAGGCCTCTGGCAAGATCATTCACCCATGGGATTTGTATTGCGATAGCTTCATCGAACAGCTTTTGACCTTTTGGAGTTAGAGCAACAAGATGGGCGCGTTTATGGTTCGGATTGAGTTGAAACTCTAAAACTCCTTCTTTTTCCAACTCATTGACGATGCGTTGAACACCTTGTCGATGAACCCCCATCGCGCGTGCGTGCCATGCAACAGACTCGGGTTGTTCAGCATAGGCGATGGCACCAAGAATTTGCCAGCGTGCACTGGTCAACCCGAGTTCTGCAACGAGCCGATCGCCGGCAAGTTGTAGCCGGCCATTCAGCCGAAAAACATCCAGAATCAACGCCGTCACAGCTTTTCCGGCCTCAGTCCATTGCTCATTTGACATGTGAGTACGCTATAATATTGACAACATATTGTCAAATGAACTAGTGAAGGCAAATTGACAACACGGCACCAAATAACACCACTCATGGAGTAAAACAGATGGTCAACTTCACGCCCCTCGATCCTGATTTTCCAATCGAACAACAACTGGGCATCGATGCGGGGCCTGTTGTTCTCGTAAATTTGTTCACGATCGACCCCGCTGATCACAACGCTCTCATCGAGGCGTGGAAAGCTGATGCCCTCTGGATGAAAAAACAGCCCGGTTACATCAGTACGCAAATGCACAAGGCCATCGGCGATGGCGGCATGTACCTAAATTACGCCATCTGGGACTCTATCGCAGACTTCCGTGCGGCGTTCGCAAATCCCGAGTTTCAAGAAGCGCTCAGCCACTACCCATCCAGCGCTGTCACAGCTCCGCATCTGTTCGAAAAGATCGCAGTCCCTAACTGCTGCACGGCCTGACGAAACCAACCGCGAAGGATCAATTTGGAGGACACACAAATGACAACACGCATTCATGCAATAGCAGGCGGCGTCGGCTTCCTGATGATCCTTCTCTTCTGGACGTCCACAGCTATCAGTGAACTGTTTGCGAGCCACGAGACGATTGCCGCGGTCAAGGCCATGATTTTGAGGGGTATGTTCATCCTTATTCCGGCAATGGTGATTGCTGGCGGATCGGGCACCGTGATGGGCAAGAGTCGCACCGATGCAAAGGCTCTCGCGAAGAAGAAACGGATGCCTCTTATTGCGCTGAACGGGCTTCTGATCTTGCTGCCCTCGGCGTGGTTTTTGGCTGGTAAGGCAGCCGCCGGAGAATTCGATACCGTATTCTACACCGTTCAGGCTATCGAATTGGTCGCAGGCGCTGCAAACCTGACGATGATGGGCCTAAACATCCGCGATGGCTTGACCATGACCGGGCGAATTGGTGGCTCAAAAGTTTCATCTGAGGACCCGCAACAGCCTGTGATCGAAGAGCGTCCCTCTGGGCCGTTGGTGGCCAAATCGATTCCTCGTCTTACCAGCTCCGCAGGAGAAAACCTCGAAACCCGATCTGCCGTCGCCTTGTGCCGCTGCGGGCAGTCGAAGAAGAAACCGTATTGCGACGGATCACATAACGATATCGGTTTTTCGTCCAACCCTTCGCCGAACCGCACGTCTGATGGCGTGAAGGTCTTTGGCGGTGAGCAGATTGACGTCCACTACAACCGCCTGCTTTGCTCTCACGCAAGGGAATGTGGGACACGGCTGAAAGCCGTTTTTGACACCGGACGTGATCCCTGGATTATACCCGACAATGCCAGTCCTGGTCAGATCAGGGACGTTGTAGAGATGTGCCCATCTGGTGCGCTTTCCATAAGTGAACCGGGCGGGCAAACACGGCACATCGTCGGTGGCAAACCGGGCATCACGATTGAAAGCAACGGGCCCTATCGTATCACGAAAATTCCACTGGCTTCCGGTGTTCGAGCGGAAGGCGCATCACCCGCCAAATATGTTCTTTGCCGCTGTGGGGCGTCCAAAAACAAACCGTTTTGCGATGGTTCTCATTCCGACATCGGGTGGACTGACCAGTAACCGTGAAAACCCGAAAGGAACGGTCCGATGAAAAGCACGCCTCAGAAATACGGAACAGGAGCCGTCACCATTCACTGGGTGAGCGCCGCGTTGATCCTGGTTCAGCTTGTGTCCGGGTTTCGGGCTGCGTCCACGGTCGACTACGCAGCGAAGGAAGCGATACTGGCGATGCATGCCCCCTTGGGAATTGCCATCCTCGTGTTGACGATAGCGCGGATTCTCTGGTGGCAGTTTGTTGACAATAAGCCAGCTCCCGTCGCTGGCGATCCGGTCTGGCAAACCTTCGCGGCCAAGGCCGTACATGTGATGTTTTACATCGTGCTTCTCGGCATGGCTGCAAGCGGTATTGGGACAATGGCGGCATCGGGCGCGGGTCAGATTCTGTCTGGCGCAGTTGATGCGCCGCTCCCAGACTTTTCGGACTATGCACCGCGCGTTCCTCACGGCATCGGTGCCCGCTTGATGGTTGGCCTATTCGTGTTTCACGCAGGGGCGGCCATTTATCACCACTTTGTCAAACGGGACGGGCTGCTCGCACGCATGTGGTACGGCGCGAACTGAGGACCAATTGTCTTCCTAAAGCAGGAGAGCTGAATGCTCCGCTATTTATTGCTCATTGTGATTGTACCTCTCCTGTCAGGTTGTTTCGAGGAAGACGATAACAAAGACACATCCGTGGATGAAGTCGTTCGCGGCTTGGTCACAACCGTCGTCAGCTCGGCGGCGAGTACCATCACCCGCCGTTATCCTGGTGTCCTGGAGCCAAGTGAAATCACGTCACTGTCCTTTGAGGTCGGCGGCAAGCTGGGGCGTCTGGATCTTTCGATCGGCCAGCGGGTCTCTGAAGGGGAGTTAATTGCGGAACTCGATGGTGAGAAATTCCTTGCGGCTATCAAAAATCGGCAGGCTGCGGTGGAAGAAGCTGAAGCCACGCTGCAGCAAGCCGAAGAAGATCTCGAAAGGTCCGAGCAACTTTTGGAGCGGGGCGTCGTAACCCGGGTCGACAGGGATAATGACAGGACGGCTGTCCTCACCAGCCGAGCACAGTTGAAACAAGCTGAGGAAAACCTGGTCACGGCCCGGGAAGATCTGGAAGATACAAAGCTCTTCGCGCCATTCGATGGCATCGTAAACTCTGTCGATGTCGACTCATTCGACACCGTCGGCTCTGGAACACTGATCATCTCGGTTTATGAGGCGACATCTTACGAAGTGTCGTTTTCTGTGAACTACGCCACGGTCGATCAGTTGCATCTGGGTGCTCGTGCCAAGGTCAGATTGTCCGACAGACCCGATGCTGCGTTAGAGGCCACGGTAAGTGAAATCGGCGAGCGTGCGGACGCCGTCGCGTCTTTCCCGGTCTCAGTAAAACTCGTTGATACCCTTGGTGTAATCCGGGCGGGCATGGCGGTCGAAGTTTCATTTGAACTGGATGTTCTGGGGGGCAAAGGGTTCCTTGTGCCGATCTCCGCTGCCATCCCGGAAGGGGAGATATCAGAAACATCCGGACCTACCGATCCGTCGCCCGTATCCTTTTACCTCTTCGATCCGACGGACAGCACCGTACGACGCAAAAAGGTTACGATGGCCGGGCTAGAAGACAACAAGTTTGTTATCGTAGATGGCTTGAACGAAGGCGACCGTGTTGCCATCGCGGGTGTTTCCTTTCTGCATGAAGGCATGAAGGTCAAACTGCTCGAGCCAAAGGAATGACCCCATGGATTTCCTGACATGGTTTGGGTTGGAAAAGACGCGTTTCACCAGCTTTCTGATGGTGTTGCTGATTGCGCTCGGGACGATGTCATATCTGAGCATTCCAAAGCGCGAAGACCCCGCGATCACGATTAGAACGGGCGCTGTGATTGCCAGATTTGAAGGCATGTCGCCGGAACGCATTGAGAGCCTGATCGCTGACCCGATTGAGCGAATAATCCGGGAAATAGGGGAAGTCGAGGATATCGAGACAATTATCACCTCAGGTCAGGCGCTGTTTTATGTGCATTTGTACGACACGGTTGCCGTGGCGGACATCGAAGAGCCATGGGAAGACCTGCGAAACAAGATGCAGGCGGTAATCCCTGAGCTACCAGAAGGCACAACAGCACCGATTGTGAACACTGATTATGGCGATGTTGCAATCGCGACCATTGCCGTAACGGGTGATGGTTTCAACCTAGTGGCTCTGGAAGACATTGCCAAGCAGCTCCAGCGCGAACTCTATACCGTCGCCGGTATCACCCAGGTCGAACTGTTTGGTGTTCAGGAGCAACGTATCTGGCTTGATCTGGATATCAGCAAAATCGCAGCAATCGGTGTCCAAATGGATCAGCTCCTAGCGGATCTTGAAGCCCAAAACGTGATATTGCCCGCCGGCGAAATTGATGCCCAAGGCACTAACATCGTACTTGAAGCCAATGGTGATTTGGGCACGATTGAAGACATCCGCAACCTTTTGACTAAGGTGCCCGGGCTGGCCGGTTACGTGCGCCTGTCTGATCTGGTCGACGTAAGAAGAGGGTATGTCGATCCCAAAGTTGAACCTGTCTTCTTTGACGGTCAACCGGCGATTGTTCTTGCATTGGAGATGTCAGAGTCCACTGACATTCAGGAACTGGGCCGCCGTCTGAAGCAAAGAATTCCCGAATTTGAGCGTCGGCAACCGATTGGTGTATCTTACAATATTTCGACCTTTCAGGAGGCGAATGTCACCAACGCGGTAAACAATGCGCTTTCCAATGTCGGGCAGACATTTGTGATCGTCTTTGTGGTTATGTTTCTGTTTCTGGGCCTCCGGCCCGCCATCGTCATCGCGTGTATCGTGCCTTTTACGCTGTCGATCGCGCTTGTCGGCATGGGGCCGCTTGGCGTCGATATCCAGCAGGTTTCGATCGCGGCTGTCATCATCTCGCTGGGTCTGTTGGTCGACAACGGGCTCGTCGTCGTTGAAGATATCCAAGGCCGAATAAACAACGGAATTTCTGGTCGGGATGCCGCGCTACAGGCCGGTCGGCAATACGTCGTGCCGCTTGGGGTCGCGTCGACCACAACGATTTCGGCCTTTGTACCGATGTTGCTCCTTGACGGAACGGAAGGCGAGTTTGCCTATTCTCTCGGTGCGGTTGTCGCAATTATGCTGTTTGGATCCTGGATCACGGCACTCTATATTCTGCCATTTCTTTGCTCGCTCATGCTGAAGCCCAAGAAACAAAAAGAGACCGGCGCCAAGGAAGGCGAAGGCAAATTCTATGAACTCTACGGTGGATTGATCCGCCGCTTGCTCCCCTTTGGCATAATCATAACAGTAGCCGTCTATGCCGTGGTTGCCTTCAGCGCAATGCAGTTGGCTACACTGAAGAAAGAACAATTCCCTCTCAGCGAAAGATCAGACCTCCTTGTCTATATGGATATGCCAAAAGGGACCGCAATCTCGGCCACGGAAGATTTGGCGCTAAGGGCCGAGGCATGGCTGTCTGACGAAGCTTTAAACCCGGTCGTCGTGAACACGACAGTCTATGTTGGAACAGGTGGTCCGCGCTTCAACCTTAGTCTCGACCCTGCTGACCCTGATCCGGGGAGTGCATTTTTTGCCGTCAATACCGTCAGTCTGGAGGCTGCGATCGACACGGTGGAACGTGCCAGGGATCACTTTATCGAGAATTTTCCCGAGGCGCGTTTTCGCGTGACCCGATTGGCGCAGGGCGGCAACGAATCCGGTATTGTCGAGGTCGAAATCTTCGGTCCGGACGCAGACGTACTGACGGAAGCGGCCGCAAAAATTGAGCGCGCGATTGCGGAGTTTCCCCGCGTGGTCAAAAAGGAAACGGATTGGGGCAACAAAATTGTAAAAGTTGTCATCGATGTGGATCAGGACAAGGCGCGTGAATTTGGTGTTACGTCCAAGGATATCTCCAACGTTATGGAGTCTTATTTTTCGGGCACACAGTATTCCACATTCCGCGAGGGTGACGAACAAATCCCGATAGTGTTGCGCGCAAATGAGCGAAGCCGTGACAGTGTCGAAGACCTGACCAACCTAACGATTGAAGCGGGTGGTCAACTGATCTCAATTGATCAGATCGCAAACTTCAGGCCAAAGTTTGAATTCTCGGAGATACGTCGCGAGAACCAGGTTCGTCGGATCGTGATTTCCGGCAAGAGCGATCTTTATTCTGCTGCTGAAACCTATGCACGTCTGCAACCTGTTATCGACGCGCTGGATCTTGGATCTGAATATTCGGTCAACATCGCCGGTGAACTGGAAAACAGCGCTGATACCAACGGTCAGTTGCTTTCTAATTTGCCGCTCGCAATGGGCATCATGTTTGCTGCGCTGATCTTTCAGTTCAATTCAATACGTCGCTCCTGTGCGACGCTGATGACAATCCCGCTGATCGTGATTGGGGCGCCATATTCCATGGGGTTGATGGGACAACCGCTGTCATTCTTCGCTATTCTGGGTCTTATGTCTTTGATGGGGATCATCATCAACAATGCGATTGTGTTGATAGACCAGATCGATATCGAGTTTGAAACAGTGCCTCTCAAAGAGGCAATTGTTTGTGCATCACAGAAAAGGTTGCGACCGATCCTCTTGACATCGTTGACGACTGTTTGTGGTTTAATCCCAATGGTGATTTCTGGCGGGTCGCTGTTCCAACCAATGGCTATCATCATGATCGGCGGCCTTATCGCGGCCTCTCCGTTGTCACTGTTTTTCGTACCCAGCCTGTATTACCTACTGATGCGTTCGCGGGGTATGGCTAATACTAAAACGGGCGCAATATTGGAGGTTTGACGTCACGAAGTGCTTTAGCTGGTGGGAAGACAACTTTGCCTGAAAATTGATCTGTGTAGCAACATCTCTCTCTATAAGACAATAGGTGAACTCTATCAGTCGCCGGAAACCCACTTTCGGCCCCAGAGCCGACATTGATCATGCTCGGCGGTGTTGCGGTTTAGCTTTCCCAAAACAGACACCGATCGGAAAGGTTTTTTCTAACTACGACGTTACAAAAATACTCTCTTTGTCGCATTCTTTTAGTGGCTGCTGCTTCATCTACCCTTTGCTCTTTTCTGCTGAAGCGATCGCCAAACCTATCAAAATCAAAGGCGCGGCTAGCAGGTGAAGCTGACGAAAACTCAAGCTTGAAGATGAAGACGTCGGCCAAGACCTGCCATAGCAAGGCAACATATTCGAATGGTGCCAGCCGAGAGGCTTCAGCGTAGTGAAAGGCCAGTGTCATTGTGAAGTGACCGAAACCGCCAAAGAGATCAAACAGCATCAAGAGGCCATGTGTCGGCGAGTCTGGTGTCACCCCGCAAAACAACGTCTCTACACCGCAAATCATGGAAGCCAAAACGAAGTAGTGGGCAATGGCTCCAGGGCCTTCAGTCTTGTTGAGGCTGCGCACCATGATGAGAGCAAGCGCGGATAGAATGGTTGCCACGAGACCACTGGGTAACCCTAGAGCCGCGTGCTCTCGAGGGAGGAGGTGGTCAGCTCGGACCAGACAAGCGCGATCACTCCGGCAAAACCAAACGCGAGACCCCAAGCGCGCCATTTGGTGAGGCACTCTGACAACAAGACAGTTGTGCCGACCGCCATCAATATCGGGGAAAGCCAAAAGCGTGTCAGTTGCGCGCATCAGAGCCCAATCAGCGATCCTTCCACCAAGAGTGGCGAGCAGAGCAATGATCGTTCCAATGATAAGGCTGAGCAGGGAAATCAAGAAAGCTAGGCCCTACGACCAACGCACACCATGAAGCAACCGCGATAGGATATCGCGCTCGAGCGCATTGGAGCCCAGTGGAAAATCTGTACTGGGCGCGGAGAGGCGGTTTGGAATATTGATTTCCGTTGGGCATAAGCTGCAATAAGTGGGCCGAAAACCGCGAGCGCTACAAGGCCGGTGACAACGATCAAGGTGCTACGCGTCTCCGCTCCAATCCGGGGGTCGATCACGCGATAGATGATATCGATCAGCAGATTGACCACGACGAAGACTAGCTCAGTCAGAACGACAACGGCCTGCACATAGGCTAAATCTCGTGCAATTATATCGGTGATAAGGAATGTGCCCAGGCCCGGACGGCCCGAGCGTGATGGCGGGTAGAATAGCTTGGGCGTGCCTGCGAGCGCCCGTGGCAGAGAGCCAGCCGAGCTGAACGATAAAGAGCAGGATAAAAGCAGCCCCAACCAATAGGCCGGGATCGCAGCGACGGCAACGGCCACCCGATCCAGCGGTCCACCCCGACGCTTGGTCGCGATGATCGCGAGCGGCAGCGAGACCGCCAGACCGATCGCAAGACCTCCCAACACATGTGGGCAACATATGCAGGAACGTATACGAGATTGCCGCCCGCAGGTCGGATCAAACCGGTCAACCTGTCACCGCCGAATATCCGAGGTCAAGTCGCAGCAATAGACCAAGCCAAGCCCAGAAGGCTTGCCAGAAGCGTGTGTTGAGCCCGGCCTCCTCTCGGACCTGATGCGTGGAACCGCACGATCAACCTCGACACTGGAATTAAGCAAACTGTTGCAACAAGATGGGGTCCACATATATCCACACAAGGCGGAGTAATCCGCCGCGCCCAGTTGTCCCGATACAACTGCACGCAAAAATTGTCAGGAAGCTACAAATGCGAGGTTAATCAGCGGCTACCGCGCTGAACATCAAAGTCAAGCATCGCGCAAGTTTTCAAAACAAAGCGGTAACCTGTATTAGATGTGGCGAGGTGTTTTTTCTAAAACACTCAACGAAAGACAACTCAAAGAAGCGCGTTTGGGGCGTTGCGAGTTCAGGAATCACCCAGAGAAAGACGAAGCTCCACCTTCAAACCACGATCGCGTGGTAGGAACTCAAGTGTGCCATTATGAGCATAAGCGACGGCCTCGGCAATCGAAACGCCAAGACCTGAACCAGATGTCGCAGCAACGGGACGAAACCTCTCGCGAGCCTCCAGGATTTGTTCTGTGGTCAGTCCAACGCCGTTGTCCGAGACTGCAATCACCATCTCACGGGGACCACGGTCGGCACTGACATGCACCTCTGTCAACTCAGGGCCGCCGTGCCGTAGCGCATTGTCGACAAGATTGCGGAGCGCTTCGTGGATCATTGTTTCATCTCCGTTCATAGACCCAAGCGGAGCCGTGGATTGGAAGGTCACGGATGGACCCGCTTCGCTGGTCCTGCTCAGCTCGTCTTGCCACGCACGGAAGGCCTTATCCATGTCGACGCTTTGCATTACGGCTTCTGGACTGATCGCTTTGGCGCGCTCAAGAAAAAGGAGCTTTTGGCTCAGGTTGGCGGTTTCCCGGGCAGCTTCCAGAAGATCAGCAGAGCGCTTTTGCGATGCATCCCAATCCGGCGAGGCCTTTACGGCTTCTGCCAGAGACAGCACACCGGCGATAGGGTTTTTGAGCTGATGGGCTGCGTTCGAGATGAACTCCGATTGCGCAGCCATGCTGCGCGTGACCTGGCCAAACAGGCGATTAAGTGTGGCGACGATTCCACCCACCTCGTCTGGCACCGCGCGTTGGATTGGCGACAGCTCATCGCTATTGCGGCTGGCGATGGCGGTTTCCAAATCGATCAATGGTCGCAAACCGAGGCGCACGCCGAACCAGACGATAATGGCCACTGCCAGGATCAATCCTGCTATCGCCAAGAGCGAGCGCAGCAGAAGATCCCGCACAAAGGCAGCCCGCACAGACGCCTCTTGCCAGACCGTGGTCGTGAAAACACCCGTGAAACCATCAATCTGAGTGCGGTTTTGCAGGCGCACCCCATGAACCGGACGGCCCAGATAGGTGGCCTCAAAGTAGTTGGGCGCCGAGGCTTCCTCGTTTGGGGGTGGAATGCCTACCGGTGGGGTTGCATAGCCGGCCACGATGACACCGTCAGGGGCGTAGACGTGGTAGAAAACACGACCGCCAGATGTGTCTGACAGGATGTCCCCTGTCCGTGGTGACAGTGCGTCGCCACCAGAAATGGCCACGTCATTTGCAACGGCCAGCGCGGCCGCCAGCAGGCTTTTATCGAACACATCGGTGGCTGTCTGGCGCGCGTTTTTAAGTTGCCAAACGCCTACCAAAGCCGCGACGAGCAGAAGCGGGACCAAAATAACGGCCGTCAGACGTCCGCGAAGCGACCAGACCTTGCCCATCACTCCGGCTTCACAAGGGCATACCCAATGCCACGATGTACCCGGATCGAAACATCGAAGACAGACAGGCGTTTTCTCAGGCGCGACACATAGACTTCGACCACCTTGTCATCCGTGCCGCTGCCCACGCCATATGTCTTGTCGAGCAGCGTTTCCTTGGAAACCGGCATGCTGCCTGCCTCCGCAAGAGCAACCAGAACCGACAACTCGCGGCGTGGCACGTCGATGAGTTCCTGCCCCGCAAGAAGCTGCGGAGTTTCCAGATCAAGTGTCAGCGATCCGATCTCGATCGTGCGCCGGGGGGCGACGTCCTTGCGACGGGCCAAGGCACGGATGCGCGCGGCCAGTTCGTCCATTTCGAACGGTTTGACCAGATAGTCATCCGCTCCAGCGTCGAGCCCTTCCACGCGATCCTGCGTAGCAGATCGCGCCGTCAAAAGGATCACAGGGCGCGGATCGTTTCGGCGGCGCATTCCGGCCAGTATTTCCAGACCGTCGCGCCCGGGCAGGTTAATGTCGAGGATCACCAGATCGCACTCTTCCTGCCGCAGGAAACGATCCGCATCATCACCATTATCGAGCGAGTTCACCGCATGGCCATCATCGCTGAGACGATAGGCGATGCCCTTCCGAAGGCTCTGATTGTCTTCTACCAGCACGATGCGCATGCCCAACTTTTCATCCCTATGAAGGGTTAGTGCAAGGTTAATGCGTCATCAATGCAGCGTGAGGTCGGGGAATCGCCCGGCTCAAGAAGGATTTCGGTGCGACGGTCGTGCCGGTCTAGGGAGGAAATCATGACGACATTTACATCCACGCGCCGCGTGGCGATGGGCCTTGTGGCAGCCGCCGCTGCAACCTTAGCAACCCAAGGCACCGCAGGCGGGCACGGCATTGATCTGGAGGGGAAGACCGTAGAATGGGTGATCCCGTTCTCGGAAACTGGCGGTTCGGCCAAATGGGCCAACTTCTACGCACCGCTCCTCAGCGAAGCTTTGCCCGGCAATCCGACCGTCGTGGTCAAATTTATGCCAGGTGCAGGTTCAACCAAAGGGGCCAACTGGTTTCAGGAGCAGACGTATGAAGATGGTACGCTGATCTTCGGCTCTTCCGGGTCCACACAGTTCCCCTATCTGCTGGGTGATCCACGCGTGCGTTATGAATACAATGACTGGAACGTCGTACTGGCGTCCGGAACCGGCGGCGTGGCCTATCTGCCACCTGATCTGGCCGAAAAAATGGATGGCTTCGACGCCTCAGGCCTGAAAGACACCGATTTCATTTACGGCTCTCAAGGGGCCACACGCCTCGACCTTGTGCCTCTTCTGGCCTGGGAGATGCTCGGGCTGAACGTAGAGCCGGTCTTTGGCATCAAGGGCCGCGGCGATGGTCGCCTGATGTTTGAACGCGGTGAAGCGAATATCGACTATCAGACGTCTTCCTCTTTCCTGAAAGGAGTGACGCCCTTGGTCGAAGCCGGAACGGCTGTTCCGATGATGTCCTGGGGTGCCCTGGACGCTGACGGAAATATCGTCCGTGACCCGACATTCCCGGACATGCCGACATTCAAGGAAGTTTGTGAAGCCACAGAAATGTGCGAAACCAGCGGCGAGCAATGGGATGCGTGGAAAGCGTTCTTCGTGGCCGGTTTCCCCGCACAGAAGATGGTCTTTCTGCCAGCCGGAGCCTCAAATGATGCAATGGTGACCTATACTGCTGCCTTCGAGGCCGTCAAAGCGCGCGCCGATTTCGCAGAGATCTCTTCGGGTCGCCTGGGTAAATACCCACAGATGACCGGAGACGAAGCCAAGGGCGCTTTGTCCAGCGCGACCCAAGTGCCGGAGGCTGCAAAGACCTTCGTGGTCAACTGGTTGAGCGAACGCTACGGCGTAACACTGAACTAAGCGAACTGATTGGCCCCGGTGCAATCTGCCCCGGGGCCTTCTCCTTTCAACCGGAGATTGCCCGATGGATATAATTTCGGTGGCGCTGCCCGCCCTTGGGGATGCGGCAGGTCTGATCCTACAACCAATCGTTCTAGGATATCTTGTGCTTGGCGTTGTAATGGGGCTGTGCGTTGGGGTCTTCCCCGGCCTGGGCGGAATCGCTGGCCTGTCGCTTCTGTTGCCCTTCATGTTCGGGATGGACCCTGTCCTGGGTTTGGCGCTGATGATCGGCATGGTCGCGGTGGTGCCGACATCGGATACCTTCGCCAGCGTATTGATGGGCATTCCCGGCTCCTCCGCCTCACAGGCCACGGTGCTGGACGGATTCCCCCTAGCCAAAAAGGGAGAGGCGGCGCGTGCGCTCTCTGCCGCCTTCGCATCTTCATTGTTCGGCGGTCTGGTTGGCGCGATGTTCCTGACGGTCTTCATACTTGTGGCGCGTCCCATTGTTCTGGAGTTCCGCACGCCTGAACTATTGATGATCACGATCTTTGGCCTCTCCATGGTTGGCATCCTCGCCGGGCGCGTCGCGCTGAAAGGTATTGCGGCGGCGGGCCTGGGCATGATGATCGGCACAATCGGGGAGGGCGACAGCGCGGGCGAATTGCGCATGGCCACCTATGACATGCCCTATCTTGTCGACGGGTTGAAACTGGTCATCGTTGGTCTTGGCATTTTCGCGATCCCGGAAATTGTCGCGCTCTTGCGACGAGACAAATCCATCTCGGACCGCTCACCCTTGGGCGGCGGTTGGCTCAGCGGTGTGCGTGATTGGTTTGCCAATATCTGGCTGTCGGTCCGCTGTTCCATCATCGGCGTGATTGTCGGCGTGATCCCGGGATTGGGTGGGTCCGTGGTGGATTGGATCGCCTACGGGCACTCGGTGCAAACCACGAAAGACAAATCGAAATTCGGCTCCGGCGAAATTCGTGGGGTGATCGGACCCGAAAGCTCAAACAACGCCAAGGAAGGGGGTGGGCTCGTGCCCACGCTGCTCTTCGGGATCCCGGGATCCGGTTCAATGGCGATTTTCATCGGTGCTATTGCTTTGCTTGGATCGGGCAATATCGAGGTCGGCCCCTCGATGTTGAAGAACAATCTCGACATCACCTATGCAATCGTCTGGCTGCTGGCTTTGGCTAATGTCGTAGGCACGTTAATCTGCATTGCCGCGTCTGGCGGCATCGCGCGGCTAACGACCATTCCCTTTGCGCTATTGGCGCCGTTCCTGTTCATGATCATCAGCTTTGCGGCATTTCAGTCGGGCCAGGATATCATGGATCTTGTCGCGCTTTTCGCCATTGGCTTTCTCGGGATCATGATGCGGCGGTTCGATTGGTCACGACCTGCGTTTCTTATTGGCTTCGTACTCTCCAACCCCGCAGAAACCTATGCAAACCAAGCGGTGCAGATCGCCCAGTCTCGATTCCGCAAGAGCTTCGAAGAAGGTATTGACTACATCTTTTCGCCCATTGTGATCGTGTTGATCATCATCACGTTGATCTCGGTTGTTCTGGGCTTGCGTCAGGCCAAGACAATCATGGCGGAAGGTGCCGTTGAAAGCGGCGCAAAACGCGCTCCACTTATCTTCCTGCTGGTTGTGTTGGGGTATTTGGCCGTGGCCTTCACCAATGCCGCGATGATCCCTGACTACGCTGCTGCGGACCGGGTCTTCCCGCGCTTCGTATCAGGCGTCGCCATTGTGGCTTGTGTGATCCTGCTGGTTCAAATGATGATCCGACCGGAGACACACGCGCTCTTTGCAGATCGCGAAGCCAGTGAAGTAGATGCCAATGCGCATGGTCTCTGGTCGACACTGGCATGGTTTGCCGGGCTATTGATACTGACCTCACTGCTTGGGTTCATCTTAGCGCTGGCGATCTTCCTGTTCTGTTTCATCAAGTATCGCGCAGGACGCAGCTTAGGCTTCGCTCTAGTCTACACCGCAGCGGGGATCGCTTTCATGTGCGCTATGGCGGGGCTTTTGAACCGCGATTTCCCACAGGGTCTGTTGCAATCCTTCATGGACCTGCCCTGGCCGCTAACATGACACAGACTGCCATCTCCTTTCTGTTCATGCGGGGCGGTTCGTCACGAGGCCCTTATCTGCGGCGCGAGGACTTGCCTCAAGACCACGAGGAACTGGCCCGCGTACTGGTTGCAATCGTGGGCTCAGGTCATCCCCTGAATATTGACGGGATCGGAGGCGGGGCCGCCGTGACGACCAAGGTTGCGATGCTGTCTGAATCAGAGGATGACTGGGCCGATGTCGACTATTTCTTCGCTCAGGTAAGCGTCGAAGACGGGCTTGTGGATTTCAAACCAACCTGCGGCAATATCCTTGTTGGTGTTGGTCCCGCAGCCATCGAGATGGGGCTGGTCGTAGCGACTGGGGAAACGACAGAAGTGCGGATTCGCGCGGTGAATACCGGGGCGCGGGTTGCCTCCCAAGTACAAACCGAAAACGGCGCCGTCGTTTATGAGGGGGCTGCGCGAATCGATGGCGTGCCTGGTACGGCAGCCCCCATCAAACTCATGTTCCACGATGTGGTGGGAGGTGCCACGGGCACCCTGTTTCCGACCGGCAATCGGATTGACACAATCGATGAGATCGAGGTCAGTTGCATGGATGTTGCAATGCCCATGGTCATCGCGCGGGCCTCTGATTTCGGGCTCACAGGGCACGAAAGCGCTGCCGAGCTTGACGAGAACAGAGGCTTCTTCGAGCGCATGGAGGCGGTGCGCATGAGGGCGGCCGTTCTGATGGGGATGGGGGATGTTTCCAAATCCGTAACACCAAAGTTCGGCCTCCTCGCGCCAGCGAAGGACGGTGGAACTGCGGCGGTACGCTATTTCATGCCATGGAAGACCCACCCCACGCTGGCCGTCACAGGATCGCAATGTCTGGGCGCTTGCCTGCTGTGCCCCGGGACCGTTGGGGACGGGATGGCGTCCGGGGTCGGGCCTTCTCCTGCCCGTCTCCAACTTGAACATCCGATGGGAATGATGGAGGTGACGATCGCTTTCGACATCAAGGGGGACCGCTTTGATGTGCAATCCGTCGGCTTGATGCGTACGGCGCGCAAACTGGCAGCAGGAGAGGTCTTCGTCCCGAAATCCATTTGGCGGGGGCATTGACTTCGATCTGCCAATTGTATACCATAGTATACCAATAATTTGGAGACGACTGATGACCTCTGATGATTGCGTGATCGTTGCCAAAGCCGAACTGAAGATGGCGCGACAATTGATCCAGGATGAAATCCGCGACTATCCGACGCCGATCTCAGGATGTGATGCGCAATACAACTATCTGATTGGTTTGCGCAGTTCGATCTCGGACGCTTTAAGCGCTCTGGAAGCCCCTCGTTTTGTTGCCACGCCACGCACACCTTCCCCTACCGCTGGCGTGGAAAGTCGGTGAAAGTCCACATCCTAGACGACTGGTTCGATACGCTGCGTCGGCTGCCGTGCTTTGCCCTTTTGCAAGATCACGACGTTACAGTCTGGACCGACCACGAGCCGGACCCGGGTAAGCTGGCGACAAGAATATTGGAGGCCGAGGCTCTTGTTCTCTTCCGAGAGCGCACGAAGATCGGAGCAGAACTCCTCAACCATCTTAACAACTTGCGCTTGATCTCGCAGCGCAGCGTCTATCCGCATGTCGATGTAGAGGCATGCAGCCGCAATGATGTCCTCCTCTGTTCAAACATGCATTCGGACACACCATCCTTTGCAGCAGCCGAGCACACGCTGGCGCTGATCCTCGCAAGTTACCGTCAGATACCGCAGCAAGTGGCTTCGATCCGGGCGGGAAATTGGCAGGCTGGCGTCGGGCGGACCCTAAGGGGCCGGATATTGGGCCTCTACGGCTATGGTCGCATAGGACGCGCCGTCGCAGGTTATGCACATGCGATTGGACTGCATGTTCAGTGGTGGGGCTCAGAAGCCGGACGCGCCCGTGCAAAGGCAGATGGCGAACACGTTCCCGAGAGCCGCGAGGCTTTTTTCGCGGGCTCTGACATCATCAGCCTCCATGTACGTCTGAAACCGGAAACAAGAGGGATCATCACGGCGACCGACCTCGCTCAGATGCAGGACCGTGCCTTGTTTGTGAATACCTCGCGATCTGGTCTGGTTGTGCCAGGAGCCCTTGAGACGGAACTGGCCAAGGGGCGAATCCATGCCGCTGTCGACGTGTTTGATGAAGAACCGCTCCGCGACACCGCGAATCCACTTCTGACCCATCCAAATGTTTTGCCGACCCCCCATGTCGGTTATGTCACTGAGGATGAATTCAATCTGCAATTCACTGATATCTTCGATCAGATAAATGCCTATGACAAAGGCATGCCAACCCACATGATCAATCCTCAGGTTTGGGCGAAAACAACCTGACGGCCACCGGCGCCCCAAGGATTACGACGAAAATGCGCAAGATATGATGCGCAACAACGAAGGCGACATCCGCTCCGACGATCAATGCCAACACGGTTAGCTCCGCCTGCCCGCCCGGCGCGAAGGCCAGCAGGGCCTCCATCCCCGGGGCTAGGTTAGCGAAGATGACCAGCTCGACAACCACCACCGTCAGAACAATCAGGATCACGCAAAAGCCGACACCGGCCAAGAGGTCGCGCTGCACCTCCTGCATGGTGATACCTGCGTATTTTGCGCCGATCGTCATGCCGATGAAGAATTGTGCGGCCCAGATCGCTTCGGCGGGCGGTCGAAAGTGCAACAAACCCACGAGCGTGATCGCCGCGGTCAAAAGCAACGGTCCAAGGATCGAAGCGCCAAATAGCCCGATCCGTTTCGCACCCCACCAACCGAGCAGGGCGCAGGCGACCATCAGCAATAATTCGTGGACCGGCACGCTTTGCAACGGCACGCCTGGCGGATTGCTGAGATCGGCCTCCCAAATGCCGCTTAGCAGAAACGGCAAGGCTACGACGATGATCAAAACCCGAGTCGCATGGATCAGGGACAGGGTGCGGACATTGCCGCCCGCCTCTTCGCCAAAGGCCAGCATGTCCTGAAGCCCACCGGGCATGGTGGCGTAATAGGCTGTTGGGAAGTCGTAGTTCCAGACCCTCTGAAAGTACGGCACGCCAATCAGACCAATCACCATGACGGTCAGTGGAATAAGCAGAAGTGTTGGCCACATCGCAGGAAACGTCGCCAGCACGGGCGGCGTCAGCGTTGCACCAACTGCAACTCCCAGGATCGTCCGCATCCCGTCGTTAAGTGGCTTCAGACCCTTAAGTTGGATGCCTATCAGTGCAGCTGCCAGGCAGGCGGCAATTGGACCAAGCAGCCAAGGCAGCGGAATATTAAGCAGGCGGAACGCGCCAACGCCCGACAGCGCGACCAGAAAGGTCTGGCCAATCTGCCTCATCCCGCCAGCGCCTTCAGTCTCTGACGCAGGGAAGTCTGAAGATGTGCTTCTGCGGCCGCACCTGCGCCCTCAATGTCGCCTGATCTCAGGGCATCGACAATCATCTGGTGTTGGCTCGCAACCGTGTCGATCCGCGCTTCATCGGTAAAAGTCGTGGGGCCAAGCAGCAAAAGCGCATTGTTCAGCGCACGCGCGGCCTCCAGCAGAAAGCGATTGCGGCAGGCAAGATAGAGGCCTCTGTGGAACGCCTGATTGATTGCGGCGGCGCGGTTCGGGTTGTTGCGCTCTGCCGCAATCTCAGTATTGAGGTCGTCTAGTGTATCGAACTCAGCTTCTGTTCCATGCTGCGCCGCCAGCTCTGCCGCAGTTCGTTCAAGAACGACCCGCATTTCATAAAGCTCCACAACTTCGGCATGGCCCAGTCGCCGAACGACAGCGCCCATACGCGGCCGATGTTCAACTATCCGGTCTGACTCCAACCGGCGAAGCGCTTCGCGGACGGGGGTTCGTGACAGCCCGAGCTTTTCGCCGACATCCTCCTCGCGCAGGCGATCTCCGGGCAGGTAAATGCCTTCACGGATCGCTGCCATGAGAGCGTCATAGGCCATCTCACCACTCGATTTTTTGGTCATTCCGAGAACTCTCTAGATTTGTCATTGCAAATTGTATCCGATCGGATACTAAATATCTAGCTGAAAAAGGAAACTAGCATGTCCAAGACAAAAGTCATCGTTGTCGGCTCCGGAAACGCCGCCATGTCCGCCGGTATCGCCGCACTCGAAAGCGGAGCGGAGGTGCTTATGCTGGAAAAGGCTGGCCCGGACCTTGCCGGCGGCAATACGAAATACACGGCAGGTGCGATGCGGATCGCCTATGAGAGCTCCGACGCGCTTTTGCCGCTGCTGGCCAACCCGCACGATCCACGCATTCCCAACACCGATTTCGGAACCTACACGGCGCAGAAATTCGCGAATGACCTTTTGGGATTCAACGAAGGCCGACTCCTGTCCCCGGAGCAGCAGGTTCTTATCTCGGAATCCTATGACGCCGTGAATTGGCTGGCGGGGCATGGCGTCACCTATGAACCGATCTACGCGCGACAGAGTTTCGAGAGGGACGGCAAGCACATCTTCTGGGGGGGCCTGACGCTGGCCGCCGAAAACGAAGGTGTCGGACTTTTCGAGATGGAGCTTGCTGCTTTCAAACGTCTGGGCGGACGTATTCGCTGCAACTCCGCCGTTACGGGGCTGTTGACGAACGACAACAAGGTCACGGGCGTTAAAGTGGGCGATGCAAGTATCGATGCGGATGCCGTCATCCTCGCCTGCGGTGGTTTCGAAGCGAACGAGGAAATGCGTGTGTCGCAGATCGGTTCCAATTGGGCGGCCGCCAAGGTGCGCGGCACACCCCACAACACTGGCGACGGGCTGAAAATGGCGTTCGATCTGGGTGCCATGCGGTATGGTAGCTTTGAAGGCTGCCACGCAACTCCGATGGACCTGCGCATGAAAGACTTCGGCAATCTGAATCTGCCGCCTAAGGAGCGCAAAAATTACCGGAAAATCTGCTACTTCCTCGGCGTGATGCTCAACGCCAAAGGTGAACGCTTCGTCGATGAGGGGGTCAACTTTCGAAACTACACCTATGCACAATTTGGTCGTGCGGTCCTCGAACAGCCCCAACACTTCGCCTGGCAGGTTTTCGACGACAAGGTCTCGGAATTGCTGTACGGCGAATACCATTTTCACGATGCCAGCTTTATCGAGGCAGACACGCTGGAAGACCTGGTCTCCAAACTCGTCGGTGTTGATGCGGCATCCGCGCTCAAGACGCTGACAGAGTTCAACATAGCCGTCGATACCGATGCAGCATTTGACCCAACAATTCTCGACGGCAAGCGCACCAACGGCCTCCAACTCGACAAGACAAACTGGGCGCAAGCACTGGACACTCCACCCTTCAAGGCCTTCCCGGTGACAGGCGGGATAACGTTCACCTATGGCGGACTGAAAGTGGATGAAAACGGCGCGGTGCTCACCGAAGGCGGATCGCAAATCCCGGGGTTGTTTGCCTGTGGTGAACTTGTGGGCGGCGTGTTCTACGGCGGCTATCCCGGAGGGTCTGGACTGACGTCGGGAACCGTCTTCGGTCGCCGCGCGGGAACCGGTTGTGCATCTTCGAAATCGTGATGACGTATGAGACTTTCTTAGACGAAAATCAGTCGTCGTCCAAAACTTTGTTTGCTTCAGCGTGCCTCAATGTCGTTCCAATGCGCGCTCTCAATAGTCCAATGGTACGAAGTTTGTCCCGATACACGGATTATCTCTAATGCACCCGCGTAAAGCGTAGCGACGTCAGGCAAGTCCGCGATCTACGCGCTCAACAGCTTTGCCATCTGTGCCAGCTTTGCTCTGGTTCCCGTCAGCCGCACCGATGATACCTCGCAAATCGACACGTTTCGATCATACGGCATTTACTTTCTGTTTCCGTTGCTCGCGATGTCTTGTCTTAGCCGGTCATAGCGCCTTGTCCTCTGGACGAGCCGTGCCATGGTTTTGGCTAGTGGGCTGTTGCACGCATGGACAGCTATCTGTCCTGATCGGACATTCCTTCACTCACCACGCGCGCATTATCAGGACGTCTTTCTATCCATCGACTTTATCGGGCGCGGAAACCGGATTGAATAGACGGGCATGATCCTCTTTATCACTCTTGCTCTTGCAGTAGCCGTCTATTGGGTCCGTCCTGTGATCTTTGTTCAAGTCGCGTCGGATTTTGAATGGTGCCATGAACACCTCAAACCACGGCGTGGATACGGGACGATCTCCGTTATGGATATCGCAGGTTTCACAGTGTTCTCAGCCAAGCGTGAACCGGAGAGAAACCCGTAAACGCAACCATTGCATTACTCGATATCACCAAGGCGCATGGGTTTGGTATCCGATTGGGGCTGGCAAGTGGTGACATTGTAACAAACGTCATTGGCAACAGCACAGGGCAATCCTTCAAGGTGTAGGGAGATGTTGTAGACCTTGCTGCGGGGTTTGAAGCCAAACGCACGGAACTCAGGTACGTAAATTCTGATTGATCAATCAACTTAAAGAAAGCAGATGCGTCAGTGCGTTTCGATGAGCATCGCCAAATCGCGATCAGCGGGCTTGATAGCAGTATCTCAGTCTTTGCAGCATCTCGGCACAATTGGGTGCCTGCGAGATTCGGTTTCTTTGCTTTGCCACTTTGCATACCGTGAAGGCCCGCCGACGTTTCGCTGTCTTTTAAAATCGGAAAAAGGTTTGGCTACGGGGCCCAGGTTTCCATCTTAGCCGAGCAATAACTCGAACAGATGTCAGCCTAGGAATTGACTGTAGATTTACTGCAACTGAGAACTGCCGTTCTTTTCAGCTAACTGAACCTGTCGAATAGGGCTCGAATCTGATTTCAGAGAACCTGCGGCACACCGTAGTCAGCTCACTATTTGGATTCAAAAGCGGCCCAAACCTGCCAGGTCAGAGTGCCATCGAGGCCGCCGGACGTTAGCCCGATTTTTCGCTGCAATCCCAAATGCAAATGGTCGGCAAGCTCGCAAAATGCAGGAAGAAGCCGCCATTCATACGCACCTCCAAATGTCCGCTTGGAGAACAAGTTTGCGATATTCTGGCTTGGATTTTACGCTTGACCTTCCGGTCGGTGGAGACCCTACAAAGCCTCAAGACATGGAGGTTGGTTTTGAAAATTGCCGTTCTTGCAGATGTGGTTGCCGGTCTTGTTTGGATGCAGTGCAGTCCAAAAGCGATTACCGTCAGCGAACCCGAACATTCAGCTGAAACTGCTACGGTGGCTGTTTCAGTACCAGCAACCCTCTCCGGGAACGCTCAGGTCGGGAAGGTAACCTTCGACGCGAACTTTCATAGCTCCAATGCCGTTAACCAACTGGAAATCGCCCCTTCTCCAATCCACGCAATTTATCAGCCTTCGCACCAGGGTGACGAGGTTTCCCAAAGCGCCTCGGCCGTCGGCGTGCGGGGGCGCCAGAAGCCATTTAGAAGCATACCGCCGGTCGAAGGTTGCAAGCGTAGCGATGTACAGATGATCCTAGTCTACGTCCGCGAACTTCAAGGCGCCAACGGCATCAGTTGAACCAAGGAGAACAATTAAATGATGCGAACCCCATTAATCACCCTGACAGTGTTGGGTTTGGCCGGAACCGCCTTCGCGCACACCGGCGTCAAAAACATGATCGTAAAGGCGCGGATGGATGCAATGAGCGCCATCGGGGCAGATATGAAGACGTTGGGGCAGATGGCAAAAGGTGCTACCGCTTTCGATCGCGACAGGGCAAGGTCGGCTGCGGCTTCAATCGCAAAACATGCCGCCGATACGCCGGCCCTGTTTGAGGCAGACGAGGATGATCCAAAGTCGGAAGCCAAGGCCGAGATTTGGGATGACTTTGCTGATTTCACAGCGAAATCCAAGAGTCTGGAAGCGCTCGCACTAGAGTTGTCCGCAAGCATAGCTGCCGGTAGTGATCTGGCCCCGGCCATAAAATCTCTCGGCGGGGCCTGCCAAGCCTGCCACAAAGTTTATCGCGAAGAAAAGTAGAACCTAGAAATGATGAAGCTCACACGTCGAATCTTAATGGGCTCTGCCGCTGCGGCGCTTGTGGTACCGAGGCCGTCTTTCGCCGCTCCGAGTGTGTTGCGTGCGGAACCCGTCAGCTTGCAAGTGCTACCAGAAGGCCAGGGCAAAACGGCTCTCTGGGGCTTCAACGGTTTCTCACCAGGGCCCGAGTTGCGGGTCCGTAAACGTGATACCTTGTCCCTTCGCTTTGAAAACCGCACAGAGCAACCATCGTCCATCCATTGGCACGGTATCCGAATAGAGAACGCCATGGACGGTGTACCCGGGTTGACGCAGCCGCTTGTCCAGCCCGGCGAGACTTTCGATTACGTGTTTCAACTGCCTGATGCGGGCACGTACTGGTATCACTCACACCATCAGTCATGGGAGCAAGTGGCACGGGGGCTTTACGGACCATTGATCGTCGATGAGGCTGACGCGCCGAAGGTCGATAGCGACATCACCGCGATACTGGACGACTGGCGGCTGGACGAAAGCGGTGCACTTATGGCTGGCTTTGGCGACACGCACGACTTCTCTCATGCCGGGCGTCTGGGAAACTTCGCCATGATCCTGCTATCGCAAGACACTGTCCGGCTTGGCGACCGGCTTCGACTGAGACTGATCAACACGACAACAGCTCGGATCTTCCCGATTCGCATCGATGGCCTAGACGCCAAGGTGGTCGCGTTGGATGGCATGTCGCTTGCAGAACCACGTGATCTGTCGGACATCCAACTTGCTCCGGCACAGCGCGTCGACGTCATCGGCGATGTCACAGCACAAGTGGACTTCCTTTTTGTTGCGCGGGATGCGCTCTATGACATGGGGTCGCTCAAAATCGATGGCCAGAATACTAACCCGGTGGCACCCAGTATCGCCGCCTTACCTGCACCCAGCGTCTCGATACCGAAAACGACGCCGAACCAAACCCTGTCGCTTAGGATGGAAGGCGGTGCCATGGGCGGCCGTCATGCAGGTGATGATATCTGGGCACTCAATGGTGTATCCGGCCTGAAAGACGAACCCTTTGCGACATTCAAACGAGGTGAAACAGCGGTCATTGAACTGATCAACGACACGCGCTTCCCGCACGGCATCCATCTCCACGGGCACCACTTCCATGAACTCAGACAAGACGGTTCGCTTGGTGATCTGCGCGATACGTCACTGGTTGAACGAGGAATCTCGCGGAAGATCGCCGTGGTTCTCGACAATCCAGGCAAGTGGTTGCTGCATTGCCATATGCTCGGGCATCAGGCCTCAGGCATGAAGACATGGATCGAAGTGACATGAAGCTTGCGGTCATTCGCCGTCTTTTCTCAGCGGCTTTGTCTGCCAGCGCAGGCCATGAGTTGGACGGAAGAGACATCGTCAATGGGCAGTCCTTATAAATCGAACAAAGTGGGTCCTGCCACGGTGCCACTCTTGAATGTCAACCGAACTGGACATAGCGGATGAAAACAACGTCCTGCACACACACCGCATGACGAGACCGGAGATACCAAGCACCACGACCATGAGTTGCTCTTCGAATACACGAAACTTGGCGGAGCCGAGGATTTGACGGCGCTTGGCATGACTGACCTCAGCGGCGAAATATCAGTATTCTAGGGCGTGATCAGCGACGACGAGATTTGGGAAATCCTCTTGTTCATCCAATCGACCTGGTTTGAGTCGCTCAGGACATTCATCAAGGGCGAAATCCGCCGCACTAGATTCGTCATCGCGACAATTTTCGGTAAGCGCCCCAGAGCTGGCAGACAGCTCGGACGCGACTGTCTCACCGTGGCCTTTTCACGGATTTAACATGTTCTGAAAGCAGCGCGTCAAGCTTTTGAGCGACGGTAGCTAGACTGCGGATTGGGTCGTTTGTTCGCCATCTCTATCGTGCGTTCCCCCAAACGTTCCGGAGGATCAATCGTACATTCTCATCCAATTGCCATGACAATCTTATTAACGTTGCCGGGCAGTCCCACCAGAACTGCCATCAACATAGTTCAACCGCGCCACCGGTCAGTATGTACATGATGATAACGACAGTCATCCTCCATAGACCTAACACAGGATTGGAATTGTCACTACTTTAACGGGTTATATCCATATCAGCCCATCCCCGTTGAAGTCGAACTGGAAGCGGTCCTCATAGTCGATCAGCGCCGCGAAGTCCTGGTCAGAGATGACCTCGTTCGACACCCATGCGCCGGAGGCATCCGCGTTCCAGATCGAATACAGCCCG
>NZ_JBNBLH010000009.1:133125-152521 GCF_049830555.1 Roseobacter sp. EG26
CCATCCCCGTTGAAGTCGAACTGGAAGCGGTCCTCATAGTCGATCAGCGCCGCGAAGTCCTGGTCAGAGATGACCTCGTTCGACACCCATGCGCCGGAGGCATCCGCGTTCCAGATCGAATACAGCCCGCCGCCCTGCCACAGAACACTGTAGCCGTCCGCGCCGTTGGAGCCCGCGTGCAGCGCCTGCCAGCCATCAAAGCTCTGCGGGCCCACGGTCGCGCCGAGGTAGCTGAGCTCAAACGTGTCGCCGCCGTCCACAATCTGGTAGATGCCGCGGGTGTTTGCCTGCAGCCCGATGCCCACCGTGTCGATGTCAGTGATCGTGTGGCCGAGCGTCTCATCCCCGTTGAAGTCGAACTGGAAGCGGTCCTCATAGTCGATCAGCGCCGCGAAGTCCTGGTCAGAGATGACCTCGTTCGACACCCATGCGCCGGAGGCATCCGCGTTCCAGATCGAATACAGCCCGCCGCCCTGCCACAGAACACTGTAGCCGTCCGCGCCGTTGGAGCCCGCGTGCAGCGCCTGCCAGCCGTCAAAGCTCTGCGGGCCCACGGTCGCGCCGAGGTAGCTGAGTTGGATAGATGCAATTTCGTTCGTTACCTGATAGACGCCCTCACCGCTGACCTGAAGACCGATCCCTTCGTTCTCAATAGAAACCGCTTCGGGGTCAGGGGCCGCGACATAGTCGAGCAATTCAAAACTCCAGAGCGGTCCGTCGACGAAGTCAATAACAGAAATTTCGTGGTCAAAGCTCAGGTACTGATTTTCAACGGTGATTGTGCTGCCGTTGGTGTGTGTCAAAATCAGGTCGTTGCCGTCACGGTGCGCCGAAATATCGTCTGGCGTGATGCCGGCCTCGAAAACAACAGCGTCCCATGGTCTGACAAAACCATCGCCAGTGTTATAGGCGGTGTCAAAATTGTCGATGGTGTCATGGCCCCATGGATCCACTCCGAACCAGTAGATATCCTCGCGCTCACCGCCGATTAAACGATCGTTGCCGGCCTCGCCGATCAACTGGTCCCGCCCGGTGCCTCCATTCAGTTCATCATCGCCATCAAAGCCCCAGAGGATGTCATCTCCGGAAGCACCAAAAAGGCGGTCGTTACCGAGGCCGCCGTCCAGGTTATCGTTCCCAAGACCCCCCGCCAGGAAATCGTCACCATTCTCCCCGCGCAACACATCATCGCCTGCGTCGCCTGACAGATCATCGTTTCCGTCACCGCCATAGAGAAAGTCATCTCCTCCCAAACCCCGCAGCGTGTCGTTGCCTCCTTCTCCGAACAGTACGTCACGCCACGTATTGCCACCTCCTGCGGAAATGCCGGAAAGGGTATCGTCACTCCCAGTGCCTGTTTGCGTAAAAATGAGGTCACTGGCTGTAAGTACCGTGCCATCTGCAAAGTGTGCTTCGCCACGCTGGTAATCGCTGCCAGAAAAGAAGTTTTCGACCGTGATGCTGTCGCCGTTCGAATGCTGAAGCAGAAGATCCAAGCCGTCGCGGCTGGCGATGATGTCCTCAGCAAAGATGCCTGCGCCGAACTCGATGACATCTGTGCCGCTCGCTCCAAATCCCTGATAGAAGCTGAGAGTGTCATTCCCCCAGCCCAGATCAAAGTGGTACACATCGTTTCCTGCACCACCACTCAGTCGGTCGTTTCCTGCCCCTCCGCTGAGCCGGTCGTCGCCTTCATGCGCAAAGAGAATATCATTCCCCGCGCCGCCGATCAGGATATCGTTGTCATTAAATCCATACAGCTTGTCGTCGCCGTCTCCACCGTCAAGGGTGTCATCGCCGTCATTGCCGCGGAGCGTATCATTCCCGCCCAGTCCGTTCAGGACATCGTTGCCCGCTGTACCTTCCAGAAAATCGTTATTCTCGGTGCCTGTTGGCATAGCAATCAGATCACTGGCTGTAAGTACCGTGCCATCTGCAAAGCGTACTTCGCCATGCTGGTGATTGCTTGTGAAAAAGAAATTTTCGACCCTGATGCTGTCGCCATTCGAGTGCTTCAGCACAAGATCCATGCTCGCGATCTCGCTCAAGGATGCGCGGCTGGCGGTGAAGTCATTAAAAAAGATGCCTGCGCCGAACTCAATGACATCTGTGCTGCTCGCCCCAAATCCCTGATAGAAGCTGAGCGTGTCATTCCCCCAGCCCAGATCAAAGTGGTACACATCGTTTCCTGCACCACCATCCAGTCGGTCGTTTCCTGCCCCTCCGCTGAGCCGGTCGTCGCCTTCATGCGCAAAGAGAATATCATTCCCCGCGCCGCCGATCAGGATATCGTTGTCATTAAATCCATACAGCTTGTCGTCGCCGTCTCCACCGTCAAGGGTGTCATCGCCGTCATTGCCGCGGAGCGTATCATTCCCGCCCAGTCCGTTCAGGACGTCATTCGCTGCCGTACCTTCCAGAATATCGTCGTTCTCGGTTCCGTTAATCATTACATCCCACTCCAGTATTCATCGTCTGTAACCGACATATTCACCGTGCTATCCCTAATCTGCCGAACACTCAAAGGTGCCGCAGCTCAAACCTGACTGAATAACTCGGATTATTCTGCGAGACACACACACAATGGAGTGGCCGTGGAATCCAGCTCTTTTCACCATCTTTCAGATCAAGTTTTTCAAGGTGTGAAGAGGGTTCTGTTATCGAAGTCATCAATTTGTGGTTTTTTTTATTTTTTTCTCGCTTCGCATAAAAGGGCAGATCGTTGAACAACCTTAACATAAGTTAACTTCAATCCCTCTTTCCAGACTTTTTCTCTTTGATTTCAAAATTCTCGCCTTAGTTGCATCGCAGACTTCGGCTTAACGTATCCTTGGCAAAAATCGACCATAAAAATGGTGATTGTGGAAAACTCGATGCCACAAGTCAAACAAGAGTCGCTCTTTCGAAGCCATAAGGCGCGCATGATTCGGAAGCCACGGTCGTGTCGTGCGCCTCGCTGAGCCTCCCCATTTTAATGGGTCCGTCATTACGTTTAGGAAACGGATGATCAGAGAATGGCAAGCCAGCCACCGAAGCCTGAAGAGATTGTCTCGAAGCTACGAGAAGCTGAAGTTCTGATGGGGCAAGGCAGGCTGCGCCTGGGTGCGTTCAGGCAGATTAACGTTTTTGAAACGACCCATTGGTGCGTCGAGATGTGCAGGCGCTCATGAAGTCGACCAGGCCACAGGTATTCTGATCCGACCATCAATTCGTCCACCCATTTCTGGATAGAAGCACGTGTCCCTTCGGAAATCTCAAAACGCAAAGGTTTCTGCGTTTTACTCTGCAGTACTGACGTCCGATTTTTGATTTGGCCAGAAGCCATGATGTCGACGACTTTCATTTTCACTAAGTCACAACCGCGAAGTTTCTGTCGATCGCCATTCAGCTCTGCAGCAGGATGCGGGCCCACCAGGTGAGGTATATTTCGCCTTAGTCTGTTTTCCCAATGATTGCGCCTGCAAACAGAGCCGCCAAGGAAGCAATCCAGATCGTCAGGACGTTGCTGTAGAACACTTCGCCATAGACCCCGAGAGTGAAGCTTACCGGCCAGGATGCCGATGCTAGCATGATCGTCGCCGTGAAAAATAAACTGGCTTCGTTGCCGTCAAATCGCCTCGTCATAACTGAGTGAAATCTCTCTTGTTGCGGGCACGGATTGGCAGGTCAAGATTGCCCCTTTGGCAATATCTCCATCTTCCAACGCCATTCGCGCGCGCATCTGGACTTCGCCACTGGCCAAACTGGCCTGACAGGCACCACAGACACCGGATTGGCAAGAAAACGGCGGTTTCAGGCCCGCTGCCTTGGCCGCCTCCAGCACGGTTTGCCCTTTGGCAATATCAATTGAATGGGTCTTTCCGCCCAATGTCACTTCCGCCTTTGCGGCCATACCCTCGATGCTTGTGTCCAGTTCAGCCGTGCCGCCATAGCTTTCCATATGGATGCGGCCCGCGGGCACGTCGAAAGACATCAGCGCATCTTTCACGGCCTTGTTCATCCCGCCGGGACCGCAGACGTAGTACTGAGCATCCTGCGCATAAGGCGGGTTCTCGGTGATCAGTGCGCCGATCGCCTCTTTGTCCACGATGCCCTTACGCCAATATTCTGCGCTGGACCACCAGCGGGGTTTGGAGAAAACATGGTGGATCGACATGCGATTGGGATGTGCCTCCCAAAGGGCGTTCAATTCGTCTTCTAGCAGGATACTGTTTTCATTGTTGTTGCCGTAGACAAGATGCGCAAACGAATTGGGCTCTGCTGTCATGACGGAACTCAGCATCGCATAAAGCGGCGTGATGCCTGAACCAGCCCCAAAGAAGTAATGCGTGCGCCGCGCTGTAGCGCCAGGATCGAGACAGAAGCCTCCGAATGGGGGCATGACTTCGATCATGTTACCCGTTTTCAAGGTATCATTGATGTAGTTGCTGACCACGCCGTCTTTGACTCGCTTCACCGTGATCCGCAGGGGATCGCCAGTGAAAGGTGAGGAGGAGATAGAGTAGCTGCGGCGCTGTTCCACACCATTGAGGTGAAAGCGGAACGACAGGTGCTGACCCGCGCGCCACTTGAAAGCATCCTGCACGGCGTCGGGCACGCCGAACATGACCGTCTTGGCCATGCCGCCGATTTCCTCGCGGGTGTCCAGAACGGTCAAGGGGTGGAAGTTGCGCTGGCTCATTTGGTTTCTCCCAACCATTTCAGAACAACTTTCTGGTGTTGGGTCACCGGGCTTTCACCAGCTGCGGCTGGGCCCGTTTCGAAGTACGGAGATTTCAGTGATTTCTGCTGCTGCTCACAGGCGTAGATATCCTCGCCAGTGAAGTCGCCTGCGACCATAGGGTCGTCCTCGCTCATGGCGTCATGGGCTTCGTATTTGCCGCTCAGGCCGAATTTGGTCCAGAACATCGAAGACCTCATTGATTGCTTAGCAAACTCCCAGTCGGAACTGCCCGACACCCGTCCGCGATTGCTGACCCGCGTCAGTTCAGGTCCAAGAGGCTCTATGATGAAGATATTCCAGCCTTCCTCAGAGCCTGCCAGTCCGATCCCAGGGAACAGCATGGGGACCCAAGCGCCGTTCATGTCTTTTGGGATCACCCTTGGTGCAATCAGCTTTTTCTCCTGATCTTTCAGGTAGTCGTCCACTGGTGGTTCCCAGAACATGTAGTGAGGACCTTCCCAGTGATATTTGGCTGCCTTGTGGTCGTACATCTTCAGCGTGTTCGAATGCAGGTGGCTTAGGTGGTAGACGTCGATGTAGTTTTCAACGACCACCTTCCAGTTGGCCTTGATCTCGTAGCTGTTGTTCAACTCTTCATATTCCACCAGCTCCTCGGGTACATGCGGGCCGATATGTGGCTCAACTGGACCAAACCACTCGGCAATCGACGGTGCCTCCGGGTCGGGATGTACAAAAATCATCGACTTCCAGACATCAACCTTTGCAGGTTTCAATCCGAGGCAGGATTTGTCGACCTGGCCGAACTCTTCCTGCTCTTCAGGCACCGAAATCAGGTTACCCTCAAGATCGTAGGTCCAGTCGTGATAGGGGCACGTCAGCGCCATTTGTGTCTTGCCAACCGCGCGGATCAACTGAGTGCCGCGGTGGCGGCAGATGTTGTGGAAAGCGCGCAGGCGGCGGTCTCGGCCCATCACGACAAAGATGTTGTTCAGCCCGGCCTGCACGGTGATGTATTGGCCCGGTTCGCCGACATCCTCCATGAACCCAGCGTAGCGCCAGGTTTTCGAAAAGATGTCGCGCATTTCGCGATCGAACCAGTCTTGCGATGTGTAAGCTTCGACCGGCAAAAGGTGCAATTTGCGTGTCATGGATCAACCTCCGACAGGAAAGAAATCAAGAGCTACCAGCATCAGGCCCAGAACCACCCAGGCTATCTGGATCAACCAGAACAAGATCGGGTCGTCGTCGCGGATCACGTCAGACAGAAAGAATGCGTGCCCAGAATAGAAGTTCGGGATCGTCCAATAGATGAACAAGAGCCCCCATAACGATTGATAGCCAAGCGCCGTGGCGATCATCAGCGCGGCAAAGGTGACGTAGTTGAACAGGCGGGCTTGTGTCATGATGGCTGATCCAGTTTTTCTAGAAGCTCATGGGCTAGACCTCTGGCGTGGTTTTGCCAGCTTTTCGGCATATCCAGGGGGGCCAGCGACGTTAGGTTGAAGTAAAGCGCCATGATCCCGTGGGCCGCGGCACCCAGTGCGGCATCATCCGCGTCACCATGGTCGCGTCGCAGTGTGTCTGCGATGGCCGCTTCAAAATCCAGAAGTGTCTCTCGACATCGTTGTCGCAGCTTTGCATCATCTAACGACCGGGCAGTAAGTGCTGCGAAGGCCAGCACCATATCCGGCTCGGACACGGCATCTTCTGAAAACAGCAAGTCGACAAGAGCGCTTGAAGGCCTTTCGTTCGGCAGGCAAGAAACCATGGCTGCGGTCTGATCGTCAAAGCTCTTGAGAACGAAGTCGGTCAAACCCGTGATCATGTCTTCGCGGTTCCCAACATGATGCCGGATCAGGGGGCGGGTAAGGCGGGCTTCCTTGGCAATATGCGACAAGGACGCGCCATCCAGCCCGTAGCGTGCGACGCAACGCACGAAGCCCTTCATCACTTGGATATAGCGTTCATCTCGATTTGTCGGGCGTCCGGCCATGTTCCATCCGTTCCAATTGGGCGCACCAACATGGTGCCGCATTGGGTTGCACGTAAGATGGATTATATTAACTGTCAATAGTGACAATAAATTAACTCAGCTAAGAGCCAGACGCATCAACTTGCGTGGTATCTTCCCGGTTCGATGCGGTCACGGCCTCAGCCCGATCTCCCATTCGTTCGGCGTGAAAAGTGACATCCGAAAGTAGGGTTTCAGCCCAGGACACCGCGCCGGACGTCAGCAAGAAGACTTCGGGAACAAGAGTCCATTCGCCGATCCAGGCACCTCCGGATCTTTCATGTTGGTGCAGAGTGAACTCGCCAATCTGCTCGGCGCGTTGCCGGCCAAGCCGTGCAACAGCTTCCAAGAATTCTGAGGCTCTCTGGTTACGTTTGTGGTGCATCGAGGATGACGCGCCCTTGCCGTTCACATGACCTTCGGACACTTCGGCGATGTCGGAGGAAGACATAAGGTTGATATTATGGCCAATCTTGCACAGCGACCCACAAAGAAGGCCAAGCGTCGCCAGAATTTCGGCCACGCCGTCGCGTGCGCTTTGCCAATGAGGGTCAACCATTCCCAAGCTCAGTTTCTCGGCCATGGCCGACTTGACGCTTTCCCCCATGCCGCTTTCATATCCACGAAGGTCACCGACTGGTCCACCGACCTGAACGTTCAGACCACGGGAAGCCGCAAATTCCATCGCCTCCAACCTTCGCAGCAATTCCGATCGCCAGACCCGCAACTTTGCCGACAACGCGATTGGCAAAGCGTGCTGGCCATTGGTCCGCCCGATCAGCACCGTCGAGGAATGCGCGGCGATATGGGCATCAAGCAGACCAGTCACCCGGATTGTACTGCTCCGGATGCCCTCCAGCCCCAATTTCATCTGTATTACCATGGCGGTGTCCATGATGTCTTGCGTGGTAGAGTTGAAATGCACGTGGTTTGCATGCGTCGGGACAAGCACGCGAAGCTGTTTCACGAGGCCGATAATTGGGCGACCAACCAGGGCCATTTCGGCTGCCAGATCTTCCACGTCCAGTTCGGATACGCTGATCGCCTCCATCGCTGTTGCCGCGTCGTTCGGGATCACGCCCAGGTCTGCCTGACATCGGGCGAGAACTTGCTCCGCTTTGAGCCACGTCGAAATCGTCGCATGCTCTGACCAGATGTCGCGCATCTCGGAGGACGAAAAGCAGTCACGATAGATGCGAGATTCAAGCATCGCCCAACCCTCCGTCCGCGACTTGCCGTTCTTTTAGGATCGAGCGGATGCGGAACCCCATTGCGGCCAGCCCAAGCAGCAGGAACGCGGCGGCGATGGGACGTTCCACGAAGATCAGAGCACCCCCGTCAGACATGAGCAGGGATTGCCTGAAGGTTTCTTCCGCCCCTTTTGCAAGTACGAAGGAGATGACGAAAGCCGCGACATTGAAATCATACTTTCGCATCAACCAGCCGACGAACCCGGCGATGGTCATCACGGTGACATCAAACATCGATCCGCGCGCTGAATAAGAAGCAACAAAAGCTGTCATGAAAATCAACGGGTAGAGCACGTTGACCGGCACTTTGAGGATCAGACGGGCAACCTGTGTGGCCCCGAAATATCCAATGATGCCATAGGCAAGAATGCCGAGCATACCACAGGCAAACAGCTGATAGACCAGTTCCTTGTCGGTCAGAAACAGGGTCGGCCCAACCTGAATTCCGTGGATTAGAAAGACGCCGAGGAGAATGGCACCGATAGTCGATCCTGGTATGCCAAGCGTCAGAAGAGGGGCCATCGAGGGGCCGGACACGGCGTTGTTTGCAGCCTCTGGGGCGGCGACACCTTCCAATGCACCCTTGCCCCATTGTTCAGAGTTTTTGGCGCGGCGTTTACCTTCGCCATAGGAAATGAAGGCCGCAATGGCCGAGCCCAAACCGGGCAGAACACCAATGCCTGCACCGATGAACCCGCCCCGGACGGCATGGGGGATACAGGGTTTGTATTCTTCGTAGGTCAGAGTGTGACCAGTGGGATCGCTTTCATTTTCCTTGATGTCGCCTTTCGCCTTCTTGCGTTCTTCGAGCTGGGAAAAGACCTCTCCCAACACAAAGACACCGATCATCAATGGGACCAAACCGATACCGTTGGACAGATCGAAAGAGCCGAAGGTGTATCGTTCCTCGCTTGAGATCGGATCAAGGCCGACCATTGCGACGAGAATCCCAAGCAAGGCCGATGCAAGGCCCTTGACGATGGACTTTCCAATCACCGAGCCGATGACCACGAAGGCGGCGAAATAGATCGCAAATGTCTCGGGTGGGCCAATCTTTAGCGCGATGGCGGCGATGAAGCCGACACCGACCACAAGCATGATGTCGCCCATCAGGTCACCAATGACTGAGGAAATCGTCGCCACCTTCATGGCTTTTCCTGCTTTGCCAGCGCGCGCCAGAGGATACCCATCGATCTGCGTCGCCGCGCTGGCTGCGGTGCCTGGGGTGTTGAACAGGATCGCCGCAACAGAACCGCCGTAGCGTCCAGACTTTCCGATGACGTAAAGGAAGGCCAGAGCGAACAATGGCGGCATGTAAAAGGTGATTGGCAGAAGCATCGCAATCGCTGCCGAGGCGGTCAGCCCGGGCGTGGCACCCACGATCATGCCAACTGCAGCTGCAAGGACAATCGCGAAGAGAAGCGTTGGGTCAGTGATGACCGAGAGCAAGGCGGGAAAGATTTCCATTTGAGTTACCCCCGAAGCCAGTCAAGCAAGTCGAACACCTCGCCGTAGGGAGGGAACACACCAAGCAAGACGAAGAAGAGAATGTGGAAGACAAGCGGGCAGACCACAACCGAGGCCGCAAGCCCCACCCAACTGCGAACCCCGAAGATGTACATCACGACAGGAGCGACAATCGCCGTCGGAAGGACATAGCCGAACCAGCGGAACGATTGTTGATAGATCAAAGCCACAGCGAACAGGACAAGAATGTCGAGCGTTCCGCTTTCGCTTTGGCTGTGATCATTGGGGCCGGTCGCGTTTGCCCGGGTGGCGGTCGCAATCATGAGGCCCGAAAGTACCAGCAGCGCCAGAGATGCTGCAAACGGTACAATACCCGCCCAGGTATCTCCGGGGCTGGCACCCGGCACTTGCCAAGCACCCCAGATCGCCAATAGCGCTAGGATGGCCAAGCCGATCCCTTCAGCCATGTTTTGCATGGCAACCTCCTCGTCCGATTACGTTGTGGGTTCGTCGGGCCAGTGCGATCCACTCGCCCGAGGTGCGTTTGGTGCAACTAGTTGGTCAAGCTCTGGACCAAGGGGGCCGCGTCAGCCTTCATAGCAGCAAGACCCGCTTTGGCGTCTGCACCGCTTGCATAAACGGGGCCAGTGCCGCGCTCAGCAAGCAGTTCGGCGAACTGTGGCTTTGCCGCAATCTCAGCGAGTGCAGCTTCCATGGCAGAAATCACTTCGGCAGGGGTGCCCTTTGGGGCAAAGACGATCACCGGAGAGGAGACAGCTGCAAAAGGGACACCCAATTCGCCAAAGGCTGGCACGTCAGACATGATCGTGTCGCGATCTGCACTGTTCACGGCCAACGCGCGCAGTTGCTCTTCAAAGCCGCGCAGCTGTTGAACGCCCAGGAACCCGAAATCGGCCTGTTCTCCAATCAGGGCTGCGCGGGTCGGGCCGCCACCCTTGAACGGCACGTCCTGCGCTTCGATGCCATTGTTGGCCAGAAAGCCCAAGCCCCCGACGTGGTGGAAACCCCCGCGACCGGAATGCGCCCAGCGAAGCGACCCGGGGTTTGCTTTGGCTGCATCGATCACATCCTGAACTGATTGGTAGGGACTGTTTTTTGGTACCATTAGCGAAGTGCGAAGTTGACCTATCTGGGCGACAACCTCAAAGCTCTCAAGCGCGTCGATATCCGTGTCCCGCGTCATCGTGGAAAGTAGGAACGACCCACCTGATGTCATCATCATAGTGTAGCCGTCGGGCCGCGCGCCGACCACTGAGTTTGCGCCGTTCAAGCCACCAGAACCTGGCTTGTTCACGACCACCACCGGCACGTCCAGAATGCCTTCTGCCGCCGCAGAGATCGCCCGTGCGTAAGCGTCCGTGCCACCACCTGCCTTGTAGGGTACCACCAAGTTGATTGGGCGCCTCGGCCATTCTGCTGCAAAAGTTGCGGTTGTGCTGGCGGCGAGCGCGGCACTCGCGGCCATACTCCCTATGAATGTTCTGCGTTTCATTTTGGCTCCTCCGTTTGTTCGATGGTTAATGCATAGCAGAGGTATTGATTGCCAAATTTGCAAATATGACATCTACTGATGCAAAAAAGTAAAGCGATAAACTATGAACATCAAAGCCCTTCGCGCGTTTAGGTTGGCTTTCTCCGAGGGTTCTGTGGCAGCGGCATCCGAGGTCATGCATCTTAGCCAACCCGCCATCAGCCGGTTGATCAGCGGCCTTGAGGCAGAGATCAAACTTCAACTCTTTGATCGATCAGGGAGGAGCCTAACTCCAACAGAAGAAGGAGTAGCATTTTACCGAGAAGCCGGGCGCATACTCGACAATCTTGACGAAGTGCCCCGCATCGCATCGGATATTCGTGCCGGACGTACCGAAAGTCTTCGTATCGTGACGATGCCACGTATTGCACAGTTCTTGTCGGCCCCTGCGGTTGCGATGTTTACGCAAGAGCATCCAGACGTCAGCGTCACCCTGGATGTGCGCGCAAGGCGAGAAGCTGGCAAATGGCTTGCAGGGCGAGAGTATGATATCGGTATTGCGGCTTTGCCCGTCAGCCATCCGGACATAAAGACTGTGCCTCTGGTGCGCGTCCGCGCTTTAGCGATCTTACCGGCGGCACATCCATTGGCCCAAGAGGCATCTGTCACCGCCGATCAGCTTGCGTCAGATACGGTTATCCGACTGATGCAGGGATTGTTGCTACGCGATCAACTGGACGATGCCTTCAATTCGGCTGGCGTTACACCTGACGCAACACATGAAGTCTCATCCTCCCAACTCGCTTGTGCCCTTGTGGCCGAGGGCGCAGGCATAACGATCGCTGACGAAATGGTGGCCAGTGCATTCGGCGACCGCCTTGCGGCCATTCCCTTCGAACCCGAAAGGTGGATGACGTTTGGGCTGCTTCTTCCGAGGAACAGAAAAATACAAAAAACAGCCGAGCAATTTCAGGAAAAACTCGCGGAACACATTGCTCATGTTTGTCGCTCAAGCCTAACGATGCACCTAGTCTCGCGCCAGTAGATCACTTACACGGACGGACGACGACGTTCACATCGAGAAGACCACTGCAGCGTATCGCTCAAGCGGGCCTCGCTTGCCACTATCTTGCATTGCAGCGAGCGGTACAATGCTCTTGCGGCGAACGGCTGCTTTTGGGCAGCCACACCGCAGAACAGTATCCTCCGATGGAAGCCGGCTTGGGACCGTTGACGCGTATCCAACTTATCCAGCCGCCTTGAACGCGTGACACTGCGCGCAGCACCGTGCAACATAGGCCCGAACTAAGTAAGATATAGCAGAGATGAAGCCGTTTGAATTTTTCAGAGCAACCGATACCGACGCAGTTATGCTTAGCAGACTGATTAAGCGAACTATTCGCACATCAAATTCCAAAGACTATGATCAACAGTCAATTGACTTGCTATGCGCCATTTTTGAACCTGAACGGATTGTTGAGAGAATACGAAATGAGCTCATATTCCTTTGTTTTTTGGGTGCCGATCTTGTCGGTACGGTTGGACTGAAACGTGATTATCTGCGCTCCCTATTCGTAGATCCCAACTATCAGAAACAAGGCTTCGGCAAGATGCTTGTCGAAAACATGGAAGGGATTGCGCGGAAAAATGCAATTTCGGAAATCATGCTTCACTCCTCTCTTACGGCGCAGAATTTCTACGCCGCTCTTGGTTATGAATATTTGGAATTCCAATTGCACGATGAAGGCCCCTTCATATTGATGCGAAAAGGGCTGAGCGAAAGTCCGTGTTGAGGGCGCCGCACTGCCGCGAATGATATTATTTTCTACGACGGCTCTGGGCCGTCCATGCTGGGGTGGTACGACCCACTTTGAGAATATGCTGCGATCCATCTAGTGGCCGAAGTGAGCCCTAACCGGGCCCGTCGAATTCATGTCGCGTTCGCTTGCAGCAATTGTCGGCGCAGAAAATCATCGCGCACGCGAAGTGAGACTCTCGCACCTTTCGTTTGCGGTCATTTTGGAGTTTGGTAGCTGGCGCAATCGAGGATAACCAAGGCGGGTGCCGCATTCGAAGTCGGCTGATTTGACCGATAATCGACACAAAATTGAATCTCGGCCGAGCTATGGTAAACTGCGATTGTTTTAATAGCTTTGAGGTCAAACACTCTTTAGATGTGTGAATTTAGGATCGATCGTCGACAGTTCATAACAGGTTGCTGTTGTAGTATCCTGGGTGGTGGTGTCTCGGGTGGAGTCAGCGCTAAGAACGAAGGGCTGTTTTCGGAAGAAGACCTAAAGATTGCGTCTTGTAGTACGCCGCAAGTCAGCGATCTCGACCGAATGCGAACGCTTCAGACCTACAAGAACTTCTCTTCATTGGACGGCGACACCGTAGGTTTTGACTCGAGTGCTGGAAGCCTGCTGACCTATGAGGACTTCGCCTTTGCGTTGGAGTCTGCAGTGTGGAAACGCTCGGACGCCTGGAAAGCAAACGACCCCGGCCCTTGGAAGTTGCTTGTAGGACTCTTCGATGCAGAAAAAGATCTGCGGAACGAAATCATGACCGAGGCGCGGAAATGGACTGGTCCGAATGGCGCCAATTTAGAATTCGTTGAGACTGAAGATGTCGCCAGCGCACATATCAGAATTAGAGTAGAAACAGACTTCAACGATAGCGCCTTGGGCCGTCAAGCCCGCCACCGAAAATTTAGCGGCACCCATACCATGCGGCTGGGATATTTGTCGAACTCAAGAACCAACAGGCGTCAACGGAAGCGCATAATTCAGCACGAATTCGGGCATGTGCTCGGTCTACGCCACGAACATCAGCATCCAGATTCCGGCCTCACATGGAGAACCAACGAAATCGTCGCGGACCATCTCGGTAAAAACTGGGGAAAATGTAACACAAAGGACGTAACGCCCGCCCAGCTCGAAAAACTCTGCGAAGAAAGTGTGAGGTCGTTCTACCTTTCCCACAGTATTTCCGGCCACAAACTAGCTGAATACGATCCGGACTCGGTAATGCTCTATACTTTTCCGGCCAGTTTCAATGACGAAGGCGTCGAAGTAAGTCGATTGAATTTAATATCCCCCAAGGACCTCGATTTTGCAAAGAGGCTATACCCCGCATGAAGGCGGCCTCTCTAATTTTTCTAGTCATTGCGGCGCTTTCGGCTAGCCCTCTGGCGGCACAAATCGCAGATGATCCAAAAGACGCAATTCTGTTTATTTCGTGCGACTTCGTTTTTTCTGATGGTGGGCGGCAACCGGCTTCGGCCGGGACAGGCTTCCTGATCACCAGGTCTGGGCACGTAGTCAGCGCAAAACATGTATTGGCTCCAGTCGTTCCGGATTCAGGCGTCGTTACCGAGTGCAACGGAGCGCGGATCGAGAGAAAAAACAAATCTTTTCCTCTGGTGGAGATTCAGCCATCGCCAGATTTGGACGTAGCAGTGGCCCACTCAGAAGAGCCGCTCGGTGAGGATTTTCCACATCTTGGCTTCTGCGATGCAAACCGCCTCCGCGCCGGCACACCAGATCTCTGGACACTTGGCTTCCCGCTCGACGCGGACATAACACGTGAAGACTTCAAGATAAGAAATTTCACTGGACCGCTCAAGACTTGGACAACTGGAGGAAATATTGTGAAGGGCTACAGCGGCGCTCCGGTTATGGATGCCAGTAATTGGGTTTACGGCTTTGTTGTAGGTGGACAACGTGAGTTGCCAGGATTTAACAATATGGTGCCTGAGAATATCTTCCGGCAATTTGTAAGGCCTGTTGGCCCTGTAATATGCAGCGATGACGAACTAAAGGCAGCGGTTCTATCAGACCAAACGACAAACTACGCAGTCATTACTGGAACTGTAACGGACTCCAATTTCAACGTTGTCTTACCTGGGAATGAAGGCATTGATGTTGAACAATTCGTAGCGGCAATCGTCTCTGGCGTTAGCGTTGAAATCGCAAAATCACAAGTAAACCTAGAGCCTACGGCATCAAAGATTGGAGTAACAGAAGAGACAATAATCAATTTCTTTGAGATATTGGGTAGAACGAATGTCCTGCCAGAAGAGAGAGGCGAAGAGCTAATTCGTATCGCCGTCCAATACACAGAGCTACGAAACCAATGGGAACGATTGGAAACGCCAGACGATCCTGACAGAGGCGACCTAAAAACACGCGCAATTGCTGAATTGGAATCGGGGAATTACGCGTTGGCAGAGAAGCTGATGCGAGACTTCAGGAGCGGGCGGGATGTTTCAAAGAATGGAATTCCAGCTATCGAAACGGACAGTGTAGTCAGTCTTGCTTCGAGTCGAACGCTTCTCCAACGCCCGACAGTGAGTGACCCCGATCACGCCACAGAAGAGCTGGAGTTGTCGGTGGTAGGCCATCCTAGCAACGGAACCTTCTATCATAACGGACTGGAATTGAACGATTACCCATTCATTTGGCGTTCTACTGACACTCTTGAGTACGAACCTGAGCTCTTGGCGGAAATCGGCAGTGCGGCGATTTTTGGCGTTCGAGTCGAAGATCCAGAGGGCGCTTACGACCAAAACACAGTACGAATTGACGTCGTGACATTATCCGAGACAGTTGGAAATCTGAAATTAGATTCCATTGCGCGACTAATATACCAAATCGACCCCAACATAAATCAAGTTGGTAATAATGGTGAGACAGCACTTATGGCGGCTGCTCGAGTTGGAGACTTGAGGTTGGTAAAGCTGCTGATTGAAAACTTCGGAGCGGACGTCAACGTTTCAGCAAAGAGTGGAACGGCTCTAACCAAAGCCATCGAATTCGGCAATTTCGCTGTTATGAGGTATCTGCATGCCGAAGGTGGTGCTGACCTGAACCTGCCCGGCAAACCCACGCACCCAATCGCCCTGCCATGGCGCCCACTTCACTACGCCGTCGCACACAATAGACCAAGGTTCGTCAGCTATTTATTAAGAAACGATGCCGCCCCCAGACTCGCAACTGAGGAAGGCCTATATGATAGCGTAATCGGGTTGGCCATAGATCAGGGAGACGACAAAGTCATAGATGTGTTGCTCGAGGAAGACGACTTCATGTTGGACTCTCCGTACGCTTTTGGAAGAACTCCAGTAGGTGATGCAATACACTCGCGTCAGTACGGCATACTTCGTAAATTGATCCAAAAGGGCGGAGCCAGTCCCAATACGAAAACCGAGGGTTTCAGGCCGCTTGATTTCGCTATCCGGGGAGTTGTTTCGTCTGACGTAGAAGCTGTGAAAATTTTGCTAGAGGAGGGGGCGGACCCCGGCCTCCCCTCGGATGATGGATTGACCCCCTTGTTCGTCGTCTTAGGAGAATCTAACCGTATTATTGAAAACCGAGCTAAGCTATTGGAATTACTTATTGATTTCCAGGCCAACTTTAACGAAAGAAGCAAAACTGGGTATACTCCACTTACACGTGCATTTGACTACGTGAGTAGCGAACCGTCCGAAAACGATATTTTTTTGTCGCCGCACCATATTCGCCGCATGATTATTGATGGGAAGGCAAATGTTTCAGAGAGGACAGACGCGGGGTACGATGCTCTCCTTTATGCAGTGCTTTATGAACATTGGGAAGTCGCAGAGATACTGATCGATAATGGAGCCACGGTCGGTGCCGTAAACTCATTCCCCGGCTACAATGCGCTACAAACCGCTCTCGTTGATCCAGGTGATGTGACCGCAGAAAAGCGCGAAGTAATTCGTAGACTAACCAACGTCACGTCGAATCCCGACGCAATCGACGAATTTGGCAACACAGCGCTCATGTTGGCAGCGAAAAGACAAAAGGGGGAAATCATCGATATGTTGTTGGCGATTGGTTCAAATCAAAGCCTGCAGAACAAACTCTACGATGAAACGGCACTACACATCGCTATTTCCTCCGGCAATCTCGAAGCTGTGAAATCCCTTCTCTATTCGTCCTACTCGCAACCCAACCTGACAGCAAAAACGGATGACGGTCACACCCCCTTGCAATTGGCGAAGGAAACAGTCGATAAGCAAAGAGCAAGCCCGGGAAGTCACAATGACATTCTGAGTTTAATCCAGGAAAACCTGCAATGACTTCTGCGAAAAACGTTGCTCTGTGGTTTCTTAGGAAATGCCGGTTTATTTTACTTTGGAGTTTGCTGCCAATTGCCTTGGTATCGGTTAGTTGGGCTCAGGAAACCACACGGTTTAATGTTGCTTCTGGAGACGATGGAGCACGAATTCCAATCAAATTCGAAACACTTGAGCTGTCTGCTAACGAGACAATTACAATCATAAAAATACCGAAGACGGGAACGATTACTTTCGGCTCAGGCAAGCCCGTGGCCCAGGGTCTGCAGATCAGTCCGAACGATTTGTCACAATTGTACATCTCGACGGAAGGAAGTTTACCATTGGGATCAGCTGCTGGAACCTTTGCGATTGAGGTTCAATATGAGAACAGCACAAGTGAGCTATCAATAGATTTCATTGCGGATTGGCCCCAGATTGCGGGCAATGCAGCTTTGTCTTCTTGCCTCGAGAAAGTATCGCCAGTGAGTGGCCAAATATTGGCACAAGTCAGTGTTTGTATATTTGAGGCTGCCGTGAGCCTAATTTTGCTGGACGAAAGCAAGCACGGTCGTCTTCTGGCAGGTGAACTCCTTTGGGAGGTCGTCGAGGTCGGACTCAAGGCTAACTTGTTGTCAGAGACTGAAGAACTGCTGCTCAGATACGAAGATCATTCTGGACCGATGAGTGAAGAATTCAGTTTGATGTTGCATCGCTCCAATGGAGCTCTTGCTGCAGAGCGTTGGAATAGAGACGATTCTGCAGGTTCCGAAGTCGCCTGGAAGAGAGCAGAATCGCGACTCAAAGACGCCAACCTTGAGCCTCTTCATCATCGCGGAATCTATGATCGTAACCAGTTTGAAATGCTGATCTTGTCAGAGTGGATGTTGTTAGCCTGGGAAAGTGACGACGCGGGGCGGGCCCAGAACTTCGGAGGTCGTGTTGAGAAGTATTTGGATGAACAAAGCGGCTCGCTGGAATACGTCGGTAAGCATTCGCCAGTTGTCAAAATCTTTAGTAATTATCTAAATTGGCAAATCGGCTTGGGCAACTTAGACAAAGCCGAGACTGCTATCAGATCGTTCTCGAAGGCAGTCAGACCCAACACACTCTACTATTTCGCTCAGTATGTGCACCCTGGTAACGGAGACTTAAAGGATAGTGGATTTGGGAATTACTGGCGGAGCTTGGTGAACAATGGACATATAGCAAAGGCTCTTGAGTTTGTTGAGTTTTCGCGGAAAGCCATGGGAGAGTCCGAGGCAAATGAGGATAAAGATCGCTTCGATTTCTTGCCAGCACGCGTAATGCAATTTGCTGCACTATTTGCCGAAAGAAACGGCGACGATCCGAATTATTGGATTGAGAAGACTAAGGCCGTGAATTGGTGGTCAGCTGAAGATATGGGCCACGATGCATATGTTCAATTGGCGTTTCAAGCAATTGAGGACGGGAGAGTAGAGAGAGCGATAGCGCTTCTAGCCAACGTCGAAGACATTCCGCGACCTCCATGGGAAATTCGCGACGCTCACGCTGAAATAGTTGCACGCTTGATTCATGATGGGAAGACAGCTGATGGGGTCAAATATCTATCGAATCTATCGCACGATTTTCGAAGTAATGCGGACCGGGCACCAATAATTGAGGCTCTGGCATCGGTCGGCGAATCCCGTCTCGCCCTGACTTTGGTGGCGGAGAAGGTAGGCTCGGGAGCATTTAGCGCCGAAAAGGTTTGGGCTTTTGCGGTCGGAGAGTTAAGCGCTGGAAACTCAGATAGCGCACTCGATGCAATGATCTTCGCTTCCGACGTCATGCAACTAGACGGAGATCAAAGCTATCTTGCCAAATTGTCGAAACTGGGCGGTCAGGGAACTGTGACCAAGTGACGATTTTGATTTCTCTAACGTAATTGAGACTGCTGCCCGGTGAACTCGTCGAGGCTTGGAAGTACGGCCGCGAATATAATTGCTGCGGTTAGGTGCTGACCCAGCTCCCTGATCCGGGCCGTTCAGGTGTAGAATTCGTTCACGTTTCTTCCTGCTGATTTGGTTGCGGAGAAGGTTCGGATCGGATTCAGCCTATTCCTGTTCCGGTGACTGTCCGCAAACAGGAAATCTTCTGCACCGCGTCAAACACAACACCGCGAGAGCGAGATAATGCTGCGTCAGCGAAACCTCCTGATAGAAGGTCGGGAAAGCCCACACTCCCGACCTCGGGTCGCGCTACAATTTCGCGGGCGCAGCGAATGGCCGGTTCGGTGGAGCTGCACTGCGGCGCAATCTGGTACGGTAATCCTCCCGAAATTTAGGGGTGTGCTGAAGTAGAATTTTCTCAAATGATGAAAGAGGAGATTCTGATGAAGAAATCGAAATACAGCGATGCGCAGATCATGGCGATCCTGAAGCAGGCCGAG